>CBJMVH010000073.1:0-22193 GCA_966433195.1 uncultured Ralstonia sp.
CACCGACCGCCATACCGACGATGCCCCAGACGATCGTCATGATCGAGAACTGGCGCACCACGCGGTAGTTGAAGGTCTGGGTGTGCTGCAACGCGCTGGATGATTCCATGCTTGCTCCCCAAGGTAGTTGGTTTGATTCGGTCATGTTAAGAATCGGATGGCTTGGGGGTCTTGACGTGCATCAAGGCAACCCGGGCAATGTGGTTAAGCAGTTCAGCTCCGGCGCGTTGCGTCGCGTGCGGGTGTGTCCGGATCGAGCAAAATCGACTCAGCAGGGCTCTTCATGTCGTCGTATTGGCCCGAGCCGACCGCCCACCACAGCGCACCCACAATGGCGACCACCGCCATCAGCGACAGCGGGATCAGCAAGAACAGTGTTTCCATTTCCCCCTCCTCTGTCGTGCGCTAGATCGCACGCGTCAGGCGCCACGCATTGAGCGCCACCAGCAGCGACGACACGGACATTCCCACCCCCGCCACCAGCGGCGACAGCCACCCCAGCGTGGCGAGCGGAATACTGATGGCGTTGTAAGCAAAGGCCCAGCCGAGGTTCTGGCGCACCACACGCAACGTACGGCGGCCGATCGATACCGCATCGCTGATGGCGGATAGCCGCGGCTCGGTGAGGATTGCGTCGGCACCGGCCTGGGCAAGCGGCGCACCGGTGCCGATGGCGATCGACACCTGCGCCTGCGCCAGCAACGGCGCATCGTTGATGCCATCGCCCACGGCCAGCACGCGCGCGCCCTCGGCTTGCAACTTGCGCACGTAAGCGCGTTTGTCTTCCGGACTGGCGCCACCGACGGCGTGATCGATACCGAGCCGATTCGCCCACCAGCGCACGGTTTCGGGGGCATCGCCGGACACCACATGCAAGCGCAGGCCCTGCGCACGTAGGGCATCCAAGCAAGCCGGCGCATCGACGCGTGGCGTATCGGCCAGGGTGAAGCGCGCGAGTGGCTCGCCATCGCGGCCGAGCCAGATGGAGGTGCACGCCGCGGCAGGGGGCACGTCCTCCATGGGCGCTTCGCCGCCGTAGCGGGTGGCAACGACAGGTTGATCCGCATAACGCGGGGCGGCAAACGCCTGCGTGCCCAATTGCATCGGTTGGCCGTCCAAGTCAGCATGCACACCTTGCCCCGGCACATTCGTGGCATGTCCCACAGCAGGCAATGTCATCGCCTCGGGGGTGGCTGCACGCAGCGATTGCGCGATGGGGTGGTTCTCTGCCTGCTCCATTGCGCAGGCCATTGCCAGGCAGGTCTCGGCGTCCACATGGGAGAAGGTTTCGATGCTGAGCAGGCGCAGGCGCCCTTCGGTGAGCGTGCCGGTCTTGTCGAGCAGCACGTCCGTCACGGCCGCCAGGCTTTCGATGGCGTGGCCACGCGTGACCAGCACGCCGCGCCTTGCCAGGGCGCCACTGGCCGCTGCCAGCGCGGACGGCGTGGCCAGGGACAGCGCGCAGGGGCAACTCACCACCAGCACCGCCACCGTCACGGCAAACATGCGCGTCGGGTCGATCCACCACCACGCGATCGCCGTCAACAGCGCCCAGCCCAGCAGCACAGCCACGAAGCGGCCGGCCACCCGATCAGCGAGTTCTGCCATGCGCGGCTTGTCGCTCAATGCCCGGTCGAGCAATTCCACGATGGCGGCTAGGCGTGTCTGCGCACCCACGCGGCTTACCCGCACGCGCACGGCACTGACCACGTTGTAGCTGCCGGCCAGCACTGCGGCACCCACGTCGCGGGGGCGCGGCACGCTCTCGCCGGAAAGGAGGGACTCGTCGATCTCGGTAACGCCCTGTTCGATCACGCCATCAGCGGGAAGCACCTCGCCGGCACGCACCTCGACGCAATCGCCAGCACGCAGCGCGGCGACGGGGATGGTCTCCAGCGTGCCGGAATCGCCATCGACACGGCGGCACGTGGCGGGCAACTGGCGTACCAGCGCTTCTGCACCAGAAGCCGCACTCTGCCGTGCGCGCAACTCCAGATAGCGTGCCGCCAGCAGAAACGCGACGAACATCGTCACCGAGTCGAAATACGTTTCACCGTGGCCTTGCAGCGTGGCCATCACACTGGCGACGAACGCCGCGCCGATACCCAGCGCCACAGGCACGTCCATGCCGACATGAGCGTGCCGCACCTGCCGCCAGGCGCTGCGGAAGATGGGCCCGGCAGACACGACCACCACGGGCGCGGTCAGCACCAGGCTGGCCCATTGCATCAGGCGCGTCTGGCCAAGCGGAATCTCGCCGCTGTAGAGGTACACCGGCCACGCGTACATCATCACCTGCATCATCCCGAGCATGGCGATGCCAAGGCGGATCAGCAGGCTGCGGCGCTCACGCGCTTCGGCCGTACGGCGCGCGGACGGTTGATCAGGCCACGCCTGGTAGCCGACGTTGGCGATGGCGGCAAACACCTCGGACAAGCGCACCGCCCCAGCGTCACCAATAACCCGGGCCCGCTCGGTGGCGTAGTTGACGGTGGCTTCACGCACGCCGGGCACGCGGGACAACGCCCGCTCGATCAGCCAGACGCAGGCCGCACAGCGCATACCGCTGATGGCGAGGGAGAACTCTTCCGCACCGTCGGCCCGCGTACGCACAAAACGCTCGCGCATGACGGGCAAGTCGTACGTCGCCCACACGGCTTCAGCTTCGGCGCGCTGCTCACCGTCGATGGGCTTGGCAAACGCGATCGGCCCGTCGTAGACGTGGCCCATGCCGGACGCATGCAAGGTCTGCGCGACCGCCTGACAGCCGGCGCAGCAAAAGTCATGGAGGGTTCCGGCGATCTCGGCGTGGAGCGCGGTGTCCGCGTCCAAATCAGAACCGCAGTGATAGCACGTGACGTGCGATGCGCGCGTCTCCCCGGCCTTGGGCGGCAAGCTTGTACCGACCACTGGGGTGGTTGGGAGATTGGGGGCGAGTGTCGTCGTCATTATGAGGTGATGCTAGCCAGCATCCCCCTGGGCGCCCTTGATACGAATCAAGCGCGCCGCATTCACCATTGAACGAAATAAGCGACCTTTACCGCACTCTAGGAAACGGCCCCCTCCCGCAAAAAATACAAACGCCTATAGTGAATAGCTGCACTGGGCAAACAGGAGGATGCCGTGGCGACCGAATTCAGCCTGTACAACATTCACTGTGAGTGGGGCGAGCACGGGGCATCCGCGCTGGCACCGCATTGCGACGTGGTCATCGTGGTGGACGTGCTGTCCTTCTGCACTTGCGTGGACGTGGCCGTAGGGCGCGGCGCACGCATCTACCCGTATCCGTGGCGAGACGGCAGCGCCGAAACCTTTGCCCGCCGGGCCGGCGCCATGCTGGCCGGCACCGACCGCAGCCAGCCGGGCTATACGCTGTCGCCAGCGTCATTGCGCGAACTGCCGATGGGCAGCAGCCTGGTTCTACCCTCGCCGAACGGAGCAACGCTGGCACTCGCTACGGGGTCAACCCCCACGTTTGCAGGCTGCTTGCGCAATGCACGCGCGGTGGCGGAAGCGGCATCGCGGCTGGGCCGTCGCGTGGCCGTCGTGGCCTCCGGGGAGCGCTGGGCTGACGGCAGCCTGCGCCCCGCCCTGGAAGACTGGCTCGCAGCCGGCGCCATCGTGCACCACCTGTCGGAAACGGTAGCCGGGTTTCTGCCGCAGGCGCTATCGCCCGAGGCACTGGCGGCGCGCGCCATCTACCGCGAAGCTTCGCAGACGGGAATGATGAAGGCGTGGATGCTGGATTCTGTTTCCGGCCGCGAACTGTGCGAACGCGGCTTTACCGAAGACGTGACCATCGCCTCGCAGATGGATGTGAGCAACATCGCGCCGATGCTGGTGGAAGGCGCATTCCGCAACGTCAATCGCAAGAACGAGCCCGTGGCGCCGGACTTCTTTGGCGCGAGCCTGCGACCGGCGCCCATACCGCCTTCGCACCGCAATCCGCCGCTTTCGCACTAGGCGGATCAGCGGTCGTCAGGTCAGCGACGTATCGACTTCGCGGCGAGGTGCCTCGAGGTATTCGCGCGACTGCATCTCGATGATGCGCGAGACGGTGCGCTGGAATTCGTTGGCCATCTGGCCCTCGGTGTACAGCTCGTCGGCCGGCACCTCGGCCGACATCAGCAGCTTGACCTTGTGGTCGTAAAACACGTCGATCAGCCAGGTGAACCGGCGTGCCTCGGAAGCCATGCGCGGCGTCATCTTCGGCACGTCGGCCAGGATGACGGTGTGGAAGCGCGAGGCGATTTCCAGATAGTCGTTCTGCGAGCGCGGCCCGCCACACAGCGTGGCAAAGTCGAACCACACCACCCCGCCTGCCTTGCGCGCGGCGCGAATCTCACGTTGTTCAATGTGCAGCACGGGCGAGTCATCGGGCCCCTCTGCCACCGCAGCAAATGCATCACGCAACGCCGAGTTAGCCTTGGCGCCCAGCGGCGTGTGATACGCCTGCACCTGTTCCATCGCACGCTTGCGGTAATCGATGCCGGCATCGACGTTGAGCACATCGAGCTTCTCCTGCAGCAGTGCAATGGCGGGCAGCACACGGTCGCGGTGCAGGCCGTCCGGATACAGCAGGTCTGGGCGGTAGTTGGACGTCATCACAAACTGCACGCCGTTGGCGAACAGCTGATCGAGCAGCCGATGCAGGATCATCGCGTCGGCCACATCACTGACGTGGAATTCGTCAAAGCAGATCAGGCGGTATTTCTTGGCGATACGGCGCGCGAGTTCGTCCAGCGGATCGGCGCGGCCACGCAGCTCTTCCAACTGCCGATGCACCTCACGCATGAACTCGTGAAAGTGCAGACGCGTCTTGCGCACCAGCGGCACGCAGCTATAGAACGCGTCCATCAGAAACGACTTGCCGCGCCCTACCCCGCCCCACATGTACACGCCACGCGGCAACTCCGGGCGCACCAGCATCTTGCGCAGCGCCGTCGAGCGTCGCGCCTTGTAGGCGACCCATTCGTCGTAACACTGCTGCAGGCGATCGACGGCACGCTGTTGCGCTTCGTCGGGCTGATAGCCGCGCGCCTTCAGTTCCTTGAGGTAGGTTTCCTGAACGTTCATCTGCTTTGGCGGGGCCGCCGTGCACTCGCCCGAGCAGCCCAAATGGAACAATGCCCGGCATCTTTTGGATGACCGGGCACCGTGCTCGCTCTTCAGCGAGTCATTACATGTTGAGCTGACGCTTGTCGACAGCCAGCGCAGCTTCGCGCATCACTTCCGACATCGATGGGTGCGGATGGCAGATACGGCCGATGTCTTCAGCCGCAGCCTTGAACTCCATCGCCACCACAGCTTCGGCCACCAGGTCCGACGCGTTGGCCGCGACGATGTGCACGCCCAGGATTTCGTCGGTCTTCGCATCGGCGATGACCTTCACGAAACCGTCGGATGCGCCCATGCCCAGTGCACGGCCGTTGGCCATGAACGGGAACTGGCCAGCCTTGATCTCACGGCCTTCGGCCTTGAGCTGCTGCTCCGTCTTGCCGACCCATGCGATTTCCGGGAAGGTGTAGATCACCCACGGAATGCAGTTGTAGTCGATGTGCGGCTTCTGGCCGACGATACGCTCGGCCACGGCCACGCCTTCGTCTTCGGCCTTGTGCGCCAGCATCGGGCCACGCACCACGTCGCCGATCGCCCACAGGTTCGGCAGCTTGGTCGCGCAGTGGTCATCCACCTCGATGAAGCCACGCGGGTCGGTTGCCATGCCGATGGCTTCCAGGCCCAGGTTGTCGGTGTTCGGCACGCGGCCGATCGACACGATCAGCTTGTCGCACTCCAGCACTTGGGCAGCGCCGGCGGCGTCGGTGTAGTTCACCTTCACGCCCTTGCCCGACGATTCGATCTCGCCAACCTTCACGCCGACGTTGATCTTCAGGCCCTGCTTGGTCAGCAGCTTGTTGGCTTCCTTCGCAACCGATTCGTCCGCCGCGCCGAGGAAGCTCGGCAGTGCTTCGAGAATCGTCACTTCCGAACCCAGACGACGCCACACCGAGCCCAGTTCCAGGCCGATCACGCCAGCGCCGATCACGCCCAGCTTCTTCGGCACTTCGGCAAACTTCAGCGCGCCTTCGTTATCGGCGATGGTCACGTTGTCCACCGGCACGTTCGGCAGGTGACGTGCCTTCGAACCCGTAGCGATGATCACGTGCTTGGCGGTCACGACTTCCGTGCCGGCCTTGCCTGCGATCTCAACCTGATAGCCCGCATCGGTCTTGCCGACGAACTTGCCGTAGCCCTTGAGCAGCGTCACCTTGTTCTTGCGGAACAGGAACTCGATGCCCTTGGTCATCTTGCCGACGATGTCGTCCTTGCGCTTGAGCATCTTGGCCACGTCGACCTTGACGCCGTCCACCGTGATGCCGTGATCGGCCAGGTGGTGGTTCACGTTCTCAAACTCTTCCGACGAGGCCAGCAGCGCCTTCGACGGAATGCAGCCCACGTTCAGGCACGTGCCGCCCAGACGCGGCTCGCTCTTCGGATCGTCGTAGGCGTTGCCTTCGCAGCACGCCACGTTCAGGCCCAGCTGGCCAGCGCGGATGGCGGCGATGTAACCGCCGGGGCCGGCGCCGATCACCAGCACGTCAAATTCTTTGCTCATGGAGAAATCCTTTAGTCCGTCGTTCCCGCCTGAGCGGGAACGTCAACAATCGGTTTAAACCTGTTCACGGTCCGTAGCGAGCGGCCCGAGGTTGGACCGAGAAGCGCAGCCGTACATGGGTACGGTGAGCATCGCAGGTTCAAGATCGGGTCGCGCAGTAGGACCGTGGGCAGGTTTACAGGTCCAGCAGCAGGCGGGCCGGATCTTCCAGCGCTTCCTTCATCGCCACCAGGCCCAGCACGGCTTCGCGGCCGTCGATGATGCGGTGGTCGTAGGACATGGCCAGGTAGTTCATCGGGCGGATGACGACTTGGCCGTTCTCCACCACCGGGCGATCCTTGGTGGCGTGCACGCCCAGGATGGCCGATTGCGGCGGGTTGATGATCGGGGTCGACAGCATCGAGCCGAACGTACCGCCGTTCGAGATCGAGAACGTGCCGCCGGTCAGGTCGTCCAGCGTCAGCTTGCCGTCCTTGGCCTTCTGGCCGAATTCAGCGATCTTCTTCTCGATGTCGGCCAGGCTCATCTGGTCGGCATTGCGCAGGATGGGCACCACCAGACCGCGCGGCGAGCCGACAGCGATACCGATGTCGAAGTAGCCGTGGTAGACGATGTCGTTGCCGTCCACCGAAGCGTTGATGACCGGGTACTTCTTCAGCGCGTGGACAGCGGCCTTCACGAAGAACGACATGAAGCCCAGCTTCACGCCGTGGGTCTTCTCGAACTGGTCCTTGAACTTGGCGCGCAAGTCCATCACCGGCTTCATGTTGACTTCGTTGAAGGTGGTGAGGATGGCGTTGGTCGATTGCGACTGCACCAGGCGCTCAGCGATACGGGCGCGCAGACGGCTCATCGGCACGCGCTCTTCCGGACGATCGCCCAGAGCGGCGAAGTCCACCGGAGCAGCCACTTGCTGCAGGGCCGGACGTGCGGCTTGCGGGGCGGCAGCAGTCGTCGTAGCTGCGGGCTTGGCGCCACCAGCCACGGCACCCAGTACGTCGCCCTTGGTGATGCGGCCATCGCGGCCCGTGCCGGCCACTTGACCAGCCGACAGGTTGTTTTCAGCCATCAGCTTGGCAGCCGACGGCATGGCCACGCCACCGGTGGCAGCAGCAGCGGCCCGCGCAGCGGCAGCCGGTGCAGGCGCTGCAGCAGCAGGTGCCGGTGCGGCAGTGGCCGGAGCAGCAGCGCCTGCCTTGCCTTCGGTGTCGATCTTGGCCAGCAGCTGTTCCGACGTGACGGTTGCACCGTCTGCCACCAGCACTTCAGCCAGCACGCCAGCCGACGGGGCCGGCACTTCCAGCACGACCTTGTCGGTCTCGACTTCGATCAGGATTTCGTCCTGGGCCACGGCTTCGCCCGGCTTCTTCTTCCAGGAGATCAGCGTGCCTTCTTCAACGGACTCGGAAAACTGCGGGACCTTGACATCAACGATAGCCATTTCGGTGGTTCCTTGGATTCATGTGTGCGCGCCCTTCTCAGCGGGGCGGCGCTCAATTCGTATATGGGGTGGAATTCGACGATCGAACTCGGGTGCGAAGATGCGCCAAGGCGACAGCCGAAGCTGCCGCCTTGATGCGCGAGTCGCTTACTTGGTCAGCACGAAGCCCTTGAGCTTGGCGAATGCGGCATCGATCAGCGCCTTCTGCTGCTCGTTGTGCTTCGCGTAGTAGCCCACGGCCGGCGATGCCGAGGCCGGGCGGCCTGCGTAGCCCAGCTTCTGACCGTCGTTCATGTTTTCCATGATGTAGTGCTGCACGAAGAACCAGGCGCCCTGGTTCTGCGGCTCGTCCTGGCACCACACCACTTCGGTCAGGTTCGGGTACTTCTTCAGCTCGGCTGCGAACGCCTTGTGCGGGAACGGATACAGCTGTTCCACACGGATGATGGCGGTATCGGTCTGGCCACGTTCCTTGCGGGCGTTGACCAGGTCGTAGTAGACCTTGCCCGAGCAGGCCACGACGCGCTTGACCTTGGCGGCGTTCAGATCTTCCGCCGTATCGGCGATCACCGTCTCGAAGTGGCCCTTGGCCAGATCGGAGAGCGGCGACACAGCGTCCTTGCTGCGCAGCAGCGACTTCGGCGTTAGGATAATCAGCGGCTTGCGGAACATCCGGATCATCTGGCGACGCAGCAGATGGAAGATCTGCGCCGGCGTGGTCGGCTGCACCACTTGCATGTTGTGGTCTGCGCAGAGCTGCAGGTAGCGCTCCAGGCGTGCCGAGCTGTGCTCCGGACCCTGGCCTTCGTAGCCGTGCGGCAGCATCAGCGTCAGGCCCGAGGCGCGGCCCCACTTCACTTCGCCCGACGAGATGAACTGATCGATCACGACCTGCGCGCCGTTGGCGAAGTCGCCGAACTGCGCTTCCCAGATCACCAGGGTGTTCGGCTCAGCCGACGAGTAGCCGTATTCGAAGCCCATCACGGCCTCTTCCGACAGCACCGAGTCGATGACCGTGAACGGTGCCTGGCTTTCCGACACGTTCTGCAGCGGGATGTAGGTACCGGCGTCCCAACGCTCGCGGTTCTGATCGTGCAGCACGGCGTGGCGGTGCGTGAACGTACCGCGGCCGGCATCCTGACCGGTGATACGTACCGGGTAGCCCGATGCCACCAGCGAGGCGAACGCCAGATGCTCGCCCATACCCCAGTCCAGCGACAGCTCGCCCTGGCCCATCTTGGCGCGGTTATTGACGACGTTCTCAACCAGCGGGTGCAGCTTGAAGTGGTCGGGGATGGCGGTAATGCGCTCAGCCAGACGCTTCAGTTCGGCCATCGGCACAGCCGTGTCAGCCGAGTCCGTCCACTTGCGGTTCAGGAACGGCAGCCAATCCACTGCGAACTTGTTCTTGAAGTTCGACAGCACCGGGTCGACCGTGTGCTTGCCCGCGTCCATGGCGGCGCGGAATTCCTGCACCAACGCGTCCGGCTCTTCGGCCTTCAGCGTGTTCTGCGTGACGAGCTTGTCTGCGTACAGCTTGCGCGTGCCCGGGTGCGTGCCGATCTTCTTGTACATCAGCGGCTGCGTCATCGCCGGCGTGTCTTGCTCGTTGTGGCCGAGCTTGCGGAAGCAGATGATGTCGACCGCGATGTCCTTCTGGAACTCAGTGCGGAAGTCCACGGCCAGCTGCATGGCCAGCACGACGGCTTCCGGATCGTCGCCGTTCACGTGCAGGACCGGCGCTTCGATCATCTTGACCACGTCGGTGCAGTACAGCGTCGAGCGCGAGTCGCGCGGGTCCGACGTCGTGAAGCCGATCTGGTTGTTGATCACGATGTGGATCGTGCCGCCCGTGCCGTAACCACGCGTTTGCGCGAGGTTCAGCGTTTCCATCACAACGCCCTGGCCGGCGAAGGCCGCATCACCGTGCACTTGCACAGCCAGCACTTGCGCGCCGTGCTTGTCGCCGCGACGCTCCTGACGTGCCTTGACCGAGCCTTCCACGACCGGGTTGACGATTTCCAGGTGCGACGGGTTGAACGCCAGCGACAGGTGGACGGGGCCGCCCGGGGTGGTCACGTCGCTCGAGAAGCCCTTGTGGTACTTCACGTCGCCGGCCGGCAGGTCGTCCACGTGCTTGCCTTCGAATTCGGCAAACAGGTCGGCGGGCATCTTGCCCAGCGTGTTGACCAGCACGTTCAGACGGCCACGGTGGGCCATGCCGATCACGATTTCCTGCACGCCCTTGGCGCCGGCGTGCTGGATCAGTTCGTCCATCGCCGCGATAAAGCTTTCGCCGCCTTCCAGCGAGAAGCGCTTCTGACCGACGTACTTGGTATGCAGGAAGCGCTCGAGGCCTTCAGCGGCCGTCAGGCGTTCCAGGATGTGCTTCTTCTTTTCAGCCGAGAAGGTCGGCTTGGAACGGATGGTTTCCAGGCGTTCCTGCCACCAGCGCTTCTGCGCCTGATCGCTGATGTACATGAACTCGGCACCGATCGAGCCGCAGTACGTTTCGCGCAGGTTGTTGACCAGCTCGCGCAGGCTCATCGATTCCTTGCCGAAGTACGTGTTGCTGGCATTGAAAACGATGTCCTGGTCGGCTTCGGTGAAACCGTAGAAAGCCGGGTCCAGATCCGGTACCGGCGGGCGCTCCTGACGCTTGAGCGGGTCAAGATCGGCCCAACGCAGGCCCACATTGCGATACGCGGCAATCAGCTGCGTGGCCGCCACGCGCTTGCGACCCATATCGGAATCGGCAGACGCGACGATCGTGCGGATCGGGCCATGCTTGGCGCGCTCAGCAAACGAGGTAACGATGGGGGCGTGGGGGATATCCCGGGCGTTGGAACCGTCGACGGCGGGGACGTTCTGCAGCGCATCGAAGTACGCGCGCAGTGCCTCGCTAACGGACGTGGGATCTTGGAGATAGGCTTCGTACTGATCTTCAACGTAGGCGGCGTTACCGCCGGACAGGTACGAAGTGTCCAGATACTGCTTATACAGCTCAGTCATGGGGCGCTCACTTTTCTCCGGGTCTGCCGGAGTTCAGCGGGTTCATCAACCTTCCGCGACACGGCTTGACCGGTTAGCGGATCGCAAACTAAATCGCCTGAAATCACCTGATCGGACCAGATCGCGCATGGCAGAAAGGAGGCACCGAGACAGCTTTTACAGACAAGTTGTGCGGGAAGGACCTAAGTCTTCACGGGCGGGAAGCATAGCACGTTTATAACGAATATTCCGATTCCTTGACGTGCCAAGAAACCGTTGTTTTGGCGCGTCAAAGGATCGTTTTCTTCACATTCCTGCGGGCGAAATGCGATCGACCCAATCCGTGATCAAGCCATCCAAGCCGGCGCCCCACAGTAACTGCGCGCGATCGGTGTCGTTGACGGTATAGCAGCAGACGCGGAAGCCGGCGGCGTGTGCCTGCGCAATGATTTCGGGCGTGAGCTCGCGGTGGTTGGCGTCGAGCGCAACGCAGTCGAGCGCGCGCAGACGATCGAGCCAATCGGCGGGGAGCGTGTCGAGCAGCAGTGCGCGCGGCAGTTCCGGTGCTGCGTCCCGCGCGGCAGCCAGCGCCTCTTCTGAGAACGACGAGAGCAGCGGCGGCACATCGGCGCCGGCCCATAGCGTGCGGGCGTCCAGCGCCACTGCCGCGCCGGTACGCCACTCCGTGCCGGGCACCGGTTTGATCTCGATGTTGGCGAGGAAGTGGTTGGCGCGGAGGTAGCGGGCAATGGCTGCCAGCGTGGGCACGGGCTCGCCTGCATAGGCGGGGCTATGCCAACTGCCGGCGTCCAATTGCGCGATCTGACCGAGTGTGAGCGCGTCCAGCCGGCCTTTGCCGTTCGTGGTGCGATCCAGCGTGGCGTCGTGCATCAACACGGCCACGCCATCGCCCGAAAGCTTCACGTCGAACTCGAACATGCGATAGCCGAACGAAGCACCGTGGCGGAATGCGGCCAGCGTGTTCTCGGGCGCCAGTTTGCCTGCACCCCGATGCGCTATGGCACGCGGGTACGGCCAGGCCGGCAAGGTGCGGGCGTCGCTCATGCCTGGGCCTCAATGCGGCGAGTGGTTTGCGGATCGAACCAGTGCAGGTGTTCAGCCGATGCGGTAATAGGCAGCCTGTCCCCCGCCTTCACGCTGGCGTGCGGGTCCAGCCGAACAACGATCGGATGGCCGGCCAGCGAGCCATACGCAAACGCGTCCGCGCCGAGCGCCTCGACCACGCGCACGTCGACGAACGCGATGGCTTGGTCTGCCGAGCACGGTTCGATGTGCTCGGGGCGCAAGCCCATCAGTGCTCGCTCGGGCAGGTGCAAACCCATTGGTAGGTGGCCGAGCGTTGCTGGCGCATCGCCCTCCTTCGCGCCGTCGACGCGGATCTGCGCGCCCTCGCCCGCGTGGCGCGACACCGGCACCAGGTTCATCGGCGGCGAACCGATAAAGCCCGCCACAAACGTGCTTGCCGGGCGCGAGTACACCTCCAGCGGCGTGCCGATCTGCTCGACCCGGCCGGCGTTGAGCACCATCATCCGGTCGGCCAGCGTCATGGCCTCGACTTGATCGTGCGTGACGTACAGGCTGGTCGTGCGTAGACGGCGATGCAGGTCCTTGAGCTCCAGACGCATCTGCACGCGCAGCTTTGCATCGAGGTTCGAGAGCGGCTCGTCGAACAGGAACACCGCGGGCTCGCGCACGATCGCACGGCCCATGGCCACGCGCTGGCGCTGACCACCCGAGAGCTGGCGCGGCTTGCGATCAAGCAGCTTGCCGAGTTCGAGAATGCCGGCGGCCTGTTCCACTCGCGCCTGGATGTCCGCCTTAGGCAGACCGCGGATCTTCAAGCCATAGGCCATGTTGTCGAACACAGTCATATGCGGATACAGCGCGTAGTTCTGGAACACCATCGCGATGTCGCGCTCGGCCGGTTCCAGCTCGTTGACGACGCGGTCGCCAATCCACACCTCGCCGCCGGTGATGGGCTCGAGGCCCGCCACCATGCGCAGCAGCGTAGATTTGCCGCAGCCGGACGGGCCGACGATGACGATGAACTCCCCGTCGCCGATTTCCATGTCGATGCCGTGCACGACCTGGAGGTTGGCGTAGTGCTTCTGGACGTTGCGTAGAGACAGTTTTGCCATCTTGAGTCTTCGATTCTTTTATTTTTCGGTTTCCACCAAGCCCTTGACGAACCACCGCTGCATGCCAATCACGATGGCCGCAGGCGGCAGCATTGCCAGCATCACGGTGGCCATCAGGAGGTTCCAGTCGGTGGCGGAATCGCCCGAGCGAGAGATCATTTGCGTGACGCCGAGCACGATCGGGGTCATGCTCTTTTCGGTCGTGATCAAGAGCGGCCAGAGGTACTGGTTCCAGCCGTAGATGAACTGGATCACGAACAGCGCCGCGATGCTCGTGCGCGAGAGCGGCAGCACGACGTCCCAGAAAAATTTGAGGGGGCCGGCGCCGTCGATACGTGCGGCTTCGGCCAGCTCGTCCGGAATGGTCAGGAAGAACTGCCGGAACAGAAACGTGGCCGTAGCTGACGCAATGATCGGGATCGTCAAACCGAAGTAGCTGTTCAGCATGCCGAGGTCCGACACCACTTTGTACGTCGGCAATATCCGCACTTCCACCGGCAACATCAGCGTGACGAAGATCAGCCAGAAGAACGTCTTGCGCAGCGGAAAGCGGAAATAGACGATCGCGAAGGCCGAGATGATGGAGATTGCGATCTTCCCAAGCGAAATGCCCAGCGCCATGATCAGGCTGTTCATCAGCATGGTGCCGACCGGCGTGGCCGAGTTGCCCATGCCATGCGTGAGCACTTCGCGGTAGTTGTCGATGAGGTGCGGACCGGGGATCAGCGTCATCGGCGCTTGCAGCACCTCTTCGGTCGTCAACGACGACGCGACGAAGACCACGTACACCGGAAACGCGACGATCACCACGCCCAGAATCAGTACGACGTGGGTGAGGAAGTCCAGGAATGGACGGCGTTCAATCATGTCTATGCCCTCCTTTTAGTATTGGACTTTGCGTTCAACGTAGCGGAACTGGACGATCGTCAGCACGATCACCAGCCCCATAAGGATGACCGACTGCGCGGCCGATCCGCCGATATCCAAGCCGCGCACGCCATCCTGGTACACCTTGAACACCAGCGTTTCCGTCGCCTTGAACGGCCCGCCCTGCGTGACCGAATCGATGATGGCGAAGGTATCGAAGAACGCATACACGACGTTCACCACCATCAGGAAAAATGTCGTGGGCGATAGCAGCGGAAAGATGATCGACCAGAAGCGCTTCCACGGCCCGGCGCCATCGATGGCGGCCGCTTCAATCAGCGATTTGGGAATGCTCTGCAGCCCCGCCAGGAAGAAGAGGAAGTTGTAGCTGATCTGCTTCCACGCCGCGATGATCACCACCAGAAACAGCGCTTGGTTACCGTTGAGCACGAAGTTCCAATCCACACCCATCTTGCGGATGACAAACGACACGATGCCCAGCGACGGGTTGAACAAGAAGCTCCACAGCACGCCGGCCACCGCGGGCGCAATGGCGTACGGCCAGATCAGCAGCGTCTTGTAGAACGTGGCGCCACGCAATGCGCGGTCAGCAAAGTACGCCAGCGCCAACGACGTGCCCAGGCCGACAAACGCCACGCCAATGGCGAACACCGCCGTCGTCTTGAACGAGCCGAGGTAAGTCGGATCAGCAAAGAGATCGTGAAAATTCTCCAGCCCGACAAACTCGAGGTTGATGCCGAATGCATCTTGACGCAGCAGCGACTGGTACAGCGCCTGCCCTGCCGGCCAGAAGAAGAACACCAGAGTGATGACGATCTGCGGGGCCACCAGCACATACGGCAGCCAGCGCGATCGAAAAACGACGCGTTTTTCCATGCGAGATTCCAAAAACGCACCGCCGGCCCGTGCGTGCGCACCGGGCCGGCGGCTCAGACGAGCGCAGGGCTGCGCTTATTCCTTGACGGTCTTCTCGAAGCGGGCGAGCAGCTCATTGCCGCGCGCCACAGCCGTGTCCAGCGCTTCCTTCGGCTGCTTCTTGCCGGCCCACACGGCTTCCAGCTCTTCGTCGATCACCTGACGGATCTGCGGGAAGTTGCCCAGGCGGATACCGCGCGACTTGTCGGTCGTCTTGACGATCATCTGCTTGACGGCCACGTCGGCACCCGGGTTCTTGTCGTAGTAGCCGGACTTCTTCGTCAGCTCATACGCCGCCATCGTCACAGGCAGATAGCCAGTCGACTGGTGCCAGTCGGATTGGATCTCCGGACGCGACAGGAACGTGAAGAACTTGGCGACACCCTTGTACTCCTCAGCCTTGTGGCCGCCCATCACCCACAGCGAAGCGCCGCCGATGATGGTGTTTTGCGGTGCACCCGGCACGCCGGCTTCGTACGGCAGCGGCGCCGGGCTGAAGGCGAACTTGGTGCCCACGCCCTTGCGGATGTTCGCCAGCGCCGCCGACGAACCGGTGTGCATGGCGCACTCACCCGCGATGAACTTCGCCTTCGGCTCGTCCTTGCGGCCGGCGTAGGTGAAGTAGCCCTTCTTCTGCATATCCTGCAGATTTTCGATGTGCTTAACCTGCACCGGGCCGTTGAAATTCAAGCGCGCCTTGGCACCGCCAAAGCCGTTGTTCTCAGTCGCGAACGACACGTTGTGCCACGCCGAGAAGCTCTCCAGATGCACCCACGATTGCCAGTCGGTCGTGTACCCGCACTGGAAGCCCGCCGCCTTCAGCTTGGCCGCGTCGATGGCCACTTCCTGCCACGTTGCGGGCGGCTTGTTCGGGTCAAGGCCGGCCTTCTTGAAGGCGTCCTTGTTGTAATACATGATCGTCGTCGAGCTGTTGAATGGGAACGACAGCATCTCGCCCTTGTTCGACGTGTAGTAACCCGCCACGGCAGGCACATAGGCCTTCGGGTCGAACTTCTCGCCGGCGTCCTTCATGATCTTGGCGACCGGCACGATGGCGCCCTTGGCGTTCATCATCGTTGCCGTGCCGACTTCGAAGACTTGCAGAATGGCCGGTGCGTTACCCGCACGGAATGCCGCAATGCCCGCGGCCAGCGATTCATCGTACTGACCCTTGTAGACCGGCACGATCTTGTAGTCCGACTGGCTTGCGTTGAACTTGTTGGCGATCTCGTTCACCTTGTCGTTCAAGGCGCCTTCCATCGAGTGCCACCATTGGATTTCCGTCACTGCGTACGCGCCTTGCGCAAACGTACACGCAGCCAACACTGCTGCTGCCCCCGCAATCTTCTTGATCGTCATGCTTTCTCCTGATTTTTCCCTGTGCCTCGACGTTCTGGCGGGCTCCCTCGCTCCGCCCATGGCGCGCCGACTTAGGGTCTGTTGACATATAAACGGGCGCACCTTGACCCGAGCGGGGGCCAGCTGCGCGAAGGACGCCGCAGCAAAGGGTTGTTCCCTTTGCAAGGCGCGCCGACAAAGCAGATGGCCCCCGCCCGGGCCAACCCGGAGGGCAAGGGCCGGAGGGGCCGCAGGGCGTCGTTGCGGCCGGTTTGCTTAGCTCGCTAAGCGGCGCCCTCCACGCCTAGCCCTGCAGCCCCTCCGGCCCTTGCGTGCGCCCGTTTATATGTCAACAGACGCTATCCGAACGGTCGGTCACTTTTATGACAACGGGATGTTACTTGCCTTTCTGTCACAAAGAAATTGGGAAAACCCTCCAAGGTTTGCCTTGCAACGGCCGTTAGAATGGATTGAGACCACCCTCTATTGCACCTGCAGCATGCTCGCCCCGCCCACCACACCCGCCTCCCCTGACTCGCCTGAAACCGCCTCCACCATCGCCGCGCGACGCATTCCACAAGCGTTGCACCAACTCCCCGATGATGCGCTGCGCAATATCAAAGGCGTCTTCACCGATGTGGACGGCACGCTCACGACGCGGGGCAAGCTACCGGCGCAGACGTACTCGGCGCTGGAACGACTGCATCGCGCTGGCATCAAGGTCGTGCCCGTGACAGGGCGCTCGATTGCCTGGTGCGAAGTCATTGCGCGGCTGTGGCCGGTCGACGCGGCCATCGGCGAGAACGGTGCCTTTGCCATGCGCGTGGATGCGCGCGGACACCTGGTCACCGATTTTGTGGACGACGCCCAAACGCGCAATCGCAATCTCGAGCGCATCCGCGAGGTGGGCGCCGAGATCCTGCGTGCTGTGCCCGGTTCCGCCCTCGCGTCTGATCAGGCTTGGCATGCGGCGGATCTCGCCATCGATCATGCCGAGCAGGTGTTGCCGCTGCCCCAAAGCGCGGTCCGGCACATCGTCGACATCATGCGCACGCACGGCATGCACGCCACCGTCAGTTCGATCCACGTCAACGGCTGGTTCGGCAAGCACGACAAGCTCAGCGCCAGTGTGGCGCTCGGCCGCCGCGCCTTCGGTGTCGAGTTGCACGCCGAACGCGAACACTGGGTGTTCGTAGGCGACTCCGCCAATGATGCGGCGATGTTCGAGTTCTTCCCGCTCTCGGTTGGCGTCGCCAACGTGCTGGATGTGATTGATACGCTACCTGTACCGCCGGCCTATCTCACGTCTGCAGAAGGCGGCAGCGGTTTTGCCGAAGTGGCGGAGCGCATTCTTGGGGCGCGCGCCCCTGCCCTGCCCGCACCGCGCGGCTGACGCAGCGTCTCGGGCGCTCCCGGTACTCAGCCATTCTTCAGGTTTCTAATCGCGCCGCCTGTCGCGCCCGGCACGGCGTTTGCGCCTTGATGGGGCGTTGCACCACTTCGCACCATGTGATTGCCTCATAACGGTGCGAGCGGTGCCAACACTTTTTTCAACGCACCGACAGGAGCCCCTCATGCAAACCCAGAAACTGCGCCAGCGTTTTGAACATGCGGAAAGCACCATTGCTGAACTGGCCCGGACGTGTTCCTCGCACCAGGATGTGCCCGACGCGCTGAAGCAATCCATCCAGCAGCTAGACGAGCAAGCCCGCCAGTGTCACTCGCGTCTGGAAAACGCGCAGGACGAACAGACTTTCGTCGAAGCCATCGACAAACTGGAAGCCGCCTCTGACCGCGCCAAAATGGCGTGCCAGAACGCTAGCAGCAAGGTCGACCAAGCCGTGGAAACCGCCGTCATGCGTGCTCACGAAGAGTTGTCGCAGCTGAAACACCGCCTGCACTAACTGCAGCGCGCGGGCATCGCGCAAAAAAAGGGGCGGATTCCCTCCTCGGAAACCCGCCCAATCCCAATCGCCAAGCTCGACGATATTCGGCGTAGTCAGCTTCGTTGATGCGTCAGTCGAAGCCGAGCTCCTGCAATTTGCGCGTGATGGTGTTGCGGCCGATGCCCAGACGCGTGGCCGCTTCCACGCGGCGCCCGCGCGTGACACCCAGTGCCGCTTCCAGAATGGCTTTTTCAAAGCGGCGGGTGAGCACGTCCATCACATCAGGCTGACCGGCTTCGAGCATGGCCTTGGCCTCACCGGCCAGCGCACGTTCCCACCCTGCGGCAATGGAAGCCCCCACGGCCTGGGTCTCTGCCGTGGCCGCCACGCTATACGGCTCGCCACCGTGCGAGGGCTCGCTGCCGAACGCCGGGCGCGCCGTGCCCGCATCCGAGGCCGCAGGCAGTGCCTGTGCGCTGCCGCGTACGAGGTCGTAAGGCAGGTCCTTGATTTCGATCATCTGCGCCGGCGCCATCACGGTCAGCCAGTTGCAGAGGTTTTCGAGCTGCCGCACGTTGCCCGGGAAAGGCAGCGTAGCGATATGCGCCAGCGCGTCATCCGACATGCGCTTGGGCTCCACGCCGAGCTCCTTCGCACTCTTCTGCAGGAAATGGCGCGCCAGCAGCGTGATGTCTTCCGGACGCTCGCGCAATGCAGGCAGACGCAGGCGGATCACGTTCAGGCGGTGGAACAAGTCCTCGCGGAACAGGCCGTCCTTGACGCGCGTTTCGAGGTTCTGGTGCGTGGCTGCAATGACGCGCACGTTGGCCTTGAGCGGGTTGTGGCCACCGACGCGATAGAAGTGCCCGTCTGACAGCACGCGCAGCAAACGCGTCTGCAGGTCGAATGGCATGTCGCCGATTTCATCGAGGAACAGCGTGCCGCCCTCAGCCTGCTCAAAGCGGCCGCGACGCATGGTCTGCGCGCCGGTAAAGGCCCCGCGCTCGTGGCCGAACAGCTCGGACTCCAGCAAGTCCTTCGGAATCGCCGCCGTATTCAGCGCGATGAACGGACCGCTCGCGCGGGGGCTGTGCTTATGCAGCGCGCGAGCCACCAGTTCCTTACCGGTACCGGATTCGCCGGTAATCAGCACCGTCACGTTGGACTGCGACAGCCGGCCAATCGCGCGGAACACGTCCTGCATGGCCGGCGCCTGACCGAGGATTTCGGGCGAATCGCCCAGGCGATCGTCGATCTCTTCCTCGCGCAGGCTTTCTTCCAGCGCGCGGCGGATCAGCTCGACCGCACGGTCCACGTCGAACGGCTTGGCGAGATATTCGAAGGCGCCGCCCTGGAACGCCGCCACAGCGCTGTCCAGGTCGGAATACGCGGTCATGATGATGACCGGCAAGCCCGGATGCTTCGCCTTGATGGCCTGCAGCAAGTCCAGCCCCGAGCCGCCGGGCATGCGCACGTCGGAGATCAGCACCTGCGGCGTTTCTTCATCCAGCGCGTTGAGCGCATCGCGGACATTGGTGAAACTGCGCGACAGCAGGCTCTCGCGCGCCAGCGCTTTTTCGAGGACCCAGCGGATGGATTGATCGTCGTCGACTATCCAGATTGGCTTCATGTGTTGGTTCGTCTGCTTGACTTCATGGCTCGACACTGTGGCCTGGGCCCTCGTGCGCTGCCTGAATACGAAACCTCAGTGCAGCGGCACAAGGATGCGGAAATCCGTCAGGCCTGGCCTGCTTTCGCACTCAATCAGGCCATCGTGCTGCTGCACGAAGGTCTGCGCGAGTGTCAGGCCCAGCCCACTTCCCCCCTCCCGTCCGGACACCAGCGGAAAGAAGATGCGTTCGCGGATGTCGTCCGGGATACCAGGACCGTTGTCCACTACATGCAAGTCCAATGCCAGCTTGTAAAGACGTTTGGCGATCGTGACTTGTCGTGCCACGCGTGTGCGCAAAATGATCTCGCCATCGCCCTGCGCGATGCGGGGCCCTAGCGCATGCGCCGCGTTATGGACGATGTTGAGAACGGCCTGGATCAGTTGCTCCTTGTCACCGCGGAACTCCGGCAGGCTGGCATCGTAGTCACGCACGATGCGCAAGCCGTGCGGAAACTCCGCCAGCACGACGGAGCGCACGCGCTCCAGCACCTCGTGGATATTCACGTCGCCCACGATATGCGGGTGCCGGTGCGGCTCCAGCAGGCGATCCACCAGCGTCTGCAGCCGGTCGGACTCCTTGATGATGACCTGGGTGTATTCGCGCAACGACCGCTCGGGCAGCTCGAACTCCAGCAACTGCGCCGCGCCGCGAATGCCGCCCAGCGGGTTCTTGATCTCGTGCGCGAGGTTGCGGATCAGCTCCTTGTTGGCGGAGGTGAGGTCCAGCAGACGCTCTTCGCGCTCACTGCGGATCTTCTGCTCATTGGGCAGCAGCTCCAACAGCACGGCACCCGGTGCAAAGTCGATAGCGCCGACCACCGCGTGCGCATGCAAGGGCTCATGGCCCGGGCGGTCGAGCGACACATCGCGCCGCTTGGCGTCGAACTGGCGCCCGGCCACCGTGGCGATCATTTCCGCCAATTCAGACGGGTCGGCAAACAGTTCGTGCAGCGACATCTCCACCAGCTGGCGGCGGGATACGGCCAGGGCGGCTTCAGCGGCGGGGTTGGCGTAGTAGATCGTCAGCGACGGATGGCGGACGAACAGGATGGGATTGGGCACCGCGTCGAGCCCGGGGTACGACGGCGGCGCGTTGGGCGAGAACGGGATGGGCGGCGGCCCGTCGATGGTGTCGCCGGTGTCCATGTCGGAACCGGCGAACGCTGACGGCGCGGGTGGCGTCGTCTGTTCCTTGTCATCGCGGCGGGCCGCTTTGCGGATCAGTCGACGCATCGTTGTATTACTCCCTTAGGTTGCCCAGCTCCCGGCGGATGGAATCGACATTGGCCTGGCTGCGTTCGATGTCGCTCTTCAACTGCGCGGTGCGGTCCAGATACTTCTGATAGTTGCGCTCATTGCCCTGGCGCTCGGGCTGGCCGTTGTTGTATTCGGCCTTCAAACCTTGGAGCTTGCGCTCCTCTTCGGCCAATTCGGCCTCCAGCACCTGGCGGCGTTCGCCGTCACGCGCCTTTTGCGTGGCGCTGTCCACACGCGGGAAGCCACCACCCGCATTGCTATTGCCGTTCTGTGCCGGCGCCGGTGCAGCCCCTGCGCTTCGCGGGCTGCGCGTGCCCGGCACGGTCACCACGTCGGGCAGCGTCAGCTTCTTGCAGCCCTTCACATTGCCGCTGTTGCGGTACTCCGGCACGCCATTCGGGCCCGTGCACAGATAGACGTCATCAGCGTACGCGGGGGCCTGCACAGACAACGCGGCAACCACCGCTGCGCTGGTAAGCAGTCCGAATGCAATGCGTGAGGAGAGGCGGAACATGAATGAAACCTGGCGAAAACGTCGATCGGGCGCCGGAAATGGGTTGCCCAATCCCGACGGTCGCTCATTCTAGCCACAAACCTTCCCTTCACAAAAAGGAAGGGCGACCTTCGCCGCCCTCCTTTCACAACCGTCGCGTTGCCCCGACACATCGGCCGGGGCGGTCGCTCATTACAGCGAGTAGTACATCTCGAACTCGAGCGGGTGCGTCGTCATGCGGAAGCGAGTGACTTCTTCCATCTTCAGCTCGATGTAGGCGTCGAGCATGGCGTTGGAGAACACGCCGCCACGGGTCAGGAACTCGCGATCCTTGTCCAGGTACTCCAGGGCCTGATCCAGGCTCGAGCACACGGTCGGGATCTTTGCGTCTTCTTCCGGCGGCAGGTCGTACAGGTTCTTGTCGGCAGCTTCGCCCGGGTGGATCTTGTTCTGCACGCCATCCAGACCGGCCATCAGCAGCGCCGAGAAGCCCAGGTACGGGTTCATCAGCGGATCCGGGAAGCGCGTTTCGATACG
>CBJMVH010000074.1:0-22013 GCA_966433195.1 uncultured Ralstonia sp.
GTGATGAAGCCGAAGCCCTTGGAGTCGTTGAACCACTTTACGATACCGGTTTCCATGTTGGATTCCTTAAATGTTCTGGATGAGCCCATGCTAACCAGGCACGACAATCAAGGAAGAAACAAAGAGAAAAAGGCGTCGCTTGGCGTGACAACCCAAAACATCGGAGTAACTGCTTGAAAAGCCTGCGGGCGCAACATGTACAGACATCGGAGGAGCCTGTCAATCAAAAAGGCCGGTAAACCTCAAAATAACCGGTGAATGTGAATGCAGCCGCGCCTGGGCGCTTACGCAAGGCGGTGGTTGCAAGAAGCTGTTACCATGCACCACCTTTGCCCGCTTCTCGCATCGACAATCGGGCTCGGGTGCCGAGCAAGACAAGACAACACAACGCTGGCCACCCGTTCGGACGTACATCCGAAGCATCCTGGGCCACGTAGCCCACCACCTACCAGACCGGCGGTTGATCCGCTCCGTATCCGGCGTGCATGTACTAGGTGCGCCAGCGTACGCAAGTACGGTCACCCCGCCGCCAATGGCTTACGTTCTGTACCTGCGTACATGACACACCGGCATTGGCCCCATTCATCGTGGCGTACGTCATCAGCAAGAAGCGGTTTGCCTTGTCGCACCCAGCTTGCCCTGAGCCTTCGCCCGAAATTTTGTTGTGCATTGAACCACGTTTCTACCCCCTACACGGTGTCCGTGTACCCGATCGAACAAGAGCCAGGCGTCTGGTTTGCCACCTATCTCATCAGCGAATACAGCGATGGCATGGAACGCATCGTCGCCAATGTCTCGATGCGCCACAACGTACATGGCACTGAATCACTCGCAAGACATGCAGGCCGCCTGGCAGGAACAGCAGCCATCACACGTCTGGCGACCCGTCATCAAACCTGAGCCACCCAGCCACCTAGGGCGGCTTCGTCCGCTTGCCGCAACGGCAGGTGCGCCCAAACATGAATGAGAAGGAAATCACCATGTCTGTTAGCGATGAATGGGAAGAACTGCATCTGACGCCCGAAGGCTGGAAGGCTGGCAGCTACCGCCACGAACCGGGTGATGCCGTCATCGTCGAGCCGCCGGCCAACGACGTGCTGACCGTGCGCCGGCACGTGGCTGCCGTCTATGGCGGCCCGTCACGGGCGATCGAAGACAGAACCCCACGCACCGACGACATGAGCCAGATCGAGCGATTGCTGTTGAAGTATGGCGCGCCAGTCTTTGGCGTCTAGACTCCGGACGAAGCGGACGCACGCCTCCACCCCGCACCACGTTATCTGAGAGATTGGCATGACACTCTGTGGCGCTTGCCTTGCTATTGAAGTCGGTCGGCTTGGTGCGCCGGGTCATGCCCTCCTGCGCATCACAGACACACAACGCATCAAAGCCTCCAAGACCGCAGCGGTCACGGTGAGTACGTTCACCTGCACCACGTGCGGCGCAAACTGGACCTACCGCGAAGGGAAAAACGTGCCTAACGCGGGATGGACGCTGGAACCGTAAGCGTCTCCAGTCAATCACTTGCCTCTGCTGCCCGGGGAAACACCTTCGGGCACACTGTCGCATCCCATCGGCCTCGAGCGACAAACAAAAAAAGGGCGACCACGGGGTCGCCCTTTTGCCATCCGCACCCCGACTAGCGAGATTTCTTCGCGATGTCCTTCGCAGCTTCCTTGACGTCACCCGCGTCCTTGCGCGCTTGGCCGCCGGCCTGCTGAAGGTCGCCCTTCATCTCGCGTGCGGGATTGTTGGTGACTTTGCCCAGGGCCTCGTTGGCCTTGCCCTTCATTTTCTCAACAGTACCCTTCACTTGGTCCTTGTTCATGGTCTGCTCCTTTGAAAATGCGCGCTTGCGCACAGCGAGTGGACAGCAATCAACGTGCCTGGGGTGCTGCATTGCCGATACGGCGCCGGTCGCTGTCCTGGGCGCTTCCGCTACACAGGCTGAAGCGCGGAAACCGCAGCCCGCAAAGCCAGGAGGTAGCTCTGCACCCCAAACCCGCAGATCTGCCCTTTGACGATGTCGGCAAACACCGAATGATGCCGAAACGGTTCGCGCGCGTGGATGTTCGACATATGCAATTCGACGACGGGGCACGTCAGGATCGCAAGCGCATCGCGGATACCGTAGCTGTAGTGCGTCCAGGCCCCTGCGTTGATCAGCACGGCGTCCTGACCTTCTTCGAAGGCGCGATGAATGCGTTCGCACATCGCCGCTTCGCTGTTCGTCTGAAACGACTCCACCTGCACGCCCAGCTCGGCGCCCAAGACTTGCAACTTCGCGTCGATCTCGGCCAGCGTGATCGTCCCGTACTGCGCCGGGTCACGTTTGCCGAACATGTTGTGGTTGATGCCATGCAGCATCAGGATGCG
Organism: uncultured Ralstonia sp.; assembly: GCA_966433195.1. Lineage (GTDB taxonomy): Bacteria > Pseudomonadota > Gammaproteobacteria > Burkholderiales > Burkholderiaceae > Ralstonia. The sequence continues at coordinate 2,377 of CBJMVH010000074.1, forward strand.
CTTCATTCAGACCTCTGCGGTGGATTCCAATCAGTCGAGGGGAACGGTGAGCCGGTCGATCACCGGGCGGGTGTCCGGCCGCGCGCCGCGCCACCAGACAAACGCTTCCGCAGCCTGTTCGACCAGCATGCCGACGCCGTCTGCGATGTTGCGCACACCCGCGTTGCGGGCCAGCCGCAGGAACGGTGTCAGGCGCTTGCCATACGCCAGTTCGTAGGCCATCCCATCTGGGCTGAAGATGCCGGGAGGAACAGGCGGTAGATCCCCTGTGAGGCTGGCGGAGGTGGCATTCACGACCAGGTCGAAGCGCGCCATTGCGTCCAGGTCGGCATACCCACATGCAACGATCGGGCCCCGCCCCGCAACCTGGGCTGCCAGTGCCTGGGCCTTGGCAACATCGCGGTTCGCGATAACCAACTGCGCCGGCTTCGCCGCCAGGAATGGCAGCAGAGCACCACGCGCTGCGCCACCGGCACCCAGCAACAGCACGCGCTTGCCAGCCATCGGCATCCGTAGGTTGATCTCGATGTCACGCACCAAACCAATGCCGTCAAAGTTCTCGGCCAGGATGCGGCCGCCCTCAAACTTGAGGGCGTTCGCAGCGCCGGCCAACGTGGCGCGCTCGCTGCGCTCGTCGGCCATAGCAAACGCCTTGAGTTTGAATGGCGCGGTGACATTCATGCCCTTGCCCCCGCCCGCGGCAAACGTACGCACGACATCGGCAAATGCCGTGTCCGGCTCAACCGGCCCTTCGATGGCCGTGTATTCCATGTCTTGTTGCGCCGCCTGCGCAAACAGACCGTGAATGAGCGGAGATTTGGTGTGTGAGATCGGATTGCCGATCACCGCATAGTGGTCAGTCATCATTGGGCTCGCTTCGAATAAAGAACGCCATCGGCCTGCATCGCCTGGATCTCGTCTGGGTCGAAACCCAGGGTGCGCGCAACTTCAACGTTGTGCTCGCCCAGGTCGGGGGCGACGTCGCGGATGGTCGTATCGCAATCGGAGAACTTGAACGGCAGGTTGGGCAGGCGCAACGTGCCATAGCGTGGATGCTGCTGCTCGACCACCATGCCGCGGGCCTGGATTTGCGGATCGGCCAGCACCTCGTCGATGCGTTGGACCTTGGCGCACGGAACATCGATGCCATCCAGCAGTTCCAGCACCAATGCCACGGGGCGTGCGGCCACCCAGGGTTCGATCACGGAGAGGATCTCCGCCCGGTGCGCGTTGCGTCCGACGCTGTCATGGAACCGCTGGTCAGCGCCGAAGCCTGCCGGACCGCCATGCGCTTCAACCAGCGCGGCGAAGCGCTTCCACGCATCGTCAACCTGCGCTGCAATCACCAGGTCCGCATCAGCCGCGCGAAACACGCCATAGAGCGTTGAGGTGGGCATGTCATGCCCGGTCTGCTCGGGTAGTACGCCTTGCAGCGTGTAGCACTGCACCGCGTATTCGTGCATGGACACCAGCGTGTCGTACAACGCCATGTCGATGTGCTGCCCCCGCTGGCTCTTCACACGCCCAAGCAGTGCGGCGTTGATGGCGGCCACGGCGTGGATGCCCGTGTACATGTCGCCGAGTGAGATGCGCAGCAGCGGTGGCCGTTCACCCGGCGTGCCGACCATTTGCATGATGCCGCTCTTGGCTTCGGCAATCAGCCCGAAACCCGCGCGATGTGCGTCCGGCCCGGTGTGTCCGTATGCCGAGATGGAGCAGTAGACCAGGCCCGGATTACGCGCCGACAGCTCGGCATAGCCCAACCCCAGCTTGTCCAGTGCGCCTGGCCGATAGTTCTCGATAAACACGTCGGCCGAGTCGCATAGCCGCTGCATGAACGCCTTGCCGCGCGGGTCCTTCATGTTGACGCTCACGCCGCGCTTGCCCATGTTGAGCTGCAGGAAATAGCCGCTTTGCTCGTCGTCGAGCACGGTGGCGTGCTGGCGGCCGGCATCGCCGCAGCCTGGGCGCTCGACCTTGATCACCTCAGCGCCGAGTGCAGCCAGGCATCGGCCGACATAGGGTCCGGCGAGGAAGTGGCTGTAGTCGACAACGCGAATACCTTCGAGTGGGCGCGCCTGCATCAGAATGCTCCCGGCCGGCGCGGCACCATCAGGCGGTGCTCGCCGCGCTGCACCACCTGACCGTCCTGGTTGATCAGCTCCGATGGCAGCACGACGATGCCCCAGCCTGGGCGGCTCTTGCTTGCCCGCATCTCCCCGACCCGAAATTTCACGTGCAGGACATCGTTGACCTTGATCGGCAGCAGGAAATCCCACGTCCAGCCGAGCGACATGCCGGGCAGGAAGCGATAGTCGCTCTGCGTCTTCAGGCCGTCCGCAATCGACAGCCCGAACAAGCCGTGTGCCACGATGCAGCCGAAGTGGCTAGCGTTGGCGTAGGCCTCGTCCACGTGCACGGGCGTGTGGTCGCCGGTGAGGTCTGCGTAAGCGAGGATGCGTTCCTTCGTGACCGTATAGGCCGGGCTCACGCACGTGTCGCCCTCGCGGGCGTCATCCCAGTATTTTTCAACGATGGTCATATTCATGCCTGTGCACGTGGGTTGATCGCCAGCGCCTGCGCCACGCACGACGCGGGCTTGGCCTGGATGAGCTCGACCGCGAGACCGTCCGGCAAGCGCAGCCAGTTGCGACCCTGCGGCATTTCGGTCACGCCAAAGCGCTGCGCCAGCGCCAGCGCGGCTTCGAGGTCTTCGCACATCACGCCCAGGTGGGCCAATCGTCCTTCATGGCCTTCGGGGCCTTCGTACTCGGGGGCATGGACGAACTGCAGGCCACCGAGCGTCCAGTACTGCCGGGGCGCTTCACGCGTGCCGTCGATCTCGCGCAGGGTCATGCCCAGCACGTCTTCGAAAAAGCGGATGTGCCAGTGGATGTCTTTCACCCAGATGGCGACGTGTTCCACATAGGCCTTGGGGGTGCTCATGCGGTGGTCTCCGTGTGTTGTCGTTGTTGGTCGGCCATTGCACGCTCGATCCCCTTGATGCAGGCGACCAGCGTGGCATTGACGGGAGTCGGCACGCCGTAGCGCTGCCCGCAGCGCACGACCGAACCGTTGATGAAATCGATCTCGGTGATCGTGCCCTTCTCCAGGCTTTGCAGCATCGAGGTCTTGAATGCGGCGGGCAGGCCTTCAGCAGCGAGCGTCCATGCCTGTTCGGGGTCCGTCATCGACAGCTTCACGCCAGCGGCCTGTGCCGCTGCGATGGCCTCGGCCACGGCCGCAAGCGAGGTGGCCTTGAGCAGCGGTTCGTCGTAGAGCTGACCGTAGGTCAGGCGGGTGATGCCAGTGAGCGCGCCGGTGGCCACGTTGACGAGGAGCTTGTCCCACATCGTGCCGACGATGTTGTCGGTAACCGTGGTCGCCAGCCCGGCAGTATTGAAGGCGTCCGCCACAGCCCGCACGCGCGGGGGCATTCGGCCATCGAGTTCGCCGATGTAGGTGGCCTTGCCCACCACACCCGATTGAATATGCGCCGGCCCGCGCATCACCCCGCCGACATAGGTCTTGCCTGCCAGCACGCGTTCACGGCCCACGATGTCGGCAAGAATTTCTTCGTGCCCGAGCCCGTTCTGTAGAGACAGCACCAGCGTGTCCGGGCCGACCAAGTCCACCGCACCGCGCATGGCGGCATCGGTCTCGAACGATTTGACCAGCACGATCACCAGCTCTGCAACGCCAACCTCTGCAGCACGCGTCGCTGCCCGCACTTGGATGCGGCGCGAGCCCTGGGCATCGTCCACCCGCAGACCCTCGTTTCGCATGGCGTTGACGCGGTCCGGTGAGCGAACAATCAGCCAGGTCTCATGGCCGGCTTCGGTAAGGGTCGCCCCAATGGCGCAGCCCAGTGCGCCGGCACCCAGAATCGCTATCTTCAATGGCGTCTCCTTCACGTGTGGTTGCACGATAGGAGGCGGCCCTTATACTGGCAATACAATGATCCCAATACCGTTATTGCAATGGACAATAATGCTGCGTCGCTCGCCCACCTGCCCGACCTGAAGCTGCTTCAACTGTTCGACCTGCTGTACGACGTTCGCAACGTCAGCCGTGTCGCCGAGCAGCTCGGCCAGAGCCAGCCGACAGTCAGCATCTGGCTCGGGCAACTGCGGGACTACATACGGGATCCACTGTTCATTCGCACGCCGGGCGGCATGGCCCCCACGCCGCAGGCGGATGCGCTGATCGGGCCATGCCGGGAGATACTCGAGTCGCTCAGGCGCTTTGCTGCGTGGGAGATTGCGTTCGACCCCGCGACGGCGCAGCGGCGGTTTCGCATCTGCATGACCGACGCGAGCCACATCACCCTGCTGCCACGTCTTCTGGCGCACGTTCGCGCCCAGGCGCCGGGCGTCCGCCTGGAGGCCGCCAGAATCGACGGCAATACGGAGCGCACCCTGGAATCGGGCGAGGCCGACCTCGCGATCGGCTACGTGCCGTGGCTGAGCGGCAGCATCTATCAGCAGCAACTGTACGAGCAGGACTGGGTCTGCCTGGCCAACCGCCACCACCCACGAATCCGCACCGGGTTTGGCGTGAAGCAATACAGCACGGAGGGGCACGTCGCCGTTACGGCGGGCACGGGGGCACAACTGCTTCAGCAGGCACTGACGCGCGAGCGCATCGAGCGCCAGATCGTGTTGGAACTGCCGGGTTTTTTAGGGCTCGGCGCGATCATCCAAACGACAGACCTGATTACCACGCTACCCCGCCACATCGGCGAAACGCTCGCGCAGGCCAATGACCTGGCCGTGCGCGCGTGCCCGTTCCCCGTGGAAGGCTTTGCCGTGCGGCAGCACTGGCATGCCCGGTATCACCATGAAGCGGGCAACCGGTGGCTGCGGGGGGTGGTTAGTCAGCTGTTTGGGAGTGCGCGCTAGTGGAAGGTTTGGTGGATAGGCAGGCGCGAGGGCTTTCAGGCGAGCGCCCGTACGGACAGCCTCCCGCATTACCAACATCTTGGAACACGGGCGGCTGCTTAGCCGTTAGCAATTGCCCCCGCTGTTCTTTCGCCTAACCCGATTCGCTCGCAAAATCGATAGACTGCAGAGCACATGCAGCATCAAGAGCCCGGCTGTTCTTGCACGAGATCGCGAAATGGACAATCACGTAGGAAACGAACTCCCCCTGATGCTGGAAGGCAAGAAGCCGCTGGCAATGTTCTATTACAGCAAAGCAGTTGGTGACCGAGACATAGTACCCACACAGGCCTTTCTACCGCACGTTCAGAGTGGCCTCATCAAGATGGAAGAGTTTGATGTCGAAGACGCGTCAGATAACGCTCTTTCGACTATCACGTACGTTCTCTATGCGGCGGCGGGCGAAGAGTGGAGGATTCCAGCCATGAAGATTGCATTGGCTGCGCAGAGAGATAACTTCCATCGCCCGGACGAGGGCATCGACCGAATCATTGGAATGCTTCTCGGCTACTCAAAACAGAGTATCGATGCATTTGCGTTGCGCGGAATCCAGGCAGCGGTTTATAGCGCTGTCAAACTTTCAACATAAGCTCTCGCAGGGCAGCCCGGCCGACCGACTCCTTCCGCAGGGACAGTTCATGCTGCTGAGCTCAACCGAGCCAAGCTCGCCGCCATCGACCGGCCGGCACATACACCGATGAAACAGACTTTCAGATACGCCTTGGGAGCCGTGGCCCTGACAGGGTTCTTGCTCTCGCTGCTTGCCCACGTGACGGCGCTGCTGGGAACAGATCTCGGCACTTCCGTCCCAGCCGTCTGGTATCTGCACTTCGGCATCTTTGTCGTCTTCATTCCGTTTGTGCTTCTTTCTTGGAAGGGACCAGCAGGGAGGAATTCCATGCTCGGCATAGCCGCAGATGTGCCCAGATGGGTAGCGGTGCTGGGCGCCATGATTTTCGTCTACGCGATGGTGAGCTTCTTCCTGTTTACGCAGCACACCGAAGGCGGGAATGCCGTCGTCCAGCACGGCAAGTACGTTCTGCTGAATCACGGAAAATGCATTCGGGAACTGGCCGCATCCGAGTACATGGCCCTCAAGGCAAATGAGCTCAGAGGCTATTCCGGCCATTTGTTGTTGTTCTATTTCATGCCAGCAGCCTATTTTCTGCTCAGAAAACCCGACGCCGAAAGCCGCGATGCGGTCCACCTCCAATGAAATACAGATCGCAGGCACATTTACCATGGCGCAATTGAAGCGTTCCAGGGCGACCCTGCGCATTGTGGGGGATGACCTTGACCCTTCGGAAATCAGCCGCCTGCTTGGCCGCAAGCCCACAACGGCTCAGCACAAGGGCAAGACCATTGTCGGACACAACACCGGTCAGACACGTATCGCCAAGTTTGGTATGTGGAGCCTCCAGGCAACGTCACGAGAGCCCGAAGACCTTGACGGCCAGATTTCAGAAATTCTCGGACAGCTCTCTGATGACCCGGAGGTCTGGCGAACGATTGGCCTGCGCTACAAAGTCGACCTGTTCTGTGGTCTGTTCATGAAAAGCGGTAATGAGGGCTTGTCGCTGTCATCAGGCGCGCTGCTCGCCTTAGGAATCCGGCAAATCGACATCGGGTTCGACATCTACGGTCTGGGCGACGAAGTCCAAAGCAGTGGCGCCGGTATCTAGGACGCCACTCTCTAGCATAGGCGCTCGGCGACGCAAACTTCGTCACGCCAATTGAGCCCCCTGCGCCGGATAGCTGGCAAGCAATGCGGCGCAGCGCTCCCGCAAGAACGCAGTCAATTCGCTGATCACCGGAGTGAGTTGCGCACGATGGGCACAGATCAAGTGCAGCGGCACGGGCTCGCAATGCTCCGACGGAAATAGCTCCACCAGGCGCCCAGCCTTCAGATCGTCGATAAGGTCCAGTCGCGACTTGTAGACGATGCCTTCCCCCGCGATCGCCCAGCGGCGGACCACGTCGGCATCGTCGCTGATGCGATTGCCGGTGACGGCCACGGTGCGGTCCCCGCCGGGCAGGGTGAAGCGCCAGCGCTCATGTACCTGCTCGCTCCATACGAAGCGCAGGCACTTGTGTTTGCGCAGGTCGTCGACTTTGGCCGGTGCACCATGCCGCTCGATATACGACGGTGCGGCACATAGCGCGCGTCGGTTGTTGTCGACCAGCTTCATGGCCAGAAGAGAGGAATCCGGTAGCGCGCCGTAGCGGACGACCGCATCCAGTGGCTGGCGGATCAGGTCGGCCGCGCGGTCGCTGATCTTCAGGTGCAGCGACAAACCCGGGTTGATGTGCTGAAAAGCATCCAGCCACGGCAGCAGCAGGTTCCGGCCAAGATCTGACGGAGCAGAGAGCCGTAGCGGGCCGGACAGCGCTGCCCGCGCGTTTGCCAAGGCATGCTCGCCTTGCTCGCGCGCATTCACCATGGCCCGCGCGTGCGGCAGGTAACGCTCCCCAGCCTCCGACAGTTGCATGCTGCGCGTGGACCGCGTGAACAGGCGCGCGTCCAGCGCCTTTTCCAGCCGCTGTACCGAAGCACTTGCCTGCCCAGGCGCGATGTTCAGCTGCCGCGCCGCCTCTGAGAAGCTGCCAGCGTCCACCGTGCGCACGAAGATCTGAACGTCATCCAGGCGAATGATTTTCATTGAAATGCAGAAAGTGTTTGGGTATTCCAGGCGTTTATCCGCAGATTGCAGAAAGATAGCATGGCGTCCATTCCCCTTTGGAGACCACTTCCATGAAAGCGATCGGCTTCTATCAGAACCACCCCATCACCCACCCGCAGGCGCTGCAGGACATCGAACTGCCGACGCCGGAACTGCGCGACCACGATCTGTTGGTGGAAGTGAAAGCGGTGTCGGTCAACCCGGTTGATACCAAGATCCGCCGCGGTGGAGACATTCCGGAAGGCGGTGCGCGCATCGCCGGCTGGGACGCCGCAGGCATCGTCCGCGCCACCGGGCCGTTGGCCACGCGTTTTAAGCCCGGCGACCGCGTCTGGTACGCCGGCGACATCACGCGCCCCGGCAGCAACAGCGAACTGCACGCCGTGGACGAGCGCATCGTCGGGCCCATGCCGACATCGCTGGACTTTGCGGAGGCCGCGTCGTTGCCGCTGACGACGATCACCGCGTGGGAGCTGCTGTTCGACCGCCTGCGTGTCCAGCAAGCCGACCCGAGCGACAACAACGTGCTGCTGGTCATTGGCGCGGCCGGCGGCGTCGGCTCGATCCTGACCCAGCTGGCGCGCGAGTTGACGGGCATGACCGTTGTCGGCACGGCCTCGCGGCCGGAAACCCGCGAGTGGGTGCTGGCACATGGCGCGCATCACGTCATCGACCACCATCAAGCCTGGGCACCCCAGTTGGCCGCGCTGGGCATCAAGCACGTCACCCACGTTGCGGGGTTGAACAACAGCGCCGCTTATGTGCCGCAAATCGCCGCTGTACTGCGCCCCGAGGGCCAGTTCGCACTCATCGATGACCCGGTGGGCCTGGACATCGGACCCTTCAAGGGGAAGTCCATCTCGATTCACTGGGAGCTGATGTTCACCCGCGCGATGTTCACCACCTCCACCATCGCACGGCAACACGCCTTGCTGCGCCGCGCGGCCGAGCTGGTTGACCAGGGCCGCCTCAAGCACACCCTGACCCGGCGCATTGACGGCATCAACGCCGCCAGCCTCATCGAAGCGCATGCGCTGGTCGAGGCGGGCAACATGATGGGCAAGGTCGTCGTTGCTAACCGCTAAGCCTCGTTTAACAAGGAACATCGACATGACATCGCCTACCATCAGCACGGCAACGATCAGCCTGGAAGCCGCGCAAGCCCTGCTGGCAGAAGCACACCGTGCATGCGCTGCGCACGGGTTTGCCGCAACCGTCGCCATTACCGATGCAGGCGGCCACCTGCGCGCGTTCGAGCGTGCGGATGCCGCGCCTTTCCTGACCGTGGACGTCGCCATCAACAAGGCATGGACAGCAGCCTCATTCGGCATGTCCACACAGCAGTGGAATCAGTACATGGCCGAACCTGCCGTTGCCCCGCTGGCGCACCATCCGCGCCTGATGCCGGTAGGCGGCGGTGTACCGATCTTTCATGAGGGGCGTTTGATCGGCGGCATTGGTATTTCCGGAGGCACTTCCGTTCAGGACCATGAGGCTGCTGAGGAGGCCTTGCGTAACGCGGGGTTCTTGCAATGAGTGTGGCGCAGCGCTAGAGCCTGCCGGGTAGATGACAGGTCACTCCTGTACCGATGTCGCGGTTTGCCTAGTTTGGCCCGGATGGATAGGCCCCCAGGCTCCGTCGGCGCAAGGCGGTTATGATCGTCGGCAGTCACGAGAATCGCTCGGCGACGACGCCAATGATGCCAAGGAGAACCGCATGATCAAGGTCACCGTGATGTACCCGTACAGCGAAGGCGCGCGCTTCGATCACACCTACTACCGCGACCACCACATGCCGATGGTAAAAGCCAGGCTGGGCAATGCCTGCGCCTATTACACGGTCGACAAAGGCTTGGCCGGCGGAGCGCCCGATGCACCTCCCGCCTTCGTGGCGATGTGCGCGTTCATCTGTGATTCGGCCGAAGGCTTCCAGGCCGCCATGCAACAGCACGGCGCCGAGATCCTGGGAGACATCCCCAACTACACCGACATCACGCCCGTGATCCAGACCAGCGAGGTCGTTGTCGAGCGGTCGGACCGTTGAACGCAGCGAATCGGTTTGCATGCACACGAGGCCTGGTGCCTCGGTTTCGCATCCATGCTGGAATTGCCAGAAAAACGTTGAGGAGCCGAACGACATGACGGTCAAACGCATGGACAACGTCCTGATCGTGGTGGACGACCTTGAAGCGGTGAAGGCGTTCTTTATCAATCTCGGCCTGGCGTTTGAGGGTCAAACCACGGTTGAAGGCCCTTCCGTCGGCAAGCTCCTGGGGCTTGGAGACGTCCGAGCCACCCTGGCGATGCTGCGCACGCCCGATGGGCAGGGCGTGGAACTGGACAAGTTCCACACACCGGATCCGATCCGGTTTGGGCCCGTGGACGCGCCAGTGAACGCTCTGGGCATCCGTCGCATCATGTTTGCCGTTGAAGATATCGACGCGGTCGTGGCGCGAATGCAGGCCCATGGCGCCGAACTCATTGGCCGGATGGAGTACGAGCAGTCGTACCGGCTCGCCTATATCCGGGGGCCTGAGGGCATCATCGTGGGGCTTGCTGAGCAGGTCGGCTAACGTCGGTCGGCTCCGGCCACCGCCAATAACAGCCAGCCTCTGTCCACCCCACTACCCTCCCGATCCCGTCCGGAATCTGAACCAACGCCCACGCAATATCAGCCTGCCTCAGTGAGGTCTTGCCGATCGAAGACGTCTTCCATGCCACGTCACCACCACCACGTCTACGTCATCGAACTCTCGCGGCGCGTGCTGAGCGAAGCGCGCTTCATGAAAGCCAATCCCGATTACCTCGGTGACAAGCCTTGCGTTTATGTCGGCATGACAGGGCAGTCGCCGGACGTGCGCTTTGACAAGCACAAGGCGGGGCTGAAGGCTAACCGGTTCGTGCGGGAGTACGGCTTGCGGCTGATGCCTGAGCTGTACGAGTGCTTCAACCCGATGCCTTACGAGGCGGCCCGAGAGATGGAAGTGGAGCTGGCGATCGGATTGCGCGAGGAAGGGTACGCGGTGTGGCAAGCGTAGACGCGTAACAACGATTCGCGGAATCACCTACCGAGTTGGAGACCTCGATGCAGGTGCTGGATCACGAACCGTACAGCTGGTTCCTTTTTGAAGCGGACGGCGAGTTGTATCTCGACGCCAACTGCAACCATAGTGCGTTCGGCTACAGCTTCATGGTGCGCCTGACCGCTGCAGAGGCGCGACGGTATCGCGACGAAGGTCGCGGCTACTTGGACTGGCTGGCGCAGGACATCCACAACGGGGCGCCGATCTTGTCGGCAAGCACGTCGCCGTACAAGCTACGCAGGGCCTCTGACGACGAACAAGCCCAGGCGAGCGCGGCCTTGCGTGCATGGCAGGCGGACCACATTCGGAGCCTCAAGCCCGGCGCTTGAGGTTTGTTTCTCCGAGCGCCGAGCCTTGAGCCTCGCGCGCCAAGCTCCAAGCGCCAACCGCGAGGCTTCTTCCTCCGCCGTTGCTGCTTTTTGCAGCAAGGTGCCGGCCCTTTTTGCGCGGCTCGCGGTGTTCTGAACGCCGCGCGTGAGGTTCCGAACTCGGCGCGCGACGCTTGCTGCCTCACGCTTGCTGATTTTTTCAGCAACCTATGAGGCTTTTTGGCTCGCGATCGGAGCTCAGCGCTTGGCGAATGGCGTTTGGAACTCGACGGTTGCGCTTCCGAACTCGGCGTACGGGGCTTTTTGCTCCGCGCTGGCGGTTCGGCCCCCTGCTCTACTGCGCCCACTCCGGAATGCCAGGCACGCGCATGCGCTCAACTTCCGGCTCGTCAATCCCGAAGTACTCCACCAACAACCCCCGCAACGCCCGCCGATCCTCCAGTTCAAACCGATGCGGCGTATCCCCCCGCCAGATCGTGGCATCCCGATTCATCACCGTCACGCGCCCCTCGTCCGTTAATGACCGCATCAGGATGCGGTTCTTGAATGGCGACGCCGCAAACGTGCTCGTGTAGTGGTTCGCCATTTCAAAGTCGACCGGGTAGTCCTGCTCCAGCGTGGTGACCCAGGCGTCGACGGGCGTATCGCTGCGCACCTGCGCGCGCAGCACCCAGAGGTCACCATCGCGGGCCATCCAATGCAATTCGCCGTCGATGCTGGCCTGTGTGCCATCCAGCGGCACAGGCACGCGCGGCGCCAGCGCGCCAAAGCCGGGGTCGACGACAAAGGTGCCTTCGGGCAGCGGCACCGTCAGGAACATGTGCGTGCGTGGCGCTTCGGTGCGCGGAACCAGCAGCACCACGCGCGACGAGTGGCGCGTCGGCTGAAAACCGAGTTGCTCCAGCACGGCGGCGAACAACGTGGCGTGCTCGAAGCAATAGCCGCCCCGGCGCGCATGGACGAGCTTGTTCTGCACGCTTTCCAGATCGATGCGGATGCCGCGGCCGAGCAGCACGTCGAGGTTCTCGAAGGGGATGTGCCGCATGTGCGCACGCACCAGTTGCACCAGCGTGTCGTAGGGGGGGGGGGTGTCGCCCCCCCAGCGGATGCGGTTGAAGTAGGCGTCCAGGTTGATGGGCGATGTCACGAGTAGTCTCCTTGTGCGCGGCGGCGGAACTGCTGTTCGGTCACGGGGCTACCCCACTGCGTGCCGGCTTCTTCATGCGTGAGCACAAAGCCGAAGGATTCGTAGAGATGGCGGGCGGCGTCGAGACCCTTGAAGGTGTCGAGGTACGTCTCGTCAAAGCGCGCGTCGACATAGTGCATGGCGCGTGCCATCAACTCGCGGCCAATGCCGGTGCCGCGCAATGCATCATCGACGATAAACCAGCGTAGGCGTGCCAGGCGCGTTTCGGGGTTGCCATCAATGGCTAGCGAGGCCAGGCTGCGGCCGTTTTCCACGCACAGCCAGAGGGCTTTGTTGTCGTCGGGCAGGGAGTGCGCAAAGTCGGCCAGCTCCTTGGCGACGCGGCGCTCGAACACCACGCCAAACCCCCAGTGCTGTGCGTAGAAGCGGCCGTGCAGGCTGGCGATGTCGCCAATGCAGCCGGGCACGTAGCCTTGCACGATCTGGATGCCGGCCTCGTTGGCGGCGGGTGGTGCCTTGTGGTCGTTGTCGTCGGCCAGCGCGCTGACGTACTGCGACAGCGAGGCAAGCAGCCGCTGTTGGTCCATGGGCGCGAGGTGGCGCAGCGCGCTCGATACCTGGTCAGACGCATAGGCGTCGATCTTGCGCCGCAGTTGCTGGCCGGCGCGTGTCAGGTAGAGCTGAGAAGATCGGCCGTCTTCATCGCACGCGCGGCGCTCGACCAGCCCGGCGGATTCCAGCCGGGTGACCTGGCGGCTGGTGCTGGATTTGTCCAGCCGCAAGCGCTCGGCCAGATCGCGTGCCTGGATGCCCGGCGTGCCGCCAATTTCCAGGATGGCGTGCACGGCGGAGGGCGGAAGATCGCTCTGTGCCAGCGTGCTGCGCATGAAACCGAGTTCGCGCACCAGCCTGCGCGAAACCTCACGCAGTTCGCTGATGGTTTGCTCGCGGGGCTGCGCGGGGGCTTCGATGAAATCCATGACAGCCTCAATTGGTTGCGTTGAACAACCAATATAGTTGCATGGAACAACCTTTTCAAGCCGCCCGCTTCTCCCCTTCTCTACGGACAGTCTTCAGGCAAATGCCGGGCCGCCGGTGCCATGCCCCATGCGGAACACCGATACCGCGCGCCGCAAGGTCGATGCCTGCTCTTCGAGCGACTGCGCTGCCGCAGCCGCCTGCTCAACCAGCGCGGCATTTTGCTGCGTGACTTCGTCCATCTGCACCACGGCCTGGTTGACTTGCTCAATGCCCCGGCTCTGCTCAGCAGACGCAGCGGCAATCTCGGCCACAATCTCCGACACGCGGCGGATGGCCTCCTTCACTTCGGCCATGGTCTCGCCCACTTCAGCGGCTTGTTGTGAGCCCGCCTGCACCACCGCCACGGAGGCGCCAATCAGACCCTTGATCTCCTTGGCAGCGGAGGCCGAGCGCTGTGCCAGCGTGCGCACTTCGCTCGCAACGACGGCAAAGCCGCGCCCCTGCTCACCGGCCCGTGCGGCTTCCACGGCGGCGTTAAGCGCCAGGATGTTGGTCTGGAAGGCAATGCCTTCAATCAACCCGGTGATCTCGGAGATCTTGCCCGAGCTCGTGCTGATCTGGTCGATCGTACCGACCATCGCCTGCACAGCTTCGTTGCCCGCCTGGGCGATGGTGCTGGCGTTGGAGGCAAGCGCATCGGCTTGGGCGGCGTTCTCCGCGTTCTGCTTCACGGTCTCGGTCAACTGCGTCATGCTGGATGCGGTTTCTTCCAGCGATGCGGCCTGCTGCTCCGTCCGTGCGGACAAGTCGATATTGCCGGCGGCAATCTCCTTGGACGCCACCGTGACCGACTCCGCCGACACCTTGATGCCACGCACCGTGTCGGTCAGTTGCTTGTCCATCGTGCGCAAGGCGATCAGCAGCTCACCAAACTCGCCTTGCGTGTCGACAACGATGTTGTTTTCCAACTGACCGCCCGCAATATGGTTGGCCACGTTGACAGCACGGGTCAGCGGGCGCGAGATCGCACGCAGCAGGTACCAGCACATGGCCACCCCCACCGCAAAGCCGGCACACACCAGCGTGATCGCCACACCAAGGATGCGATGGTAGGTCGCCTCGCTATCGGTAACGAAATCCTTAGCCTGCGCAAGGTTGATGGCGATGTCCTTTGTCAGCAATGTGCTGATGGCTTCGCCCGCAACGGCGTGCGCGTCGATGTGCTGCGAGGCGACATCAACGTGGCCAGCTTGCAGCGCGTTGATCACATCATTGGTGGCGGCATTGAACGTCTGCATCGCCTCATTGATTTGATTGGCGACTTGGCGCTCTTCCTCGCTCGTAATGCTATCGGGGAAATACTGCTTCCACTTGCTGTTGATCTGGTCCAGGTCTGCGCGGATCGCCTGGACGGACTGTGCAACCTTGGCGGCGTCTTCCTTGAAGACCTGTGTACGCCGCAGTTGCAAGCGCACATCGAGCTGTGCGGCACGCATTTCTGCCAAGCGCGCAATCGGCAACGTGTTGTTGGTGTAAGCGTCGGTCATATTGCCGTTCAGGCGCATCAAGCCCGTCACGCCAAACACGCCCGTCGCCAGCAGCAGTACTAGGCACATGCCAAAGGCTGCCAAGAGTTTGAACCGTACTGAATGGACCATCGCGCTCATTGCTTCCCCCCGTTCGTTGCTCGGTGTTAAATCAGCCTTGCATAGGCTGCATATCGGCCCGAGACCAAGCACCTGAAGGGGTTTTGCGTTTTATTGAGAAACAAAGGCGCGGGCAGACGACTGCCGATCACATGGCGCTTGCGCGCAGTGCTTTGCAGTCGACTGCCGAGCCAAACTGGTACATCCGCATGCTGCGGCTGACGCAGGAGTACGGCGTTAACGCGAGGCTTCAGTTCGGCGAGAGCGTTGCATGATGGGACCCCACGATGGCCGCCGGCGCAGCCGTATCGTTGGTGGGCTTGGCCGCCTGCCGTGCCGGCCGATTGCCCCCCGATGGCGGCACCGACACCGCCCGCTGGCTGCGCCCCAGCACGCGCTGCATGAGGCAGAACACGCACAGCAGCACACCAATGGCAATGCGCGCCCACCACGAACTCAGCGTGCCATCAAAGGTGATCAACGATTGGATGACGCCCAGCAGCAACACGCCCACCACACTGCCGCTGATCAGCCCCACCCCGCCGGTGAGCAGCGTGCCGCCGACCACGGTGGCGGCAATGGCATCCAGCTCCATGCCCTGCGCATGCAGGCCGTAGCCGGAAAGCATGTACAACGTCACCAGCACTCCGCCCAGCGCTGAGCACGACCCGCTGAGCACATAGACAAGGATGCGCGTGCGCGCCACGGGAAGCCCCATCAGCAAGGCCGAGCGCTCGTTGCCGCCCAGCGCATACACCGTGCGGCCAAAGCGGCTGCAATGCGCCAGCCAGGCGGCCGCCGCAAACACCACCAGCGCAACCACCACGCTGGGCGACACGTAATTGCCGCCGCCTACAAAAATCTTGTGCTGCGAGAGCGCGGTATAGGCGGGGTCGGTAATGCTGATCGAATCAATGCTGATGAGGTAGCACAGCCCCCGCGCCAGGAACATGCCGCCCAGCGTGACGATGAACGGCTGAATGCGGAACACCTGGATCAGCACCCCCATCATCAAGCCGAACAGCGCGCCGATGGCCAGCACCAGCGGCACCACCGCGCCGATCGACCACCCATGGTGCTCAACCAGCGCGGCAGAGATCATGGTGGTGAGCGCCACCACCGCGCCCACCGACAAGTCGATGCCGCCCGACAGAATGACGAACGTCATGCCGATGGCGACGACGATCAGGAACGCGTTGTCGATCAACAGGTTCAGGAACACCTGCACACTGAAGAAGCCCGTGTACGTGACGGACCCGAAGCCGAACAACAGCACGAACAGAAACAACGTGACGTAGAACGGCAAGCGCCGTGGATTGATTCTCATGACTGCGCCCCTGCACGACCTTGGCGTTGAAAGAGCTTGGCGCCGAGCATGCCCCGGAGCGCCTCCGACTGCGCCAGACACACGACAAACACCACCACGGCTTTCACCACGAGGTTGATTTCTGGCGGCACGCCCATCGAGTAGATCGCATAGGTCAGTGTCTGGATGATGAGCGCGCCAATAACGCTGCCCCACAGGCTGAACTTGCCGCCGGCGAGCGACGTGCCGCCCAGCGTGACAGCCAGGATGGCATCCAACTCCAGCAGCAGGCCCGCGTTGTTGCCATCCGCGCTCTTGACGTTGGAACAGATGATGAGCCCGGCAATGCCGGCCATGGCACCGCAAAAGCCATAGATGCCGAACAACAGCGCCTTGGTGTTCAGCCCCGCCAGCCGCGCAGCCACGGGGTTGATGCCCACCGCCTCGATGAAGAGTCCCAAGGCCGTGCGATGCATCAACAGCAAGAGCAGCCCCAACACCGCAGCGGCGATGTACAGGCCAAACGGCAGCCCAAACAGATAGCCGTTACCGACAAAGAAGAACGGCTCGTAGTAGACGGTGATGATCTGCCCGCCCGTAATGAGTTGCGCCACACCGCGCCCCGCCACCATCAGGATCAACGTGGCGATGATGGGCTGCATACCTGCGCCCGCGACCAGCATGCCGTTCCACAGGCCGCACACAAGCGCCGCCCCCACGGCAGCCAGCAACGCGAGCACCAGCGGTACCTTCGTCACATACACGGGCAAACCGTTCTGCACGACCAGCGTGCCCCCGATGAGCGATGCCGCAATCGCACCGGAAATGGCGACCACCGCGCCGACGGAAATGTCGATGCCGCCCACCGCAATGACCAGCGTCATGCCCAGTGACACGAGCATCAACGGTGCGGCACGGTTGAGGATGTCGATCACGCTGCCGTACAGGTGCCCGCCGCGAATCTCAAGGTGAAAGAAGTGCGGGTTGAACCACGTATTGAGCAGGCACAGCACGATCAGCGTCACACAAGGCCAGAACAGCCGGTGGCCGGTGAGCGTGCGCATGCGGGAAGGTTGCGTCATGCGGCACCTCCAATGGTGGACTGGCTGTCGGGTTGTTTAACCGGCAACTCGCCGCCAGCAATCACGTCGTACAGGTTGTCTTCGGTCACGTCTTCGCCAGCCAGCTCGCCGACCTTCTTGCGATCACGCAGGATCGCCAGCCGGTGGCTGACACGCAGCACTTCGGGCAGCTCGCTGGAGATAAACAGGATCGCCATGCCCTTGCGGCACTGCGCGGTCACCAGGTCCATGATGTCGAGCTTGGCCGCAATGTCGATACCGCGCGTGGGCTCATCGAGGATGAGCATGGCCGGGTCGGTCGCCAGCCAGCGTGCGAGCACGGCCTTCTGCTGATTGCCGCCCGACAGCTGGCCGATCGGCTTCTCCGCATCGGGTGTCTTGATGCCGAGTTGCGCGATGTACTGGTCTGCAATCTCGCGCTGGCGCTTTTTGGGCAGGTAGCGGAACAGGCCACGCTTGGCCTGCAGGGCGAGGATGATGTTCTCGCGAATCGACAGCTCGGCAATGATGCCCTCCGTCTTGCGGTCTTCGGGGCAGAAGCCGATGCCCGCGCGGATCGCATCTCGCGGTGAGCTGAACTGGTGCGACTGGCCCTGCACGTTGATCGAGCCGGCGTCATTGCGGTCCACGCCGAACAACAGGCGCGCGGTCTCGGTGCGGCCGGAGCCAAGCAGCCCGCCCAGACCCAGCACCTGGCCCGGGCGCACGTCCAGATCGAGCGGCTGCACCACGCCACGGCGGCCCATGCCGCGCGCGCTCAGAAAAGCGGGCGCGATGTCATCCACCGGCGGCACGTCGGTGCGCTCAAAGCGGCTGGCATCAATGTCCCGCCCGACCATCTTGTTGATCAGTTGCAGTTGCGGCAGATCACGCGCGGCGTATTCGCCTTCCAGCCGGCCGTTGCGCAGCACGGTGATGCGGTCGGAAATGGCGTAGGTCTGCTCCAGAAAATGCGTGACGAACAGCACGGCCATGCCGCGTGCCTTGAGCGTGCGGATGGCGGTAAACAGGCGCGCGACTTCGTCGTCGTCCAGGCTGGAGGTCGGTTCGTCGAGGATGAGAATGCGGGCTTCGGTGGACAGCGCCCGCGCAATCGCCACCATCTGCTGAATGGCCACCGGATACAGCGACAGCGGCAGCGTGACGTCGATGTGGATGTTCAGATCAGCCAGCAGTGCCTGAGCGGTGCGATTGGTCGCGCGCCAGTCGATGCTGCCCATGCGCATGGGGAATCGGCCGATATGGATGTTCTCTGCCACCGTCAGGTTCGGGCAGAGATTCACCTCTTGGTAGACGGTGCTGATGCCGAGCTTTTGCGCCTCCAGCGGCGAGCCTGGGGCGATGGGTTGGCCACCGAGCAGGATTTCACCCGCATCTGGCGCCTCGACCCCGGTCAGCACCTTGATAAGCGTCGATTTGCCGGCGCCGTTCTGCCCCATCAGGGCATGGACCTCACCGGGAAACAAGCGGAAATCCACCCCGGCCAGGGCCTGCACGCCGGGGAAGTTTTTGGAGATGCCGCGCATGTGCAGCAGCGCGCCGCGTGCATCGTGCGCGGCGGGTAGATCAACGTGATCCGACATGGGTGTCACCTGTTAACGTGGTGCAGCCGGCACGGCGGCTATACGCGCCGTGCCGGCTTGCTCCTGTTCAACTAAGGGCTTGCGAACGCACGCAGTACTGGATCAGTACTTGCGGTTCGGAAACTCCTTGGCGGCCACATCCATCGGGAAGATGCCTTCCTTGGTGACGATGCGCTTGGGCACAGGCTTGCCGGCCAGCACCGCGCGCGCGGTTTCCATCAGTTGCGGGCCGAGCAGCGGGCTGCATTCCACCGTCACGTTCAGCTTGCCGGCCATCATGGCTTCAAACGCGCCCTTCACACCGTCGATGGAGATGATGGTGATGTCTTTGCCCGGCTTCAGGCCCGCTTCTTCAATGGCCTGGATGGCACCGATCGCCATGTCATCGTTGTGCGCGAACAGCACATTGATCTTCTTGCCCTCAGCCTTGAGGAAAGCTTCCATCACCTCCTTGCCCTTGGCGCGGGTGAAGTCGCCGGTTTGCGAGCGAATGATCTTGTAGTGCGGGTCCGCCTTGATGATCTCTTCAAAGCCGCGCTTGCGATCGATGGCGGGCGCGGAGCCGACGGTACCTTGCAGCTCTACGATGTTCACATCACCGCCCTTGGGCTTGACGTTTTCGAGGAGCCAGCGGCCCGCCTTGCGGCCTTCCTCCACGAAGTCCGACCCGATGAAAGTGGTGTAGAGCGACGGATCTTTGCTATCGACACCGCGGTCCGTCAGGATGACCGGAATCTTGGCGGCCTTGGCCTCTTGCAGCACGGTGTCCCAGCCCGATTCGACCACCGGCGAGAAGGCAATCACGTCGACCTTCTGCGCGATGTACGAGCGGATCGCCTTGATCTGGTTTTCCTGCTTC
>CBJMVH010000075.1:0-21985 GCA_966433195.1 uncultured Ralstonia sp.
CTTCCAGTTCAACTACCTCGGCCTGCAGACGCTGTACGACCGCTACTTCCTGCACGTGGACGAAGTGCGCATCGAGATGCCGCAGGCGTTCTTCATGCGCGTGGCCATGGGCCTGGCGCTGAACGAAGCCGACCGCGAAGCCCGCGCCATCGAGTTCTACAACCTGCTGTCGTCGTTCGACTTCATGTCGTCCACGCCGACGCTGTTCAACTCGGGCACGCGCCGCTCGCAGCTGTCGTCGTGCTACCTGACCACCGTGTCGGATGACCTGGACGGCATCTACGAAGCGCTGAAGGAAAACGCGCTGCTCTCCAAGTTTGCCGGCGGCCTGGGTAACGACTGGACCAACGTGCGTGCCCTGGGCTCGCACATCAAGGGCACGAACGGCAAGTCGCAAGGCGTGGTGCCGTTCCTGAAGGTGGTCAACGACACGGCTGTGGCCGTGAACCAGGGCGGCAAGCGCAAGGGCGCGGTGTGCGCGTACCTGGAAACGTGGCACCTGGATATCGAAGAATTCCTGGAGCTGCGCAAGAACACCGGCGACGACCGCCGCCGCACGCACGACATGAACACGGCCAACTGGATTCCGGACCTGTTCATGAAGCGCGTGATGGAAGGTGGCGAGTGGACGCTGTTCTCGCCGTCCACCTGCCCGGACCTGCACGACAAGGTCGGCAAGGCATTCGAACAGGCTTACCTGGGCTACGAAGAGAAGGTCGCGCGCGGCGAGATCAAGCTCTTCAAGAAGATGCCGGCGCTGCAACTGTGGCGCAAGATGCTGGGCATGCTGTTCGAAACCGGTCACCCGTGGATCACGTTCAAGGATCCGTGCAACATCCGCAGCCCGCAGCAGCACGTGGGCGTGGTGCACAGCTCGAACCTGTGCACGGAAATCACGCTGAACACCAACGACAGCGAAATCGCCGTGTGCAACCTGGGTTCGGTCAACTTGGTCGCTCACCTGGTCAAGCAGGCCGACGGCAGCGTGGTGCTCGATCGCGAGAAGCTCAAGAAGACCGTGCGCACCGCCATGCGCATGCTCGACAACGTGATCGACATCAACTACTACGCCGTCAAGAAGGCACGTGATTCGAACCTGCGCCACCGTCCGGTGGGCCTGGGCATCATGGGCTTCCAGGATGCGCTGCACGTGCTGCGGGTGCCGTACGCCAGCGAGGCCGCCGTGCAGTTTGCCGACACCTCGATGGAAGCCGTGTGCTACTACGCCTACTGGGCGTCGACCGAGCTGGCCGAAGAGCGTGGCCGCTACAGCACCTACGAGGGCTCGCTGTGGGATCGCGGCATCCTGCCGCAAGACTCGCTCAAGCTGCTGGCCGAAGAGCGCGGCGGCTACCTCGAAGCCGACATGTCGTCGACGATGGACTGGGACAGCCTGCGTGCCCGCATCAAGCAACACGGCATGCGCAACTCGAACTGCGTGGCGATCGCCCCGACGGCCACCATCTCGAACATCATCGGCGTGTCGGCTTGCATTGAGCCGACGTACCAGAACCTGTACGTCAAGTCGAACCTGTCGGGCGAGTTCACGGTGGTCAACGACTACCTGGTGCGCGACCTGAAGGCACGCGGCCTGTGGGACGAAGTGATGGTCGCCGACCTGAAGTACTTCGACGGCTCGCTGGCCCGCATCGACCGCATCCCGCAAGACCTGCGCGACCTGTACGCCACGGCCTTCGAAGTGGAACCGCAATGGCTGGTGGAAGCCGCCTCGCGTCGCCAGAAGTGGATCGACCAGGCGCAGTCGCTGAACATCTACATGGCCGGCGCGTCGGGCAAGAAGCTGGACGACACCTACAAGCTGGCATGGCTGCGTGGCCTGAAGACCACGTACTACCTGCGCACGATCGGCGCCACGCACGTCGAGAAGTCGACCGTGTCGCGCGGCACGCTGAATGCGGTGTCCTCGGGTGGTGATGTGGGCGGTGTGTCGGCTGCCGGTGCTTCGCAAGCTGGCACGCCCAGCGCGCTGGATGCCGCTGCTGCCACCGCGCAGGCCATGCCGGAAGCCGAAGGCGCCGTGTGCACGATGCGCCCCGGCGACCCCGGCTTCGAGGAATGCGAAGCCTGCCAATAAGTCTAAACAGTGTCTGAGGTTGCTCCCGCGCAAAGCGGGAGCGCCGTGATCTGCACGACACTAGCCTCGCGCTCAGAAGGAGCGGGAGCGCCGAGCAAAGAATTAGGAGAAGAACACATGCTGAGCTGGGACGACGACGTCAAGCCTGCCGCACAACCCGCCGCTGCACCGCAGCCGGTGTATCAACCGCAGCCGCAACTGCAACCGGCCACCGCTGACCAAGGTGGCGTGCTGCCCCCGGCGGCCACTGCCGCTGCTGCCGATGCCGGCACTGGCATCCTCGGCAACAACCCGAACGCTGCCGCCGCACAGAGCAACCGCCGGGTGAACGCCGCCGACAAGCGCGTCATCAACGGCGCCACCGACGTCAACCAGCTGGTGCCGTTCAAGTACAAGTGGGCGTGGGAAAAGTACCTCGCCGGCTGCGCGAACCACTGGATGCCGCAAGAAATCAACATGTCGCGCGACATCGCCCTGTGGAAAGACCCGAACGGTCTGACCGAAGACGAGCGCCGCATCATCAAGCGCAACCTGGGCTTCTTCGTGACGGCTGACTCGCTGGCCGCCAACAACATCGTGCTGGGCACGTACCGCCAGATCACCGCGCCGGAATGCCGCCAGTACCTGCTGCGCCAGGCGTTTGAAGAGGCGATTCACACGCACGCGTATCAGTACATCGTGGAATCGCTGGGCCTGAACGAGGCCGAGATCTTCAACGCGTACCACGAAGTGCAGTCGATCCGCGACAAGGACGAGTTCCTGATCCCGTTCATCGACACGCTGACCGACCCGTCCTTCAAGACCGGCACGCCGGAGAACGACCAGAAGCTGCTCAAGAGCCTGATCGTCTTCGCCTGCATCATGGAAGGCCTGTTCTTCTATGTCGGCTTCACGCAGATCCTGGCGATGGGCCGTCAGAACAAGATGACGGGTGCTGCCGAGCAGTACCAGTACATCCTGCGCGACGAGTCGCTGCACTGCAATTTCGGTATCGACCTGATCAACCAGATCAAGCTGGAGAACCCGCACCTGTGGACGGCCGAGTTCAAGGCCGAGATCACGGAGCTGTTCAAGAAGGCCGTCGACCTGGAATACCGCTACGCAGAAGACACCATGCCGCGCGGCGTGCTGGGCCTGAACGCACCGATGTTCAAGGGCTACTTGCGCTTCATCTGCAACCGTCGTTGCCAGCAGATCGGCCTCGACCCGCTGTTCCCGAACGAAGAAAACCCGTTCCCGTGGATGAGCGAAATGATCGACCTGAAGAAGGAGCGCAACTTCTTCGAGACGCGCGTGATCGAGTACCAGACCGGCGGTGCGCTGTCCTGGGAGTGATCTGAGCGATCAGTCCCACCCGGCATCAACGTAGACAGGCGACGCATCATGCGTCGCCTGTTTGCATTTGGGCGCCTGTTCGGGTCGAGGTGCGCGGCTCAGAGGCGCCCAACATCCAGCATGGCTTGCACAAACGCCTTCGGTGCTTCTTGCGGCAGGTTGTGGCCGATGCCACCGCCGATGTTCCGGTGCTGGTACTTGCCCGTGAACTTCTTCGCATACGCCGACGGTTCCGGGTGCGGCGCACCGTTGGCGTCGCCCTCCATGGTGATGGTGGGTACGGTGATCGCGGGGCCGGTCGCCAGGCGCTGCTCCAGTGCGTCGAATTGCGATTCACCCTGGACCAGGCCCAGCCGCCAGCGGTAGTTGTGGATCACGATGGCCACGTGGTCGGGGTTGTCGAACGCCGTGGCGCTGCGATCGTAGGTGGCGTCGTCAAACTTCCACGTGGGCGAGGCGAGCTTCCAGATCAGGCGATTGAATTCCTTGCAGTTGACGGCGTAGCCTTGGGCGCCGCGCTCTGTCGTGAAGTAGAACTGGTACCACCAGGCAAACTCCGCTGCAGGCGGCAGGGGTTTGCGGTTCGCCTCCTGGCTGCCGATCAGGTAGCCGCTGACGGAGACCAGCGCCTTGCAGCGCTCGGGCCACAGCGCCGCGATGATGTCGGCCGTGCGCGCACCCCAGTCGTAGCCCCCGAAGGTGGCCTGCCGGATCTTGAGCGCATCCATGAACGCGATGATGTCGGCGGCCAGTGCCGCTTGCTGCCCGTTGCGCGGCGTATCGACCGAGCGGATGCGCGTCGTGCCATAGCCACGCAGATACGGGATGAGCACGCGATAGCCCGCAGCTGCCAGGGCGGGGCCCACCTCCGCGTAGCTGTAGATGTCATACGGCCAGCCATGCAGCAGGATCATCACGGGGCCGTTTTTCGGACCGAGGTCGGCATAGCCGATGTTGAGCACGCCGGCATCGATCTGCTGCAGCGTGCCGAACGGATTGGCTTGGCCCGTGAGTGACGGGCTTGCATTCGCTGGCGCCGGCTGGGCGTGGACGAGTTCGGCCAGCCCGAGATCCAGCACGCCAATGCTGGCGATGGTGGTTCCCAGAAGACGGCGACGGCGGAGGTTGACGGGGTTCGACATGACGGTTCTCTCTCTCTCTTTTAGGGGTGGGGGAAGCGGTTAGTGCACCAGCGTGACCAGCGGCTCGCCGGTCCGGACGACATACGTGGCCAGTTCCGAGGCCTTGCCATGACCGACGTTTCTGGCCGAATGCGCCACGCCCGCCGGAATGAACAGCGACTGCCCCGCTTGCAGCGTCACCGGGGGCTGCCCGTCGAGCCGGTACTCGATCGTGCCGTTCAGCACGTGGGCGATTTCCTCACCGGGGTGCACGTGCGCGGGGGCGAACGCCTGCGCATCAAAATCCACGCGCACTTGCAGGGTTTCGTAGCCGTTCACGCTCAGGCCGCGATGGACGAGGTCGGTGCGAGAGACGCCGCCGGTTTGCGCAACAGCGTTGTGTACAACCAGGGCCCCCGCGATTGCGAGCAAGGCTGCGGCCATTCGGGTCGATTGCACGAGCACTCCTGTAGTCAAGGATGGATGACGAGGAACGGTGTTGCTCACCTCGTTTCCAGCATTGAGCGCCCGCGATGTATCCCGACGGTTTCATGAACTGGCCGATTTGTATTGCTCTGTAGCAATGCCGCCGTTTTGTATGCGCATGTATCCGCTGGCCGCTCCGGTACATGCCCAGACAAAACGGGCCGATCGCCGCTACGTGCGCGATACGTCAGGCGTCTTCAATGCATTCCGTGGCAGCGACACCGGGTCACCACCCAGTACCGGCCTGCCGCGCCATCCAACCCACTGTTCAAAAGGAAGACGATCATGACCCGCAATCTCGCCAAGACCCTTGCTGTTGTTGCTCTGGCTGTCGCCGCTGCCGGCGCGCAAGCCGCTTCGTCCGTCGGCGCGCGTGACCCGTACACCGAAGGCGCCCGCGCCGTGCAAAGCGCCGTCGATGCCTATACGGAAGGTGCCCGCTCGGCAGACATCTACACCGACGGTGCTCGCACTGCCGACCTCTACGCCGATGGCGCCCGCAGTGCCGACCCGTACTACGACGGGGCTCACGCCTGAACCCGCGCTGCTCAACCCAGACCCGTCTGACCCACAAGGACCCGACATGCTGAACCGCAAATCCATCTCTGCCGCAGTGCTTGCACTTGGCGCGGCCGCCAGTGCGCCCGCTTTTTCCGCCACCCCAGCCGCCGAGCCACCTTCCGTGGTGATCGTGCACGGCGCCTTTGCCGATGGGTCCGACTGGGCCAAGGTCATTCCGCTGCTGCAGGCCAAGGGGGTGCAGGTGCAGGCCGTGCAGAACGGGCTGAATTCGCTGGCCGACGATGTGGCCGCCACACGCCGCGCCATCGGCAATCAGGCTGGCAAGGTGGTGCTCGTCGGGCACTCGTGGGGCGGTACCGTCATCACGGAGGCGGGCGCGGACAGCAAGGTCGCAGGGCTGGTCTACGTGGCTGCGTTTGCCCCCGATGCCGGGCAGTCGACGGAAGAGGTGGGCAAAGGCTATGCGCCGGCTCCCGGCATCGGCAAGCTGGTGGCCGATGCCAACGGCTATCTGTCGCTGCCCGCCGCCGCGCTGGCAAGCGACTTTGCGCAGGACGTGCCAGCCACCCAGGCGCGTGTGATGGCCGCCACGCAGGGGCCCATCAAGGCATCGGCGTTTGGTGAGCGGACCACGGTGGCCGCGTGGCAAAGCAAGCCTTCGTGGTTCATCGTCAGTGAGCATGACCGGATGATTCAGCCGGACCTGGAACGCGCCATGGCGAAAAAGATCGGCGCCAACGTGACAAGTCTGCCGACCAGTCATGTGCCCCAGCAGTCGCGCCCGCAGGATGTGGCGAAGGTGATCCTCGATGCGGTGCGGGCGGTCGAGGCGCGCAACTAAGGCATCTGCAGATGCCTGTGCGCCGGTCTGGGCTTTTGCCCATGGCTCGCAGGACCATCCGCGGTGACCGCCCGCGGACCTCCGATCATCGAACGAAAAGGCGCTCGCGAGCGCCTTTTTCTCGCAAGGCCTCCATCCTCAGTCCACCGTCAAAGAAGGCGCCACGTTGCCAATGTTGGCGCTCTGGGCTTCTCGGCCGCCCTCGACAGGATGGCGTGCAGCGATTGGCCGCCATAGACTGGTGCGCATCCCGAGCTGCTGGACGATAAAAGGAGCGTGCCCATGGAGTCCAACCCCACCCACGCCGACACCACCATCAATACGCCTGTGCTGCGCGATGATCGCGACGGTGTCGTCACACTGCGGCTGAATCGGCCGCTGCAATTCAATGCGTTGTCTGAAGCGATGCTGGATGCGCTGCATCGTGCACTGAGCGATATTGCCGACGATGCCGGCGTGCGCTGTGTGGTGCTCGGGGCAGAGGGCAAGGCCTTCTGCGCTGGGCATGACCTGCGCGAGATGCGTGGCACGCCCGAGCTGGCGTATTACCAGGCGTTGTTTGCGCGGTGTAGCACGGTCATGCAGGCGATTCAGGCGCTGCCGGTACCGGTGATTGCGCGCGTGCACGGCGTGGCCACGGCGGCCGGGTGTCAGCTGGTGGGCAGTTGCGATCTGGCCATTGCTTCCGATGCTGCGCGGTTCGCGGTATCGGGTATCAACGTCGGTCTGTTCTGCTCGACGCCCGCCGTGGCGCTGTCGCGCAACGTGAGTTGCAAGCGCGCGTTCGACATGCTGGTGACGGGGCGTTTTATCGACGCAGCCACGGCCGCCGACTGGGGCCTCGTTAACGAGGCCGTGCCCGGTGCCGAACTGGATGACGTGGTGGCGCGCAAGGTGGCGGAGATCGTCTCAAAAAGTCCGGCCGCCATCCGCTATGGCAAGGCGATGTTTTACC
Organism: uncultured Ralstonia sp.; assembly: GCA_966433195.1. Taxonomy (GTDB): domain Bacteria; phylum Pseudomonadota; class Gammaproteobacteria; order Burkholderiales; family Burkholderiaceae; genus Ralstonia. The sequence goes on from CBJMVH010000075.1 coordinate 7,356, forward strand.
GCCAGCGGCAGATGCCGCTCAGTGAGGCCTACGCCTACGCGGGCGATGTGATGGCCCGCAACATGATGGAGGAAGACGCCGGGGAGGGCATCGACGCCTTCCTGGAAAAACGGCCCGCCCGCTGGCGGTCGTAAGGGCCATCCATCATGCCGGCTGCTGCGGCTTGCGTGCTGCCAGCAGTTTCTGAATGGCGGCTTCCGTCTCGGCATAGCGGCCTTCGCCAAAGTGCTGGTAGACGATGCGGCCATCCGCGTCGATCAAATACAGCGCGGGCCAGAACTGGTTGTGAAAGGCTGACCACGTGACATAGCTGTTGTCCTGGGCGACCGGGTAGCGCACATCCAGGCGCTTGAGCGCGGCTTGTACGTTGGCGGTCGACTTTTCGAACGCGTATTCCGGCGTGTGCACACCCACGACCACCAAGCCCTGGTCCTTGTACTTGTCGTACCACTGCTTCACGTGCGGCAGCGTGTTGAGGCAGTTGATGCAGGAGTACGTCCAGAAATCCACCAGCACGACCTTGCCGCGCAGGTCTTTCATGGTCAGTGGTGGCGAGTTCAGCCACTGGTTGATGCCGGCAAACTCGGGTGCGGTCGCGCCGGTGGCGGCGGTCTGGCTGAAGGCCGGCGCGCCAGTCCCGACAACGTAGACGGCGCCGATGGCGAGTGCCGCAAGGGCGGCGCGAAAGGTCGTGCGCATGATGTGCAATCCATGAGAGGTTGGAAACGGCGGCCAGCCAACCGTTGCGGGCTGGCCGTGCGGTGCGTCAGGCCAGGTTCAGCTCGACGTGGATGTTGCCGCGCGTGGCCTTGGAGTACGGGCAGATCTGGTGGGCGGCTTCCACCACGGCTTGCGCGACTTCGCGGTCCAGGCCGGGCAGGCTCACGTTCAGGCGCGCTTGCAGGAAGAACGCGCCGTCGGTGGTGCCGAGGTCGACTTCGGTGTTCAGCGACAGATCTGCCGGCAGCTTGATGTTCATCTGGCTGGCCGCACGACCCATGGCGCCGATGAAGCAGGCCGACCAGCCCGCGGCAAATAGTTGCTCGGGGTTGGTGCCGCGGCCGCTGCTGCCCGGAGGCGACAGCTTCAGGTTCAGGCGGTCGTCGTCGCTGTGCGCCTGGCCATCGCGGCCACCGGTGACGTTGACCTTGGCGGTGTACAGCACGTTTTCGATGCGGGTCATGGTGAGGTCCTTGTTGATCGATTGAGGGAGGGAATTGCGTCCCGAATGCCCGGGCCACGAGATGGATTAAAGAAGGCGGACGTATCCCGGACGTAGCGGGGAGGGGCCTTTATGTCTGGGCATGTATCTGCGTGGCCCACGGATACAAACGCGTACAAAAAGGCCACCCCGGGGGTGCAGATCAGCCAAACGTGAAGGCGTAGGCATGGGCACCAGGGTCCAGAAAGCGGATCTCGAACGTGTGCTCGCCCACCGCGCCGGCCTGCCGGACGAGTTGATAGAGGCGTGTTTCTGTAATGGCGCCGTTGCCCTGGGCATCCGTATCGGCGCCGTGATGCTGGCCGGGGGCCTTGCCGTCGACCGTGACGACGAAGCGCACGGCGCGGCCATCGGCGGCGGGGCCGAGCACCAGGTGCAAGTCACGTGCGTGGAAGCGGTAGACGATGCTGCCGTCGGCACGGTCGAGCATGGCGTGCTCGGCGTGGATCGTCCATTGGCCGGACAAGCCCCACGTGTTCAAGCCGAGCTGGCCGACGCTGTACCGGTGCGATGTTCCGAGCTGCACACCGCCGGGTGAGGCGAAGTGGGTGGCTTGGGCGTAGCCGACGTACGTTTCAGGCGAGCGGATGTGATCCAGGTCCGGGGCGGCCTGGGCGCCCGGGGCATCGGGCACCACCACGCCGCGCGCCACCTGGGTGTTGCCTGCCTCCGCCAGCAGAGCCTGGATGACGCGCTCAGACGTGGCGTAATCGCCCTCGCCAAACTGGTGGTGCCGGATGTTGCCGTGCGCATCCACAAAGGACGCCGCGGGCCAGTAGCTGTTCTGGAAGGCGTTCCAGATGCGATGGTTGCTGTCCACCGCCACCGGAAAGCCGATGCGGAAGCGACTGATGGCGCGACGCACATTCTCCGGCACCTTCTCGAAGGCAAATTCGGGTGTGTGCACGCCTATTACCGTCAGGCCCTGGTCCTTGTACTTGTCAGCCCATGCGCGCAGGTAGGGCAGCGTGCGGATGCAGTTGATGCACGAGTACGTCCAGAAATAGACCAGCGTGACCTTGCCGCGCAGTTGGCCGGCGGTGAGTGGCGCGGAGTTGATCCATTCCACCGCGCCGTCCAGCGGGGGCAGTTGGCCCTCCACGGGCAGGCCGCTGGTCGGCGGGGCTGACGTGGACGGGGCCGCGCTGGCCGTCGATACCACGCCGAAGCTGCGGGTAGCGGCTTGGGGCGCCGATGACTGCGTTTGGGTGTCCGGCGCAGGCCGGCGAACGCCGAGCCCATTGACCAGCGCCTGCTCGAACTGCGTGGTGCTGCCGGAGGACAGTCGCACCAGGAGGCCGGTATCTGCCCCGAGACCGATCAGGGCAACGCCGCCCAGCACGCTGGCACCCATGACGCGACGTGCCCATTCGCCCAGGCCCATGGAGCGCTTCATGGCCATGAACACCCGACCGCCCAGTCCCAGCGCGGCCCCCAGTGACGTGGCCGCACCCGCCGCATAGGCCGCCAGCGTCAGCGCGCTGGGAATGCTTGCGCCCTTGAGCGCCACGCCCGTCAACACCAGGCCGAGGATCGGGCCCGCGCATGGCGCCCACAACATGCCCGTGGCCACGCCCAGCAGCAGGGAGCCCGCCACCGAGGGTTCTGTCGATGCATCCCCGGCGGAGGCGCGCCCCGCCAGTCGGTTGCCCAGCGCCACCGCCGGCCGCGCAAGCAGATCGGCCAGCCTGGGCCACAGCAGCGACAACCCGAACACCGCCAGCAGCGCGAGCGCCGCATGCCGGCCCACCTCATTGGCGCGCACGGCCCACGCGCCACCGGCCGAGAGCAGCGTGGCAAACGCGGCAAAGGTCAGCGCCATGCCGACAAGCATCGGCAATCTGCCGCGCAGAAAAGGCTGCCCCGTACGGCTCAGCACAAAGGGCAGCACGGGCAGGATGCACGGGCTCAGGATGGTCAGCGCGCCGCCCAGGTAGGCAAGTATCAGCAGGCTCATGGTGGACAGTCCTCCGCAAGGGATTGGGATGACGTCCATCAAACGCCGCGCGCGTAGCTGGCATGTATCGCCATGGCGGCGATTTGTATCGGACTGTACAAACGCGCTCGCCAGACGCATTCCGATACAAGGTGGGCGCCCGGCGTCACACGCAACGGTGCAAAATGGCGCTGACTTTCAACCTCCCATCGCGCTGAGGACACCCCATGGACGCCCACGTCGACCACATCCTGATCGTCGATGACGACCGCGAGATCCGCGAGCTGGTTTCGAGCTACCTCACCAAGAACGGCCTGCGTGTGACGGCATCGCCCGATGGGCGGCACATGCGCGCGTTCCTGGAGGCCAACACCGTCGACCTGATCGTGCTCGACCTGATGCTGCCCGGCGATGATGGCCTGGTGCTGTGCCGCGAGCTGCGCGCCGGCAAGCACAAGGCAACGCCGGTGCTGATGCTCACCGCGCGCGACGACGAGACCGACCGCATCATCGGCCTGGAAATGGGCGCCGATGACTACCTGGCCAAGCCCTTTGCGGCGCGCGAGCTGCTCGCCCGCATCAAAGCCGTGCTGCGCCGCACGCGCATGCTGCCGCCGAATCTGCAGATCTCCGAAGCGGGTCAGATGCTGGCCTTTGGTGACTGGCAACTCGATACCACCGCACGCCACCTGGTCGATGCCGAGGGCACGATCGTTGCCCTGAGCGGCGCGGAGTATCGGCTGCTCCGCGTGTTTGTCGACCACCCGATGCGCGTGTTCAACCGAGATCAGCTGCTCAACCTCACGCAAGGGCGCGAGGCCGAGATGTTCGAGCGCTCGGTCGACCTGCTGGTGAGCCGTCTGCGCCAGCGCTTGAATGACGATGCGCGCGACCCGGCCTACATCAAGACCGTGCGCAGCGAAGGCTATGTCTTCTCGAAGCCCGTGGAGATCAAGGAGGCGCGCCAATGAGCACATCCGCCAGCACGCCCACGAGCGCGCGTGCCTGGGTTTGGCCGCGCACGCTGGGCTCGCGCTTGTTCGTGATCCTCCTGGCGGGGCTGGTGGTGGCGTACGCGCTGTCCTTTGCGGTGCTGTTTTCCGAGCGCTACATGAGTGCGCGGGAAGTGATGCTCGGCACTCTGGAGACCGATGTGTCTACCGCCATCGCCATCCTCGACCGTCTGCCCGCGGATGAGCGCCCGCAGTGGCTGCCCCGCCTGAACCGCGGCAACTATCAGTACATCCTGGGCCCGGGCTCACCCGGCGTGCCCGAGATGACTCAGCGCGGAAAGGACATCGCTGCGCGCATCAGCCAGGCCAGCGGCGGCCGCTTTCCGGTGACGGTCGAGTCGATTCCCGGCGATGGCAAGCAACTGCAGGCCCATCTCACGCTGAGCGACGGCAGCACGCTCACGATCGACGTGCATCCGCGCATGACGCCCATCGCGCAATGGCTGCCCTACGTGCTGGTGGTGCAGCTGCTGTTGCTGATCGTGTGCTGCTGGTTTGCGGTGCGGCTGTCGATCCGCCCGCTCGTGGCGCTGGCCGATGCCGCCGATGCGCTGAACCCCAACGCGCAGACACCGCCCCTGGACGAAACCGGCCCCACCGAACTGGCTCGCGCGGCGCGCGCATTCAACGCCATGCGGGACCGCATTGCCCGCTTTGTGGAAGAGCGCGTGCAGATCCTGGCGGCCATCTCGCATGATCTGCAAACACCGATCACGCGCATGAAGCTGCGCGCCGAGATGGCCGAAGATTCCGAAGAGAAGCGCAAGCTGGTGAGCGACCTGGCCGAGATCGAGACCCTGGTGCGCGAGGGGCTGGCCTATGCGCGCACAGCCCACGGCGACGGTGAAAAGCCCTCGCGCATCGACGTGGGGGCGTTTGTCGAAAGCTTGGCGTATGACTACCAGGACACCGGCAAGCCCGTCACGCTGGAACAGAACGCGACCGGCACCATCGTGACGCGCCCACACGCGCTGCGACGCGTCCTGACCAACCTGACGGACAACGCCATCAAGTTTGGCGGCGCCGCCGAACTGTGCGTGCGCCGCGATGGCGAGACCGTGGTGATCGAAGTCCGCGACCGCGGCCCCGGCATTCCAGAAGACAAGCTCGAGGCGGTGTTGCAGCCGTTCGTACGGCTGGAGCATTCGCGCAGCCGCGAGACGGGCGGCACTGGGCTGGGCCTGGCGATCGCACAGCAACTGGCGGTGGCCGCAGGCGGTGCGCTGACGTTGCGCAACCGCGAAGGCGGCGGCCTGGTGGCGGAAGTCCGGCTGGGATAAACCGACGGTGTGATGTGCGACTGACACGCCACGGCGCGCCAGCTACCAGACCGATAGTGCGCTGTCCTGGAGCGTATTCGCTCCTCGAAAACTTGAAAACGGGCCCATCAGGGCCTTTTTTATTGTTGCGACTGTTGAGAATGTGTTGAACCCGATGGCTCGGTACTGGCGGTCGCCCTATGGTTATGCGTCTCGAACATTGAAAACAAGGACATTCCTGATGAAAAAGACAATGCTTGCCGCCGTCGTTCCGTTTGCCCTCCTGGGTGCCCCATCGGCATTTGCCGGCAACGTGGACTGCGGCACCAAGATCCGCGCCATCGAAACGCAGATCAGCGAAGCCCAGAAGTACGGCAACACCAACCGCATCGCGGGCCTGCAAAAGGCGCTGGCCGAGACCAAAGCCAACTGCACCAGCGCCGGCCTGGCTGACCGCGCCGAGCGCAAGATGCGCGACGCCCAGGAAGACGTCGAGAAGGCACAAGCCGACGTCCGCGAGGCCGAAGACAAGCTGCGTGAGGCACGCGAAACGGGCAAGGCCAAGAAGATCCGCAAGGCGGAGCACAACCTCGCCGACAAGCAACGCAAGCTGCGCGAAAAGACCGAAGATCTGCGCAGCGCAGAAGCGGACCGTGCCGCGGTGAAGGGCTAAGTTCGGGCGGTCGCGCTTTGGATCGATAAGGGGCTTCGGCCCCTTTTTTTGTTCGCGTTTGCAGACATATCGCTCAGATACACTGGCGGGCCCCTCTGGCAACCGAGGGCGTGACGGTTTCCTGCTCCCTATCGAGGTCGAGACATGGCGGTCGAACAGTGCTTCGCACACACCTACGAAGAAGCGCGTGGCAAGTTCCTGGCGGCAGCGCAGGCACGCAGGCTGCACATCGAGCGCCATGTTCATCCGCACGCCGTTGGCCCGGCCGCCGAGTCGCTTTCCATTGACACCGCCCTGTTTGAGCCCCGGCACGCGCAGACGCTGCTGATCGTGACTTCCGGCGTGCACGGAGTGGAGGGCTTCTGCGGGTCGGGCTGTCAGGTCGGCTTGCTGCACGACGAAGAACTCTTCACGCGGTTGACGGCAGCCAATGTGTCGCTGCTGTTCGTGCACGCCGTCAACCCACACGGCTTTGCGCATCTGCGCCGCGTGAATGAGGACAACGTCGACCTGAACCGCAACAGCGTCGATTTTGCCGAGGCGGCGTCGGCCAACCCGGCGTATCTCGAGGTCGATCCGCTCCTATTGCCGTCTGACTGGCCGCCCAGTCCCGCCAACCAGCTCGCACTGCAGCACTACATCGCCACGCACGGCGAAAAGGCGCTGCAAGACGCCACCACCATGGGCCAGTACCGCGTGCCCGATGGCATGTTCTACGGTGGCACCGAACCCTGCTGGAGCACCCTGCAGATGCGCGAGATCGTGTCGCGCCACGCCGCCGGCAAGTCGCGCCTGATGTGGATCGACGTGCATACCGGGCTGGGCGCCTATGGCCACGGCGAGAAACTCTTCGCCAGCCCCGATTCGGCCGAGCTTGAGCGCGCCATCCGGACCTGGGGTGCGGACGTTCGGCCGATTTCCGCGCCGGGCTCCGTATCGTCGGTGGTGAAGGGGGACCTGATCGGGATTGCGTATGCGTTGCCGCCCGACATTGAGAAGACGTGCATCACACTGGAGTTCGGCACGCTCGCGCCCATGACGGTGCTGCAGGCGCTGCGGGCTGACCATTGGCTGCACCGGCATGCGCAGCGCGGCGCGGCTCAGGCGGCCGGCATCCGCCAAGCACTGCGCGATGCGTTTTACTGTGACGTGCCGGAGTGGAAGGGCATGGTCTACGCGCAGACGCGCATGACCGTACTGCAAGCGGTGGCGCGGTGTGCCGGCTAATCAGTCGCGAGCGGGGCGAGGCGCACGCACCGTCAGCGCACAGCCTGCCGACGCGGCGATGATGGCCAGGATCGCCACCCACTGCCGCCCCGTCAGTTGCTCGTGCAGCACGATCGCCCCGGCCAGCGCGCCGATGGCTGGCTCCAGGCTCAGCAGCACCGAAAACGTTTTGCCGGGCAGGTGCTTGAGCGCCACCATCTCGAGTGAATACGGAATGGCGCTCGACAGCACACCAATGCCCAACCCTGCGAGCATCAGCGACGGCGACAGCAGCGCCGACCCCGCTTGCGCCACGCCAAACGGCAGCGCAAACAGCGCGCCCACCGTCATCCCCAGCGACGTCGCCTGGCCCGCATGCAGGCCGCCGAGGTTCTTGCCGGTCAGGATATACAGTGCCCAGCACACGCCGGCCGCCAGCGCGTAGGCTGCACCCAGATGGTCGACCTGGCCGACGGACTTGTCCGCCACCGTCAGCATCAGCAAGCCCACCACCGCCAGCCCGATCCACACAAAATCGAGCGCCCGGCGCGACAGCACCACCGCCAGCACCAGCGGCCCGGTGAACTCAATGGCGATGGCAATGCCGATCGGCAGCCGCTGCAGCGACAGGTAAAACAGCAGGTTCATGGTCGCCAGCGTGACGCCGTACAGCGCGATGCGGCCTGCATCCGCGCGGCGCAGATGCAGACGCCACGGGCGCCAGAACGCCAGCAGAATCACCGCGCCGATCGTGACGCGGTACGTCACGGTGCCCGCTGCGCCCAGCGCCGGAAACAGCGTTTTCGCAAACGAATTGCCGAGACACACGGACGCCATCGAGCCCATCAGCGCAAGAATGGGCATCCAAGGTGACGAGGACGACGAAGCCGGGGAGGAAGAAGCAGCAGAAGACATGGGCGGTGGCGGAGGGCGCCAGGAAAGCAGCGCAACGCCACAGCATAGCCGAGCACCGCCGGGCGCGCCTTGCGAGCCGTTGTTGGCGGTGCGGGCTGTTCTGGTGGAACTACAGGGCGGCTGCGCTGGGGCGGATCACGTCAATCAGCAGCACGCGCTGACCTTCGCGTTCACCATCGGGGCGCGGGGTGACACCGCGCTGCGGCCGCGGTGCGGCCAGTGGTGCGGGGTCTTCGGCGCTCATGCCGAATACCGCTAGTTTGGACGCCGCAATGCGCTGCAGCGTACCGCGTACGCCCGGCACGTCGAGGTCTTCGGGGTCGAAGCCGGTGGTGGCCGTCCAGTCGTCGCGGGCAATGTCCTGCAGGCCGTTGGCCATTTCGAATTGCAGCGAGGTACCAAAACCTTTCTGCAGCGAATGCGTGCCGAGCAGGTATTCCGCCGTCAGAAAACCGCGCAGCCGTGTCCAGAACGCCAGCGAGCTGATGTTGCCGCTCTTGAGCGCATGGCTTGGCGCAACTTCCCAGCTATGGTCGAGCAGCTTGTTGATGAGGCGGCCCCAGGTCGGCACCTCGGTGCCGGCGGAGCAGTCTTCGCCCGGGCCTTCGGGGCGGGCAAGCTGGCGCAGCAAGCCTGTAAACGAGCCTGAACTCGGGCGCACGCCGCCAGCTTGCGGGCCCGAGGGCCAGCGCCATTGCAGCGGCGATGGCGGTCGGGCGCCGGGCCACTGCGCGTACTGCTGCAGACCCATGCACGGCGTCAGGTAGCGCCATTGGCGCTGGTCCGGGCCGATGCGGCGCAGCGGCTCCAGATCGGTCGACAGTTCGAACTTGCCCAGGAAGGCCGCATTGCGCGACTTGATCGGCGAGCGGGCGTACACGTTGAAATCTGGCCAGCCCTCGTACAGATTGACCTGCGGTAGCGCGTGGTGCTTGTCGAGTGCATCGTCCGGCTGGTCGATGCGGCGGGCGGTGAGGAACAGTGCGCGGCAATCCAGCGTGGGAACGGCGCCGCGCAGGCGCAGCAGCACGAGCAGGTCGCCGAACTCGGCCGGGCGCGCTTCGGCGCGGGCCGGGTAGGCGTGCGGCTGCTCGTCGGGCCAGAAGGTGGTCAGGCGCAGGGCCGAGCCCGGAAACGCGCTGCGCAGTCCTTGCCGGAGCAGACGCAGCCCGTCGGAGCGGCGAAGGATACGCAGGATGGACAGATCGTCGTGTAGTGCCGCGTCGGGGTGCGGGGCGCGGCCGCCATGTTCCGCAGCCAGCGCAAAGCGCCACAGTGCGGTGTCGCTCGCCACATCCTGGGCGGCCAGTTGCGCCGCGCTGGGGGCGGTTGCGGAGCGGGCACCGGACATCGGCTCACGGGCGTTGCCGCGGGTATCTCCGGGGTGGTCTCCCGTTGCGGCCTGGGCGCGAATGGTTGACCCGGCAATCGCGCCCAATAGGCCCTTGTACGGCGGCCGGTTGCGCTCGGGCATGGTTATTCCAACGTTTGTTTGTATTGATTCCTCTGGCGCGCAGCATAGCACCATGCCGCATGGCCGAGAATGCGGCGGCGCCCCTACCCTGGTTGGGATGCGGTGGCTCGGCCGCCATGCATGCGCAATGCGGTTTCCCTACAAATAGATGGGCTTCCCAAGAAGTAACGGCGGCGAGGCGCCTGTTCTTGAGTTCTGTGCGCGTGCGGGGGTAAAAAAGAAGGCGCCGGCTTGCACCGGCGCCCCAAGAGACGGCACCCGCTCACAAGGAAGGGGTGCCGCCGCGCGTTGGAAGCTTCGTTATCGGCGGGCGGTCATTGCTCGCGGATCCACGTCTGCGTGCGGCCCAGCAGGCTGATCCCCAGGAAGCCGCGTACGTTGAGCTTCTGGCCGTCCTCGGACAGCGACATCTTGGCGCTGTAGACCTTGCCGTTTTCCGGGTCCAGGATCTGGCCGCCATCCCAGTTGTTGTTGCCGTTCGCCTTCAGGCCCGTCAGGATGGTCAGGCCCTTGATCGGCTGGTCCTTGCGGTCGTCGGTGCACTTGGTGCAGGTCTTGTTTTCGTCGCCGGGCACCAGGATCTTGGTGACCTTGCCCGTGAACGTACCGCCGTTATCGACGATGGTGACTTCGCCCTTCTGCTTGCCGGTGTTGTCGTCGATCGTCTTCCACGTGCCGGCCGGAGTAGCCTGCGCGAACGCGCTGCCAGCAGCCAGTGCAAAGGCTACGGCGCCTGCCAGGCGCGCGAGAGAGAGGTGAGTCGGTTTCATTGTGTGGTCTCCTTGTCAGAGTAGAAATAGAAAGAGGGGTAGGGCAGGCCGGCGCAGGCCTCGCGGGTCAATGGGTGCCGAGCGCGCCGGTCAAGTTGGACAGCGGATTGCTGCCCGAGCCGCCCGTGGTGTTCGTGACACCGCCAAGCGCATTCGTAATGGGGGCGAGCGGGTTGCTGCTGCCTGCAGCACCACTCAACGCACTGGTGACGGGTGCGAGTGGATTGCTGCCGCCGCCCACGCCACCACCCAGTGCCCCTGTGATCGGTGCAAGAGGATTGGCCGAGCCGCCGCTGCTGCCGCCGTTCACCAGGCCGCCGGCGCTGGCCACCGTGGCGCCCACGGCGCCAACCACGCCACCGACGTCACGCGTGAGTGGGTTGCCACCGGCAGCGCCCACCTGTGCGCCGCCGGACTGCAGTCCGCCGCCCACCGTGTTCAACGCACCGGCCAGCGGGCCGCCGAGCATGGTTGCGGCGCCCACCTGCTGGGTACCTTGGGCCAGCTGCGATGCCAGCGGCACGATCGCATTGCTCGTCTGCTGCGTGACCTGCTGCACCGGCCCGCTGGATGTGCCGATGGTGACGAGTCCGCCTGCACCCTGCATCACCTGGCCGAGCGCGGAGACACCGCTGCCTACGGGCGACGTCACCGGGTTCAGCGGCGCGAGCGGGCTGCCGGCCGCACCCAGGTCCGACACCGTCTGTCCGGCGTTGCCCACCGTTACGCCGGCGGAGCGCACCACATCGCCCGAACTTTGCACCGTGGTGCCGACCGGGTCCGGCGTCGAACCGATCTTGCCGAGCCCGTTGCTGACACCGTTGCCGAGCACCTGCACCGTGTTGCCCGCAGACGTGACCGTCGCGCCCAGATCCTTCTGTGCCGCCGTACCGCCCACGATGGGCACCGATGCCGTACCGATGGTCGTGCCGAGGTCGCTGACCGTCTTGCCCGTCTGCGTGACGACGTTGCCGCCGTTGCTCGCCACGTTGCCCACCGGCACCGCGCCCGGGTCGTTGTTGGCGGTGGACGCCGGCGTGTCGCCGTTCGGATTGCCGCCTGAAGCGCAACCGGCCAGTGTCAGCACGGCGACTGCCGCTGCTGCCAGCAGCGTGCGCGACGAAACAGAAACGAAAGAAGCCTGGAGCGGGGTTTGAGTCTTCATGGTGTGTCTCCTTGTCAGCGCGGCCCGTACCGCGTAAAACCGCCGGGTGTCAGAAGAACGCGCATCTGGCGTCCAGCGGGTAGCATCCGCCTGCGTTTGCCGTCGAATGCAAAGAAAGTTCTCGGTTGCGTCAGTGGTGCGTCGTCGGTGTCACACCCGACAGCACGCCGCCTACCAATCCAGTCACGGTGGAGCCGATGCTGCCCAGCCCACCCGATGACGTACTGGCACCGCCCGTGCTGCCCAGCGCGCCAACGCCGGGAATACCCGCCGCCAACGTGCTCACCGCAGACGTCACGGGGGCGAGCGCACCGCTGAGCGGTCCAGTCAATGCGCCAGTCAATGCGCCGCCCGGTGTGCCTGTTCCCGCCGATGGCGCCGTGGGTGACACCAGCGTCGACAGGCCGCTTGTTAGCGTGCCCACCGTGCTGACCGTGTTGCCCAGCGTCGACACCAGCGCATTGCCACTCCCAGCCGAGCTGATCGTGCGTCCTTCGCTGCCCAGTGCGCTGCCCAGCGTCGTCAGTGCCGCGCCGACCGGTGTGCCCAGACCCGTCGCTGTTGCCAGCGTCTGCGTCGCGGAAGTCAGCGTGGAAGTGAGCGGCACGATGGCCGTGATGGTGGTGGTCGTAACCTGCTCGACCGGGCCGGTCAGCGTGGCAACGGGCGTATTGCCGGCCGACCCGCTGCTGCCCGACGACGCGCCGCTGCCGTCGCTCGACCACGTCGGTGAACTCGACGCCGTGATCGACGGCTTGGATTGCGAATCGCTACCGCCACCAAGCGATGTCCCCATGTCGCCGCTGCCGGAATTTGCGCAGCCTGCCAGCACGGCAAGCGATGCCGCCGACAGTGCGCACTGCAAAAACATCCGTGGCCTCGGCGGGTTTGATTTCAACAAGAACGCCAGATCGCGCATCTTGTGCCTCCACTGCTCAGAACGCTTGTGTTGGACCCCTTCTGTCTTGCGCTCTTTGTTCGTCGGGTAGGTCGTCGCTGTGCCGTTGGCGTAGCGAAGACCACCCTGTCTTCTCACGGACCACGCGCAGGCCCGTGCCACGCCGCCCGATCAATGCCGTGCTGACGTGGTGAGCGGATCGTGGAGTGAAACCGAATGGTGTGGCAATCAGCGGCAACCTGACACGTCGATATGCGATTGCAGCATTTCATCGGATCGATTTTCCGCAGGGCGCTGTACCGCGCCATTTTTGAGCGTTTTCGTGTGCAGCAAAAATGGCCTGCGGATTGCCGTAGAACAATCCTTCTATCGTCGCAAAACCACCTCGTTTCAAACGCGGTGGCACGAACTTTTCAGTCGTTGCTGAACAGGGTTTTCCCGCAATTTGCGGGGTGCCATCGCACACGCACGCGACCATGGCGACACCGCAGCGCGCGCGAGTTGTCGACCGAGGTCAGAGACGCGCGCATCGACATGCATCGCGATGGTGGCGTGACATGCCGCATCGCCATCGGCACGCAATCGCTCGATCGATCCCTCGCGACATGCCTGCGCATTTCGTTGGTTCACGCATGCGATGCGCGGCACGCGACTTGCGGTACGTCACGCATGTCGTCGGCCATGTCATGCATCGCAACCGCATCGAGTTCGCGTCATGCGCATCGCACGCGAACGAGGCACGCATCGGAAGCGCGCCATTCGCGTCGATCGACACGAGCGGCACGTCGATGCACGCACGTGCGATGCATCGACTGCGTGCGAGCACGCGAAAAATTCGCGCGTGTTGTCGCATCCACGCATCGTTTTTTTCGACACGCATCGCGTTGCTCGCGCGTCAGCGCGCACGACGATGCGTTGCTCGCGTGTCGTCCATGCATGCGATCACGATCTGCACGCACGCAACAATGCGTGTTGCTGTAAACCGGCATGAACATTGGGTTTGCGGGAGGAGCGTGTCTGCGCTGAGCAACGCGTTGACGCGATGTTACGACGCAAGAAAATGCGCATTCACGAGGGTCGCCACCGCGCATGCGCGATCCAAATCGTGTCGATGCACAGAGGCAACGCAATCCTTCACCAAAACTCACCGCGCTTTTTGCATAAATCTCTTAACATCACCGCGCAAACGAATTATGATTCGCCTTGACAAGACGTTGACTTCAATGCAAGGGCGCTTCGCGCGATCAACGACGATGAAGTTCCAAGCGGCAAGTGAAAGGTAGTCGAGGAGCGTAACCACTTTGATGCACGCCACGCCGACAGGGCTGTTCGAACTCGGTGCCGTCTCTGCGATCCCCCCGTCGGGATGGGCGTACTACCCCCAAAAGAAAACGCGCGCTCTCCAGATTTCCGCTGTCCGCAAAGTCACGCTGCAAGCGGCTTTGCAACCCACACAGCGATTCGCGCAAGATCAGATTTCGACCGGTGTGGCCGCGATGCCCCGGTCCTCTCAATTGATGAAGACTCGCCGGATGCGGTTCGTTCGGCCGGCTGCGGCTGCGCGCGTGTGCGTACCCGAGGCGTGCAACTTGCTGCGTGTGTCCGCCGCGCGCGTTGCGGGTCTTCCTACCGAATTCATTAGCGTGCGACTGCCGTTGGGTGGCGCGCCGATGAATCGCTCGCTCGGTTGGTCTGGCGATGCCAATGCATCGTGGGATCGGGCCGGTCGGGTTGCTCAATCTCGATAGTTCGATACCCAATCTCGAAGGAGTTTCCCATGGCAACTGCTGCTAAGAAGAAACCGGCCGCCAAGGCCCCGGCCAAGAAGGCCGCTGCAAAGAAGGCTCCGGCCGCTAAGAAGGCTGCTGCAAAGAAGGCTGCTCCGGCCGCCAAGAAGGCACCGGCCAAGAAGGTCGCTGCGAAGAAGGTTGCAGCTAAGAAGGTCGCTGCCAAGAAGGCACCGGCAGCCAAGAAGGCCGCAGTGAAGAAGGTTGCTGCCAAGAAGGCACCGGCCAAGAAAGCTGCAGTGAAGAAGGTCGCTGCTAAGAAGGCACCGGCAGCCAAGAAGGCCGCAGTGAAGAAGGTTGCTGCCAAGAAGG
>CBJMVH010000076.1:0-21447 GCA_966433195.1 uncultured Ralstonia sp.
GATCGACTTCGGCGATGTGTCGATGAACATGCGCAACCTGCTGCGCAAGATGGGGCAGAAGAAGTTCAACCCCGGCACGGCCGCGTCGATGTTCTTCCTGAACGCGACCAACCCCGAGACGATCAACCTCACACGCAAGGTGATGATTGACTGGGGCTACAAGGCGCAGCGCCTGGGCAACGAGGTGATGAAGAAGTTCGCCAAGAAGCAGACCGCGCATCCGCCCGCCACGGTGGGCCGGGCGCCGGTGCGCGAGCAGGTGATCCACTTCATCAACAAGAAGATGCCGGGCAACCTGCCCAAGAAGACCGCACGCGCGCTGCTGGACATCGAGGACAACGAGATCGTCCCGATCATCCGCAACCCGAAGGCGACCACGCCCGACAGCGAGGCGGTGTTCTACTTCCCGGGCTGCGGCTCGGAGCGGTTGTTCTCGCAAGTCGGCCTGGCCACGCAGGCGATGCTCTGGCACGCGGGCGTGCAGACCGTGCTGCCGCCGGGTTATCTGTGCTGTGGATATCCGCAGCGTGGCAATGGTCAGTACGACAAGGCCGAGAAGATCGTCACCGACAACCGCGTGCTGTTCCACCGCGTGGCCAACACGCTCAACTACCTCGACATCAAGACGGTGGTGGTGAGCTGCGGCACGTGCTACGACCAGCTCGCTGGCTATGAATTCGACAAGATCTTCCCGGGCTGCCGCATCATCGACATTCACGAGTACCTGCTCGAGAAGGGCGTGAAGATCGACGGTGTGCAGGGTACGCGATACATGTACCACGACCCCTGCCACACGCCGATCAAGACGATGGACCCGACCAAGCTGGTCAACCAGCTCATGGGCGGCAACCAGGGTGCCGACGGCAAGCTGACCGCGATCGAGAAGAACGAGCGCTGCTGCGGTGAATCGGGCACGCTGGCCATCACGCGGCCCGACATCTCCACGCAGATCCGCTTCCGCAAGGAAGAAGAAATGCGCAAGGGCGCCGACAAGCTGCGCGGCGACTTCAACGGCGACGTCAAGATCCTGACGAGCTGCCCGTCGTGCCTGCAAGGTCTGTCGCGCTACAGCGAAGATGCGTCGGTGCAAGCCGACTACATCGTGGTCGAGATGGCGCGCCACGTGCTCGGCGAGACCTGGCTGGAAGACTACGTCGCCCACGCCAATGCCGGCGGCATCGAACGGGTGCTGGTGTGACGGCTGTGACGATCGGCGAGCGCGCACCCGGCTGTGCATTGTGCGAGGCGGACGGCGGCGAGCCGGTCTGGCGCAATGCTCGGGCGCGCGTGGTGCTGGTTGAGCACGCGCGCTTTCCGGGTTTCTGCCGCGTCATCTGGAATGATCACGTGGCCGAGCAGACCGACCTGTCCGAGGCCGACCGCCAGTGGTTGATGGAAGTCGTCACGCGTGTAGAACGCGTGCTGCGCGCCGAGTTGGCGCCGGACAAGATCAACCTTGCCAGCTTCGGCAACTTCGTCCCGCACCTGCACTGGCACGTTATCCCGCGCTACCGGTGGGATACGCATTTCCCCGAAGCGGTTTGGGGTCCGGCGCAGCGCGAGACTGACGCTGTGCGCATGGCGGAGATCACCGCCAAGCTGCCGGCGTTGTCCTACGCGCTGCAGGCCGCGCTCGCAGATGTCTGACCGGTCACCCCGGTAACGCATCGCCACCGTCTGCGCGGAACCCACGTGGCGCGCAGGCCGTCAGATTCTCTTTTCTGTCGTGACCAAGCCATCGCCATGACGACACCGCGCACCGCCGCCACGCCCGATTCCCACAAGGATTCCATCGCCGAGTTGAATGTTCACCACGGCCGGCTGAATCTCTCCGAAACCTGGCAACTGATCCGCCCGTACTGGTTCTCGGAAGACCGTCACAAGGCCTGGGGGCTGCTCGCGCTGGTGATCGGCCTGAACCTGTTCCTGGTCTACATGAACGTGCTGTTCACTGACTGGAACCGGCTGTTCTACAACGCGCTGGAGCAAAAGAACTACGGCGAATTCTGGACGCAGCTGGGCCGCTTTTCATGGATTGCCGCGTTGCTGATCTTTGGCTCCATCATGCGGCTGTACTACTCGATGATGCTGCAGATGCGCTGGCGGACGTGGATCACCGGCAGCTTCCTCGATGATTGGCTGGGCAAGCAGGCGTTCTATCGCCTGGAGCAGACCCACACCGCCGATAACCCCGACCAGCGGATTGCCGACGACCTGCGCAACTTCACCGATGCAACGCTCACGTTGGCGCTCGGTTTCCTGAATTCGGCCGTCACGCTGGTGTCGTTCTTCGGCATCCTATGGGCGGTGTCCGGGCCATTGGCGTTCAGCTTCGGCGGGCACGACTTCGTTATCCCGGGCTACATGGTGTGGTTTGCGCTGCTGTATTCAATCGTGGGCTCGGTCATCATCCACTTTGTGGGTCGGCCGTTGATCGGGCTGTCGTTCCAACAGGAGCGTTACGAGGCGTATTTCCGTTTCCTCCTAGTGCGCGTGCGCGAGAACAGCGAGAGCATCGCGCTGTACCGTGGCGAACCGACCGAGAAGGCCATCCTGCGTGGCCGCTTCGAGCGCATCCGCACCAACTGGAACCAGCTGATGGACTACACGCGGCGCCTGACGTTTGCCAGTTCCGGCTACGCGCAGTTCGCCATCATCTTTCCGTTTCTGGTGTCGGCGCCGCGCTACTTTGGTGGCACCCTCACGCTGGGCGGCATGATGCAGGTGGCCACCGCCTTCGGACAGGTGCAGGACGCGATGTCGTGGTTCGTCACCAACTACCGCACGCTGGTCAGTTGGAAGGCCTCCACCAACCGTCTGATCGAATTCCAGCGCGCCATCCGCGCCGCCGAGCGTGAAGAAGAGCGCCGTGCCGGTGTGCGTGATGTCGAGGTCGAAACCGCTGCCGTGCCGGCCATCGAAGCGCACGGCCTGGCGCTGAACCTGCCCAATCGCAAGCCCGAAGATCTGCTGGTCGAGCCGTTTGACATGACGCTCGCACGGGGCGAACGCGTGTTGGTCAACGGGCCGTCCGGCTGTGGCAAGAGCACGCTGGTGCGTGCCGTCGCGGGTATCTGGCCGTACGGCACCGGTCGCATTGAAATCCCGGACGACGCCCGCGTGCTGTTCCTGCCGCAACGCAGCTACTTGCCCTCCGGCACGCTGGCCGACGCGCTGTCGTATCCCGATCTCGCTACGCAATACACGGCGGAACGTCTGACCCAGGTGCTAATCGCCTGCCGCCTGCCAGCGCTGGTGAATCTGCTCGATGAAGTCAGCAACTGGAGCCTGCGCCTGTCGCCCGGTGAGCAGCAGCGCCTGGCCTTCGCCCGCGCCTTGCTGCAACGCCCCGACTATCTCTTCCTCGACGAGGCTACCAGCGCACTCGACGAAGACACTGAGGCGTTCATGTACAGCCTGATGCTCGAATCCATGCCCGACGTCACCATCGTGAGCGTGGCGCACCGCAGCACCGTGGCACGTTTCCACCATCGCCGGCTGCGCTACGTCCCCGAGGGCGATCCGTTGACTGCGGTAAGCTATCGGGTGGTGGAAGAGCCGGCGCAGAGTGTGCCAACCCCCGCACTGGCGGCTTCCTGATTCGCAATTCCTGGCAATCAACGAGACGTTTTTCATGGCCGGACTTTCCGCCGACACTCCGCACCCGACCGCCTTGACCGTGCACACGCAATCGCGCGTGCTGGAGATCGCCTTTGATGATGGCAAGCAATTCCGCCTGCCGTTTGAATACCTGCGCGTGCTGTCGCCATCGGCTGAAGTGCAGGGGCACGGGCCGGGGCAGGAAGTGCTGCAGACAGGCAAGCGCGAGGTCGGCATCGTTGGTGTCGAGCCGGTGGGTAACTACGCCATCCGCCCGCTGTTCTCGGATGGGCATGATTCCGGCATCTACGATTGGGCCTACCTGTACCGCCTCGGCGTGGAGCAAGACGCGCTGTGGCAGTCCTATCTCGACCGCCTGGCCGCCGCCGGCATCGACCGTGATGCGCCGATGGCCGCCAATGCTGGCCACGCCTGCGGCCACGGCCACTGATTCCCGATTCACTTCGCGGCGCCTGTGCGCCGCTTTCCGCATCCCTTTCTGTCATGAGCAAAACCCACTTCGGATTCGAGCAGGTCGACGAGCGCGAGAAGGCCGGCAAGGTCGCCGGCGTGTTCCATTCCGTCGCGAGCAAGTACGACGTGATGAACGACCTGATGTCCGGTGGTCTGCACCGCATCTGGAAGATGTTCACCATCGCCCAGGCGGCAGTGCGCCCGGGCTACAAGGTGCTCGATATTGCCGGTGGTACGGGTGACCTGGCCAAGGCTTTCGCCCGCCAGGCCGGCCCCACCGGCGAGGTGTGGCTGACCGACATCAACGAGTCGATGCTGCGCGTTGGCCGCGATCGTCTGCTCGATGCTGGTGTGCTCACGCCCACCGCCTTGTGCGACGCCGAGCACATTCCCTTTCCAGATGCTTACTTCGACGTGGTGACAGTGGCCTTCGGCTTGCGCAACATGACGCACAAGGATCGCGCACTCGCTGAGATGCGCCGTGTCGTCAAGCCGGGCGGCAAGGTGATGGTGCTGGAGTTCTCCAAGGTGTGGCAGCCGCTGGAGAAGGCCTACGACGTGTATTCGTTCAAGGTGCTGCCATGGCTGGGCAGCAAGGTGGCGGGCGACGCTGAAAGCTACCGCTATCTGGCTGAATCCATCCGCATGCATCCGGATCAGGAAACGCTCAAGCAGATGATGGAACAGGCCGGATTGGACTCGGTCGAATACTTCAACCTGACGGCAGGTGTCGTGGCACTGCACGTTGGTCGTCGCCTCTGAGCGGTTCTGTCGTTCCACCAGATGGGCGATGCAGCGCGCTGCGGCGATATGCCACGATCCTCACATTGAATTTTGGCGTTGACGTCTTCATCTAATGGCGTCACTGCCTATTGGAGAGAAGACAGCGATGAGTTTGCATTGGGGTGGAAAATTGATGGCGGGCGCGCTGGTTGCGACGCTCGCATTCGGCACGGCGCTGGACGCCAACGCCAAGCGCATGGGCGGCAGCCGCAGTATCGGCAAGCAGTCGTCCACAGTGACCCAGCGTCAGCAGACGCCGCCGGCAACGACGCCGTCCCCGACCCAGCAGGCTGCACCGGCAGCGCAACCTTCGCCCGCGGCACCCGCGCCGGGTGCACCGGCCGCCAAGCCTGGGCGCAACTGGGGCGGCATGCTGGGCGGTCTGGCCGCAGGTCTGGGCATCGGCTATCTGCTGTCGAAGTTCGGTCTGGGTGCCGGCTTGGCCTCGCTGCTGTCGAACCTGATCCTGATCGCTCTGGTGGCCTTTGTGGTGACGTGGATCATCCGCAAGGTGCGCGGTAGCCGTCCGCAAGGTCCGGCCTATGCCACGGGTGGCCCGTCGCTGGGCGGTGACCGCGAGCCGTATGTGCCGCAACCAGCCGCACCGGCGCCGAAGGCTTCGGCCCCGGCGGCGTCGGCGCTCAATACGGGCAACACGACGGGCCTGGGCGCCGGCGCACCGACGGCTGCGCAATCCTGGAACCTGGGTGGTCCGGCCGAGCCTGCTATCAACGCGCAGCCCACTGCAGCCGCCCCGCAGCAGCCGTGGGGCGTGCCGGCGGATTTCGACACGCAAGCGTTCCTGCGCAACGCCAAGGTCTACTTCATCCGCTTGCAGGCCGCGTGGGATGCCGGCAACCTGAACGACATCCGCGAGTTCACCACGCCGGAGATGTTCGCAGAGATCAAGATGGACTTGGCCGACCGCGGCGCCGCGCCCAACAAGACCGACGTGGTCTCCGTTGAAGCCGAAATGCTCGGCATCGAGACGCAGGCTACGGAGTACCTGGCGAGCGTGCGCTTCTCGGGCATGATCCGCGAAGAAGCCAACGCTCCGGCCCAGCCGTTTGCCGAGGTGTGGAACCTGTCCAAGCCGACGCAAGGAGCGGGTGGCTGGGTGCTGGCGGGTATCCAGCAGTTGCAGTGATGCCGCATTGAGGGAGTAACGCTTGAAGCGGCGCAAAACGGCCGTTTCAGCATTGCCCGTAAAATAGGGCCCGACCATCTGGTTCGGGCCCTTTTTGTTGCCCGTCATCCGCCTGTTTCTGGGCCGCTTTTGCGCACCATTGCCGCATGTCTTCGACTGCTACTTCGTCTTCGTTTCCGCTTGTGCTGATGCAGCCGTTGCTGCTCGCGCTGAATCATCTGCTGCGCCAGGAGCCCTGGGCGCAGGAGACGCTGCGTCCATTTGCCGGCCGCGCCGCGCGTTTTGACCTTGCGCCGGTATCGGTGGCGCTGCAAGTGGATCCCGCGGGCCTCGTCACGGTGCCCGAAGCCGATACGCAGCCAGCCGTGACCGTGGTGGTGCCGCTGGCCGCTGCGGCGCGCGAATACGCGACAGGCGGCCAGGCCGCTGTGCTCAAGCACGTACGCATTGAAGGCGAAGCCGAGTTTGCCAATGTGCTGTCGACGCTCTTGCGGAACCTGCGCTGGGATGCGGCCGAGGATTTGTCGCGTGTGTTCGGCGATGTGATCGCCCAGCGCATGGTGAGCGGCGCGCAAGCCGCCAGCACCGAAGCTGGGCGCGTCGGCCGGTCGCTGGCGGAATCCGTGGCCTCGTATCTGACCGATGAGCAGCCGACGCTGGTGCGTCACGCACGCTTGGCGCAATTCGCCGCCGATGTGGCTGCGCTGCGCGACGCGGAGGCGCGCCTCGCCAAACGCCTGGAGCGGCTCGAAACGCTCGCGCGCCCAGCAACCTCGAAGGCACGCGCGGGTGAATCGGCATGACGCGCTTCTTTCGGCTGGGCAAGATCGTTTTCGTCATCCTGTACTACGGGCTGGATCAACTCGCGTTGTCGGGTTTCAAGAGCCGTCGCATTCGCGCGCTGGTCTGGCTGCTGACGCTGGGCCGCAAGCCCAAGCGCCCGCGGGGTGAGCGCCTGCGCCTGGCGCTGGAACAACTCGGCCCCATCTTCGTGAAGTTCGGCCAGGTGCTGTCGACGCGGCGCGACTTGCTGCCGCCCGATGTGGCCGATGAACTGGCCAAACTGCAGGACCGTGTACCGCCGTTCGACCCGAAGGTGGCAGCGGCGATTGTTGAGAAATCGCTGGGCAAGCCGCTGTCGGCGCTGTTCCATCGCTTCGACCATCACCCGGTGGCGAGTGCGTCGATTGCGCAGGTGCACTTCGCCACGCTGCGCGGCGGCCCTTGCGATGGCCGCGAAGTGGCGGTGAAGGTGCTGCGCCCAGGCATGCTGCCCATCATCGACAGTGACCTCGCACTCATGCGCGACCTGGCCACGTGGATGGAAAAGCTCTGGGCCGACGCCAAGCGCCTGAAACCGCGCGAGGTGGTCGCGGAGTTCGACAAATACCTGCACGACGAACTCGACCTGATGCGCGAGGCCGCCAACGCCAGCCAGTTGCGCCGCAACTTCGCCAACTCTGATTTGCTGCTGGTGCCCGAGGTGTTCTGGGATTGGTGTACCTCGGAGGTGTTCGTGATGGAGCGCATGCACGGCATGCGGATTTCCCACACCGAGGAATTGCGCGCCGCCGGCGTCGACATGCACAAGCTCGCGCGCGACGGCGTGGAGATCTTCTTCACGCAGGTCTTTCGCGACGGCTTCTTCCACGCCGACATGCACCCCGGCAACATCCTGGTGAGCGTGGCGCCCGAGACGCTGGGCCGCTATATCGCGCTGGATTTCGGCATCGTCGGGGCGTTGTCGGAGTTCGACAAGAACTACCTCGCGCAAAACTTCCTGGCGTTCTTCCAGCGTGATTACCACCGCGTGGCCGTGCTCCATATCGAATCCGGCTGGGCTCCAGAAGAGACGCGAGTGGAGGAGTTGGAAGGCGCGATCCGCGCTTGCTGTGAGCCGTATTTCGACCGGCCGCTCGGTGAAATTTCGCTGGGGCTGGTGCTGATGCGTCTGTTCCAGACCTCGCGCCGCTTCAATGTGGAAGTGCAGCCGCAGTTGGTGCTGCTGCAGAAGACGCTGCTCAACGTGGAAGGCCTCGGCCGACAGCTCGATCCGGACCTGGACCTGTGGAAGACCGCCAAGCCGTTCCTCGAGCGCTGGATGCATGAGCAGATCGGCTGGCGCGGTTTTGTTGAGCGGTTGAAGGTCGAAGCGCCGCAGTGGGCGAACAAGCTGCCGGATTTCCCGCGCCTGGTGCACCAGATCCTGGAGCGCCACGCGCATGACGACGGCAAGGTCCACACGGCCGCGCTCGCCGCGCTGCTCGCCGAGCAAAAGCGTACCAACCGGTTGTTGTCGGCCGCACTGTTGTTCGTCGGCGGGTTTGCTGTCGGCATCATTGCCACACATGTGCTGTCGTGGCTGGCCCGCTATTGATCGGCTGAGTGTTCGGAGCGCCATGGCACAACCACCCGTTTTCCAAACCCGCGATGCCGCCGACCCTGCCTTCTGGGACGAACGCTTCGACCGCGAACACACGCCCTGGGATGCGCACGGCGTGCCCGCTGCCTTCCTGCAATTCGTTCAAGCGCAGCCGGCGCCGCTTTCCACGCTGATTCCCGGTTGCGGCAACGCCTACGAAGCCGGCTGGTTGGCCGAGCACGGCTGGCCCGTGACGGCGATCGACTTTGCGCCGAGCGCCATCGCCTCGGCGAAGGCCGTACTTGGTCCGCATGGCGACGTGGTGGAATTGGCCGATTTCTTCCGCTTTGCGCCGCGCCGGCCGGTGCAGTGGATTTACGAGCGCGCCTTTCTGTGCGCGATGCCCCGTCGCCTGTGGCCCGACTACGCCGCACAAGTTGCACAGCTGCTGCCACCCGGCGGCTTGCTGGCCGGTTTCTTTGCCGTGGTGGAAGGGCGGGAGGCCGAGCCCAAGGGCCCACCGTTCGAAACCACGCAAGCCGAATTGGACGCGCTGTTGTCACCCGCCTTCGAGCGCCTCAGCGACACGCCGATCGCCGAAGCCGATTCCATGCCGGTGTTTGCCGGGCGGGAGCGCTGGCAGGTTTGGCGCCGTCGGAGCGCCTGAATTCGCGGGGTGATGGCGGTCAGTGTTGGTGCGAAGCAACATCGACGGCCTTCGTGGAAAGCCTGCAGACGCCCGTCTGAGGCGGGCGCGTAAAAAAGTGGCAGGACAGGGCGCATTCGTGGTCGCACCAATGCCCCGGGCGCAGGTCCCATCGCTATAATCCGGCCACTTCGCCCGGCGCCCCTGGCCGCCGACGGGATTCCCTGCCTCTTTCGCGCGTGCCATGCTGATCTGGTTTGTCATTGTTTACTGGGTGATTTCGGTCGGGATCGGCCTGTGGGCTGCGCTTCGCGTGCGCAATACGGCCGATTTCGCGGTGGCGGGCCGTGGCCTGCCGTTCTCGGTGGTGACGGCCACGGTGTTCGCCACCTGGTTCGGCTCCGAGGCTGTGCTCGGCATCCCCGCCGAGTTCCTCAAGGACGGTTTGCACGGCGTGGTGGCCGATCCCTTCGGCTCGTCTCTCTGCCTGGTGCTGGTGGGCCTGTTCTTCGCGCGGCCGCTGTACCGGATGAATCTGCTCACCATCGGCGACTTCTACCGCAACCGCTTCGGCCGCGTGGCCGAGACGCTGACGACGCTGTGCATCGTCGTGTCGTACCTGGGCTGGGTGGCGGCCCAGATCAAGGCACTAGGCCTGGTGTTCTATACGGTGTCGGATGGCGCCGTCTCGCAAGATTTGGGCATGGTGATTGGCGCGGCCAGCGTGCTGGTCTATACGCTGTTTGGCGGCATGTGGTCGGTGGCGGTGACCGACTTCATCCAGATGATCATCATCGTGATCGGCATGCTGTACATCGGCTGGGAAGTCTCGGGGCAGGCCGGTGGCGTGGGCACGGTGGTGTCGCACGCGGCGGCGTCGGGCAAGTTTGCGTTCTGGCCGGCTTTCAACCCGATCGAGGTGATCGGCTTTGTGACCGCCTGGATCACCATGATGCTGGGTTCGATTCCGCAGCAGGACGTCTTCCAGCGCGTGACCTCGTCGCGCACCGAGCGCATTGCCGGTACGGCCTCGGTTCTGGGCGGCGTGCTGTATTTCCTGTTTGCCTTCGTGCCGATGTTCTTGGCGTATTCCGCCACGCTCATCGACCCGGCCATGGTCGAGAAATACATCAACACGGATTCGCAACTCATCCTGCCCAAGCTGGTGCTGGAACACGCGCCGCTGATCGCACAGGTGATGTTCTTTGGCGCGCTGCTGTCGGCCATCAAGAGCTGCGCCAGCGCCACACTGCTGGCGCCCTCCGTCACCTTTGCCGAGAACGTGCTGCGCCCGCTGTTGCCGGCCATGGATGACAAGCGCTTCCTGCGCGTGATGCAGGCCGTGGTTCTGGTCTTCACCGCGCTGGTGACGCTGTTTGCGCTGAACTCGCAACTCTCGATCTTCCATATGGTGGAGAGTGCTTACAAGGTCACGCTGGTGGCGGCGTTTGTACCGCTGGCGTTTGGCCTGTTCTGGAAGCGCGCCACAAAGCAGGGCGGCTTGCTGGCCATCATCCTGGGCCTTGTGGCGTGGATCTGGTGCGAGGTGTTCTTGCCGGATGCGATGCTGCCGCCACAACTGGTTGGCCTGCTGGCCAGCCTGGGCGCGATGATTCTGGGCTCGCTTGGGCCGCAGTGGATCGAGAACCGCGCGCCGACCACCAAGGCGGCTCCCCAAGTCTGACCGCACGGCGGTGCGCGTGCGCAGCGTGCCACTTTGTGGCGCGTTGCCATCGCAAGCCTCGCATGAGCGGTCGGGAATGCTTCCGAAAGGGTTTATAATTCAAGGCTTTGCGCGCCGGCACTTGTAATGCGCGCCGTTGCCCCGATCTACCGCGAGCCCGCGCGCGTTTCTGGCGCGCCGTTCGCCGGCTGTGCGGGCATTTCCATCGTTTTCTCGAATTTCGTTTGTTCCAGGGTGAGGACACCATGCCGATCTATGCTTATCGATGCGACGCCTGCGGCCACGCCAAGGATGTGCTGCAGAAGATGAGCGACGCCCCGCTGACGGATTGCCCCGCATGCGGCGCGCCGGCGTTCAAGAAGCAGCTCACTGCGGCCGGCTTCCAGCTCAAGGGCTCGGGCTGGTATGTGACGGATTTCCGCGGTGGTTCGGGCGGTACGTCCGCCGCCGGCACGGCAGCCAAGACGGATGCCGCTGCACCGGCCGCCGCGCCGGCTGCGTCGTCTGAGAGCGCCTCGTCCAGCACGGCCAGCACCGCGCCTGCGGCCTCCGGCGGTTGCGGCACGTCGTGCGCGTGCCATTGATCGCGTTCCAGACTCCTCGGTCCATCGCCCCATGAAACAGAAAACCAGCGCACTCAAGACGTGGTTCCTGACCGGTCTTTTGGTGCTCGTCCCGCTCGCGATCACGCTGTGGGTGCTGTCGCTCATCATCGGCACGATGGACCAGAGCCTGGCGCTGCTGCCGTCGGCCTGGCAGCCGGATCGCCTGTTCGGCATGAAGATCCCGGGCCTGGGCGCCATCCTTACGCTGCTGTTCATCCTGATCGTGGGCGTGCTGGCGCACAACTTCATCGGCCAGAAGCTGGTGACGTGGTGGGAAGCCGTGCTGGGCCGCATTCCTGTGGTGGGCCCGATCTACACGAGCGTGAAGCAGGTGTCGGACACGCTGCTATCGTCCAGCGGCAATGCCTTCCGCAAGGCGCTGCTGGTGCAGTACCCGCGCGAAGGCTCGTGGACGATCGCCTTCCTCACCGGCCGCCCCGGCGGTGATGTCGAAAACCACCTGCAGGGCGAATACGTGAGCGTGTACGTGCCGACCACGCCCAACCCGACGTCGGGCTTCTTCCTGATGATGCCCAAGGCCGACACCATCGAGCTGGACATGACGGTGGATGCTGCGCTCAAGTACATCGTGTCGATGGGGGTGGTGGCGCCTGAAGCGCTGCCGCGCCGCATGGATCCGCCTGATGCATCGCCACAAACGGAGGACCGGTCGCCGGCTGGCACGCAACCCAGCGTGCCGCGCGACTCTTCGAATCCGACCGCGCTGCCCGATGCGGGTGGCGCCGTATCAGCTCCTTAAGTTTCTAAGTCTCACTCGGCCGGTAGCGCGAGTCCAACCCTCCGGCCCCGATCAACTTTCTCGCGCGTTGCCCTGTTGGCAGCGCGCTTCGCGGAAAACCACAACATGCAAATGCGTACTCAATACTGCGGTCAGGTTACCGAACAACTGCTTGGCCAGAGCGTCACGCTGTCGGGCTGGGCCCATCGCCGTCGTGACCATGGCGGCGTGATCTTCATCGACCTGCGTGACCGTGAAGGCCTGGTGCAGATCGTGTGCGATCCGGACCGCCCGGAGATGTTCAAGGTGGCCGAAGGCGTGCGCAACGAGTTCTGCCTGCAGGTGAAGGGCGTCGTGCGCGCCCGCCCGGAAGGCACCACCAACGCCAACCTGGCCAGCGGCAAGGTTGAAGTGCTGTGCCATGAGCTGACGGTGCTCAACGCCTCTGTCACGCCGCCGTTCCAGCTGGACGACGACAACCTGTCGGAAACCACGCGCCTGACGCACCGCGTGCTCGACCTGCGCCGCCCGCAGATGCAATACAACCTGCGCCTGCGCTACAAGGTGGCGATGGAAGTGCGCAAGTACCTGGACGACAAGGGCTTCATCGACATCGAAACGCCGATGCTGACCAAGAGCACGCCCGAAGGCGCGCGCGATTACCTGGTGCCCTCGCGTGTGAACGCCGGCCAGTTCTTCGCGCTGCCGCAATCGCCGCAGCTCTTCAAGCAGATGCTGATGGTGTCGGGCTTCGACCGCTACTACCAGATCACCAAGTGCTTCCGCGACGAAGACCTGCGCGCCGACCGCCAGCCCGAATTCACCCAGATCGACTGCGAAACGTCGTTCCTGACCGAGCAGGAAATCCGCGACCTGTTTGAAGAGATGATTCGCACGGTGTTCAAGAACACCATGTCGGTGGAGCTGGACGCCAAGTTCCCGGTGATGGAGTTCCGTGAGGCGATGGCCCGCTTCGGCTCCGACAAGCCGGACCTGCGCGTGAAGCTGGAATTCACCGAACTGACCGACGCCATGAAGGACGTCGACTTCAAGGTGTTCTCGGCTGCGGCCAACGCCGAAGGCGGTCGCGTGGTCGCCCTGCGCGTGCCGGGCGGTGCTGCGCTGTCGCGTGGCGATATCGACGCCTACGGCAAGTTCGTCGAAATTTACGGCGCCAAGGGCCTGGCCTGGATCAAGGTCAACGAAGTGGCCAAGGGCCGCGACGGCTTGCAATCGCCGATCGTGAAGAACCTGCACGACGCGGCCATCGCCGAGATCCTGAAGCGCAGCGGCGCGCAAGACGGCGACATCCTGTTCTTCGGCGCCGACCGCGCCAAGGTGGTGAACGATGCGATGGGTGCGCTGCGCCTGAAGATCGGCCACTCCGACTTCGCCAAGGCCAATGGCCTGTTCGAAGATGCGTGGAAGCCGCTGTGGGTGATCGACTTCCCGATGTTCGAGTACGACGAGGAAGACGCGCGCTGGGTGGCCATGCACCACCCGTTCACGAGCCCGAAGGACGAGCACCTGGAATACCTGGAAACCGACCCGGGCAAGTGCATCGCCAAGGCCTATGACATGGTGCTCAACGGCTGGGAAATCGGCGGTGGCTCGGTGCGGATCTACCAAGAGGAAGTGCAGAGCAAGGTGTTCCGCGCGCTCAAGATCGGCGACGAGGAAGCCCGCGCCAAGTTCGGCTTCCTGCTGGATGCACTGCAATACGGCGCGCCCCCGCATGGCGGCATCGCCTTCGGCCTGGACCGCGTCGTCACGATGATGGCCGGTGCCGATTCGATCCGCGACGTGATCGCCTTCCCGAAGACGCAGCGTGCGCAGGATCTGCTCACGCAGGCCCCGAGCCCGGTCGACGAGAAACAATTGCGCGAATTGCACATTCGTCTGCGCGCTGCCGAAGCCAAGGTGGCTGCACCGACCGGCGCGACGACGGCCTGATCCTCGTCGCTTCCCGCTGTACAGCAACCGCGCCGCCTGCACAGGGCGGCGCGGTTTGCTTTTGGGCGTCTGTTTCGAGGTAGGAACAGCGGTTGCTACACGTTCTCTTTCGCTGCGGTCACGTGGGGTGACAAGAAGGAGGATGCCTTGACTGATTTCATCGATTTCATGCGCACCTGGGTGGTAGCGCACGCCGAATTTCTGCTGACCTGGCTGATTGCCGTGCTGGTAGTGATGCTCGTGGCATGGATCGAGATTCGCCGGGGTACCCGCCGCGCTGCCATTGCCATGACGGAGGCGGTGGCGACCACCGTCGCAGCCTGCGTGCCCGAGATCGCGGCCGCAGCGCAGGGCACGCAGTCGGCAGGGGCGGCACCCACCGCATCAGCCGCATCAACCGCAAGGCTCAGCGAGGCGCTGTACGCTCTGAGCCGTCTGGCTGCTGACCGCTTGCATTGGCTGCACGTGGTGGCCAACCTGCGCGTCCCAGACGCTGCCTTGCCAGCCGCTGCGCCACAGGCGCCGGTGCACCCCCTTGTGTACGACACACCGCGCGCCCTGGCGGAAGTGCATCTGGCGGCCGAGCGCTGTTTTGCCGAACATGTGCGCGCCTTGTTGGCCGAGCGCCGCGCGCTGCAGGCGCTGGAAACCGCCGAGCACGATGGCCGCGACGAACTCCAGCGCATCGAGCGCGAAACCTCCGCCATCGTGGTGCGTTTCGAGCAGGCCAACGCGCAATCGGAGCAGACCGAGGTGCAGCGCTTCCTCATCCAGAAATTCAACGCATTGGGCACGCGCGAACGCGAGTTGACCACGCACCTCGCCGCACTCCGCCAGCAGCTCGCCGAGCGCGCTGAGGGCCTATGGGTGCAGTCGCAGCGCGCCGCCGACGACTACACGGTGATGCTGGATCGCCTGATTGCCGCGGTGCGCCATGAACTCGGTCACGAGCATGCCCCCGACGAGGCGGCGTTGTGGCTGACGCGCACGCGTACCGGCCAGGGCCCGCTGCGTGCGGCGTGACGGCGCCGGCGTGTCGGCGCGGCCCGTTGATTGCTTGGGCACGGCCGTGGCGCGTGCCTGCCTGCGGTAAGCTATGGGTCTGCGGCCACCCGTGCCGTCCGTTGCTACCCCGCCATGTCGCACAAGATTCCTGTCTCCGTCCTCGTCGTCATTCACACGCCGGATTTGCATGTGCTGGTGATGGAACGGGCGGACCACCCCGGCTTCTGGCAGTCCGTCACCGGGAGCTGCGATGCGCTGGATGAGCCCCTGACCGACACCGCTCACCGCGAAGTGCTGGAAGAAACCGGCATCGACTCGGCCCGACATCATCTGATCGACTGGGGCCACCACATCGAGTACGAAATCTACCCGCACTGGCGCCACCGCTACGCGCCGGGCGTTACGCGCAACACGGAGCATTGGTTTGGTCTGCTGGTGAACGCCAAGGTGCCGGTGCGGTTGTCGCCGCGCGAGCATGTGCAGGCCGAATGGCTGCCCTACGAAGAGGCCGCCGCACGCTGCTTCTCGCGCAGCAATGCCGAGGCTATTTTGCAATTGCCGGAACGCCTGGCCGCATATCAAGCTCGCCAAGCCGCATTGGCAAAGGATCGGGTCTGACATGCTCCGCTTGCGCGTCGCCACCTACAACATTCACAAAGGCGTGACGGGCATTGCACGGCGCGTGCGGGTCCATGATGTGCGGCAGGGCCTGCATACCATGGATGCCGACATCGTCTTCCTGCAGGAAGTGCAGGACCGCAATGATCGCCTGGTCGCCGCCGAGCTGTTCGACCCGAATTACACGCAGTTGCGTTATCTGGCGACCGACGTGTACCCGCATACCGTCTACGGCCGGAACGCCGTGTACGAGCATGGCCACCACGGCAACGCCATCCTCTCGCGCTTTCCGATTTTGCTGTCGGAGAACCTGGACATCTCCGACCACCGCTTTGAGCAGCGCGGGTTGCTGCACGCCGTGACCGACCTCGGTTTCGGCGAGGTACACCTGCTTTGCGCGCACTTCGGCCTGTTCGCGCGCAGCCGCCAGCGCCAGGCCGAGGCGCTCATTGAACGCGTGCGCTCCGTGGTGCCGCAGGATGCGCCACTTGTGGTCGCCGGCGATTTCAACGACTGGAACAATCGACTCGACCGCGTCATCTGTCAGGCGCTGGGTGCCACCGAAGTGGCAGACCGTGCCGCCGATGCGCGCCCTGTGCGCACGTTCCCCAGCCACATGCCGTGGCTGCGGCTGGACCGCATCTACGTGCGCGGTTTCGACATCGAGCGCGCACACGCGCTGACCGGCCGCGAGTGGGCGCAGCGCTCCGACCACGTGCCCCTAATGGCGGAACTGGCGCGCCCATGAGGGTCGTGCGCGATGCCGGTCCGCTGCGCTCGGAGTGGCGGCGGGGTAAGCCCCTGCCGGGCAACGACGTCGACTTGCTCTGCGGCGGCGCCGAGTTCTTCCCCGCCTTGATCGAAGCCATTGATGCCGCGCAGCGCCGCGTCGCGCTGGAAACCTATATCTACACGGACGATGCGACGGCCCATCGCGTGACGGAAGCGCTTGCGCGCGCAGCGCAGCGTGGTGTGGAAGTCCACCTCACCATCGACGGCTTCGGCACCGGCCTGCTGCCCGCCGGCATCGCGGCGATGCTTGAAGCGGCGGGCGTGGCGTTGCGCATCTATCGACCGGTGCGGGGCTTTCGTCTGCAGCGTCGCTACCTGCGCCGCCTGCATCGCAAGATTGTCGTTGTGGATGACGACGTGGCCTTCGTCGGCGGCATCAACATCATCGATGACCTCAACCATGCGCCGTTCAACGACGCCGCGCTGGGGCCGCGCTACGACTTTGCCGTGCGGGTGCGTGGGCCGCTGGTCGCGCAGATCGCGCTGACGGTCGACCGGCTGTGGTGGCAGATGGGCGTGCGCACCAGCGTGCGCGAGGTTGGAGTGACGGGCGTCGCCGCCGAGTTTCCGGTGATCACCGATACGCCACGGCCGCGCCATCGGGGTGCATCGGGCCGGGAAGGCGAGCGTGCCCCCGGCAGCGTACTGGCGTCCCTGGTGCTGCGGGACAACGTGCGCAACCGGCGCGCGATCGAGCGTGAGTATCTGCGTGCGCTGGGCACGGCGCGGCACGAGGTCATCATCGCCAACGCGTACTTCTTGCCGGGCGTGCGGTTCATGCGGGCGCTGGCCGCGTGCCGGCGGCGGGGAGTGCGTGTGCGCCTGCTGCTGCAGGGTCAGGTTGAATATCGTCTACAGCATTACGCGACGCGTTCGCTGTACCACAGGCTGCTGCGCGACGGCGTGGAAATCCACGAATACACCGCCAGCTTCCTGCACGCCAAGGTGGCGGTTGTGGATGACCGCTGGGCCACGGTCGGCTCCAGCAACATTGACCCGTTCAGCCTGCTGCTCGCGCGCGAAGCCAATGTGGTTGCGTGGGATGCTGAAGTGGCTGGGCGGTTGCGCGTGGCTTTGGAGCATGCCATCGAGCATCAGGCCCGAGCGGTGCTGGCAGACGCGCACGCCGCACGACGCTGGTGGTGGCGCGCCACGGATTGGTGCGCCTACCAGATCGTGCGCCTGGGCGTGATCATCAGCGGGCGGGCCGCGCACTATTAGCGGCAACGCCGGCTGCAAAATAAAACGATATCGGAGGAGACATGCAAGTCATCACAGCAGATGCCGCCGCGCGGCTGGTGCAGCCTGGGTGGACGGTCGCGTGCGCTGGCTTTGTCGGTGCAGGCCATGCCGAGGCCGT
Source organism: uncultured Ralstonia sp. (assembly GCA_966433195.1). GTDB lineage: Bacteria > Pseudomonadota > Gammaproteobacteria > Burkholderiales > Burkholderiaceae > Ralstonia. The sequence goes on from CBJMVH010000076.1 coordinate 17,769, forward strand.
CACACACGCGCTCGAACGCCGCTTTCTGACGACCGGCGAGCCGCGCGATCTGACGCTCGTCTACTCCGCAGGGCAGGGTGATCGCGCCACGCGGGGTGTCAACCACTTCGGCAATCCGGGCATGACGCGTTGTGTGGTCGGTGGCCATTGGCGCTCGGCCACGCGGCTGGCCGACCTGGCTCTCGCTGAGCAATGCGATGCGTTCAACCTGCCACAGGGCGTGCTCACGCATCTGTACCGCGCCATCGCCGGTGGCAAGCCGGGCGTGTTGACCAAGATCGGCCTTCACACGTTCGTCGACCCGCGCACCGAACTCGACCCCCGCTACCACGGCGGAGCCATCAATGCGCGCGCCAAGGCTGCACGCGCTGCAGGGACATCGTGGGTCGAGTACGAACGCTTTCGGGGTGGCGACTACCTGTTCTACCCCAGCTTCCCGCTGCATTGCGTGTTCCTGCGCGGCACGGCGGCGGACCCGCGCGGCAACATCAGCACGCACGAAGAAGCGTTCCACCACGAGCTACTGGCCATGGCGCAGGCTGCGCGGAACTCCGGCGGCATCGTCATCGCGCAGGTGCGGCGCCTGGTAGATCGGCATGACAACCTGCAGGCGATTCACGTGCCGGGCATCCTGGTCGACTACGTGGTCGTTGCCGAGGACGAAACCGAGCATCAAATGACCTTCGGTGAAGCCTTCAACCCGACCTACATCCGCCCCTGGCAAGGCGAGGCCATCCAGTTGAAGGAAGACGCCATCGAGGCGAGCGATGCGCTGCAAGCCAATCTGCAGGGCGCGCTCGATGCCCGCACGCTGGTGCAGCGCCGTGCCGTGCTGGAGCTGATGGCACAGCAACCCCGCGTGGTGAACCTCGGCGTGGGCATGCCCGCCGCCGTGGGCGCGCTGGCCGAACAAGAAGGCGCGCGCGGTTTCACGCTCACGGTGGAAGCTGGCCCCATTGGCGGCACGCCTGCGGATGGCTTGAGCTTTGGCGCGTCGGCGTATCCCGAAGCGGTGGTCGACCAGCCCGCGCAATTTGATTTCTATGAAGGCGGTGGCATCGACCTCGCCATCCTGGGTCTCGCGGAACTGGATGGCGCCGGCAACGTCAACGTGAGCCTGTTTGGTGAAGGCGGCGACACCATCGTTGCGGGCGTGGGCGGCTTCATCAACATCACGCAGAGCGCGCGTTCCATCGTGTTCATGGGCACGCTTACCGCCGGTGGCCTGCAGGTGGAAGCCGAAGACGGCAAGCTGCGCATCGTGCAGGAAGGGCGGCTCAAGAAAATCGTACCGGCCGTGTCGCATCTGACCTTCAACGGGGATTACGCCGCACGTTCGGGCATCCCCGTGCGCTACGTCACCGAGCGCGCCGTCTTTGAGATGCGTGACGACGGACACGGCCCTCGCCGGCTCACGCTCATCGAAATTGCCCCGGGTATCGACCTGTACCGCGACGTGCTCGACCAATGCGCCGCGGACGTTGCCGTGGCACCCGATCTGCGCCAGATGGACGCGCGCATCTTCCGCCGCGGCCCGATGTGCGCGACCGCCACGTCGGCCTGATTTCTGTGCGTTTTATTTACTGATGGGTAGCACTAGAAATAGCGCTCACCATGCTGCGCCGCACGCTTTTTCTGTGTGCGGCGCACACCCTGCAAAGGCTTGATACAAAAGGCTTTGCGGGAATCACGTTGCGGTGCGATGGTGTTCTTTGCGGCATCTTCATTTAGATGGCGCTTTCTAATAAAACACTTGCCGCATAACAGGCTGCTGTAAATAATTGAACGACCGTTCGATTTTGGGCTAGAGTGTTCGCGCAGGCTGGTTTACAGTCCTGCCCGGCATGCAAAAGGCGCCCTGCAAGACGCCGATTTTCAGCATGTTGCGCCCCAGAAAAGAACGGAGAGAAATCATCATGCGTCACCCGACCGCTCGTCTCGAATCGAATCACGCAGCTGCCACGCCGATGCGCAAGGGCGAGCTGACGCGTGCAGCGATTCTCGATGCCGCGCTGGAACTGGCCTCGCGCGACGGACTGGAAGGGTTGACGATCGGTGTGCTCGCGGAGCGCATGCAGATGAGCAAGAGCGGGGTGTTTGCGCACTTCGGCTCGCGTGAGGATCTGCAGGTGGAAGTGGTTCGCGAGTATCACAAACGGTTCGAGCAGGAAGTCTTCTACCCGAGCTTGACGGAACCGCGCGGTCTGCCGCGCCTGTGGAGCATGGTGCGCCGCTGGATGGAAAAGCGCATTCAGGAAGTGACCACAGGCTGCATCTACATCAGCGGCGCGGTGGAGTACGACGACCGAGCGGAAAGCCCGGTGCGCGACGAGCTCGTCAAGAGCGTGACGATCTGGCGGGCGGCATTGACCCGTGCGATTGAGCAGGCGAAGGAAGAAGGTCACTTGCGTGCGGAGGCGGACCCGCGGTTGATGCTGTTCGAGATGTATAGCCTGGAGTTGGGGCTGCATCACGATGCGCGTTTCCTGCGGTTGCCCGACAGCGCCGAACTGGCCATGGTGGCACTCAACAAACTCATTCAGTCTTACCGAACCTGACGCGACATCGCACACCTAGCAGTCGCGCAGCAACACACCAAGGAGCACCAGATGGGTCAATACACCGCACCGTTGCGCGACATGCAGTTTGTCCTCCACGAGCTTCTCGACGTCGAGGGCCATCTCAAGCAGATGCCGCAGCACGCGGAGATCGATGCCGACACCATCAACCAGGTGATCGAAGAAGCCGGCAAGTTCTGCTCCGAAGTCATCTTCCCGCTCAATCAGTCGGGCGATCGTGAAGGCTGCACGTACCACGGCGACGGCGTGGTGACCGCACCCAAGGGCTTCAAGGAAGCGTATCAACAGTACGTCGAGGCCGGCTGGCCCTCGCTGGGCTGCGATCCGGAGTACGGCGGCCAGGGCCTGCCCATCCTGATCAACAACGCGCTGTACGAGATGCTGAACTCGGCCAACCAGGCCTGGACGATGTATCCCGGCCTGTCGCACGGCGCGTATGAAGCCCTGCACGCGCACGGCACGGATGAACTGAAGCAGCGCTACCTGCCGAAGCTGGTGTCGGGCGTGTGGACCGGCACGATGTGTCTGACCGAGCCGCACTGCGGCACCGACCTCGGCATCCTGCGCACCAAGGCCGAACCGCTGGCCGATGGTTCGTACGCCATCACCGGCACGAAGATTTTTATCTCGGCAGGCGAGCACGACCTGGCCGAAAACATCATCCACCTGGTCCTGGCACGTCTGCCGGACGCGCCCGGTGGCACCAAGGGCATCTCGCTGTTCGTGGTGCCGAAGTTCATCCCTGATGCCAACGGCAACCCGGGCGAGCGCAACACCGTGAAGTGCGGCTCCATCGAGCACAAGATGGGCATCCACGGCAACGCCACCTGCGTGATCAACCTGGACGGCGCGCGCGGCTGGATGGTCGGCGAACCGAACAAGGGCCTGAATGCCATGTTCGTGATGATGAACGCCGCCCGCCTGGGCGTGGGCATGCAGAGCCTGGGCCTGACGGAAGTCGCGTACCAGAACTCGGCTGCCTACGCCAAGGAACGCCTGCAGATGCGCAGCCTGTCGGGCCCGAAGGCACCGGACAAGCCGGCTGACCCGATCATCGTGCACCCGGATGTGCGCCGCATGCTGCTGACCCAGCGCGCCTA
>CBJMVH010000077.1:0-19923 GCA_966433195.1 uncultured Ralstonia sp.
CCACCGGGTGCGACGGGCAACGCAGCCCGATGCTGTCCTGCCCGCCCGCCACGGCCGCGGGGATGTGCGGCGCGCGCTTCAGAATGAGCGTGAGGGGGCCCGGCCAAAACGCTTCGATCAACTGCAGCGCAATGCCAGGCACCTCATCGGCCCAGTAGGAGATGTCCGCCCCATCGACCACGTGCACGATCACCGGATGATTGGACGGCCGACCTTTGGCCGCGTAGATCTTGGCGATGGCTTGCGGGTTCTCCGCATCGGCGCCGAGGCCGTAGACGGTCTCGGTCGGGAACGCGACCAGCTCGCCAGCCTCCAGCGCGCGGGCAGCTTCGTCGAGGCGCGCGGCAGGAGGCATTACGTAGGGCGTCTTGGTCCGATGCGGCATGGCGTGACTCGTTTTCAGTCGGGCTGCAGACCGAGCACGTGCGCGGCGTGGCGGAAGGCTTCGTCCACCACTTCCGGCGACGTGCCGACGCAGTTCACGTGACCCATCTTGCGGCCTGGGCGCGCGTCCGCCTTACCGTACAGGTGCACCTTGGTGCCGCTGTGGCGCATCACTTCCTGCCACGCTGGTGTGCGCTCCAGACCGTACTCGAACCACACATCACCCAGCACATTCAGCATGCGCCCCGGCGAATGCTGGCGCGTGCTGCCCAGCGGCAGGCGGGCCATGGCACGCACCTGCTGCTCGAACTGGCTGGTCTCGCACACGTCCATGGTGATGTGGCCGGAGTTATGCGGGCGCGGCGCCATTTCATTGGCCACCAGCGAGCCATCCTGCAGCACGAAGAACTCGATGCACAGCACGCCAACGTAGCCCATCTCTTCGGCGATCATCGCGGCGGCGGCACGGGTGCGCGTGGCAATGTCGTCGGACACACTGCGCGACGGCATGATCGTCGAGAAGAGGATGCCATCGCGGTGTGCGTTCTCAGCCAGCGGCCACGTCGCGGTGGTGCCATCGGCGCCTCGGGCGGCGAGCACGGACACTTCGTAGGCGAGCGGCAGCATCTTCTCCAGCACGCACGGCACGTGTTGCATGGCGCCCCACGCGGCACGGAGTTCGTCGATCGTGGAGACGCGCGCCTGGCCCTTGCCGTCGTAGCCCATGCGGGCAATCTTCAGGATGCCGGGCAGCAGGTCGGCGGGCAGTTGTTCGATGTCGGCTTCGTGCTCAATCACCCAGCTCGGGGCGGGGTGAATGCCAGTGCGTGCGGCGCACAGCGCGAAGAACTTCTTCTCGGCGATGCGGTTCTGCGCGATCGACACGCAATTCGCGCGCGGCGCAACGAAGGCGCCGAGTTGTTCGAGACGATCCAACGCCTGCGCCGGCACGTTCTCGAACTCGGTCGTCACGGCCGGGCACAGCGCGGCCATTTCGGCCAGCGCGGCTTCATCGGTGTAGCCAGCGCACAAGTGGCGCTCGGCGATGGTGCCGGCTGGGCTATTCGGGTCCGGATCGAGCACGCACACCTTGTAGCCCATCGCCTGCGCAGCGTGCGTGAACATGCGGCCGAGCTGGCCGCCGCCGAGCATGCCCAGCCATGCATCGGGCAGGATCGCGTTGGGAACGTTCAGCGCGCGGGATTCGGCGGTGTGGGCTTGCGCCAGGCGCGGGTTCAGGTCGTCGGCCATGAATCAGGTCGTCGGGGTCGTAGGTTGCTTAAGCGCCTCAGGCGCCATGGACGGGCAGCGTCATGCCGCGCGCCACTTCGGTTTGCTGCGCGCGGAAGGCTTCGAGCTTGTCTGCCAGTGCCGAGTCCGTCGTGGCGATGGTGGCGATGGCGGCCAGCGCCGCGTTGGCCGCTCCCGCCTCGCCGATGGCGAACGTCGACACCGGAATGCCCTTGGGCATCTGCACGATGGAGAGCAGCGAGTCTTCGCCGCGCAGGTACTTGGACGGCACCGGCACGCCGAACACCGGCACGATCGTCTTGGCGGCGATCATGCCCGGCAGGTGTGCTGCCCCGCCGGCACCGGCGATGATGGCGCGCAAACCCCTGCCGCGCGCGGCTTCAGCGTAGCGGAACATGTCGTCCGGCATGCGGTGCGCGGAAACGACCTGCGCCTCGAACGGAATGCCGAACTGGACGAGCATGTCCACAGCGTGGCGCATGATTTCCCAGTCGGAGTTGGAGCCCATCACCACGCCAACGAGCGGAGCGGCTGAGGTGGCCGATTCGTGTGCAGTCATCGTCATGGCTCCGGTTTAACGCAGGGACTGACCGGTCAGGCGCGTCAGCGCTTCGCGATACTTGTCGGCGGTCTTTTCGATCACGTCGGCGGGCAGCTGCGGCGCCGGTGCCGTCTTCGGCCACGGCTTGCCGTCGATGCGCACGGCTTCGAGCCAGTCACGCACAAACTGCTTGTCGAACGACGGCGGGTTGGTGCCCACCTGGTACGAATCGGCCGGCCAGAAGCGCGACGAATCTGCCGTGAGCGCTTCGTCCATCAGCGTGAGCGTGCCGTTCTCGTCCAGGCCAAACTCAAACTTGGTGTCGGCGATGATGATGCCCCGCGTGGCTGCAAACTCGGCGGCTTCCTTGTACAGGCGGATGCTGACGTCGCGGATCTGCGCGGCGAGGTCCTTGCCGATGCGGCGTTCCACTTCTTCGAAGGTGATGTTCTCGTCGTGCTCGCCCATCTCGGCCTTGGCGGCGGGGGTGAAGATCGGCTCGGGAAGCTTCTGCGCGTTCTGCATGCCGGCAGGCAGCGGCACGCCGCACACGGCGCCGCCCTCTTGGTATTCCTTCCAGCCGCTGCCGGCCAGATAGCCGCGCACCACAGCTTCCACCAGGATCGGCTTGAGGCGCTTGACCACGATGGCGCGGCCGCGCACCTGGTCGACTTCGTTCGGGGCCACCACGGTCTCCGGTGCAATGCCCGTTTCGTGCGTTGGCACGATATGGCGCAACTTGTTGAACCAGAAGTCCGACATCTGCGCGAGCACCTTGCCCTTGTCCGGAATCGGTTGGCCGAGGATCACGTCAAACGCCGACAGGCGGTCGGTGGTGACCATCAGCAGCTTGTCGTCGCCGACAGCGTAGTTCTCGCGCACCTTGCCGCGGCCGAGCAACGGCAGGCTGGTGATCGACGATTCGTAAAGTGCGGAGGCGGCAGCGGGGTTGTTAGATGCGGCGGACACGGCGAAACCCGAGAGAAGATGAGAAAACGTGGAAGGCCAGCATTATACGTGGCCCATGCAATGCAAAACGGCTGGCGCAGTGCCAGCCGTTTGCTAGAGGTGACGCGAAATGCTTATTGCACCACTTGCGCCAGCTTGCCGCTTGCGTAGTCAGCCGCCATCACCGACAGGCCGATCGGCTTGATCTTGCCAGCTTGGCCTTCGCAGCCGAACTGGATGTAGCGCTGCTTGCAGACTTGCTTGGCCGCTTCGCGCGCCGGCTTGAGCCATTCGCGGGCGTCGAACTTGTCCGGGTTTTCGGCCAGGAACTTGCGCACCGCGCCGGTCATCGCCAGGCGAATGTCGGTGTCGATGTTGATCTTGCGCACGCCGTACTTGATGGCTTCCTGGATCTCTTCGACCGGCACGCCGTACGTTTCCTTCATCTTGCCGCCGTACTGGTTGATGATGGCCAGCAGCTCTTGCGGCACGGAGGACGAGCCGTGCATCACCAGGTGGGTGTTCGGGATGCGGGCGTGGATTTCCTTCACGCGGCTGATCGCGAGGATGTCGCCGGTGGGCTTGCGCGAGAACTTGTAAGCGCCGTGGCTGGTACCGATAGCGATGGCCAGCGCGTCGAGTTGCGTCGCCTTGACGAACTGGGCCGCTTCTTCCGGATCGGTCAGCAGGGCCGAGTGGTCGAGCTTGCCTTCGGCGCCAATGCCATCTTCCTCGCCGGCCATGCCGGTTTCCAGCGAGCCCAGGCAGCCAAGTTCGCCTTCCACCGTCACGCCCACCTTGTGGGCCATTTCCACCACGCGGCGAGTGACGTCGACGTTGTAATCGAAGTCGGCCGGGGTCTTGCCGTCTTCACGCAGCGAGCCGTCCATCATGACCGAGCCGAAGCCCAGGTCGATGGCGCCCTGGCAGATGGCCGGGCTTTGGCCGTGATCTTGGTGCATCACTAGCGGGATTTCCGGATAAGCCTCAACTGCGGCCTGGATCAGGTGCTTGATGAACGATTCGCCGGCGTATTTGCGGGCACCTGCGCTGGCCTGCAGGATGACCGGCGCGCCGGTTTCCTTGGCGGCTTCCATCACAGCCTGCACTTGCTCTAGGTTGTTCACGTTGAATGCCGGCAGGCCATAGCCGTTTTCAGCGGCGTGGTCCAGCAGTTGGCGCATCGAGACGAGTGGCATGGTTTTCTCCTATGGATCGAACTGTATTCGGTCTCAGGAACGCATCTTGAACAGGTAGCAATTGGCGTTCCGTCGTGGGCGTCGGGCCTCAGTGCATGCCGACGCGGACAATCTTGAGTGTGTTGGTGCCGCCGGCCTGGCCCATCGGCTCGCCGACGGTCAGGACGATGAAGTCGCCACGCTGCACCACGCCGCGGGAGACCAGCAGTTCTTCCGCCTGGTGCAGCGCTTCGTCACGGTCAGTGCTGGTGGCCAGGGGCAGCGCCTGCACGTTGCGGTACAGCGCCATCTTGCGTTGCGAACCCACGTTCGGCGTCATCGCATAGATCGGCACGTTGATGCCGTGGCGGCTCATCCACAGCGCGGTGGCGCCGGAATCGGTCAGTGCGGCAATCGCCTTCACCTGCAAATGGTAGGCCGTGAACAGCGCGCCCATGGCGATCGACTGGTCGATGCGGCTGAACGTCTGGTCGAGGAAATCGGTATCCAGCTGCACCGGCTGCGATTTTTCGGCTTCCGCGCAAATGGCGGCCATGGCTTCGATGGTCTCGACCGGGTAGCGACCGGCAGCGGTCTCGGCGGAAAGCATCACGGCATCGGTGCCATCGAGCACGGCGTTGGCGACGTCCGACACCTCGGCGCGCGTCGGCACCGGGTTGACGATCATCGATTCCATCATCTGCGTGGCGGTGATGGTCAGCTTGTTGGCTTCGCGCGCGAGCTTGATCATGCGCTTCTGCAGCGCCGGCACAGCGGCATTGCCCACTTCCACGGCCAGATCGCCACGCGCGACCATGATGCCGTCGGATGCCGCCAGGATTTCTTCGAGCACACCGGGGCGGATGGCCTCAGCACGCTCAATCTTGGCGATCATGCGCGCCTTGTGGCCGTGGGGCGCACCCGCCACAGCAGCCAGTTGGCGCGCCATTTCCATATCGGTCGCGTTCTTGGGGAAGCTGACCGCGACGTAATCGGCGCCCAGCGCCATCGCGGTCTTGATGTCTTCCATGTCCTTGGCGGTGAGCGCCGGCGCCGACAGCCCGCCACCCTGGCGGTTGATACCCTTGTTGTTGGACAGGTCGCCGCCCACCTTGACGATGGTTTCGATCTCTTCACCCACCACCCGCTCGACCTGCAGCACGATCAGGCCATCATTGAGCAGCAGCAAGTCGCCCGGGCCAACATCGCGCGGCAGTTCTTTGTAGTCGAGGCCAACGCGCTCCTGGTTGCCCAGTTCGCAACGCGCATCGAGCGTGAAGCGATCGCCCGGGTTGAGGGTGATCTTGCCGTTCTCGAACTTGCCAACGCGAATCTTCGGGCCTTGCAGGTCGGCCATGATGGCAACCTCGCGGCCCACCGAGCGCGCTACCTCACGCACGAGCTGCGCGCGGTCGATGTGGTCCTGCGCGGTGCCGTGCGAGAAGTTCAGCCGCACCACGTCCACCCCCGCCGCAATCATGCGGGTCAACACTTCCTGCGTGCTCGACGCGGGGCCGAGGGTGGCGACGATCTTGGTGGCGCGGGTCATGGGCGGCGGTGTCTCGTTGGTGTTGTTGGATGACGAAGCGAGGCGCAATCAGGCCACGGCGGCCGGGTTCTGAGCACGCTGCTCCAGAATGTCCACAGCCGGCAGCGTCTTGCCTTCCAGGAATTCCAGGAATGCACCGCCGCCGGTGGAGATGTAGCCCACCTTATCGGCGATGTTGTACTTGGCGATGGCCGCCAGCGTGTCGCCGCCACCCGCGATCGAGAAGCCCGACGAAGCCGCAATCGCCTCCGCCAGCACCTTGGTGCCGTTGCCGAACTGGTCGAATTCGAACACGCCGACCGGGCCGTTCCACACGATGGTGCCCGCGGCCTTCAGTTGATCCGCCAGTTGTGCGGCCGTCTTCGGACCGATGTCGAGGATCATGTCGTCGTCCGCCACCTCGGCCACGTCTTTGATGGTGGCCGCGGCGTTGGCGCTGAATTCCTTGGCGCACACCACATCCACGGGAATGGGCACCGATGCGCCGCGAGCAGCCATCAGATCGATGATGGTCTTGGCGTCGCCCACCAGATCCGGCTCGGCCAGCGATTTGCCGATCTTCAGGCCCGCCGCCAGCATGAACGTGTTGGCGATGCCGCCGCCGACGATCAGGTTGTCCACCTTGTCGGCCAGCGACTTGAGAATCGTCAGCTTGGTCGACACCTTGGAGCCGGCCACGATGGCCACCAGCGGGCGCTTCGGCGCGCCCAGTGCCTTGCCCAGCGCGTCCAGTTCGGCGGCCAGCAGCGGGCCGGCGCAGGCGATGGGGGCGAACTTGGCGATACCGTGGGTGGTGGCTTCCGCGCGGTGGGCGGTGCCGAACGCGTCATTAACATAGACATCGCACAGCTTGGCCATCTTCTGGGCCAGTTCGTCGCTGTTCTTTTTCTCGCCCTTGTTGACGCGGCAGTTTTCCAGCAGTACGACCTGGCCGGGCGCTACTTCCACACCGTCGACCCAGTTCTGCACCAGCTTCACGTCACGGCCCAGCAGCTCGGACAGGCGCTTGGCCACCGGTGCCAGCGAATCTTCCGGCTTGAACTCGCCCTCGGTCGGGCGGCCCAGGTGCGAGGTGACCATCACGGCAGCACCGGCGCCCAGCGCGGCCTGGATGGCCGGCACGGAGGCACGGATGCGGGTGTCTTCGGTGATGTTGCCGGCATCGTCTTGCGGCACATTCAGATCGGCGCGGATAAACACACGCTTGCCGGCAAGCTTGCCTTCGGAGATGAGATCGGACAGACGCAGGACGTGAGGCATGGCAGCTACGGTGGGAATCACGGAAAGCGACGATTTTACCCGATGCGACGGGGCAAAACGTGCGTTTCTCGGCGGAGCGTCCTGGCCTCCACCGTCCTACCGAGATCGATTGGCCGGTCGGCCAAGCGCCGCTAAGCTGGCATGGGCGAGCGGCGCTTCAACCGCATCCAACCTTCGGCCGAATACAGCGCCAGCCCGGCCCAGATCAGCACATAGCCCGCGACCTTCGGGCCGGCGAACGGCTCGTTGTACAGCCATACGCCCAGGAGCAGTTGCAGCGTGGGGCTGACGTATTGCAGCAGGCCCAGCAGCGACAAGGGGATGCGCCGTGCGCCCGCGCCGAACAGCAACAGCGGCAGCGCCGTCAGCGGGCCAGCCAGCGCCAGCAACAGTTGCATCCCCGGCGATGCGGCCAGGAACGCGTTCTGGTGCTGCGAAGCCAGCCACCCCAGATAGCCCAGCGCCAGCGGAAACAGCAGCAGTGTTTCCAACGTCAGCCCTTCCAGCGCACCCAGCGGAGAGATCTTGCGCAGCAAGCCATACAGCCCAAACGAAAACGCCAGCGCCAGCGCAATCCACGGCAATGTCCCGGCCTGCCACGTCAGCCAGGCCACCCCGCAGGCAGCCAGCGCCACCGACATCCACTGCACCGGCCGCAACCGCTCGCCCAGCACCAGCAGCGCCAGCATCACCACCACCAAGGGGTTGATGAAGTAGCCGAGGCTGGCGTCGATCACATGGTCATGGTTGACGGCCCAGATGTAGGTCAGCCAGTTGGCGGCCAACAGCGCGGTACTGGCCGCATAGCGCCCGACCACGCGCGGCTGCGTACGCAGCGCCCATAGCCACGCCCAATGGCGCTTGGCGAGCAGGATCACGACCATCACCGCCAGCGACCAGATCACCCGGTGCGAGAGGATCTCCACCGGTGATACCGCCTTGAGCAGCTTGAAGTACAGCGGGAACAGGCCCCACATCGTGTAGGCCAGGAACGCGAAGATGGCGCCGTTGCGCGTGGAAGCAGAGCCCGACATGTTCATCCCCAAAGGCGCAACACGGTAAACACCGCCATACCAACGACGACCATGCCCAGCATGCGCCGCGTCACCACGTAGAACACAGTGGCCACGATGCCGGCCATCAGGCGCGGGTTGGTCCAGCTCGCGTCAAAGTGGCCATGGTTCCAGAGCAGATCCGGCAGCACGATGGCAATGAGCGCCGCGGCCGGCGCAAAGCGTAGTGCATGCTGCAGGCGGGTAGGCAGCGTCATCCGGTTACCCATCGCCAGAAACAGCGAGCGCGTCAACACGGTGACCATCGTCATGCCGAAGATGACCAGCCAGATTTCCAGCGCGCTCATGCCTCGTCCTCGGTAGCAGGAGCCTGGGCGGCACGGCGCCGCTGCCATTGCAAGCGGGCAGCGGCCTCATCGGCAGCCAGGCCGGCAGCCATCGCGCCGGTCACGGCAATCACGAGGCTCAATCGATACGGCAGCTTGAAGGCGATGAGCGCCAGCACCGCCGCCACGGCCACCGCCATCAGCGCGGCACGGCCACGAATGGTCGACACCATGACAGGAATCAGCGCGAGCGTCCCGGCCAACGCCAAACCCCACGCATCAGGAAACAGGCTCGCCGCGACGATGCCCAGGATGGACGACACCTGCCAGGCCACGAAATTCAGCAGGACCAAACCCCAGTAGTAGCCCTCCTTGCCCGCTTGCGGCGCAGCCGAGGGATACCGCTGGGTGAACATCACAAACGGCAGATCACCGTTGAAGACGCCCAAGACCACCCGCCGCACGAACGGCAGATGGCCAAAATGCTGCATCAGGCCCGCGCTGAAGATGATGAACCGCACGTTGACGATGAACGCCGTCAGGAGCACCGTCCAGATCGGCAGTCCGGCCGCCAGAAGCGGCAGCACCGCCAGTTGCGAGGATCCGGCATACACCAGCAACGACATGCCGATCGCCTGCGGGAGCGTCAGCACCGATTTGCTCATCGCCACGCCCGTTACCAGGCCCCAGGCGAAGACGGGCACCGTCGACGGCGTATAAGCCCGCACGCCAGCCATGAAGCCGTCGCGCTCGGCAGGGGGGATGGCTTGCCAGCGCTGTTGCAGCGCGGCGCTCCAACGGGCTAGCGCCATCCTGCCCTCGCAAGCGGCGAATGCATCTCTTTTGAATAGGCCGGCCAAAGGCTGCCGGCAGCGCCGGAATACGCAAAGCAGCGCGGGAACGTCGGGGGCGACATGGGTGGCTCGCAGGAAACATACGATTATACTTTTTGTATTAAGTGGCTGCTTAACGACAACCGGACGGCGACGGCGATACAACATCGCGCCGGCAATTCATGTCCTGCCACCACGCGCCGCAACAATCGACGTTGGCGCGCCCGCCCCCACCCCTTACAATTTCAGCTTTGCCGGCATTTGAGCCTGCCGCATAACAAGACAGAGCTGGCCCCGGCCAGACCCTGTCGGCACTTCTCACCTCATCATGACCACGCAAACCGCACCCACGATCGAAATCGGCGCAGACGACCTGCCGCTGCACTGCCCGACCGCCAAGACGCCGGCCTGGAACTATCACCCGCGCGTATTCCTCGACATCGCCGACACGGGCGAAGCCAAGTGCCCGTACTGCGGCACCGTCTACAAGCTGGCTGCCGGCGTTGAACTGAAGGGCCACCATTGAGCCCGATTCACCCGCTGTACGCCGGTCAGGCGAGTTGATGATGCGCAAGATCCTGGTAGTCGCCCCGAACTGGATCGGCGACGCGCTGATGGCGCAGCCGCTGTTTGCGCAGATCAAGGCGCGGCACCCGCGCGCGCAAATTCACGCCATCGCGCCCAAGTGGGTGGCGCCCGTGCTCGCGCGTATGCCCGAGATTGCACGTGTGCTGCCCACCGACCTCGCGCACGGCAAGCTGCAACTCGGCAGCCGCACCATGTTCGCGCAGCAGCTCAAGAACGAAACGTTCGATGCGGCTTATGTGCTGCCGAATTCGTTCAAGAGCGCGCTGATCCCGTGGCTGGCCGGTATTCCGCTACGCATCGGCTACAAGGGCGAATCGCGCCTGGGCGTGCTGAACGTGCGCTACCCGAATCCGCCCAAGAGCGAGCGTCCGCCGATGGTGCGGCACTACGCGGCGCTGGCCTTCAAGCCCGGCGCCAAGCTGCCCGACACGCTGCCCGATCCCAAGCTGAATGTGGATGTGCAGCGCGTAGCCGCCACCTCGGCCAAATTCAGCATCGCGGGCAATGCGCGGCTCATCGCCTTTTGCCCGGGCGCGGAATACGGCCCCGCCAAGCGCTGGCCCGCCGAGCACTTTGCTGAACTCGCCCAGATGCTGCGCCGCTCGTTCCCCTACGCGCAGATCATCACGCTCGGCTCCGGCAAGGACCGCGAGATGGCCGACGCCATCGTCGAGCGCGCGCCGTTTGTGCGCAACCTGTGCGGCGAGACCTCGCTGGATGAGGCGATTGACCTGCTCGCGCGGTCCGAAGCCGCCATCTGCAACGACTCGGGCCTCATGCACGTGACTGCGGCCCTGGGCCGCCCGCAGGTGGCCGTATTCGGCTCCAGCGACCCGCGCCACACGCCGCCGCTGTCGCCCGCTGCGAGTATCATGTGGCTCCATCTGGAGTGCAGCCCGTGTTTTGCGCGCGAATGCCCGCTGGGCCACCTGCGCTGCCTGCGCGACATTGGCCCCGAGATGGTCTTTCATGAATTGCGCCGGCTGCTGCAACCGCAGTAACCACCGCGCCCCTCCCCTCAACCTTCGCCCGCCATGCCACGATTTGCCCGCCTGTTCGAAGCCGCCGAGGACATCCTCGAAGCCTATCGCGATGCGCTCAAGCGCCGCGATGCCGACGGTGCGCTCAAGCTGTGGCTGGACGAAGATTCGGTGAGCTTCATCCTGCCCGACGGCCAGCGCCTGCACGGCCACGAGCAACTGCGCGGCTGCCTGGATGCGCTGGTCGAGAAGAACCCGGTGTGGATCGAGTGCCTCAGCCAGCAGGTGCACTCATCGCTGGGCGTGTCGATTTTCGAGGCGACGGAAGCATTGCGCTTCTCCGCCACCGCCACCGAGGCCGACCTGTACGTGCACACCACCTACGTGCTCATGCAAAACCACGAGGGCTGGCGTATCGCCCACGTGCACTCCAGCCAAGCCGCTGAAGAACGCGTGGCGGCCTCCATCGCCAGCGTCACGCACTCGCTCCACTAAGCCCGCCCGACTGGCGTGGCTGCCGTACCGTTTGATGATGCATCCGCTTCGCCACGCCGCCCCCGCAGATCTCAACCTTGGCGCCCTGCTCGCGGGGCCCTTTGAGCCACACGCATTCCGCTCGCCGTGGTGGCTGATCGGCGGCAATGCGCAGACGATCGTGCCGGCCCGCCTGTGGCGCTTTCCGCGCATCACGTACCGGCGCGAGCGCTGGACCACGCCCGACCACGACTTCATCGACCTCGACTGGGCGACGCATGATGCCGACGCGCATGCGCCGCTCGTCGTTATGTTTCATGGCTTGGAGGGCGACTCACGCAGCCACTACGCGCGGCTGCTCATGGACGCCCTGCGCGCGCGCCGCTGGGCCGGCGTGATCCCGCACTTTCGCGGTTGCTCCGGCGAGATGAACCTCGCCCCGCGCATGTACCACTGCGGCGATGGCGCGGAGATCGGCTGGATTCTTGAACGGCTCTATCGTGAGCACTGCGCGCCGCAGGGCCGCCAGCTGCTGGCCGTTGGCATCTCGCTAGGCGGCAATGCGCTGCTGCGCTATCTGGGGGAACGCGGCGTCGACGCCCGCTGCGTGAGCGCCGCGGCAACCGTATCCGCGCCGTTGGACATGCGGGCCGGGGGCGCCGCGCTGTCCAAGGGCTTCAACATGGTCTACACGCGCATGTTCCTGCGCACGCTCAAGGTCAAGGCCAGCGCCAAGCTCGATCAGCATCCTGGGCTGTACGACCGCGCCGCGATGCTCGCCACGCGCAACCTCGGTGAGTTCGACAACCTCGTCACCGCGCCGCTGCATGGTTTTCGTGATGTGCTGGACTACTGGACGCGCGCGTCGTCCAAGCCCGTGCTGCACAACGTGCGGGTGCCCACGCTGGTGCTGAATGCGCGCAACGATCCGTTCCTGCCAGGCCATCACCTGCCTGGCCCCGCGGACGTGTCGCCCGACATCGTGCTCGACCAGCCCCTGCATGGCGGCCACGTTGGCTTTCTGCTCCGCCACGATGCGGGCCTGCGCCACCTCGCCGGCCGCGTCGACTGGATGCCCGCGCGCGTGCTGCGCTTCTTCGATGACGTGCTGGGCCGCGCGCCGCAGGAAGATTCCCATGGATGACATCGTCCGCCAGGCCATGGCCAAGTGGCCCAACGTGCCGGACTGCTTCGGTTGGCTGGCTTTAGACCGCCGCGGGCAATGGCGCATGTGCAACGAGTTTGCACAGGCCAACAAGCTGTCGGGCGATCCAATCCGCCATGCACCGCTCGTTGACTTCATCGTCCGCAATTACGCGCATGACGACGCCGGCCGCTGGTTCTTCCAGAACGGGCCACAACGCGTGTTTGTCGAACTGGATTACACACCGTGGATCGTGCGACTGGTGCCAGACGGCGAATCCCACGCCTTCACGACCACCACGGGCGCCGCTTTTGCGCCCACTGGCTGCTTTGCCGATGAGCGCGGCAACGTGCTGCTTTCTGGCCATGTAGCGGAGCGGGAAGCCGAAGACGCCATCGCTGTGCTGCACGATCACGACTTGGAACCGTTTTCCGCACTGGCGCAGTGGCATGGCGAGGCGTGCGGCGCCGCGCTCGGCACGCTCACCGTCGGCACGCAGCGTTTTGACATCGAACCGATCCACAGCACGGAAGTCCCCCGGCGCTATGGGTTCGTGCCGCACCCGGCCGGGTAGCACGTCCCACTTCGGCGCCCTACTTCGGCAGCGCTTTCTCCTCCGCCTTTTCTTCCTTGTACTGCCGCTCCACCTGGTGGAGACGCGCGTCGACTTCCGACAGCGTGTAGAAATCCGCGTCCCCTGCATCGCGCGCGAGCTTGAGTTGCTCGACGGCCGAACCCCAGGCACCGTCGCGCGCGTACTTTTCGGCCAGCGCACGATGCTGCTCGACACGCTTCCCCTGATCCGCATAGGCGCGGGCCAGCATGTCCCACCAGATCGATTGCGTCGTGTCTTCGCGGGCCTTGTCCTTCAGATACGGAATGGCGTCGTTGGCATGACCAGCCGCCAACAGCGTCTGCGCGTAGGTGATACCGACAGCGCGCGACAGCGGATACGCCGTCAGCGCCGCACGGGCGAGCGTCAGGGCTTCCGGGGGTCGGTTGTGGGCGCGAGCCAGCTCGATGGCCGTGACATCCAGATCCGCACTGCCCGACGTGATGCCCGGGATGTTGCCGTACAACCGCCGCGCCTCCGCCAACGCCTGATCCGCCTCGTCCAAACGTCCTGCCAATTGATTGGCGACGGCGATGCCGTACCACAACGCTGCCCGCTTCTCGACCGGCGCATCCGGCGCCGACGACAACTGCGAGCGCATCGCATTCCGCACATCGAGATACGCGCTGGTAGACGTCTCCTGCAACACGCGGGCCCGCGCCTTCGCAAAGCCGAATTCCGGCCGACGAGGCTGACGAGGATGCGGGAGCCCACGCGCGCGATCTTCCATGTCGGCAATGCGCTCCCCGGTCAGCGGGTGGGTGCGCGCGTAGCCGGGGATCACGCCCGTGTCGGCAATGTTGGTCACGCGCTGCAGGCGGCGGAAAAAGTCCGGCATGCCATCGGGGTTGTAGCCGGCGCCGGTCAGCAGCGTAAAGCCGACGCGGTCGGCCTCGCGCTCGGCACTGCGCGAGAACGCGAGCTGGTTCGAGACCGCCGCCGCCTGGCCGCCAATCGCCAGGGCCTGTGCGGCATCGCCGCTCTTGGTGGCAGCCAACCCGGCAAGCAGAATGGACGCCAGCGCAATCCACATCGACTCGCCCGACTTGTCGATGCCGCGCGCAATGTGCCGCTGCAGCACGTGGCCGATTTCGTGGCCCAGCACGGAGGCCAGCTCCGATTCACTGTCCGTAGCCACGAGCGTGCCGGTGTTCACGCCGATATAGCCGCCCGGCATTGCAAACGCGTTGATGCCCGGATCCCGCACCGCAAACAGCTCAAAGCTCGACGACGACGTACTGCCCGCCACATGCTGCCGTCGCGCCGCCTCGATCAGCTTGTAGCCGATGCCGTTGAGGTAATCGGTCAGCAACGGGTCGGGCACGTAATCCGGGTCTCGACGAATCTGGCGCATCACCCGATCGCCCAGGCGACGCTCCATCTCCGGCGATAGCGCCGCCGTGGACGGGTCGCCCATGTCGGGCAACTCATACGTCGGCGCATCAATGACGGTCGGATCCTTCTGCAGATACGGCGATTGGCGACCGATCTGCACGCTGCGGTTCAAGTTGCTTTGCACTTGGTCAGCGGCGGCCGCCGAACCCAACTCCAGATGTGCCGAGGCCATCGGCGCCGAAGCCGCCGCCTGCGCCAATACAGGCAACGGCAGCGGCGCAAGCCACGTCGACAACAACACAACAGCCGTCAGCTTACGAACGCGTGGCCGAAAAATGGAAAGCGTCATACGGAAACCAGGGAGTGCGGAATCAGCGCGACGACATCGCCGCAAGCCGGGTGCTTGCTATCATAAAACGCTTCGCACTCCGCTCCGCAAAACGCGCTGTCACCCATGTCGCAACTCACCCACTTCGATTCCGCCGGACAAGCCCATATGGTCGACGTCGGCGACAAGGCCGTCACGCATCGCGTGGCCGTGGCCACCGGCACGATCCGCATGCTGCCAGAGACATTTGCACTGGTGCGCGATGGCACCGCCAAGAAAGGCGATGTGCTGGGCATTGCGCGCATTGCCGCGATTCAAGGCTCCAAGCGCACGTCGGATTTGATTCCGCTGTGCCATCCGTTGGCGCTGACCAAGGTGGCGGTGGATTTTGAGTTGGATGAGGCGGCGAGTACCGTCCGCTGTACGGTGCGTGCTGAGACGCGCGGGCAGACTGGGGTGGAGATGGAGGCGTTAACGGCTGTCCAAGTCGGCCTGCTCACCATCTATGACATGTGCAAGGCCGTGGATCGGGGGATGGTGATTGGGGATGTGCGGTTGGTGGACAAGCGGGGGGGGAAGTCGGGGGAGTGGGTGGCGGTATAGCGTACACCTGTATTTTTTGCGAGAACAAGAGCGTCCTTGCGACGCTCTTCTCATTTCACTCCGATAAATCAGCTGCAATCTGCAGGGGCGATATTTTTGGGAAGCGTTCCACCGGATTCCGGCTTCGCAATACCCGTACGCTCTGGCGTATCCGCCACATAGCAATCCCAGCGAATTGGCCCAGTGGGACGCTCACCCTGCGCCAAAGCAAGGCCACTTGCAGTTGGTTTCAGCACCAGAAGATTGGCGCCTTCTTTTGCAACGTTACTAGCGTACTTAATACTAATTTCACCGTTTCTTGAATTCACCTCAACGCCACTTGCAACAACATTGCGCGTGGCCACCGAGTTGGGCGTATAACCGTAGCTCAGATCATTTCCGCCTGCCATGGCGTTCTCCGCTACGATGGCCTTGGCGCCTGCGGCCAAAGCCAGCCCTTCCGCCACGCGGGAACGCCCCATGTAGTCTTGGTATGCAGGTACCGCAAATGACGCCAGAATGCCAACAATGGCGACGACAATCATCAGCTCGATCAGTGTAAAACCACCTTGGGCTCGCTTGCCCGCTTGGTCTTTCAAGCGCATTGACTTCTCCTAAATCACTATTTCAAATGTTCAACGACCGACCTACATTGGCCTTTGAGGAGGAGAAGATTAAGCGAGCGCGCCGACCCCGATACCAACCGTAACCATTTTCCATCTTCCCAAGAAGAGAAGCGCCCCAGGGGGGCTTCTCATGGTGGCGTCCGGGGCCATTTCAATCCGTTTGCACACCGCCTTCCGCAAGCAGTTTTTCAGATTTCAAACGGGCGCAAAATACTTTGAGAGCCTCCCGCTTTTGCCCACAAGCGTATGTGAGCGCTGTAGATTGCGCAGCGTAGTCAGTCCAGTAGTTGTTGTACATACGGCGAACCTGAAGAACGGCTTCGTCAGTCTTGCCCAGATAAGCGAGCGCGAGCGCGTAGCGCTGAACTGTAGCGGAACCGGGATAAAACTGCGCGGCTTGAAGCTCAAGTCTTACCAACGATGACGCCATCTCCGGAATCACATCAAAGTGAATTGCCATCGCCAGATTTTCGTAAGGTAGCAACAATGTCGACCCGTGCTCATAATATCGCGCCAACTCCTTCTGCATTCCATCGAGTCCGTAATGGAGACGCTCTACCGCCTTGTAGTCACCCCAAAGGTGCGCCAATAACGCCATTGAGCCAGCAGACACAACGGCACTCGATATCCAAGTCATGCTTGCGGATGGGAGGCGCAAGTTTCGATCGTCCACATACCCCAACGCGAATGCAAACGGTAGCAAGAAGAATGCATAGTGCAGTGGATATTCGAGCATCGAATGCACACCCATCACCAAGATAACGGTAAGCAGAAATACCACCTCTGCTGCCATGTGACGCTTTCTTAGACTCCATGCGAAACTCAGGAACGGCAGCGCCAAAGCGAGCAAACCAAACAAGCCAACTTTGGCCAGTTGGTCCAGCACGATGTTGTGTGCGTTCATTGACATCTCGACATGGCCAAGCACATCGGCCTGTAAGAACTGGTTCCAGGCGTAGTCCCCCCAGCCTCCACCGAGCCACGGATGGGCGACGAACATGTGCCATGCGTATTTCCACAAGAACTTGCGCAAGCCGACTCCTTGCTGAATGCGATCATCCAGCGACGTAGGCAAGTCAAGATGCCATAGCACGTTGGCATAAGCGACCAACCAATTACAGAGCTGATACGCAACCGCCAGCAATAGCAGCGGGACGCAGGCCATCAACCATCGACGCCTGCCTTGCTCGGTTGCCGAGCAAAACATGCCGGCAAAAGCCCCAACCACGATGACATGCAGCCATGTCATGCGAGAAAAGGTCAAAGACATGCCCAGCAGGAATACAAATGCGGTCACCGTAAGCGGAATCCACGCACGCCGGCACTTCAATGCCAGAAACCCGCAGGCCGCCAGGCCGAATGCAAGATACGAAGCAACATGGTTGGGTTGATTCATGTTCCCCCACATGCGCCGGCCGGCTCCGGTTGGCTCAAAGGAAAGGAGCATCGGCGATGGATTCGGCACATGAAACAGTTGCAGCAACTCGATCGCTACGGTGATCAGCCCCCCCAGGATAAAACCGATGGCGAGCGCCTCCAGCACGCCAGGCAAGCTCCGGCTACGGGCGCCCAGCCCGCACGCTACCGTAGCCGCCAACAGGAAGACAGTGGCAGCCAGAGACAAATATGGATTCAGTGGTGGCGCTGTCTGCAGCTGTATAAACAAGACCCCAATCAGCGCAAGCGGTGCCAGCGCGATCTTCGGCAATCCCGTCTTGCTGCCCCATGTCAAGGCGAGGAGAGCAACCGCCACCCCAATCCAGCAAATGCCGGTGGCAAACTCCGAATAGAAAGTTGGCAGGGGATACGTGTGCAATGCCACGAGATAGGGAAATGCCCCACAAGTGGCGATGGCAAGCCAAAGCGGTATCAAGAGGACGCGAAATCGAAGCATTCGGGGAAATAGCGAGACAGCAGGGAAGGGAGAAGCGACGACCACAGTGGTGTTACTTACGGCAGAAACGAGTTTAGCCCAGTCGGCGGAGTTAAATGCGTACGCCTGTTCCGATAAAAGCGCACACCTGCGATCGCGCAAAAACGAAGGGCGCCCGTAAGGCGCCCTTGCTCTCTTGTCCTGCACCAGATCGGCCTAGCAGCCAACTGGCAGGAACAAGGACCCGGCGATCAGTGCTGGCACGCAGCCGGCAGGTACGGGTAGAACTGGGTTTGACCGGTCGCCGTGT
This sequence comes from uncultured Ralstonia sp., assembly GCA_966433195.1. Lineage (GTDB taxonomy): Bacteria > Pseudomonadota > Gammaproteobacteria > Burkholderiales > Burkholderiaceae > Ralstonia. The sequence continues at coordinate 18,137 of CBJMVH010000077.1, forward strand.
AGCCAGTGCCAGTCGCCGTCGTCCCACAGGTCCACTTCACGGTGCCATCCGCTTGACCTGCGCCGAACATGCCGAGGAACAGCTTGCCGTCAATCACGGCAGAACCCGTGCTGGCAATCCCGAGTTGCACACTCACTTGGCTGGCGCCGTCCGATAGATAGGCGACACTCTTCACAACGACAGCGTTTGATGCAGGAACAGTAGCGATCGGCGCACTGGCCTGCGCCGGCATCGTATTGGCGCCGTTCGCGTAGGCTTCCGAAATGGCGGCCCGCGCTGCATCCAGAGCCGTCGTCGCTTCCGTCAGTTTCGACTTGATCATGTAGTTGTTGTAAGCCGGCAGCGCAATGGCAGCCAAAATACCGACGATCGCGACCACGATCATCAGTTCGATCAGCGTGAAACCTTTCTGGACACGTTTGTTGAGTCGCATCGACTTCATGAAATCCCCCGGATTGTTTGGTTAAAGATGATGCGAGGGAGATAGAGCATGGACCGTGCCAGCCGAAAAAGCGTGCCTGTCAGCGAAAAGCTGACGCGGTTCGTATGAGCGACGACACAGACAGTGACATCTTTTGACACCAATTGACGAAGTTCGTCAATTTGCGCCGCATAGATCGCTTATACGTGTTGCACTGTTCGCCGGCTCAACCATCGGCCAAGCGCCACGACAAGCAGCGCGCCCAGCAGGCCTACCACCACATCCGCATACGGCACAGCCCATTCAAACCAAGCCGCATCCACCGGATCCGTCACCAACATATCCCCCGCCAGATAACCCAGCAACGCCGCCCCCAACGTCACAATCACCGGAAACCGCGCCATCACCCCCACTAGGAGCGTGCTACCAAACACGATCAACGGCACCGACAACCCAAGCCCCAGCACCAGCAGCAAAAACGTCGTCCCCGGCGGCCCCTTCTCTGCTGCTGCGGCCACGGCGACGACGTTATCGAGCGACATCACCAAATCCGCAATCAAGATGGTCTGAATAGCGGGCCACAAGCCGTCGCGTTGATGGTGATTCGCAGCCTCTTCTTCCGCTTCCGTCAGCAGCTTCACGCCGATATAGACCAGCAGCACGGCACCGACGGTTTTGAGGTACGGCAACGCGAGCAGCTTGACGGCCAGGATGGTCAGCACGATGCGCAAAACGATGGCGCCCGCGCTTCCCCAGAAAATGGCCTGCTTCTGCTGCCGCTTGGGTAGATTGCGCGCAGCCAGGGCAATCACGACCGCGTTGTCGCCCGACAGCACGACATTGGTCAGGATGATGGAGCCGAGTGCGAACCAGAATGCGCTTGAGGTGAGCGCCATAGTGTTCCTGAAGCTGTTCTTATTGGACGGATGATCTGCTTATACACATGTCGTGCCGAGATCGCACGTCGCATGATCGACGAGACGCAGACCAAACAAAAACGGGAGCCGAAGCTCCCGTTCTCGCACAACCTCAAACCTTGCCGATTACAGCATCGCCTTGAGCAGACGTGCCATTTCCGACGGGTTCTTGGTGGTCTTGATGCCGCACTCTTCCATGATGTCGAGCTTGGCTTGCGCGGTGTCGGCACCGCCCGAGATCAGCGCGCCGGCGTGGCCCATGCGCTTGCCCGGAGGCGCGGTCACGCCAGCGATGAAGCCAACCACCGGCTTCTTCATGTTGTCCTTGATCCAGTAAGCCGCGTTGGCTTCGTCCGGACCACCGATCTCACCGATCATGACCACGGCGTCCGTTTCCGGATCGTCGTTGAACATCTTCATCACGTCGATGTGCTTCAGACCGTTGATCG
>CBJMVH010000078.1:0-19625 GCA_966433195.1 uncultured Ralstonia sp.
TCGTCGGGCTCATAACCCGAAGGTCGCAGGTTCAAATCCTGCCCCCGCAACCAGCAAGTAGAATGGCTCGCTCCAAGACCTGAGCCAGTTCAGCAAAGCCCGCCATATCGCGGGCTTTTTGCTTTTCTGTGCCATGCTCAGCGCGCAACTCAGTCGGTACCCCCAGCCTGCGGAAGCGAGCCACCTCGGTGATACACTGAGACATTCCACCCGCGCCAGATCCCCATGAAATTCTGTTCCAACTGCGGCCACCCCGTTGTTTCGCGCATCCCCGATGGCGACAACCGGCTGCGCGCTGTTTGCGACCACTGCAACACGATTCATTACGTGAATCCGCGCAACGTGGTTGGCACCGTGCCCGTTTGGAACGACCAAATCCTGCTGTGCAAGCGCGCCATCGAGCCGCGCTATGGCTTCTGGACGCTGCCCGCAGGTTTCATGGAAATCGGGGAGACCACCGCACAAGCCGCCGAGCGCGAGACTGCCGAAGAAGCCGGTGCCCGCATCGAAATCGGCGAATTGTATTCGGTGCTCAATGTCCCGCACGTGCACCAAGTGCACTTGTTCTATCTGGCCCAGCTGAGCGATCTCGATTTCGCACCCGGCGAGGAGAGCCTGGAAGTGGCGCTGTTCAACGAGGCCGACATCCCCTGGGATGACCTCGCCTTCCCGACTGTCATCCACACGCTACGTTGCTTCTTTGCCGATCGCGCAGCCGGCAAACTCGCTGACGGCAGCTTCCGCCTCCACACGCTGGACATCTATAAGCCGATGCGATCGACCACGATTGACGCTACGGCTGCCACGTCGTAACCCGCTCCACCCTCTGTTTGACGCATCATGATCGCCTGGCTGGATCCGCATGATCCCTTTCCGCCGGTCGATCAAGCATTGGGGCCGGAATCCGAGGCACCTGGACTGCTCGCGGCAAGCTCAGATCTGTCCCCTCAACGACTGCTGATTGCCTACCGGCAAGGCATCTTCCCGTGGTATGCACAGGGCCAGCCCGTGCTGTGGTGGAGCACCGACCCGCGCATGGTGTTGCGCCCGGAAGATTTCCGCGTCTCAACCACCTTCCGCAAGACGCTGCGCCGCGTACTGGATGACCCGGCCTGGGAAATCCGCATCGACCACGCCTTCCGTGAAACGATGGTTGATTGCGCGACCACCGCACGCCCCGGCCAGCACGGCACGTGGATCACCGAGGATGTGATCGCCGCTTACACCGCCCTCCACCGCCGCGGCTATGCGCACAGCGTGGAGGCCTGGTATGCCGGCCAGCGCGTGGGCGGGCTGTACGGCGTGGCGTTGGGCCGCATGTTCTACGGCGAATCGATGTTCGCGCACCGCACCGACGCGTCCAAAATTGCGCTGGCAGCACTGTGCGCCTTCCTCGGCAGCCGGGGCGTCGCGATGATAGACTGCCAGCAGGAAACCGAGCATCTGGCGTCGCTGGGCGGGGCTCCGGTGCCGCGCGCGGCGTTTCTCGCGCACGTGCGCGAGGCATCGAACCAGCCGGCCATCGTGCCCTGGCACTTTGACAAGTCAGTGCTCCGCCGGTGGACCGTGCGCAATGAGCAAGCTTAAGGAACTCCCTCTCTCGGCATTGCAGTTCTATGCCACCGCGCCCTACGCATGCAGCTATCTCGATGGCCGCTTGGCGCGCTCGCAGGTGGCCACGCCGGCGCACCTCATCAACGCCGACGTGTATTCCAAGCTGGTACGCGCCGGCTTTCGGCGTAGCGGCATCTTCACCTACCGCCCCCATTGCGACGACTGCCACGCATGCACACCGTGCCGCGTCGTCGTCGATCAATATTCACCGTCGCGTGCGCAACGCCGGGCCGCTGAGCGGCATCAATCGCTCGAAGCGCTGGTGGCACCGCTCACTTATGTCGAAGAGCACTACCAGCTCTATCTGCTGTATCAGTCCGTCCGCCACGCCGGTGGCGGCATGGACCACGACAGCCGCGACCAGTACGAGCAGTTCCTGCTGCAAAGCCGCGTGAATTCGCGCCTGGTGGAGTTTCGAGAGCCGCCCGAATCGCCATTCGCGGGCAAGCTGCGCATGGTGAGCATGATCGACGTGCTGGAAGACGGGCTCTCGTCCGTCTACACGTTCTACGATCCGATCGAGCAGAAGGCCAGCTACGGGACGTACAACGTGCTGTGGCAAATCGCGCAGGCGCAGGCGCTGGAGCTGCCCTACGTCTACCTCGGCTACTGGATCGAGCAGAGCCGCAAGATGGCCTACAAGGCCTTGTTCCAGCCGCTGGAGCTGCTGGTCAATGGGGAGTGGCGGCGGTTTGAGGATGTCGCGCCCGCCGCGGAATGATGATCAGCGCGATGTGCGCTCGATCCCAACATCCACCACGCCGTAAGCGCTGACGTTGGAAGTTTGGCCGTACTGCTCACGCGAAGTCGTGCAGCCCGCCAGCGCGCCGGTCAAGCAAGCCAAGCCCGCCACCCACAGCGCGGCGCGTTTCCACCCAGTCATCTTGTTCATGTAGTCGGTTCCTTTCAGGGCGCGGCCGAGAGCCGCTCGGCCAGCACCGTGTTGTACGCGCGGACCATCCCCGGGATCAGGAACACGTCCACCAGCACCCACAGCCCGCCAATGACGGCCAGCACCCAGCCAGCCGTGTTGTTCATATCCCGGAATGCCAACCATGTGCCGCCGATATTGGCGATGGCCTGTGCAATGCCACTGCCCGGCCGCTTCAGATAGAACCGGTGCGCGCCCAGAAAACCCAGCAGGAACCACCATAGGTAAGCGACGCCCGAAGTCTTCTTCTGGGCGTCGTACAGCATGATTTCGCGGGCGGTTTGGTTCATGGCATCGGCTGGCACGGGAATAAGGTGTCAGACACTAGCACGCACCGCGCGTTCCATGTCGACCGTCGATTACATGCTGGCGAGCTTGGCTTCAGCCTTGTCTGTCCACACACGCATTTCGGCCAGCAGCGACGATGGGGAGAACGAACAACTTTCTTCGCCGAACGACACGGCCATGTCGAGACGCTGCAGCAGCGAGCGTCGCACCTGATCGTATGCAGGCGGCAGGATACCCAACGGCGCTAGGGTGGCCTCGTCTCGCCATTGCTGAAGCAAACGCGGCAGGTCGGGCGATTTCGTATGACGCTCCAGGGCGTCGCGCAGCGTTTGGAGGGAATCAGCAGCGGTCATGCTCGGGCCTTCTTTTCTCGATACAACTCACGGAACGTTTTGCCTGCGGGGGCCGGCATGTCGCGCGTGTCCGTCCAGCCCTTGCCCACGGGCAGCGAGTGGATCAGTTTCTTATCACCACCCATCCAGCGCAGCACGCGCGCGGCCACCCACGTGCCAGCTGAATACAACGCCGGGCGTCGCGCCATGAAGCCCCAGACACGCAGGCCGAAGCGCTCCGATTGCGGGCGCAGTTCGCGCTCCATCTGCTTCTCGCGCAGCGTGCGCAGCAGGTCTGACAGCGGGATGGACGCCGGACACACGCGATTACACTCCCCGCACAGCGTAGCCGCCTGTGGCAGATCGAGCGCATTCGACAGCCCGACATAACTCGGCGTCAGCACACTGCCCATCGGGCCCGGATACACCCAGCCATACGCATGGCCGCCGATCTTCTGATAGACCGGGCAATGGTTCATGCACGCGCCGCAGCGGATGCAACGCAGCATCTCCTGAAACTCGCCGCCGATGAGGCCGCTGCGTCCGCCATCAACGATGACGAAGTACATGTGTTCGGGGCCATCCTGCTCGCCCGACGCACGCGGGCCTGTCAACAGCGAGAAGTAATTCGAGATCGCCTGCCCCGTAGCCGAGCGCGGCAGCAGGCGCATGACGGTCGCCAAGTCCTCAAGCGTCGGCAGCACCTTCTCGATGCCCGTTACGGCCACGTGCACGCGCGGCATGATCGTGCACATGCCCTCGTTGCCCTCATTCGTGACGATGGCTACCGAACCCGTTTCGGCAATGATGAAGTTGCCGCCCGTCACGCCCATGTCGGCCGACAGGAATTCGGGCCGCAGCACTTCGCGCGCCTCGCGGGTCATCTCGGGAATGTCGGTCAGGCGCGGCTTGTTATGCGTCTTGGCGAAGAGATCGGCGATCTCTTCCTTATCCTTGTGTACCACCGGCGCGATGATGTGCGACGGCGGTTCGCTGTCGTTGATCTGGAGGATGTACTCGCCAAGGTCGGTCTCGATGCTCTGCACGCCCATCTCGCCGAGCACCTGGTTCAGGCGCATCTCTTCGGTCACCATCGACTTGCTCTTGATGACCTTCTTCACGTCGTGCTTGCGGGCGATTTCGGCCACCAGGCGCGCAGCGTCGGCCGTCGATTCCGCGAAGAGCACCTTGGCGCCACGACGCGTGGCTTCCGCTTCAAACGTGGCGAGCCACACGTCCAGGTTCTCCAGCGCGCGGTTGCGGCGCTCCTTGAGCGCTTCACGCGTGGCAGGGAAATCGATCTCCTGAATGGCCGCCGCGCGCGCGGTGACGAACTTGGTCGAGAGCTTGGTGAGGTTCTGCTGCAGGCGCTTGTCGGCGAGCTTCTGCCCGGCGCGCGCCTTGAATTCCATGCTGCGGACTTGCATGCGATTGCGTCTCCGTCGTGTTCTTGGCGCTCTGAGTTACGCGTCGCCAGCGAGGACTTGCGCGATGTGCAGCACGCGCGTGTGCGTGTCGCCTGTGCGGCGCAGGCGCCCTTCGATATTGAGCATGCAACCCACGTCGCCCAGCACCACAGCATCTGCGCCGCTAGCTTTGATGTTGGCGCACTTCTCGTCTGCGATGGCGGTGGAGATATCGCCGTACTTGATCGAGAACGTACCACCGAAACCACAGCACGCTTCGCACGCGGGCATCTCGGTCAACTGCACGCCCGGCAGTTTCCCGAGCAGCTCCCGTGGCTGCGTCTTTACGCCCAACTCCCGCAGGCCGGAGCACGAATCGTGGTAGGTCACATGGCCGCTGAATTGCGAATCCAGCGATTCGATCTTCGCTACGTTGACCAGGAAATCGGTCAGTTCATACACGCGCGGCGCGAGGCGTTCATAGCGGCCGGCGAGCTCCGGATCATCCCGAAAGAGATCGGCGTAGCCCTTGCGGATCATGCCGCCGCACGAACCAGAGGGAATGACCACATAGTCGAACTGCTCGAACTCCTTGAGCGTCTTCTCGGCTAGATCGCGCGCCAGGGGGCGGTCCCCCGAGTTGTACGCCGGCTGGCCACAACACGTTTGTGCGGGTGGCACCACGACGTCGTATCCGGCCCGCTCCAGCAGCTTGAGCACGGAAAAACCGATGTCGGGCCGCATCAGGTCAACCAGGCAAGTGACGAACAGACCTACGCGCATGGGGAGTCTCGCATGTTCTTCGGAGGCCGCCATTATGCGCCCAAGGTTGCCAACCCTCACCGCCCGGCGGGGCTCTTGAGGCACAGAACTTCTTCATGCCGATGATGAGTGCGCTTCATGTGGCGGACACCAGCACAGTTTGGAGCGGATTGAAAAAGCGCTCGAAAATACCCGGAATCATGCATCGGGAGGGTGCGCATTTTCACATCGTGGGATAAAATTTTGCATCGCATTCGCAACCCACTGCACCTATGGCAGAAGCAGAGAAGGACCCCGGCAAGACGTCCATCCAAGTCATCGAGCGCATGATGATGCTGCTCGACGCGCTGGCCGATCATGCCGATCCGGTCAGCCTGAAAGCGCTGTCCGCCAGCACCGGCCTGCACCCCTCCACCGCGCACCGTATCTTGAATGACATGGTCGCGTGCCGTTTCGTCGATCGCTCGGACCCAGGTAGCTACCGCCTCGGCATGCGCTTGCTGGAGTTGGGCAACCTCGTCAAGGCACGCCTGTCGGTGCGTGAAGCGGCATTGGCACCGATGCGTGCCCTGCACCGCCTGACGGGCCAGACCGTCAACCTCTCGGTGCGCCAAGGGGATGAGATTGTCTACATCGAGCGCGCGTATTCCGAGCGCTCGGGCATGCAGGTGGTACGGGCCATCGGTGGCCGCGCTCCGCTGCATCTGACCTCGGTCGGCAAGCTGTTCCTGGCCGCGGACGACATCGGCCGCGTACGCGCCTATGCCACCAAAACGGGCTTGGCGGGCCACACGCGCACGTCGATCACCGACCTGCCCAAGCTTGAGCGCGAACTCAACTGGGTGCGCACCAACGGCTACGCTCGCGACAACGAAGAACTGGAACTCGGCGTGCGCTGCATCGCCGCTGGCATCTACGATGACTCGCGCCGGCTGGTCGCTGGGCTATCGCTCTCCGCTCCGGCAGACCGGCTGCAAGACAGCTGGCTGGAGAACTTGAAGGACACCGCTCTGCAGATCTCCAAGGGCATGGGTTACACGTACGAGGAAGACGCTGCGCGCGCGGAATAAGCGCGGGTCTTGCCAACAAAAAAGCGCGTCCGAAGACGCGCTTTTTTTGTTTGGCGATCCTGAGGGCGAATCAGGCGCCGTGCTGTTGATCCGCAGCCAGCACCGTCGCTGGCTGCGTTGACACCGGAACATTGCGCAACGGCGCTGCAGCCTGCGTTGCTGCTTCGATATGCGGATTGCGCTCGAGCCAATTCCGCACGCGCGTGGCATCGGCAAAGCGCGTCAGGTTGCCGGCCGAATCGAGGAACACCATCACAACGTTGCGGCCGTGCACATTGGCCTGCATCACCAGGCAGCGACCCGCTTCATTGATGAAGCCCGTCTTCTGCAGGCCGATATCCCATTCACCGCCGCGTACCAGGCGGTTGGTGTTCACGTAGTGCAGCGTGCGACCGTTGGCGTTGACGGTGTGCTCGGGGGTGGTGGTGAACTGGCGGATCAGCGGCACCTTGTACGCAGCCATCACAATCTTCGCCAGATCCTGGGCGCTCGATACATTGCTGCTCGACAGGCCATTTGAATCGACATAGTGCGTGTCGTTCATGCCGAGCTCGCGCGCCTTGCGGTTCATTGCGGCCACGAATGCCGGGCGGCCACCCGGATAGTTGCGACCCAGCGCCGAGGCTGCGCGGTTTTCCGACGACATCAGCGCCAGCAGCAGCAGGTCTTCACGCGTGAGCATCGTGCCGAAGCGCAGGCGCGAGCCCGTGTTGCGTTCGTAATCCCGATCTTCTTCGGTGACTTCAAGCAGCTCGTCCATCGGCTGATGCGCGTCGGTGACAACCAGCGCCGTCATCAGCTTGGTGATGGATGCGATCGGCAACACGGCCGACGAATTCTTCTGGAAGAGCACCTCGCCGGTGTTCTGGTCCATCACCAGCGCGACAGACGAACGCAGCGCCAGTGCGTCAGGCGTGGAGCGCAGGCCCATGGCCTCGCCAAGCGTGGGTGCGGCCGGGACGAACGCGGCGCGCACCGGGTGAGCCCCGCGCTCAACCACGATCACGCGGCGCTTGCCCTTGACAGTGACGACTCTGCGAACCTTGGCGGCCCCTGCCGTATCTGCATTTGCGGCGGCAACCTTGGCGCTCGCCTTACGGCTGCCCACGGCCTTGCCTTTGCTCTTGGCGGTCTTGCTGGCAGCGGGTTTCTTGGTGGACGTGGCTGCGTGGGCGGTCCCGACAGAGGCAGCGGCGAGCGCGACGGTCATCAGCGAAGCCAAGCCGAGACGCCGGAAAAATGAGGAAACAGACCGTGACATGATTCGATCACCCGCGCGTGAGATGGCGCAAGTGTAGGCAAAAACAAAATTCTTAGCAAGATGAAGGACTTAGCTCACAGCCTTAAAGTTCGACCTCTGGAGCCTTATCATTCGGTCATCATTTCGACGCAATTCCCTGCCTTACAAAGCCGGACTTGCGAAGAAAAGTTGCGCAAGAAGCACATGACCTCGGGCGCGGAATCAGAAACGGAGTCGGGAATCATTCCGGGATTCCATCGCCACTGGCGACAATCACGGTTTACAACCTGCCTCAACACTTCCTCACAACGCACCCACGTTCACACGCGAGCCGCATGATGGAAGTCTAACGACACATCGGCTGAATCTGTTGACACAATTCGATGATTTTTCGGTGCCAATTCTCGCTTTGAGCGAAGAAGTGCGCTGTAGCGTGCAGCCGGCAGCGAGATAACGACTCAGTCGAGAAACCGAGTGAAGTCGGAGACAGGCGCGCGCTCGGTAATCAGCGTGTTTTCCACGGCCGCCGGATTGGCGTAGCCCATCGACATTCCGCATACGACCATTTCCTCGTCCGGCAGGGCTAGGTACGCCTTGATGACGCGATGGAATTGCGTGAACGCCGCTTGCGGGCACGTGTCGATGCCGCGCGCCCGCGCAGCCACCATCAGCGCCTCGAGGAACATGCCGTAGTCGAGCCAACTGCCCTGCTCCATCACCCGGTCGATCGTGAAGATGAGCCCGACCGGCGCATCAAAGAAACGAAAATTGCGCGCGTGCTGTGCATGCATGCGCTCTTTCTCGGCGCGGCCGATGCCGAGTAAGCCGTAGAGATCCCAGCCGACCTTGCGGCGGCGGCTCTGGTATGGGTCTACCCAGGTACGCGGGTAGTACGGGTACTCCTCTCGATGCAGCGTGTCGGCTTCGGGATGCGCATACGCAGCGAGCACGGATTCCGATAGCCGCGCCTTCGATTCGCCCGTCAGCACATACACCTTCCACGGCTGTGTGTTGCTGCCCGACGGCGCGCGCCGGGCGACATCCAGAATGGCTTCGATGTCCTCGCGCGCAACGGGTGTGGGCAGGAACGCGCGGATGGAGCGGCGCGATGTGATGGCCTGGTCGACAAGCTCGACTTCAGCGGAGGTGGGGCGTCGGTCGGTCATGGCAAAGGCTGAAAAGTCAGGCTGCGATCTGGATTGCAAGCGGTTCGAGCGCAGCGCGCAATGCACCGGGCAGCGGTACGGGCCGGCGCGTTTCCCGGTCGACGTAAACGTGCACGAAGTGCCCTTGCGCCGCGGCCTCATGCGTATCGCCCCGGAACAGGCCGACTTCATAGCGCACGCTGGTGTTACCCAAGCGGGCAACACGCAGCCCCGCGACCACCGTGTCGGGAAACGACAGCGGCGCGAAGTAGTTGCACTGCGTTTCGATGACCAAGCCGATGGTGTCGCTGCGTTCGGGGTCCAGCACGCCCTGCTCGATCAGGTAGGCGTTCACCACGGTGTCGAAATAGCTGTAATAGACGACATTGTTGACGTGGCCGTAGACGTCGTTGTCCATCCAGCGCGTGGTGATGGTGTGGAAGTGGCGGTAGTCGTCGCGCGTCTGGCGGGGCGTACTCATGGGCGGTGGGCGTTCGGCAATGGAAAGGCTTGAGGATACGCCCGTCACTTGTTCGCGGTCACTTGCGGATAACGAGCGCGACACCGCATGCGGCAATGACCATGCCCAGCGCCGCCAGAGGCGGAAAACGTTCACCGAAGAGCGCCCACGCCATCACGGCCGTCGTGGGCGGCGTCAGGTACAGCAGCGACGTTACCTTGGTCGCACCACCCTTTCGGATCAGCACAAACAGCAACGAGATGGCTCCGATCGATAGCGCCAGCACCGACCACACCAGCGCACCGATCATCTGCGCGGTCCAGTGCACCTCGCGCGTCTCAAGCAGGAACATGAACGGCAGGCACAGCAGCGCCGACGCGCCAAACTGGATGCACGCGCCCATCCGCAAATCAAAGACCGGGCAATGGCGCTTCTGATACAAGGTGCCGACCGTAATCGACAATAGCGCGCCCACGCACAGCGCCAGCGTCGTCACGCCCACGCCCGCCAAATGCAGCTTGTTGGCCACGACCAGACCCACGCCCGCGATGCCGCATAGGAGACCGAGCCACTGGCGGCCGGAGACACGCTCCCCGCGCATCGACACATACAGCGCCGTGAGAATCGGCTGCATGCCCACGATCAGCGCGGTCATCCCTGCAGGCATGCCGAGCTTGACTGCGGCCCACACGCCGGCCAGATAGCCCCACTGCATCAGCGCCCCCGCCACGGCGATATGGCCGACGGTAGTCCAGTCGGTCGCGTCTGAACCAGCGCGGCGCGGCAGCGGCACGCGCGCCAACCACACCAGCGGCAGCAGGCATACCAGCACGCCCACGAAACGCAGAAACAGGAAAGTGATCGGCTCCGCGTACGGCATACCGTACTTGGCCACGATAAAGCCCGTGCTCCAGATCAGAACAAACAGCCACGGCATCGCGGCCACGAACACGGAATCGCGGGCGCGGCTGGATGGCGGCACCGCGGAACAGGCTTGGGTCATGCGGAAAGCGGGAGAGAAGTCGATGCAGCGGCGGCCTCGCGTGCCGCCCAGCGCTGTGCGTGCCGTGCAGCCAGCGCGATGGTCTGTGCGTGGACGGCGACGGTATCGTCGATATTGTTGCCGTAGCCGCCCGCCATCGTAACGGCAATCGGAATCCGCCGCTGGTAGGCAAAGTCGAAGACTTCCTGATCGCGGCGAGCCAGGCCTTCCATGGTCAGCCTAAGCCGCCCCAGGCGGTCACCTTCATGCGGGTCGGCGCCGGCCAAGTAGATGATCAACTGCGGCTTGAAACGCCCGGCGAGGATATCAAGCGCACCAGTCAGTGCCTGCAGGTAATCCTCATCGCCGCAGCCGTCGTGGAGCCCGATATCCAGGTCCGACGCCTCTTTGCGGAATGGATAGTTCTTCTCGCCATGCAGCGACAGCGTAAATATGGACGGGTCATCGTGCAGGATCGATGCCGTGCCGTTGCCCTGGTGCACATCCAGATCGATGATGGCGACGGGGAACGCCGTGGGCGCCCTCCCCGGCCGGCGCTGCATCCACCGCGACGCCACCGCCGCATCGTTGAAGACGCAAAAACCGCCGCCCTTATCCGCATAGGCGTGGTGGGTGCCGCCCGCCAGATTGACGGCAATGCCGTCCACCAAAGCCGCCTCGCAAGCCGCCATCGTGGCACCCGCAGAGCGGCGGCTACGTTCCACCATCTCCGGCGACCACGGGAAGCCAATCTCACGCTGGCGCGCCGGGCCGAGTGTCCCTGCGCTCACTGCCTCAACGTAGTCCGACGTATGCGCCAGTAAAAGTGCGTCGTCATCGGCTCTTGGCGCCTCGTGCAACACCACGCCTGGCATGTCCGCTAGGACCCGCGCCCGCAAGTCGCTGTACTTGCGCATCGGAAACCGATGGCCCGGCGGCAGTGGCAAAACAAAGTGGTCGGTATAGAACGCCCGCATGTGAAGAAAGAACCGCAACGCAACAAAATTGGCAACCGGACGCATCCTAACCTACGCTGCCGCAGTGTGTTTTTTTGAGACGGATTCACCGCCAAATGGCTGCAGCCGGGACCGCATGCACCAAGGGCGCGCATTTTTCTGCCACAAAAAATCATGCCAAACGGTTCGACGCGCAATTCCTATGCACGAAAAATCAGCAGATTCCGATTTTTGTGCGATGCACAAAGAATGCTTGACACTGGTTTGACGTTCAACAACAATGAAATTGTTGCGATGCACCATCCCTAATTCATCGCGATGTCGCCTGGAAGGCCCGACGTGACCGTCATGCTTTGTACATCTGGGCGATCTAAATTTTGATTTTGATTTTGATTCCCCGACCCACCTTTGTATTTGGAGAGACAACATGCTGACTCAGGAACAGATCGCTGCGGCGCACAAGGCCAACCTGGAAACCTTCTTCGGCCTGACCAACAAGGCATTTGAAGGCGTCGAAAAGCTGGTCGAACTGAACCTGCAAGTCGTCAAGGCCACCCTGGCCGAGAACGCCGAACACGCCAAAAAGGCCCTGACGGCCAAGGACGCACAAGAACTGCTGTCGGTGCAAACCGCTGCTGTTCAGCCCCTGGCTGAGAAGGTGCTGGCATACAGCCGCCACCTGTACGAAATCGCTTCGGACACGCAAACCGAGTTCAGCAAGGCTGCTGAAGTGCAAATCGCTGAAAACAGCCGCAAGCTGCAAGCGCTGGTCGACAACGTGTCGAAGAACGCTCCGGCCGGTTCGGAATCGGCTGTCGCCCTGGTGAAGTCGGCCCTGTCGGCCGCCAACAACGCGTACGACTCGGTGCAAAAGGCCACCAAGCAAGCCGTGGAACTGGCTGAAAGCAACTTCCACGCTGCTGCCAACGCCGCAAGCAAGGCAACCGCTCAAGCTTCGGCTCAAGCACGCGCTGCTACGGGCAAGAAGGCCACGACCGCTGCCTAATCGGCAACCGGCTTCTGCCGCTCAGACGGGCCTCCCTCGGGAGGCCCGTTTTGTTTTGTTCGTCGAATCACGCCTCCAAACACCCCGTTTGCGCACATTTGCGCGGAACCGAAACGCGCGCCGGCCGGTCCATCCCACCGTGTTTGTCAGATTGTCTCCTCGGTACCGCTAAGAAAACCTGTCCTCAGTGGTGATCAGTGGGTACCTTTGACCCGGCCTCGGCCGGGTTTTTTGTGTGCGCTCGATCAACTTAGCGCACCTCACATGCGAACTTTTGCGCGCGATCGGCGCTCCATCCTGTATTGCGGCTTGCCGCTCCCGCCCTCACGCCGATGTCCCCGGAGTCCTTTGCCAAGCGCAGCCTGATCGTTGTGGCCGCGCTGACCCTGCTGCTGGAAGAATGGATCTGGAACGCCATGCTGCGCGCGACGGCGCGGCTGGTCAGGCACCCGTGGGTTCAGGCCGCGGAGCGCAGGTTGGCCACGCTGGAGCCGATTGAGGCGCTATGCGTGTTCATCCTGCCGATGCTGGTGTTGCTGCCATTCAAGCTGGCGGCCTTCTATGTGCTGGCGCGCGGCAAGGTGATTGCCGGGACGCTCGTGCTGATCCTGGCGAAGGTCGCGAGCACCGCGCTGGGCGCGCGCATCTACTACGTCGTCCGGCCGCAACTGCACACGATCGCGTGGTATTTCCGCTGGGAAACCGCGTTCCTGGCATGGAAGCGCCGCATGGTCGCTGCGCTGCGTGCCACGCCGACATGGCAAGCGCTGCAAGCCCGCATCGCCAACTGGCGGGCGCATCGCCATGGGCTGATACGCCTGGCGTGGCGCCGGCTGATCGCCGCACTGCGCTTGCTGCGTCGGCATCGTCGTCCCGCCGGACCCCGGCACTGAGCCATCGCGCGTACAAACAAAAAGGGCCGCCCAGTTGAGCGGCTCTTCCCGTTTTGTCGGCCTAGTTTTTCCGTTGCTCGAAAAACCAGACGGTTAATTGCATATCAGCGCTTACGAGCCGGTGGCACATCCGTGCAAACGCCCTCGTAGATTTCCGCTGCCATGCCCACCGACTCACCCAGCGTCGGGTGCGGGTGGATGGTCTTGCCGATATCCACGGCGTCTGCGCCCATCTCGATGGCCAAGCAGACTTCGCCGATGAGGTCGCCTGCATGCGTGCCAACAATGCCGCCGCCAATGATGCGGTGCGTTTCCTCGTCGAAGATCAACTTCGTGAAGCCTTCGTCGCGGCCATTGGCGATGGCGCGGCCCGAAGCGGCCCAGGGGAACACGCCCTTGCCATACTTGATGCCTTGCGCCTTGCATTGGTCTTCCGTCAGACCTGCCCAAGCCACTTCAGGATCGGTATAGGCGACCGACGGAATCTGCTTGGCGTCGAAGTAGGCCTTCTCGCCGTGCGCCGCTTCCGCTGCCACATGGCCTTCATGCACGGCCTTGTGCGCCAGCATCGGCTGACCCACGATGTCGCCAATCGCATAGATGTGCGGCACGTTGGTGCGCTGCTGTTTATCCACCTCGATGAAGCCGCGGTCCGTCACGGCCACGCCGGCCTTCTCGGCACCAATGCGCTTGCCGTTCGGGCTGCGGCCCACGGCCACCAGCACCAGGTCGTAACGCTGCGGCTCGGCCGGTGCGGCTTCGCCTTCGAACTTGACGTAGATGCCGTCCGGCTTGGCTTCAACACCCACCGTCTTGGTCTTGAGCATGACCTTGTCGAAGCGGCCCTTGTTCATCTTGTCCCACACCTTGACGAGGTCGCGGTCGGCGCCTTGCATCAGGCCGTCGAGCATTTCCACCACGTCGATGCGTGCGCCCAGCGTGCTGTACACCGTCGCCATTTCCAGGCCGATGATGCCGCCACCAATCACGAGCATCTTGCCCGGTACCTGACGCAGCTCCAGCGCGCCGGTGGAATCGACGATGCGCGGATCTTCGGGAATGAACGGCAGCTTCACGGCCTCGCTACCTGCAGCAATGATCGCCTTGGCGAAGCGGATGACCTTCTTCTCGCCCGTCGCAGCCTTGCCAGCACCGTCCGTCACCTGCACTTCCAGGTGGTTCGGATCAAGGAATGTGCCGACGCCGCGCACGACCTGCACCTTGCGCGACTTGGCCATGCCAGCCAGACCGCCCGTCAGCTTGCCGATCACGGACTCCTTGTGCTTGCGCAGCAGGTCTATGTCGAGCTTCGGCTCGCTGTAGACGATACCGTGGGCGGCCATCGCCTTGACTTCTTCCATGACGGCCGCGGTGTGCAGCAGCGCCTTCGACGGAATACAACCCACGTTCAGGCAAACGCCACCCAGCGTGGAGAAGCGCTCGACCAGCACGGTATTCATGCCCAGATCCGCACTGCGGAACGCTGCCGAATAGCCGCCCGGGCCCGAGCCGAGCACGAGCATGTCGCATTCGATATCGGCGCCGCCGGCATGCTTGGCAGCCTGCGGTGCGGGTGCCGAAGATGCAGCAGGGGCTGGGGCTGCAGGCGCAGCAGCCGGAGCCGGTGCTGCCTGGGCCGGTGCGGGGGCTGCGGCAGCGCCGGCTTCCGCCGTGGCAATCACCGTGCCTTGGCTGACTTTGTCGCCCACCTTGATCTTGACCTCGACAATCTTGCCGGCCACATCCGACGGCACATCCATGGTGGCCTTGTCGGTTTCCAGCGTGATCAGCGCCTGATCGACGGTGACGGCATCGCCCGCCTTCACCATCACTTCAATGACGTCCACGTCCTTGTAGTCGCCGATATCCGGCACCTTGATTTCCACCACGCTCATTCCTGACTCCTTGTTCTTGTCGTCGGCTGCAGGCGCTCGCCTTGGCCGCCGACGCTTTCAATCCTGCAGACGCACCGTGTGCACTTCGATCGGGCCGCCCGAACTCTTGTCGAACTCCACGCCCGCGGATACGCCCACCTGCGCGACATCCGCCGCCGTCTTGCCCGGCATATCGAACACTGCCGACATCGCCCCCAGCGCAAAATTGCGCCCCGAGCCGATGCCCCAGAAACGGTCGAACGAAAACACCTCGCGGTACGAATAGACGCCGTAGATGCCGGTGGCATTGGCAATCAGGCAGGTGATCTGCGACGACTCGTAGGGGTCATCGTCGTCTTCCTTGGTGTTGACGAAATACTCGTCCTTGAGCTTTTCATGCACCTTGAGGAAGGTCCGGAAGACGTCGTCGCGCGTGCCGAGGCGGCACTCATCGGCCAGGCCTGTCAGCAGGCTGCGCATCACCGGAAAGTGGGCTGTCGTACCCGCCAGCGCGATCAACGAATCACCCACCTGGAAGATCTTCTGGTTCTGCTCGTAGCCGCGCGCCAGGCGCGTATCGCCGAACGTCACCAGAGAATCGGCCGCAATCGCCACTTCGCCGTCTTTCTTGACCACCACGCACGTCGTCATGTCGTCCTCGCGAAAAGATTCGCCGACCGCTGCAAACCCATGTGGGTCGGCACGCACAGGCCCGAAGCCAGATGCGTGCCGTACCCGCTCGGGCTTACAGGCTGACGCGGCGGAAGTCCGCCAGCAGGCTGCCCAGATACGCGTTGAAGCGCGCAGCTTCCGCACCGTCGATCACGCGGTGATCGTACGACAGCGACAGCGGCAGCGTCAGGCGCGGCACGAATTGCTTGCCGTCCCACACCGGCTTCTGATAGCCGCGCGACAGGCCCAGAATGGCCACTTCCGGCGCATTGATGATCGGCGTGAAGTGCGTGCCGCCAATGCCGCCCAGCGACGAGATCGAGAAGCAGCCGCCCTGCATCTGGTCCGGCTTGAGCTTGCCTTCGCGCGCGGCCTTCGACAGGTCCGCCATTTCCTTGGCGATATCGACCACGCTCTTCTTGTCCGCATCGCGGATCACCGGCACGACCAGCCCGTTGGGCGTGTCAGCCGCAAAACCGATGTGGTAGTACTGCTTGAAGACGAGGTTGTCGCCGTCCAGGCTGGCGTTGAAGGTCGGGAACTTCTTCAGCGCCGAGACCACTGCCTTGATCACGAATGCCAGCATCGTGAACTTCACGCCGGCCTTTTCGTGCTCCTTGTTCATCTGCACGCGGAAGGCTTCCAGATCGGTGATGTCCGCTTCGTCGTTGTTGGTGACGTGCGGGATCATGACCCAGTTGCGATGCAGGTTCGCGCCCGAGATCTTCTTGATGCGCGACAGCGGCTTCGGATCAACCGGGCCGAACTTGGTGAAGTCCACCTTCGGCCACGGCAGCAGGTTTAGCTCGCCGCCCCCAGCAGGCGCGGCTGCGGCAGCCTTGCCCGGTGCAGCGGCCTGGCCGGTCATCACGCCCTTGACGTAGCGCTGCACGTCTTCCTGCGTGATGCGGTTCTTCGGGCCCGTGCCGCCAACCAAGTTGACGTCCACGCCCAGTTCACGCGCATACTTGCGCACCGACGGGCTGGCGTGGGCGGCCTTGCCCACCGTGCCGACGGTGTCGGCGGTGTAAGTTGCAGGCGCTGCGGCCGGAGCGGCAGCAGGTGCAGCCGCAGGAGCCGGGCTCGGTGCCGCGGCAGCCGGTGCAGGCGCCGGAGCTTGCGCAGCAGCGGTAGCACCGCCAGCACCTTCCAGCACGACGATCAGCGTGCCTTCCGACACGGCATCGCCCACCTTCACGCGGATGTCCTTGACGACACCGGCGGCCGGCGACGGCACATCCATCGTGGCCTTGTCCGATTCGAGCGTGATCAGCGACTGTTCGGCTTCCACCTTGTCGCCCACCTTCACACTGATCTCGATGACCGGCACGTCCTTGTAGTCGCCGATGTCCGGCACCTTCACTTCCACCGTGCCGCCACCTGCAGCTGCCGGTGCGGGAGCCGGGGCTTGTGCAGCAGGCGCAGGCGCCGGGGCAGCAGCGGCCGGTGCCGGCGCAGCGGCTTGCGGTGCGGGAGCCGGGGCAGCAGCAGCGCCCTGCTCTTCGAGCAGCAGCACCAGCGAACCTTCCGACACGGTGTCACCCACCTTGACCTTCACTTCCTTGACGACGCCGCTCTTGGGCGACGGCACGTCCATGGTCGCCTTGTCCGATTCCAGCGTAACCAGCGAATCCTCGGCGTTGACGGTATCGCCCGCCTTCACCAGCACTTCGATCACCGGGACATCTTTGTAGTCGCCGATGTCCGGCACCTTGATTTCTACGACTTGACTCATTCTTCTGTCTCCAGAGGGTCTGGCGGCGAGTGCGTCCGGCGGCGGGCACAAACTGCTCCGCAGGCTACCGCATCGTGCAGGCAAATGCACGCTGCGGAAAGTCTGTCAGAACGGTGCCCGGCCGGGACGCAACCCACGCGCCCGGCGGCTCCGTTATACGGTCATCGGGTTGGGCTTGTTCGGATCGAGGTTGTACTTCTTCAGTGCCTCGGCCACCTTTTCGCGCGGCAGCACGCCTTCATCGGCGAGTGCCTTGAGCGACGCAACCGTCACCCAGTAGCGATCTACCTCGAAGAAGTGGCGCAGCTTCTCGCGGGTATCCGAGCGGCCGAAGCCGTCGGTGCCCAGCACCACGTAGCGACGCGGCACGAAGGCGCGGATCTGCTCGGCGAAGGTGCGGACGTAGTCGGTCGATGCGATGACCGGGCCGCGCGCGTTCTTCAGCAGCTTCTCGACGTGCGATTCGCGTTGCGGTTCGGTCGGGTTGAGCAGGTTCCAGCGGGCGATGGCGTTGCCTTCGCGGGCCAGTTCCGTAAAGCTCGGGCAGCCCCACAGGTCGGACTCAACACCCCAATCCTTCTTGAGCAGCTCGGCGGCGGCGATCACCTCACGGAAGATCGTGCCCGAACCCAGCAGTTGCACACGCGGTGCGTTGCTGTTTTCGACGCCCTTCTTGAACTGGTACATCCCCTTGATGATGTCGGCCTCGACACCCGCCGGCATTTCCGGGTGCTCGTAGTTCTCGTTCATCACCGTCAGGTAGTAATAGACGTCTTCCTGCTCGACATACATGCGGCGCAGGCCGTCCTGCATGATGACCGCCAGTTCGTACTGGAACGTCGGGTCATACGAGATGCAGTTCGGGATGGCAGCGTGGTACACGTGCGAGTGGCCGTCTTCGTGCTGCAGGCCTTCGCCGTTGAGCGTGGTGCGGCCAGCGGTGCCGCCCAGCAGGAAACCGCGCGAGCGCATGTCGCCAGCGGCCCAGCACAGGTCGCCGATACGCTGGATGCCGAACATCGAGTAGTAGATGTAGAACGGGATCATCGCCACGCCATGCGTCGAATACGACGTGGCGGCCGCGATCCAGTCGCACATGGCGCCGGCTTCGTTGATGCCCTCTTGCAGCACCTGACCCGTCTGCGATTCCTTGTAGAACATCAGCTGGTCGTGATCCTGCGGCACGTACTTCTGGCCTTCCTGGTTCCAGATACCGACTTGGCGGAACAAGCCTTCCATACCGAACGTGCGCGACTCATCCGGCACGATGGGCACGACGTGCTTACCGACGTTTTTGTCCTTGAGCAGGATGTTCAGGATACGGACGAACGCCATCGTGGTGGACACTTCGCGGCCTTCGCCGGTGGCCTTCAGCAGCGCGTCGAATGCCGACAGCGCCGGAATCTGCAGCGGCTCAGCCTTCAGGCGACGGGCCGGCAGGTAGCCGCCCAGGTCCATGCGCGCCTTGCGCATGTATTCGAGTTCCTTCGAGCCCTCTTCGAACTTGACGTACGGAACGTGCTCGAGCTGGTCATCCGCAACGGGAATGTTGAAGCGATCGCGCAGCTTGCGGATGGCATCCACCGGCATCTTCTTCTGCTGGTGAGCGATGTTCATTGCCTCACCGGCTTCGCCCATGCCATAGCCCTTGATGGTCTTGGCGAGGATGACGGTCGGCTGGCCCTTGTGGTCGCTTGCCGACTTGAAGGCCGCGTAGATCTTGTGCGGGTCATGGCCGCCGCGGTTCAGCGCCCAGATATCGTCGTCGGACCAGTCGGCCACCATGGCCTTGAGTTCCGGCGTGTTGAAGAAGAACTCGCGCACGTAGGCGCCGTTCTTCGACTTGAAGGTCTGGTACTCGCCGTCCACGCATTCCATCATGCGCTGCATCAGCAGGCCCTTGGTGTCGCGCGCCAGCAGCTGATCCCAGCGGCTGCCCCAGATGACCTTGATGACGTTCCAGCCGGCGCCACGGAACTCGCTTTCCAGCTCTTGAATGATCTTGCCGTTGCCGCGCACCGGGCCGTCCAGGCGCTGCAGGTTGCAGTTGATCACGAAGACGAGGTTGTCCAGCTTCTCACGGCCGGCCATGCCGATCGCGCCCAGCGATTCCGGCTCGTCGGTTTCACCGTCGCCCAGGAAAGCCCAGACCTTGCGGTTTTCCCAGTTCTGGATCAGGCCGCGGCTGGCCAGGTACTTGGTAAAGCGCGCCTGGTAGATCGCCATGATCGGGCCCAGGCCCATCGACACGGTCGGGAA
>CBJMVH010000079.1:0-19377 GCA_966433195.1 uncultured Ralstonia sp.
TGATCGTCGGTTTGGCGATCGCCGTGGTGGTGGCGGTGTACATCACCAAGGCCCCCGTGCCGTTCGTGTCGCGCAACGGTGCCCAGCCCAAGCCGACCGAAGCCGGCAACGTGGTCAACACGCTGCCCACGCCGGCACAAACCGCGCCGCAAGCCAGCGCCCCGCAGGCGACTGATCCGAATGCGCCGCTGTGGAGCCGCGTACCGCCCAAGCCGGTCGATCAGCCGGATGCAAATAACCCGCCGCCCGGCATCACCATCCACTCGGGGCAGCCGGGCTCGGCACCGCAGCCGGCCAGCGCGCCAGCCGCAAAGCCGGCCAAGCCCACCACACCGGCCACGCCGCCGGCTGAAAAGCCGGTCACCGACCCGATCGCCGAGATCGCCCGCCAGGATGCCGCCAAGACGGGCTATTTCCTGCAAGTCGGCGCTTACAAATCGGCGGAAGACGCCGAGCGCCAGAAGGGCAACCTGGCCATGCAGGGCTTTGAAGCCAAGGTCACGCAGCGCGAAGTCAACGGCGTCACCATGTATCGGGTGCGCCTGGGGCCGTACAACTCGCTCGACGACATGACCGCCGCGCGTAGCCGCCTGCAGTCTTCGGGGGTGGAATCGTCGGTCATCCGCTTCGCCCGCCAGTGACGTGAAAAACCGTCGGCGCCAGAACCCGCCGGGCTGGCGCCGGTCAGAAGCCTGAGGATCGGTTGCCGATCGTCCTTCGCTCCACTTCCATCTCACCATGAAAAAACTCGCTGCCCTCCTGATTGCTCTCGCCACCGGCGCCGGCCTGCTGATGACCGCGCCGGCCCAGGCCCAGACCGCCCCCGTGGCTGGCCGGGACTACCAAGTGCTGCAACCCGCACAACCCGTGCCGGCCGGCAAAATCGAGGTGACCGAGTTTTTCGGCTACTGGTGCCCGCACTGCAACCACTTCGAGAGCACCTGGGAAGCCTGGGGCGCCAAGCAAGGCAAGGATGTAGTCATCAAGCATGTTCCCGTCGCCTTCAACAACGACGCCCGCCTGGTGCCGTACTCGCGCATCTATTACACGCTCGAAGCCATGGGCAAGCTCAACGCCAAGAGCAGCAAGGGCATCCCGATGCACGCTCGCATCTTCGACGCAATCCATGGACAAGACCGCCTGAACGTCGGCCGCGACAAGGCCCAGCAGGAACAGATCATTGGCGACTTTGTGGCCAAGGAAGGCCTCGACCGCAAGGCGTTCATGGACACCTACAACTCGTTCGCCGTGAACTCCAACGTGATGCGCGCCAACCAACTGACCGAGCAGTACCGCATTAACGGCGTGCCGACCGTGGTGGTGCAGGGCAAGTACGTGATCTCGCCTGACGAAGCTGGCGGTTACGTCAAGACGACGCAGACGCTCGACTACCTGGTCCAACAAGTGCGGGCCGGCAAGATGTAAGGAAGGCCGGCCGCGCGACGGCACTGCCCCGCGCCACCGCCTTGCCAACGCCCGCCATCGTGCGGGCGTTTTTATATGCGGCATGGGTGATGCGTTGCCCATTGCTCCACGCCAGACACAACCCACATCCGACACCCGTATGAGCCAAATCGTCTTCATCACCGGCGCCTCCAGCGGCATCGGCCAGGCACTGGCGCGGCAGTATGCGGCGCAGGGCGCCAAGCTTGGGCTGGTCGCGCGGCGCGTTGAGGTGCTGCACGATTTCGTGCAGACGCTGCCGGCCGGCATCCAAAGCCGCTGCCACTGCTACGCCGCCGACGTGCGCAGCGCGGAATCCATGCGCGAGGCCGCCAACGCCTTTGTCTCCACGGTGGGCGTGCCCGACGTGGTAATCGCCAATGCGGGCATTTCGGAAGGCACCGACCTGCGCGAGCCCGGCGATCTGGCAGCCTTCGGGCGCGTCATGGACACCAACTGGATGGGCACGCTCAACACCTTCCAGCCCTTTGTCGCGCCCATGCTGGCCCGCGCCAAGCCGGGGCAACCCGGCGGCACGCTGGTGGGCATTGCCAGCGTGGCCGGTGTGCGTGGGCTGCCGGGTGCGGCGGCCTATAGCGCATCGAAATCCGCAGTGATCAAGCTGATGGAGAGCCTGCGCCTGGAGTTCGGCCCCCACCGTGGCAAACCTGGGTTGCGCGTGGTCACCATCGCCCCCGGCTACATCCGCACGCCGATGACCGACCACAATCCGTATCCCATGCCCTTCCTGATGCCCGTGGACGTATTCGCGCAGAAGGCGGTGCATGCGATTGCGCGCGGCGTGCGTTTTACGGTGCTGCCGTGGCAGATGGGCATCGTCGCCAAGCTGCTGCACGTACTGCCCCGCTGGTTGTATGACTTCGCTTTTGCGCGTGCACCGCGCAAACCCCGCAAGCCTGAGAATTCGCAATGATGTTCACCGACGCGCTTGGCAACGCGCACGCCCCCATCGACACCACGGCACGCATCGCGAGCCTGGTGCCTTCGATTACCGATCTGCTGTTCTCGCTTGACCTGGGCGATCAGATCGTCGCCCGCACCGGTTTTTGCATCCACCCGCGCGAAGCTGTGCGCAACGTCCCCAAGGTGGGCGGCACCAAGACCGTGAAGCTGGACAAGTTGCGTGAGCTCGCGCCCACGCACGTCATCGTCAACATTGACGAGAACACGCGCCCGACCGTCGACAAGCTGCGCGAGTTCATCCCCAATGTCATCGTCACGCACCCGTGCGCGCCGGAAGACAACCTGACGCTGTATCAGCTGCTGGGCGGCATCTTCCGCCGCGAGGCGCAGGCGCAGAAGCTGGCCGACGCGCTCACGCAGGAGCTCGACGCCCTGCGCGGCTGCCACTTCCTGCCGCGCCGCGTGCTGTATGCCATCTGGCAAGACCCGTGGATGACGGTGTCGCGCGACACGTACATCTCGCGCATGCTCAAGCTCGTCAATTTCCACACGTGGCCCGAAGACCCCGCGCCCGTGCAGTGCGGCGTGGAGAAGAGCGGCGATTGCGCCCGCCCCAACCGCCCTGACACGCGTTACCCCACCTTCCGCTGGAGCAGCGACGTGGTCCGCAGCATCGATTGCGTGCTGCTCTCCACCGAGCCCTACAGCTTTACCGAAGAGCACGTCGACGCGCTGGAAAAGCAGATCGGCAAGCCGGTCTACCTAGTCGATGGCGAGATGGTGTCGTGGTACGGCAGCAAGGCCATTGAAGGCGCGCGATACGTGGGCGAATTTGCGAAGACGCTGCGCTGAGAAAAGAACCCGCCAACAGGCGGGTTTTTGCTGGCCGACGCGATGCCTTATCGCTCAAACCCGTAGTCGTACTCCACCTTGGCAATGCGCAGGTGATACGACGCATACCACTGCTCGCGCCCCAACTTCTGCGCAGCCAGGTGGTCGCTCTGGTTCTTCCACTCGCGAATGGCTTCCAGCGATGACCAGTACGACACGGTGATACCCGGCCGCCCTTGCTCGCCCGCGAGTTCATCGCGTACGGATTCGATGCCCAGGAAGCCCGGCATGTCGCGCGCGAGCTCGACCATGCGATCGGCCATCGCGCCGTAGCCGTTATCGCCGTCGGTGCGCGTGGAGGAAAAAATCACCGCGTAGTACGGCGCCGGGGGGGTCTGCGCGGGAAACGGGAGAACCGCGGCGCTGTCATCGAGAACGTCGTGCTGGTCGGTCATGGCGGAGTCCGTGAAATGCAGTTAAGCCGCGGCGCGAAACCGGACGATACCGTCAGCGCCGGTGTCGCGCACGAGTTCTCCACGGTGCCACAGGGCGTGCAGGTGCGCCAGCGCCTCGCCCATCGCAAACGTCATCTGGTGCACGTCAAACTGGCGTTTGAAGATGACGTTCACGATGTCGCGGGCGGATTGCGGCGCGGCTTTGCATGCGGCCAGCGTATCGGCCAAGCGGTCGGCGTGGTGGTCGCGCAGTTGCTGAATGCGGGTATGCAACCCGCGGAACGGCCGCCCATGCGACGGCAGAATCAGCACGTCGGCCGGCAGCGACTCGTACTTGCCGAGCGAATCGAGATACAGCGTAAGCGGATCAGCCTCGGGCTCTAGGTCAAACACGCTCACGTTGGTCGAGATACGCGGCAGCACCATGTCACCCGAGATGAGCACGTTGGCGTCTACGCTGTAGAGCGCGACGTGTTCGGGCGCGTGGCCGAAGCCCGTGATGACACGCCATTGGTGTTTGCCGATGGTGACAGTGTCGCCATCCATCAGGCGGCGGTACTGGCCGGGCACGCCCGGCACCAGCGTGCTGTAGTAATCCTTGCGGTTGCGGATGCGCTCGATGGAGTCCGCATCGGTCAGCCCGTGGCGCTCGAAATGGCGGGCGGCAAATTCACCGCCGGCATTCGAGGCGCCGGTGCCACCCACCAGCATGCGTGCGAAGGCGTAATCGCCCAGGCTCATCCACAGGCGCACGTTCCAGCGCTTGGCATCGCCGCCTTCGCAGAGCCAGCTCGACAAACCCACGTGGTCGGGGTGGCAGTGCGTCACCAGCACGCGCAGCACCGGCAAGCCATCGAGGTGGTTCGCGAAGATGGTTTCCCAGTACCCGCGAATGGCTTCGTGGTTGATGCCGCAGTCGATGATCGTCCAGCCGTCTTGCCCGTCTTGTTTGTCCCGCAGCAGCCAGAGGTTGATGTGGTCGAGTGCAAACGGCAGCGGCATGCGCAGCCAGTAGATGCCGGGGGCGACTTCAAAGCGCGTGCCGCCTTCGGGCAGCGTGTCGCCAAACGGGTAGTCGAGTTGGTGTTCGAGCGCGTTCATGTGGGTGGTCTCGGTCGCCGCCTTGGTGGTTCGGGCGGTCTCTGCGATTGCGGTTTGGTGCAATTGACGCTAACGTTAACGTCAATTCGCTGCCGGTCTTCCATCTTAAGCGAAAACTTAAACGGGCTGTCCGGCGCGCCTGCCCCATCACACCATCCTCTGCTGTATGTCCGCCTCCACTCCGTCTGCTGCCGCCGAGCTTGCCGCTGATCTTGAATCCGGCGACGCCTGCGAATCAGCAGACGCCAGCTACACCATTACCGACCTCGCGCGTGAATTCGACATCACACCGCGCGCCATCCGCTTCTATGAAGACCAGGGCCTGCTGGCGCCGGATCGTCAGGGCCCGGGCGGACGCCGCCGCGTGTATTCCGCTGGCGAGCGCACACGCCTGAAGCTGACCTTGCGCGGCAAGCGGCTCGGGCTATCGCTGGGCGAGATCAAAGAGATTCTTGACCTGTATGAATCGCCGCGCGATACGGTGCCGCAACTGGAGCGCTTCTTGGCCTCGCTGGCGCAGCACCGCGCTGTGCTCACGCAGCAGCTGGACGACCTGAACGCCCAACTGGCCGAAATCGACCAGCACGAGCGCCAATGCCGCCGCCTGCTGGAAGACGCACAGGCAGGCACAGCCACGCGCCCCAAGCGACGCAAGACCGCCTGATTCCGCACCCTTACGTAGTCGACGATTATTGACGTTTACGTAAACGTCAATACAATACGCAACACCCTGCAGCACCCTCCCGGCATCGGTGCGCCCGCCACAAGCGACGCGCACCTCACAACGCCAGATCCAATACCGAGACACAGCGGCCCTTTCGCAGGGTTGCGCCCAAGGAGACCCACCATGATTGAGTTGCCCGGCCTGAAATTCGACTTGGGCGAAGACATCGAGATGCTGCGTTCGGCCGTGCACGACTGGGCGCAGGGCGAGCTGGCACCACGTGCGGGTGAAATCGACCGCACGGACCAGTTTCCGATGGATGCGTGGCGCAAGATGGGCGAGCTGGGTGTGCTCGGCATCACCGTGGCGGAGGAGTACGGCGGCGCCAACATGGGCTACCTGGCCCACATGATCGCCATGGAAGAAATCAGCCGCGCATCGGCATCGGTGGGCTT
Organism: uncultured Ralstonia sp.; assembly: GCA_966433195.1. Lineage (GTDB taxonomy): Bacteria > Pseudomonadota > Gammaproteobacteria > Burkholderiales > Burkholderiaceae > Ralstonia. The sequence goes on from CBJMVH010000079.1 coordinate 5,874, forward strand.
GTCGTATGGCGCGCACTCGAACCTGTGCGTCAACCAGATCCACCGCAACGGCACGCCGGCCCAGAAGGCCAAGTACTTGCCCAAGCTGGTGTCGGGCGAATGGGTGGGCGCGCTGGCGATGAGCGAGCCGAATGCCGGCTCCGACGTGGTCAGCATGAAGCTGCGCGCCGAACTCAAGGGCGACCGCTACGTGCTCAACGGCACCAAGATGTGGATCACCAACGGCCCGGACTGCGACGTGCTGGTCGTCTACGCCAAGACCGAACCCGAACTGGGCGCACGCGGCATGACGGCGTTCATCGTCGAGAAAGGCATGAAGGGCTTCTCGGTGGCGCAGAAGCTGGACAAGCTCGGCATGCGCGGCTCGCACACGGGCGAGCTGGTGTTCGACAACGTGGAAGTGCCGGTGGAAAACATCCTCGGCCAGGAAAACGGCGGCACCAAGGTGCTGATGAGCGGGCTGGATTACGAGCGCGCCGTTCTCTCCGGCGGCCCGATCGGCATCATGCAGGCGTGCATGGACGTGGTCACGCCGTACATCCACGACCGCAAGCAGTTCGGCCAGAGCATTGGGGAGTTCCAGCTCATCCAGGGCAAGATGGCCGACATGTACACCACGCTGCAGGCGTGCCGCGCTTACCTGTACACCGTCGGCAAGAACCTCGATTCGCTGGGCCGCGACCACGTGCGCCAAGTGCGCAAGGACTGCGCCGGGGTGATTCTCTATACCGCCGAAAAGGCCACGTGGATGGCCGGTGAAGCGATCCAGATTCTGGGCGGCAACGGCTACATCAACGAATTCCCGGTCGGCCGCCTGTGGCGTGACGCCAAGCTGTATGAAATTGGCGCCGGCACGTCGGAAATCCGCCGCATGCTGATCGGCCGCGAGCTGTACGCAGAAACGATGTAAGGCGGTGGCAGGCTGGCCGGTGGCACGGGGCCATCGGCCAAACGGATAAGGAGGCGCAACGGTTTCAGGGCATGAACACGGCAACGGAGGCCATACAATCTAGGTCTTCGTGGTTTGCTGGTTTTGTCGCTTCCCTCCCCCCGCGCACACGCCATGTCCCATTTCCCCAAGCTCCTCTCCTCGCAGATCGCCTTTGACGTCGCCCGCACGATGCTCGACGGCTTCGACAAGCATTACCGCTTGTTCCGCGAGGTATGCGTGCAGGCCAAGGCGGCGTTCGAGCGCGGGGACTGGGCAGAAATGCAGCAACTCCAGCGCGATCGGATTGCGTATTACGACGAGCGCGTGCGTGAGGCCTCGGTCATCCTCGAAGACGAATACGACGCCGAGAACATCGACGACGAGATCTGGCGCCAGATCAAGCTGCACTTCATCGGCCTGCTGACCAACCACCACCAGCCCGAGTGCGCCGAGACCTTCTTCAACTCGGTGTGCACGCGGATCCTGCACCGCTCATACTTCAGCAACGATTTCATCTTCGTACGGCCGGCCATCTCGACGGAATACATCGAGAACGAAGAGTCACCCACCAAGCCGACGTACCGCGCCTACTACCCCGGCTCGCGCGAGGGCCTGGGCGACTGCTTCGAGCGCATCGTGCACAACTTCCAGCTCGAAGCCCCGTTTGAAGATTTACGCCGCGACATCGGCTACCTGATCCGCGCGGTGGAAGAGCATTTTGGCGATTACCGCATCGCGCCGAATTTCCAGATCCATGTGCTGTCGTCGCTGTTCTTCCGCAACACGGCGGCGTACATCATCGGGCGCGTGATCAACGGCGACAGGACGTATCCGCTGGCCGTGCCCATCATGCGCAACGCCGATGGCCGCCTGCGCCTCGATACCGTGCTGCTGCGACCGGAACAGCTGATGATCCTGTTCTCGTTCACGCATTCGTATTTCATGGTGGATATGGAAATTCCGTCCGCCTACGTGACCTTCCTGCGTGACCTGATGCCGCGCAAGCCGCGCGCCGAAATCTACACTTCGCTCGGCTTGCAGAAGCAGGGCAAGAACCTGTTCTATCGAGATTTTCTGCACCACCTGCAGCACTCGTCGGACAAGTTCATCATCGCGCCCGGGATCAAGGGCTTGGTGATGCTGGTGTTCACGCTGCCGTCGTACCCGTACGTCTTCAAGGTCATCAAGGACTACTTTCCGCCGCCGAAGGAAACCACCCGCGAGCTCATCAAGAGCAAGTACCAGCTCGTCAAACGCCACGACCGCGTGGGCCGCATGGCCGATACGCTGGAGTATTCCGACGTGGCGTTCCCGCTCTCCCGCTTTGATGAAGCGCTGATCAAGGAGTTGGAGAAGCACGCGCCATCGATGGTCGAATACCAGCGCGCCGAAGACGGCAGCGAAGAGATCGTCATCCGCCACGTCTACATCGAGCGCCGCATGACACCGCTGAACATCTGGCTGCAGGAAGGCACGGATGCACAGGTGGAGCACGGCATCATCGAATACGGCAATGCGATCAAGGAACTCATCGCCGCGAACATCTTCCCGGGCGACATGCTGTACAAGAACTTTGGCGTGACGCGCCACGGCCGCGTGGTGTTCTACGACTACGACGAGATCGAGTACCTCACCGACTGCAACATCCGCAAGGTCCCGCAGCCGCGCAATGAAGAGGAAGAGATGTCTGGCGAGGTCTGGTACAGCGTCGGCCCGCACGACATCTTTCCCGAGACGTATCGCACCTTCCTGTTGGGCGACACGCGCGTGCGCGAGGCCTTCCTCAAGCACCACGCAGATTTTTTTGATCCGGCCATGTGGCAGGCGTACAAAGACCGCCTGCTGTCCGGCCAGACACACGATTTCTACGCGTATGACGCAAGCGAACGCTTCGTCAACCGATATGGCGCCGGTGCTCAGGAGACTGCAGCCGAAGAGGCAACAACAACGCTGCAACGCGCCGCCGCCTGACTCTCTTAACACGACGGGAATACATGCCAAATCGCATCAAAGAACTCTTCGAAAACAACCGGAAGTGGGTCGAGCGCGTCAACGCCGAAGACCCGGCTTTCTTCTCGAACCTGGCCAATCAGCAGAACCCCGAGTACCTGTGGATCGGCTGCTCGGATTCGCGCGTGCCTGCCAACCAGATCATCGGGCTGCCGCCAGGTGAGGTGTTCGTCCACCGCAACATCGCCAACGTGGTGGTGCACTCGGATTTGAACTGCCTGTCGGTGCTGCAGTTTGCGGTGGAAGTGCTGAAGATTCGGCACATCACGGTTGTCGGCCACTACGGGTGTTCGGGCGTGAAGGCTGCGCTGACCAAGCAGCGGTTTGGTCTGGCGGATAACTGGATTCGTCACGTGCGTGATGTGGCTGAGCAGCACGAAACGTATCTCGGTACGGTGGTCAACGATCAGTCGCGGCATGACCGCCTTTGCGAGTTGAATGTGATCCACCAAGTGAACAACGTGTGCCTGACGACGGTCGTTCAGGACGCTTGGGATCGTGGGCAGCCGCTGACGGTTCACGGTTGGATTTATGGCGTGAAGGACGGGATGCTGCGCAATCTGGGCATGGCGGCGAGTTCCAATGAGGAACTGCATGCGCAGCTGGGTGAGGCGTGGAAGAACTATGGGAAGGAAGGGAGTGTGCCGACTCCTGTGGGGTTCTGAGCTTTTTCTTTTAGGGGGCGGATTTTGATGTTGGTGGTCCATCCCCCCTTTTCGTTCCCTGCCGGGACCGACTCACTTTTCTTTGTCTTGCCAAAGAAAAGTAAGCAAAAGAAAGGCGCGCCCGAGATGGCGAAAGACTCCTTGAATTTATGTCGCAGGGAGGGGAAGGGAAAAACTCGCTTCGCTCAGACAGTTTCCCTTCCTTTTTCCTCCCTGCAACAGAAATTCAAGGCGCCATCTAGGGCAAGGTACGGCCACACCATCGGGACACGACCGCAGTAGTGAGTACGTAGCAAGACGCAAAGCGAAGCGAGCAGGAGCCGTAGATCGCGAGCGAAGTGAAGCAGCACACAGCAACACACAAGAGCCTGACGGGTCATGCACACCAACGGTTTGGCCGTTGACGTTCCTGCCCTAGATGGCGCGTTGAATTTGTGTAAGCGGGCGGAAAAAAGAACGGGAACTGTCTGAGCGCAGCGAGTTTTCCCGTTCTCCGCCCGGTTACACAAATTCAAGGAGGGGGTCGCCATCTCGGGCGCGCCTTTCTTTGGTTACTTTCTTTGGCAAGACAAAGAAAGTGAGTCGCCCCCGGCAGGGGGTGAAACGGGGGATGCACCACAAAACAGAAACCCCAAAGCAAGAGACACATCACCCTGCACCACAAGTGCAGAACCATGTCGAAGCGCACCAGGAGATCGCAATGTCCGACCGCATCATCATCGCCTCCGCCGCCCGCACGCCGATGGGCGCCTTCCAAGGCGAACTCGCCAGCCTGACCGCCCCGCAACTCGGTGCCGCTGCCATCCGCGCCGCAGTCGAACGCGCAGGCCTGAAGCCCGAGCAAGTCGAAGAAGTGATCATGGGCTGCGTACTCCCCGCCGGCCAGGGCCAGGCACCGGCCCGCCAGGCCGCATTGGGCGCGGGCCTGCCGCTGTCGGTCGGCTGCACCACGGTCAACAAGATGTGCGGTTCGGGCATGCGTGCCGCGATGAACGCGTATGACGCCCTGCTCGCAGGATCGCTGGACGTGGTGGTCGCTGGCGGCATGGAAAGCATGACCAATGCCCCGTACCTGATCCCGAAAGGCCGCGGCGGCTACCGCATCGGCCACGGCATGATCTACGACCACATGATGCTCGACGGCCTGGAAGACGCCTACGACAAGGGCCGCGCCATGGGCACCTTCGGCGAAGACTGCGCCGAGAAGTACGGCTTCACCCGCGAGGCACAAGACCACTTCGCGATGACCTCCGTGCGCCGCGCGCAGGAGGCGACCGAATCCGGCGCGTTCCGCTGGGAGATCACGCCCGTGACCGTATCGAGCAAAGCCGGTGACACCGTCATCGACACCGACGAGGGCCCGCGCCGCATCAAGGTCGACAAGATCCCCTCGCTCAAGCCCGCGTTCAAGAAAGACGGCACGGTGACGGCCGCGTCCTCTTCGTCGATCAACGATGGCGCAGCGGCACTGGTGATGATGCGCGAGTCCACCGCCAAGCAGCTCGGCATTACGCCGCTGGCGGTGATGCTGGGCCACACCACGCACGCGCAGGCACCGGGCTGGTTCACCACCGCACCGGTCGCAGCCATCGACAAGCTGTTCAAGAAGCTCGACTGGAACAGCAACAACGTTGACCTGTTCGAGATCAACGAGGCGTTTGCCGTGGTGCCGATGGCGGCCATGCACGACCTGCACATCCCGCATGAGAAAGTGAACGTGAACGGCGGCGCGTGTGCGCTGGGCCACCCCATCGGCGCATCGGGTGCGCGCGTGATTGCCACGCTGCTGGGCGCGCTGCGCCACCGTGGTGGCAAGCGCGGCGTGGCCAGCTTGTGCATCGGCGGCGGGGAAGCAACCGCCGTGGGCATCGAACTCTACTAAGCAGGCGCGCACGATGACGAATACAACCTCGCGCCGCACGCGCACCGCGCTCATCCTGGGCGCGTCGCGTGGCATCGGCCTGGAAACCGTCAAGCAGTACCGTGCCGATGGCTGGCGCGTGATCGCCACCGTGCGCACCCAAGAGGCTGCACAGGCGTTGCAGGCACTCGGGGCAGAGACCCACGTGCTGGACCTGACTGACCCCAACGCGGTCGGCGGCCTCGTCTGGAAGCTCGACGGCGAAGCGCTGGACGTGGCGATCTACGTGGCAGGCATCTATGGCCCGCGCACGCAGAACGCCACACCCGTCAGCCAGGCCGATTTTGATGCGGTGATGCACACCAACGTGTGGGCGCCGATGGGCGTGCTGCCCGCCGTGCTGCCGATGGTGGAAGCTGGTCGCAATGGTGCCGACGAACCCGGCGGCGTGCTGGCCGTCATCTCCAGCCGCATGGGCAGCATTGGCGATATGCAAGGCAACGGCGGCTGGCTGTATCGCGCGAGCAAGGCGGCAGTGAATGCCGTGCTGCGCGGCGTGTCCATCGACGCCAAGAGCGCCACGTGCCTGACCTTCCACCCCGGCTGGGTGCAGACTGACATGGGCGGCGCGGGCGCGGCCATCACGCCGCAGGAAAGCGTGGCAGGTATCCGCCGCGTAATCGCATCGGCCACGCGTGCGGACAACGGCAGCTTCCGCAACTACGACGGCAGCGTCATTGCGTGGTGAGGTTGAAACGATGCTGCTGACCCAAGAACAAGAGATGATCCGCGACGCCATCCGCACCTTCGTGCGCGAGGCGATCACCCCGAACGCCGCCGCGTGGGACCGCGATGGCACGTTCCCGAAGGATGTGCACCGCCAGCTCGGCGAACTGGGCGCGTACGGCGCGGCCGTGCCGGAGGAACTCGGCGGCGCAGGGCTCGACTACCTGTCGCTTGCGCTGATCCTGGAAGAGATTGCCGCCGGCGATGGCGGCACCTCCACCGTCATCAGCGTGAACAACTGCCCCGTGTGCAGCATGCTGATGGCGTTTGCGAATGACGCACAGAAGCAGCAGTGGCTCGTGCCGCTAGCCCGCGGCGAGATGCTTGGCGCGTTCTGCCTGACCGAGCCGCATGTCGGCTCAGACGCGTCTGCCTTGCGCACCACCGCCGTGCGGGATGGCGACCAGTGGGTGCTCAACGGCGTGAAGCAGTTCATCACCAGCGGCAAGCATGCCGACGTGGCGATCGTCATGGCGGTGACGGACAAGGTAGCAGGCAAGCGCGGCATCAGCGCATTCCTGGTGCCCACCAACACGCCGGGCTACATCGTGGCGCGGCTCGAAGACAAGCTCGGCCAGCATTCGTCTGACACCGCGCAGATCGTGTTTGAAGACTGCCGCATCCCCGCCGATTGCCTGCTGGGCGAAGAAGGCACCGGCTACAAGATGGCGCTGTCCGGTCTGGAAGGCGGGCGCATCGGCATTGCCGCGCAGAGCGTAGGCATGGCGCGTGCGGCGTTTGAGGCCGCGCTGGCGTATGCCAAGGAGCGCGAGAGCTTCGGCCAACCGCTGTTTGCGCATCAGGCGGTGCAGTTCCGCCTGGCGGAGATGGCCACACGCGTGGATGTGGCGCGCCAGATGGTATGGCACGCCGCCAGCCTCAAAGACGCTGGCCTGCCGTGTCTGAAGGAGGCTGCCATGGCCAAACTCAACGCCAGCGAGATGGCCGAGCGCGTGTGCTCGGACGCCATCCAGGTCTTCGGCGGCTACGGCTACGTGAGCGACTTCCCGGTGGAGCGCATCTACCGCGACGTGCGCGTCTGCCAGATCTACGAAGGCACCAGCGACATCCAGAAGATCTTGATCGCCCGCGCGCTCGCGTAGGCCTGCAAGGAGCGTACCGCCATGCCCATGAAGAAAGGATTCCGCGCACTGGTCGACCAAGCCATGGCCGAGGTGCGCACGCTGTCGGTGGACGAAGCGCGCGCCCTGCTCGACGACCCGGCTGTGCAGTTTGTCGATGTGCGCGACATCCGCGAGCTGGAACGCGAAGGCGTGATGCCGCACGCGCTGCACGCCCCGCGCGGCATGCTGGAGTTCTGGGTCGATCCGGAATCGCCGTATCACAAGCCGGCCTTCGCGCAAGACAAGACGTTCGTCTTCTTCTGCGCGGCGGGCTGGCGCAGCGCGCTTGCCACCAAGACCGTGCAGGACATGGGACTGGAGCGCGTGGCACATATCGAAGGCGGTTTTACCGCCTGGAAGGCAGCCGGTGCGCCGGTTGCTGCTTACGAAAAACCAACGAAGAAAGCATGACTGCAGTCTCTCAATCCGCCCCCGCCCATCCACGCTTTGACGCCATCCTGTTTGATTGCGACGGCGTACTGGTGGATAGCGAACCCCTCGTCAACCGCCTGATCTGGGAGATGCTGAACGAACTCGGCATCGCCATCAGCCAGGAAGAGTCGATCAAGCGTTTCCTCGGCAAAGCCATCCGTGAAGAACTGGATGCGATTGCCGAGATGCGCGGCGCGCCGCTACCGCAGAACTGGTTGTCCACCTTCCACGCACGCCGCAACGCGCTGCTCGAAGCCGAGGTGGAAGCCGTGCCGCATATTGGGCATGCCATCGACGTGCTTTCCAAGCTGGGCCTGCCGATGGCCGTGGCTTCCGGCGCCGATCGCACGAAGGTGGAGTTGCAACTCAACCGCACCGGTTTGATCGAGCACTTCCAGCCGTCGGATGTGCGCATCTTTTCTGCCACCGAAGTCGAACGCAGCAAGCCCGCGCCCGATGTGTACCTGCTGGCGGCCCGCAGCCTGGGGGTCTCGCCGTCGCGTTGCCTGGTGATCGAAGACAGCCCCACGGGCGTGACCGCCGGGCATGCTGCCGGCATGACGGTGCTGGCCTACGCCGGCCGCAATGCCCCCGGCCCGCTGATTGCCGCCGGCGCCACGCGCACCTTTACCGACATGCGCGAACTGCCCGATCTGCTGGCCTGATGACAAACGCCCAAGCCAAGCCCATCGGCGCGACCGACGCCTGCCCCTGCGGCAACGGCGCGTATGCACGCTGCTGCGGCCCGTTCCACGCCGGCGACGCCGTGCCCGCCACGGCCGAGCAACTCATGCGCTCGCGCTACAGCGCCTATGTGCTGGGCAACACCGCGTATCTGCGCAGCACGTGGCACCCATCCACCTGCCCCGCCGACCTGGAAGCCAGTGAGGCAGACGCTGCCACCACGCGCTGGCTCGGCCTGGACGTGAAACGCCACGTACCGCAAGACGCCACGCACGCGACGGTCGAATTCGTCGCGCGCTACAAGGTGGGCGGCCGCGCGCATCGCCTGCATGAAACCAGCCGCTTCGTCCGCCTGGACGCCAGCGGCGCCGAATCCCCCGAAGGCCGTTGGCTGTACGTCGACGGCACCTTCCCTGACTGAACCTCGCACTTCTGCCATGCCGACGCTAGAGACCAAGCTGAACCCCCGTGCCGAAGACTTCAAGGCCAACGCCGATGCCATGCGCACCCTCGTCGCTGATTTGCGCGACAAGGTGGCCCGCATCGCCCAGGGCGGCGGTGACGACGCCCGCGCCAAGCACCTCGCACGCGGCAAGCTGCTGCCGCGCGACCGCGTGCAGCAACTGCTCGACCCCGGCACGCCGTTCCTGGAGTTCTCGCAACTGGCGGCGTACGGCATGTACGACGATGCGGCACCGGGCGCCGGCATCATCACCGGCATCGGCCGCATCTCGGGGCAGGAGTGCGTGATCGTCTGCAACGACGCCACGGTCAAGGGCGGCACCTACTACCCGATGACGGTGAAGAAGCACCTGCGCGCGCAGGAGATTGCCGAGCAGAACCACCTGCCCTGCGTGTACCTGGTCGATTCGGGTGGCGCCAACCTGCCGAACCAGGACGACGTGTTCCCGGATCGAGATCACTTCGGCCGCATCTTCTACAACCAGGCGAACCTGTCGTCGAAGGGCATTCCGCAGATCGCGGTGGTGATGGGTTCGTGCACGGCCGGCGGCGCCTATGTGCCGGCCATGAGCGACGAGTCGATCATCGTGAAGGAACAGGGCACGATCTTCCTGGCGGGTCCGCCGCTAGTGAAGGCTGCCACCGGCGAAGTGGTGAGCGCCGAAGACCTCGGCGGCGCGGACGTACACACGCGCCTGTCAGGCGTGGCGGATTACTTCGCCAACAACGATTCACACGCGCTGGCGCAAGCTCGCAGCATCGTTGCGCACCTGAACCGCCGCAAGCCCGAGCAGGTACAGATTCATGCGCCAGTGGAGCCACGTTATCCGGCAGAAGAGCTGTATGGCGTGATCCCGACCGACACGCGCAAGCCGTTCGACGTGCGCGAAGTCATAGCCCGCATCGTTGATGATTCCGCGTTTGACGAGTTCAAGGCGCGTTACGGCACTACGCTGGTCTGCGGCTTTGCGCGCATCTGGGGCTACCCGGTCGGCATCATCGCCAACAACGGCATTCTGTTTTCAGAGGCGGCGCTTAAGGGCGCGCACTTCATCGAGCTGTGTTGCCAGCGCAAGATTCCGCTGGTGTTCCTGCAGAACATCACCGGCTTCATGGTGGGCCGCAAGTACGAAAACGAAGGCATCGCCAAGAACGGCGCGAAGATGGTGACCGCCGTGGCGACGGCACAGGTGCCGAAGTTCACGATCATCATCGGCGGCTCGTTTGGTGCGGGCAACTACGGCATGTGCGGGCGCGCGTATTCGCCGCGCTTTTTGTGGATGTGGCCAAACGCGCGCATCTCGGTGATGGGCGGGGAGCAGGCTGCGAGCGTGCTCGCCACCGTGCGCCGCGACGGCATCGAGGCCAAGGGCGGCCAGTGGAGCGCAGAGGAAGAAGCCGCCTTCAAGGCGCCGATCCGCGAGCAATACGAACGCCAGGGCCACCCGTACTACGCCAGCGCACGCCTGTGGGATGACGGTGTGATCGACCCGGCCGACACGCGCAGCGTGTTGGGCCTGGGCCTGTCGGCCAGCCTGAACGCGCCGATTGGCGACATGAACTTCGGCGTGTTCCGCATGTAAGCGGAGCGCGACTGACGCAATGAAACGGGGGAACGCTGTGAACAGCAAGTTTGGGCGGACGTGGCGCAACGCGGCCGCTGGCTGTGCGCTGCTGCTGGCAACGGCGGCGCATGCGGACGACAAGCCCGCTGGCATGACCGAGCAAGTGGTGGAGGTGCCCAAGCCTGCGGGCATCTTCACCGTCAAGCTGGAGACGACCATCTACAAGCCGCCCGGCGACGGGCCGTTTCCGCTCATCGTGCTCAACCACGGCAAGGCCCATGGCAACCCAGCATTCCAGAGCCGCGCCCGCTACAGCGCCCAGGCCGCCGCATTGGTGGCGCGCGGTTACGTGGTCGTGTTGCCGATGCGCCAAGGCTTTTCCAAATCGGGCGGCGCGTACATCGGCAGCGGGTGCAATGTCGAGGGCAACGGCATCGTGCAGACCGAAGACGTGGTCGCTGCGCTCGACTACATGACCAAGCAGCCGTATGTCGACCGCGACCGCATCGTCATCATGGGCCAGTCGCACGGCGGGCTGACTACGATGGCCTTCGGCACCATCGCCTACCCCGGTGTGCGCGGGCTGGTGAACTTTGCCGGCGGGCTGCGCAACGACACCTGCGTGTCGTGGGAAGACAACCTCGTGCGTGCCTTTGAGAACTATGGGCGCCAGTCGCGTTACCCATCGCTCTGGTTCTACGGCGACAACGACAGCTACTGGCCCAAGCCGCTGCCCGAGAAGATGTTTGCGGCGTACACCAACGCAGGCGGCAAAGCGCGCCTGGTCGATTACGGCAACTTCCAGAGCGATGCGCACGGCATGTTCTCCAGCCGTGCGGGGCTCACCATCTGGCTGCCGCAGGTCGACGCCTTCCTGCGCGAACTCGGCCTGCCTTCCGGCCCCGTGCAGGCCAATACGGATAAAGCCGCCGCCGATGCCGGCGCCGGTACGGGCAACACCAAGGACACGCAATGAACGCCTTCGAAACCCTCGCCTTCAGCCAGCACGGCGCCGTTGCCACACTCACGCTCAACCGGCCAGACGTGCGCAACGCCTTCAACGAAACGGTCATCGCAGAGCTGACCGGTGCCTTCCGCGCCCTGGCCGATGAGCCCAGCGTGCGCGCCATCGTCCTGGCCGGCACCGGCCCCGCCTTCTGCGCGGGGGCGGACCTCAACTGGATGAAGAAGATGGCCGGCTACTCGGACGACGAGAACCGCGCCGACGCCCTGCGCCTGGCCGAAATGCTGCGCGCCATCTACACCTGCCCCAAGCCCGTGATCGCGCGCGTGCAGGGTGACACGTATGCCGGCGGCGTCGGCCTGGTCGCCGCGTGCGACATCGTCGTTGCCGTGGACACCGCCAACTTCTGCCTGTCGGAAGCCAAGCTCGGGTTGATTCCGGCCACCATCAGCCCGTACGTGATCCGCGCGCTGGGCGAGCAGGCATCGCGCCGCTACTTCATCACCGCTGAACGTTTCTCCGCCGCCGAGGCACATCGCCTGGGCCTCGTGCATGAACTCGTGAACGCAGACACGCTCGACGCCAAGGTGAACGACATCACCACCGCGCTCGTCGCCAACAGCCCGAACGCGGTGCGCGAGAGCAAGCGCCTCGTGCGCGAGATCAGCGGTGCGCCGGTCAACGACGCGCTGCTGGCGGACACCGCAGAACGCATCGCCGGCATTCGCGCCTCGGAAGAAGGCCGCGAAGGCGTGCAGAGTTTTCTGGGCAAGCGCAAGCCGAACTGGCTGCTGCCGGCCTGACCCGCATAACAACGAAACCACGCATCAAGAAATCAATTGAAGGAAGTCCTCATGCAATCCACTCCGCTCAACTTCGTGCCGAACGCCGCCAAGGCCCCTGTCACGCCGGGCCAGGCGCCCAACGCGCGCTGGAGCCGCGAAGCCATCGAAGCGCTGTTCGCCCTGCCGTTCAACGACCTGCTGTTCCAGGCACAGCAGGTGCACCGCGCCAACTTTGATGCGAATGCGGTGCAGCTCTCGACGCTGCTGTCCATCAAGACCGGCGGCTGCCCGGAAGATTGTTCGTACTGCCCGCAATCTGCGCGCTACGACACCGGGGTCGAGGCTGAGAAGCTGATGCCGATCGACGCTGTGCTGGAAGCTGCATCCCGCGCCAAGCAAAACGGCGCGAGCCGCTTCTGCATGGGCGCCGCGTGGCGCAACCCGAAGCCGCATCAACTCGATGCCGTGGCCGACATGGTGCGCGGCGTGAAGGCGATGGGCCTGGAGACCTGCGTAACGCTGGGCATGCTCAAGCAGGAGCAAGCTGCGCAGTTGAAGGAGGCGGGCCTCGACTACTACAACCACAACCTCGACACCGCGCCCGAGTTCTACGGCGAGATCATCACCACGCGCACGTACCAGGATCGGCTCGACACGCTCGAGCACGTGCGTGAAGCAGGCATCAACGTCTGCTGCGGCGGCATCGTTGGGCTGGGGGAATCGGTGCACGAGCGTGCGGGCCTGATTGCTGAGCTGGCGAACATGGAGCCGTATCCGGATTCGGTGCCGATCAACAACCTGGTGAAGGTGGAAGGGACGCCGCTGGCGGGCAATGAAGAGCTGGATCCGTTTGATTTTGTGCGCACGATTGCCGTGGCGCGGATCACGATGCCCAAGGCGATGGTGCGACTCTCCGCTGGCCGCGAGGCGATGGATGATGCGTTGCAGGCGCTGTGCTTTATGGCTGGTGCGAACTCGATTTTTTATGGCGAGAAGCTGCTGACGACGGACAACCCCGAAGCTGACGCTGATCGGAAGTTGCTGGCGCGGTTGGGGATGCAGGTTGAAGTGCAAGACCACATGCATCACGAGGCGCATGCTGGTTCGCACTCGTCGCATTGTCATATTGACATTACGCCGGCTGACTGATGTGGTTGGTTGGGGGATGGTTTTTTGTTGGTGGTCCATCCCTTGTTTCATCCCCTGCCGGGGCTGACTCACTTTTCTTTGTCTTG
>CBJMVH010000080.1:0-18550 GCA_966433195.1 uncultured Ralstonia sp.
CCGTGAAGGCGGCCGTACCGTCGGCGCCGGCGTCGTCGCTAAGATCATCGAGTAAAGGCGGATTGATGCGCCGCTCCCGCTAAACGGGCGGCGCATCGCCTGTTGCATCGCTCTTTCAATCTACCGGCGGCCTAGCTGCCATGCTCTTTAAGGAAACATCATGCAGAACCAGAAGATCCGTATCCGCCTGAAGGCTTTCGACTATCGCCTGATCGACCAGTCGGCCGCTGAAATCGTCGAGACCGCCAAGCGCACCGGCGCGATCGTCAAGGGCCCGGTGCCCCTGCCGACCCGCATCCAGCGTTTTGACGTTCTGCGTTCGCCGCACGTCAACAAGACCAGCCGCGACCAGTTCGAAATCCGCACGCACCAGCGCCTGATGGACATCGTCGATCCGACGGACAAGACCGTTGACGCGCTGATGAAGCTGGACCTGCCGGCCGGCGTGGACGTCGAGATCAAGCTGCAGTAAGCATCAAAACGCCGCCGGATCGCTCCGGTGACGTGCAAACGGCGAGCCGAGTGCTCGCCGTTTCGCTTTTTGGGTCCCATTTCGTGTCGTGTGCCACACCGGTACGCGCTCGATGCCAATCGCACTTGCACATACCCCGTAGCCGGGATATAGTGTAGGGCTACCCCTTTAGTCAGGGGAGTGGGCTGGCCATTTGGCCTCGCGCTGTCTCGTTAGGCGCAGTCCAGTTCAAGATTCGTAGTATCAATCAGCCCCGGCCAATCGCAGCTGGGAATGGAGCAAACCATGAGCCTTGGCCTTGTAGGTCGCAAGGTTGGCATGACCCGTATTTTCACGGACGACGGCGATTCGATTCCCGTCACCGTGCTCGAGGTCGGCGACAACCGCGTGACGCAAATCAAGACGGACGAGACCGACGGTTACACCGCGGTTCAAGTCACCTTCGGCACCCGACGCGCCAGCCGCGTCACCAAGCCGCTGGCGGGTCATCTCGCCAAAGCCGGCGTGGAAGCGGGCGAAGTCATCAAAGAATTCCGAGTGGATGCCGCTCGTGCCGCTGAATTCCAGCCTGGCGCGAACATCAGCGTCGACCTGTTCGAAGTCGGTCAGAAGATCGACGTCCAGGGTGTGACGATTGGTAAGGGCTATGCCGGTACCATCAAGCGTTACAACTTCTCGTCGGGCCGCGCCTCGCACGGTAACTCGCGCTCGCACAACGTGCCGGGCTCGATCGGTATGGCGCAGGATCCGGGCCGCGTGTTCCCGGGTAAGCGCATGACCGGTCACATGGGTGACGTCACCCGTACCGTTCAGAACCTGGAAATCGCCAAGATCGACGCAGAGCGCAAGCTGCTGCTGGTCAAGGGCGCAATCCCGGGCGCCAAGGGCGGTCAAGTCATCGTCACGCCGGCCGTGAAGGCCCGCGCCAAGAAGGCATAAGGAGCAAACGCATGGAACTGAAGCTGCTCCAGGACAACGGTCAACTCGGCGCTGGCGTTGCTGCCTCGCCGGAAGTGTTCGGCCGTGACTACAACGAAGCCCTCGTTCATCAGATCGTCGTCGCTTACCAGGCCAACGCTCGCAGCGGTAACCGTAAGCAGAAGGATCGTGAAGAGGTCAAGCACACGACCAAGAAGCCGTGGCGCCAAAAGGGTACGGGCCGCGCCCGTGCAGGTATGAGCTCCTCCCCGCTGTGGCGCGGGGGTGGTCGTATCTTCCCGAACAGCCCGGAAGAAAACTTCTCGCAGAAGGTCAACAAGAAGATGTACCGCGCCGGCATGCGCTCGATTTATTCGCAGCTTGCCCGTGAAGGTCGCATCAACGTCGTTGACAGCCTGTCCGTCGAAGCCCCGAAGACCAAGCTGCTGGCCGACAAGTTCCGCGCCATGGGTCTGGACTCGGTGCTCGTGATTACCGATAACCTGGACGAAAACCTCTTCCTGGCATCGCGCAACCTGGCGCACGTGCTCGTGGTTGAGCCGCGTCACGCTGACCCCCTGTCGCTCGTGCACTACAAGAAGGTGCTCGTGACGAAGGGTGCCGTCGCGCAGATCGAGGAGTTGCTGAAATGACGCAAGTTGCCAAGAACGACCATCGCCTGATGCAGGTGCTGCTGGCGCCTGTGGTGTCTGAAAAGGCAACCCTGGTGGCCGAGAAGAACGAACAGGTTGTGTTCGAAGTGGCTCCCGACGCCAACAAGATCGAGGTGAAGGCCGCCGTTGAACTGTTGTTCAAGGTGGAAGTCGCTTCCGTCCAGATCCTGAACCGCAAGGGCAAGCAAAAGCGCTTCGGTCGCTTCATGGGTCGTCGTAACCACGTGAAGATGGCCTATGTTTCGCTGAAGCCGGGCCAGGAAATCAATTTTGAAGCGGAGGCCAAGTAATCATGGCACTCGTCAAAACCAAGCCGACATCGCCGGGCCGTCGCTCGATGGTGAAGGTCGTTAACCCCGACCTTCACAAGGGCGCCCCGCACGCTCCGCTGCTGGAAAAGCAAATCCAGAAGTCGGGTCGTAACAACAACGGTCACATCACCACCCGTCATAAGGGCGGTGGTCACAAGCATCACTACCGTATCGTCGACTTCAAGCGTAACGACAAGGACGGCATCCCGGCCAAGATCGAACGCCTGGAATACGATCCGAACCGTAGCGCCAACATCGCGCTCGTGCTGTTCGCTGACGGCGAGCGCCGCTACATCATCGCCCCGAAGGGCGCTGTGGTTGGCCAAGCCATCGCCAACGGCTCGGAAGCGCCGATCAAGGCCGGTAACAACCTGCCGATCCGCAACATTCCGGTCGGTACGACGATCCACTGCGTGGAAATTCTGCCGGGCAAGGGTGCTCAAGTGGCCCGTTCGGCTGGTACTTCCGCTGTTCTGCTGGCTCGCGAAGGCATCTACGCTCAAGTGCGTCTGCGCTCGGGTGAAGTGCGCCGCGTGCACATCGAGTGCCGCGCGACCATCGGTGAAGTCGGCAACGAAGAGCACAGCCTGCGCCAGATCGGTAAGGCCGGTGCAACGCGTTGGCGCGGTATCCGCCCGACGGTCCGTGGCGTGGTGATGAACCCGATCGACCACCCGCACGGTGGTGGTGAGGGCCGTACCGCAGCTGGCCGTGATCCGGTGTCCCCGTGGGGCACGCCGACCAAGGGCTACCGCACCCGTCGTAACAAGCGCACGGACAGCATGATCGTCCAGCGCCGCCACAAGCGTTAATCGGTAGGTAGGAGCTAAGAAATGACTCGTTCCGTAAAGAAAGGTCCGTTCATCGACGCCCACCTGCTGAAGAAGGTGGAAGCGGCGGTGAACAGCAAGGACAAGAAGCCCATCAAGACGTGGTCGCGTCGTTCGACCATTCTGCCGGACTTCATCGGTCTGACGATCGCCGTTCACAACGGCCGTCAGCACGTGCCCGTGTATGTCACGGAAAACATGGTTGGCCACAAGCTCGGCGAATTTGCGCTCACGCGTACGTTCAAGGGCCACGCTGCCGACAAGAAAGCGAAGCGATAAGGGGCAATCATGGAAGTTAAAGCGATTCATCGCGGCGCCCGTATCTCTGCACAGAAGACGCGCCTGGTTGCTGACCAGATCCGCGGCCTGTCGATCGAGCGCGCGCTCAACGTGCTGACGTTCAGCCCGAAAAAGGCTGCTGGCATCGTGAAGAAGGTGGTTGAGTCCGCCATCGCGAACGCGGAGCACAACGAAGGCGCCGATATCGACGAGCTGAAGGTCAAGTCGATCTACGTCGACAAGGCAACGTCGCTCAAGCGCTTCACCGCGCGTGCGAAGGGCCGTGGCAACCGCATCGAGAAACAAACCTGTCACATCACTGTGACGCTGGGCAACTAAGGGGTCACGATGGGACAGAAGATTCATCCGACTGGCTTCCGTCTGGCTGTCAGCCGTAACTGGGCTTCGCGTTGGTACGCGAGCAACACCCAGTTTGCGGGCATGCTCAAGGAAGACATCGAAGTTCGCGAGTTTCTGAAGAAGAAGCTGAAGAACGCTTCGGTGGGCCGCGTGGTCATCGAGCGTCCGGCCAAGAACGCACGTATCACTATTTACAGCTCGCGTCCGGGCGTGGTGATCGGCAAGAAGGGCGAGGACATCGAACTGCTGAAGGCTGAGCTGCAGCGTCGCATGGGCGTGCCCGTGCACGTGAACATCGAAGAAATCCGCAAGCCGGAAGTCGATGCACAGCTGATCGCCGATTCGATCACGCAGCAGCTCGAGCGCCGCATCATGTTCCGTCGCGCCATGAAGCGCGCGATGCAAAACGCGATGCGTCTGGGTGCCCAAGGCATCAAGATCATGAGCTCGGGCCGTCTGAACGGCATCGAAATCGCCCGTACCGAGTGGTACCGCGAAGGCCGCGTGCCTCTGCACACGCTGCGCGCTGACATCGACTACGGCTTCTCCGAAGCGGAAACCACCTACGGCATCATCGGTGTCAAGGTGTGGGTGTACAAGGGCGACCACCTGGGTCGCAACGAAGCGCCCGTCGTGGAAGAGCCGAAGGAAGACGAGCGCCGCCGCCGTCCGGGTCGCCCGGAAGGCCGCCGCCGCGAGGGCGAAGGTCGTCCGGCCGGTCAGCGCCGCGGTGCTGGTGCAGGTGCCCGCCGTGGTGCCGACGCCAAGACTGGAGAATAAGCATGCTGCAACCTAAGCGCAGGAAGTACCGCAAGGAGCAGAAGGGCCGTAACACCGGTATCGCTACGCGCGGTAACGCCGTGTCGTTCGGCGAATTCGGCCTGAAGGCGATGGGTCGTGGCCGTCTGACCGCGCGTCAGATCGAGTCCGCCCGTCGCGCGATGACCCGTCACATCAAGCGTGGCGGCCGCATTTGGATCCGGATTTTCCCGGACAAGCCGATCTCGAAGAAGCCTGCCGAAGTCCGTATGGGTAACGGTAAGGGCAACCCGGAATACTACGTGGCTGAAATTCAGCCGGGCAAGATGCTGTACGAAATGGACGGCGTTGGCGAAGAACTGGCACGCGAGGCGTTCCGCCTGGCCGCTGCCAAGCTGCCGATCGCGACCAGCTTCGTGGTGCGTCAGGTCGGAACGTAAGGAGCACACACCATGAAAGCATCTGAACTGCGCGACAAGGATGTCGCCGGGCTGAACCAGGAGCTCTCCGAGCTGCTGAAGGCCCAATTCGGCCTGCGCATGCAAAAGGCGACGCAACAGCTGCAGAACACCAGCCAGCTGAAGAAGGTGCGTCGTGACATCGCGCGTGTCCGCACCGTGCTGGGCCAGAAGGGGAACCAGAAATGACTGAAGCCGCAACGTCCCTGAAGCGCACGCTCGTCGGCCGCGTTGTCAGCAACAAGATGGACAAGACCGTGACGGTCTTGGTCGAAAACCGCGTCAAGCATCCGCTGTACGGCAAGTACGTGGTGCGCTCGAAGAAGTACCATGCGCACGACGAAGCCAACCAGTACAACGAAGGCGACAAGGTTGAGATCACGGAATCGCGTCCGATCTCCCGCACCAAGTCGTGGGTGGTGTCGCGTCTGGTTGAAGCTGCGCGCGTGATCTAAAACAACAGCGTGGCAGTTTGCTGTTGCAAGACCGAGATTATGTGATATAGTCTCGGTCTTTCCCTTTGAGAGGGTGGCTGGCCTCTAGGTTAGCCGTCCTGGCGAAGAGAAAAGTGAATGGGTCTGGTGGCACTCGCTGCCAGGCAGCTACCGACTTCAAGTTGATCAACCCAATCGCGGTTGGCGCAATGCCAGCGGCCGGCGGGACCAAGACTGATCGCCTCTGTGCATTGTGTGCGTGGCGAATTAAGTTGGGACGAGAACACCATGATTCAGACAGAAAGCCGGCTCGAAGTGGCCGATAACACGGGTGCGCGTGAAGTCATGTGCATCAAGGTGCTGGGCGGTTCGAAGCGCCGCTACGCCAGCGTCGGCGACATCATCAAGGTCAGCGTCAAGGATGCTGCTCCGCGTGGTCGCGTGAAGAAGGGCGACATCTACAACGCCGTGGTAGTGCGTACCGCCAAGGGCGTGCGCCGTCCTGACGGCTCGCTCATCAAGTTCGACGGCAATGCCGCCGTGCTGCTGAACACCAAGCTTGAGCCGATCGGCACCCGTATCTTCGGGCCGGTCACTCGCGAACTCCGTAACGAGCGCTTCATGAAGATCGTGTCGCTCGCGCCGGAAGTGCTGTAATCGGAGGCCGCATGAACAAGATTCGCAAGGGCGATCGCGTCATCGTTCGCACCGGCAAGGACAAGGGTAAGCAAGGTACCGTGCTGGCAGTGCTCGCTGAGCACGTGACGGTGGAAGGTGTGAACGTTGCCAAGAAGCACGTGCGCCCGAACCCGATGCTGGGTACCACGGGTGGTGTGATCGACAAGGTCATGCCCATCCATATTTCGAACGTTGCGCTCGTGGATGCCAATGGCAAGCCGTCGCGCGTCGGCATCAAGGTTGAAGGCGGCGTGAAGACGCGCGTGCTGAAGACCACCGGTGCTGCCGTCGGCGCTTGATTCTGGGCAATAGAGAGGAGTTGAGCATGACTGCGCGTCTGCAAGAGTTTTACAAAGAGAAGGTTGTGCCCGAGCTGATCAAGCAGTTCGGCTACAAGTCCGTGATGGAAGTGCCGCGCATCACCAAGATCACCCTGAACATGGGTCTTGGTGAGGCTGTGAATGACAAGAAGGTCATTGAGCACGCCACCGGCGACCTGATCAAGATCGCTGGCCAGAAGCCCGTCGTGACGAAGGCCCGCAAGGCTATCGCCGGCTTCAAGATCCGCCAGGGCTATCCGATCGGCACGATGGTCACGCTGCGTGGCCAACGCATGTACGAATTCCTGGACCGCTTCATCACCGTGTCGCTGCCGCGCGTGCGTGACTTCCGCGGTGTGTCGGGTAAGGCGTTCGACGGTCGTGGTAACTACAACATCGGTGTGAAAGAGCAGATCATTTTCCCCGAAATCGAGTACGACAAGATCGACGCACTTCGTGGTCTGAACATCAGCATCACGACGACTGCAAAGAACGATGAGGAAGCGAAGGCGCTCCTCAATGCGTTCAAGTTCCCGTTCCGTAATTAAGGGGTTACCGTGGCTAAATTGTCTCTGATCGAACGCGAGAAGAAGCGTGCCAAGCTCGTGGCCAAGTACGCTGAGAAGCGCGCCGCTCTCGAAGCCATCGTGGCCGACCAAAGCAAGTCGGAAGAAGAGCGCTACGAAGCGCGTCTGAAGCTGCAAGCGCTGCCGCGCAATGCAAATCCGACTCGTCAGCGCAACCGCTGCTCGATCACCGGTCGTCCCCGCGGTACGTTCCGTAAGTTCGGCCTGGCGCGTAACAAGCTCCGTGAGATCGCCTTCAAGGGCGAAATCCCGGGTCTGACGAAAGCCAGCTGGTAATCACGCACAGGCTACAGGAGAAACAGTATGAGCATGAGCGATCCGATCGCCGATATGCTGACGCGTATCCGCAACGCGCAAGCGGTGGAAAAAGCGTCGGTGGTCATGCCGTCGTCGAAGCTGAAGGTGGCAATCGCCAAAGTCCTGAAGGACGAAGGCTACATCGACGAATTCGCCGTGACCGAGCAGGGTGGCAAGTCCACGCTGACGATTGGTCTGAAGTACTACGCTGGCCGTCCGGTCATCGAGCGCCTGGAGCGCGTCTCGAAGCCTGGTCTGCGTGTGTACAAGGGCCGTAACGAAATCCCGCAAGTGATGAACGGCCTGGGTGTCGCCATCATCTCGACCCCGCAGGGTCTGATGACGGACCGCCGTGCCCGCGCAACCGGTGTCGGTGGCGAAGTCATTTGCTACGTCGCCTAAGGGAGGGGAACCATGTCTCGCGTAGGTAAGGCTCCCATCGCGCTGCCCAAGGGCGCCGAAGTCAATTTCGCTGGTGGTCTGCTGACCGTCAAGGGCCCGCTGGGTACCCTGTCGCAGCCGATTCACGAGCTGGTCAAGGTCAACACCGACAACGGCACGATCACGTTCGCGCCGGCAGATGAGTCGCGTGAAGCCAATGCGCTGCAAGGTACGATGCGCGCCCTGACGGCCAACATGGTCAAGGGTGTGACGACGGGCTTTGAGCGCAAGCTGAACCTGGTCGGCGTGGGTTACCGTGCTTCGGTGCAGGGCAATGCCCTGAAGCTGCAACTCGGTTTCTCGCACGACGTAATCCATGAGATGCCGGAAGGCGTAAAGGCGGAAACGCCGACGCAGACCGAAATCATCATCAAGGGTTCGGACAAGCAGAAAGTTGGTCAGGTCGCCGCTGAAGTGCGTGGCTATCGTCCGCCTGAGCCCTACAAGGGCAAGGGTGTGCGCTACGCCGACGAGCGCGTGATCCTGAAGGAAACCAAGAAGAAGTAAGGTGCACATATGAACAAGAATGACTCTCGTTTGCGCCGTGCACGTCAGACCCGCCTGAAGATTGCGGAACTGAACGTTGCCCGTCTGGCTGTGCACCGTACCAACCTGCACATCTACGCGCAGGTCTTCTCGGAAGACGGCACCAAGGTCCTGGCTTCGGCCTCGACTGCGGAGGCTGAAGTCCGCAAGGAACTGAACGGCAACGGTGGCAACACCGCTGCTGCCACCCTGGTGGGTAAGCGCATCGCTGAGAAGGCGAAGGCTGCCGGCATTGAAGCCGTGGCGTTCGATCGCTCGGGTTTCCGTTATCACGGTCGCGTGAAGGCACTGGCTGACGCGGCACGCGAAGCTGGCCTGAAGTTCTAAGCCGGCATAAAG
The DNA here is from genome assembly GCA_966433195.1 of uncultured Ralstonia sp. GTDB lineage: Bacteria > Pseudomonadota > Gammaproteobacteria > Burkholderiales > Burkholderiaceae > Ralstonia. The sequence continues at coordinate 8,704 of CBJMVH010000080.1, forward strand.
GATATCGTCATGGCAAAAATTCAAGCTAAGCCCCAGGGCGACGAGCGCGACGACGGTCTTCGCGAGAAGATGATCGCGGTCAACCGCGTGACCAAAGTCGTCAAGGGCGGTCGTATTCTGGGTTTCGCTGCACTGACCGTGGTCGGTGACGGCGACGGCCGTATCGGCATGGGTAAGGGCAAGGCAAAGGAAGTGCCCGTGGCCGTGCAGAAGGCAATGGACGAAGCCCGTCGCAAGATGGTCAAGGTTCCGCTCAAGAACGGTACGCTGCAACACGAAGTGGTTGGCAAGCATGGCGCCGCCAAGGTGCAAATGATGCCCGCGAAGGACGGTACCGGCGTGATTGCCGGCGGCCCGATGCGCGCCATCTTCGAAGTGATGGGCGTGACGAACATCGTGACCAAGTCGCACGGTTCGACCAATCCTTACAACATGGTGCGCGCAACGCTCGACGGCCTGCGCAAGATGAGCACCCCGGCCGAGATTGCCGCCAAGCGTGGCAAGTCGGTCGAAGAAATCCTCGGCTAAGCCGAAGGGATAGGTGAACGATATGTCGCAGAAAACCGTGAAAGTCCAACTCGTGCGCAGCCTGATCGGCACGCGCGAAGACCATCGCGCCACGGTGCGTGGTCTGGGCCTGCGCCGCATGAACTCGGTGTCCGAATTGCAGGACACGCCCGCAGTGCGCGGCATGATCAACAAGGTGTCCTACCTGGTCAAGGTCATCGGCTAAGGCAAGACGGAGAAGAACATGCAACTGAATAACCTGAAGCCTGCAGCTGGCTCCAAGCACGCCAAGCGCCGCGTTGGTCGCGGTATTGGGTCGGGCCTGGGCAAGACGGCTGGTCGTGGTCACAAGGGTCAGAAGTCGCGTTCGGGTGGTTTCCACAAGGTCGGCTTCGAAGGCGGCCAGATGCCCCTGCATCGTCGTCTGCCCAAGCGTGGTTTCACCTCGCTGACCAAGGAATTCACCGCTGAAGTGCGTCTGGGCGACCTGGCGGGCCTGCCGATCGAAGAAATCGATCTGCTGTCCCTCAAGCAAGCCGGCCTCGTTGGTGAGATGGTCAAGAGCGCGAAGGTGATCCTGTCGGGTGAAATCGACAAGAAGGTGATCCTGAAGGGTCTGGGCGCGACGGCTGGGGCGAAAGCCGCAATCGAAGCGGCTGGTGGCTCGCTGGCCTAATAGGCTGCTGTTTCACACTGACGGAGCATCCGTTTGGCCACGGCGAAACCTAATGTGATGGCCCAGGCCAAGAATACGGCCAAGTACGGCGATCTTCGCCGTCGGCTGGTGTTCCTGGTCCTGGCATTGCTGGTGTACCGGATCGGCGCGCACATTCCTGTGCCGGGTATCGATCCGGATCAACTGGCGCAGCTTTTCCAGCGGCAGTCGGGCGGCATCCTCGGGATGTTCAACCTGTTCTCCGGTGGCGCGCTGTCGCGGTTCACGGTGTTTGCGCTGGGGATCATGCCGTACATCTCGGCGTCGATCATCATGCAGCTGCTGACGATCGTGCTGCCGCAGCTGGAATCGTTGAAGAAGGAAGGCCAAGCCGGCCAGCGCAAGATTACGCAGTACACGCGCTACGGTACGGTCGTTCTGGCAACGTTCCAGGCGCTGGGCATTGCAGTGGCCCTCGAGGCGCAGCCGGGCTTGGTGTTGGATCCGGGTCTGATGTTCAGGGCCACCGCCGTGATCACGCTGGTGACGGGCACGATGTTCCTGATGTGGCTGGGTGAGCAGATCACCGAGCGTGGTCTGGGCAACGGGATCTCGATCATCATCTTCGGCGGGATCGCTGCAGGGCTGCCCAACGCCATCGGCGGGCTGTTCGAACTGGTGCGTACGGGTTCGATGGGGATTTTCTCCGCGATCCTGGTGGTGGCGATCATTGGCGCAGTGACGTATCTGGTGGTGTTCATCGAACGCGGCCAGCGCAAGATTCTCGTCAACTACGCCAAGCGGCAAGTTGGTAACAAGATTTATGGCGGTCAGTCGTCGCATCTGCCGCTGAAGTTGAACATGGCCGGGGTGATTCCGCCGATCTTCGCATCGTCGATCATTCTGTTCCCGGCTACGATCGCGGGCTGGTTTACAGCTGGCAACTCGACGAATCCGGTTGCACGGTTCGTCAAGGACCTGGCAGCAACGCTGTCGCCGGGTCAGCCGGTGTACATCCTGCTGTATGCGGCGGCGATCATCTTCTTCTGTTTCTTCTACACGGCGCTGGTCTATAACAGCCGCGAAGTGGCGGATAACCTGAAGAAGAGTGGGGCGTTCATTCCGGGCATCCGTCCGGGCGAGCAAACCACGCGGTATATCGACAAGATTCTGGTGCGTCTGACCCTGGCGGGTGCGATCTACATCACGCTGGTGTGTCTGTTGCCGGAGTTCTTGGTGCTGCGCTGGAATGTGCCGTTCTACTTCGGTGGGACGTCGCTGTTGATCATCGTGGTGGTCACGATGGACTTCATGGCGCAAGTGCAGTCCTACGTGATGTCTCAGCAGTACGAGTCTTTGATGAAGAAGGCGAATTTCAAGGGAAACCTGACGCTCCGTTAAAAGAGCGGTCGCACGAAGCTAAAAGACATGGCTAAAGACGACGTGATCCAGATGCAGGGTGAGGTGCTGGAAAACCTTCCCAACGCAACGTTTCGCGTCAAGCTAGAGAACGGCCACGTAGTGTTAGGCCATATTTCCGGCAAGATGCGTATGCATTACATCCGCATCTTGCCCGGGGACAAGGTGACGGTCGAATTGACCCCGTATGATCTGTCCCGCGCGCGCATCGTATTCCGGGCGAAGTGAGCGGACTGGAATTGAAGGAAGAGGAAAATCATGAAAGTGCTGGCTTCTGTTAAGCGCATTTGCCGCAACTGCAAAATCATCAAGCGCAAGGGCGTGGTGCGTGTGATCTGCTCGTCGGACCCGCGTCATAAGCAGCGCCAAGGCTAATTTCGCAAAGAGGATTGACGAATGGCACGTATCGCAGGGGTCAACATCCCCAACCACCAACATACCGTGATCGGCCTGACGGCTGTCTATGGTATTGGCCGCTCGCGCGCTCAGAAGATTTGCGAGGTGACCGGTGTCCCGACCGACAAGAAGGTCAAGGACCTGACGGACGCTGACCTGGAAAAGCTGCGTGACGAAGTCAACAAGTTCACCGTCGAAGGCGATCTGCGCCGTGAAACGACGATGAACATCAAGCGCCTGATGGACCTGGGCTGCTACCGTGGCGTGCGCCATCGCAAGGGCCTGCCGATGCGCGGTCAGCGTACCCGCACGAATGCTCGTACCCGTAAGGGTCCGCGCAAGGCCGGCGTCGCGCTCAAGAAGTAATCCGTCGGGTAAAGGATAGGAACTATGGCAAAAGCAGCGAATACCGCCGCCCAGCGCGCGCGCAAGAAGGTTCGCAAGAACGTCGCCGACGGCATCGCGCACGTTCACGCGTCGTTCAACAACACGATCATCACGATCACCGATCGCCAGGGCAACGCTCTGTCGTGGGCAACGTCGGGCGGCCAAGGCTTCAAGGGCTCGCGCAAGTCGACGCCGTTCGCCGCGCAGGTGGCTGCCGAGAGTGCTGGCCGCGTGGCGCAGGACCAAGGCATCAAGAACCTGGAAGTGCGCATCAAGGGCCCGGGCCCGGGTCGTGAGTCGGCCGTGCGTGCACTGAATAACCTGGGTATCAAGATCGCCGTGATCGAAGACGTGACGCCGGTGCCGCACAACGGCTGCCGTCCGCCGAAGCGTCGCCGCATCTAAGTGATTCGACCGACCGCGCCAGTTATTGGCGAGGTCGGTCCGCGGGTGCTATACTTGCCCGCTTGCCTGTCTTCCGGGTTTCCCGGAAGGCGGGTTTCGTCTTTTCATAAGCCCACTGTTCGTCACGATTCCATTGGGAACCCGATGACGGACCATCCGTAGAGTTTGTGCTGCGGATGACTGACAACAAAGGAACGCAACGTGGCACGCTATACCGGCCCCAAGGCGAAACTGTCTCGCCGCGAAGGTACTGACCTTTTCCTGAAGAGCGCACGTCGCTCGCTCGCCGACAAGTGCAAGCTGGACAGCAAGCCTGGCCAGCACGGTCGCACGTCGGGCGCTCGCACCTCCGACTACGGCAACCAACTGCGTGAAAAGCAGAAGGTCAAGCGCATCTACGGCGTGCTGGAGCGTCAATTCCGCCGCTACTTCGCTGAAGCCGATCGCCGCAAGGGCAACACGGGTGAAACCCTGCTGCAACTGCTGGAATCGCGCCTGGACAACGTCGTCTACCGCATGGGCTTCGGCTCGACCCGCGCTGAAGCGCGCCAGCTGGTGTCGCACAAGGCGATCCTGGTGAACGGTCAAGCGCTGAACGTGCCGTCGGCCCAGATCAAGTCGGGCGACGTGATTGCCATCCGCGAAAAGTCGAAGAAGCAAGTCCGTATCGCTGAATCGCTGACGCTGGCTGAGCAGACCGGCTTCCCGACCTGGGTGGCTGTGGATGCCAAGAAGATGGAAGGCACCTTCAAGCAAGTCCCGGATCGTGCAGATATCGCCGGCGACATCAACGAAAGCCTGATCGTCGAATTGTATTCGCGTTAATGACGAGGCCCGTACCGCAAGGTGCGGGCTCGTGCGCCTTTTGGGGACGCTCATCGTCTACGACATTGTGTTCGCGCGCTGGGCATCGCTGGGGCGTAGATCCAATCCGAATCGTTACGTGCCGCAACGCGATTGCGGCACGCGCGTCTTCCGTCATGCGTTTCGTGGCGGATTCTTTTTAGTCCCCCGTCAGCCTTATCGGTGTAACGAGCCGAGGGTATTGAAATAGGACAACCTAATGCAAACAGCACTCCTGAAGCCCAAAATTATTGCGGTTGAGCCGCTTGGCGATCATCACGCGAAGGTCGTCATGGAACCGTTCGAGCGCGGCTATGGCCACACGCTCGGCAACGCGCTGCGCCGCGTGCTGCTGTCGTCGATGGTCGGCTATGCCCCGACCGAAGTCACGATCGCTGGGGTCGTCCACGAGTATTCCACCATCGACGGCGTGCAAGAAGACGTCGTCAACCTGCTGCTGAACCTGAAGGGCGTGGTGTTCAAGCTGCACAACCGTGATGAAGTCACGGTGTCGCTGCGCAAGGAAGGCGAAGGTGTGGTGACCGCCGCTGATATCGAGCTGCCGCACGATGTCGAGATCATCAACCCGGGCCACGTGATCGCCAACCTGTCGGCTGGTGGCAAGCTGGATCTGCAATTGAAGGTCGAGCAAGGCCGCGGCTATGTGCCTGGCAACGTGCGCAAGTTCGGCGATGAGTCGAGCAAGGTCATCGGCCGCATCGTGCTGGACGCGTCCTTCGCGCCGGTGCGCCGCGTGTCGTACGCCGTCGAGTCCGCTCGTGTGGAACAGCGTACCGACCTCGACAAGCTGGTGATGAACATCGAAACCAACGGTGTGATTTCGCCGGAAGAAGCGATCCGCCAGTCGGCTCGTATTCTGGTGGACCAACTGTCGGTGTTCGCCGCCCTGGAAGGCACGGAAAGCGCTGCCGAAGCTGCCGCCGCCCGCGCACCGCAGATCGATCCGATCCTGCTGCGCCCGGTCGACGACCTGGAGCTGACGGTGCGTTCGGCCAACTGCCTGAAGGCCGAAAACATCTACTACATCGGCGACCTGATCCAGCGTACCGAGAACGAGCTGCTCAAGACCCCGAACCTGGGTCGCAAGTCGCTCAACGAGATCAAGGAAGTCCTCGCTTCGCGTGGCCTGACGCTCGGCATGAAGCTCGAGAACTGGCCGCCCGCTGGTCTCGAGAAGTAATTGCAAGTTGTCGGCCGGTGCGTGTGCATCGGCCGGTTTTCCCGCCGCTGTTGTCTGAGCGGCATATTGTTAAGGCTACCGGCCCGCGCCTCGCAAGGGGTGATAGAAGAGCTGGTCAAACACTCTTAAGAAGGAATCATCATGCGTCACCGTCATGGTCTGCGGAAACTGAACCGCACCTCGTCGCACCGTCTCGCGATGCTGCGCAACATGTCCAACTCGCTGCTGCAGCACGAGCTGATCAAGACCACCCTGCCGAAGGCCAAGGAGCTGCGCAAGGTTGTCGAGCCGCTGATCACGCTGGCCAAGAAGGACACCGTTGCCAACCGTCGTCTGGCGTTCGCTCGCCTGCGCGACCGCGACATGGTCACCAAGCTGTTCACCGAACTGGGCCCGCGTTTCGCGACCCGTCCGGGCGGCTACACCCGTATCCTGAAGTTCGGCTTCCGCCAAGGCGACAATGCGCCGATGGCACTGGTCGAGCTGCTGGACCGTCCGGAAGTTGCTGAGGCAGTCGACGCCGAAGCCGCTGCCGAGTAAGGTCAGCCAAGGCTTGCTGGTGCGGCATGACGTCGCGCCAAATGAGCCGCAGAATGCGCGTTTCCCCGCGCATTACAATGAAGCCAGGATTCGCATCCTGGCTTTTTTGTTGCCTGCACTCGAGCCCGGTGGCGGCCGTGTGCATTGATGGAGTGTCCATGTCGAATGGAACCGACGTGCTGCTTGTGCTGACCAATGTGCCCGACGTGGACAGTGCGGAGCATGTGACTAGGGCGGTGTTGGAATCTCGGTCGGCGGCGTGTGTCAATCGCATGCCGGCGTGCACATCGGCGTACTGGTGGAATGGCGCGATTGAGCAGGCCAGCGAAATCCCGCTGCTGATCAAGACGACCCGCGCTGCGTACCCCGCATTGGAAACTGTGCTGCGCAAAGCACACCCATATGAGGTCCCCGAAATCATCGCCATGCCGGTGCTGGCGGGTTGGCCGGCGTACCTTGCGTGGGTGGCGGGCGAAACGCGCCCGTCTTCCGTTTGATGTCTGACTCTGCTGATATGACGCCCTCTTTGTTTGCGCCGGTGCGGCGCCCGCTGCAACTGCTGATGTTGCTGTTCACCATGGCAATGTTGCACGCGCCTGTGCAGGCCGCCGATGATTTCCTGCCGCCCGAGCAGGCGTTCCGCTTTTCCGCCACGCAGGTCGATGGGCAAACCGTCGAGGTCAAATTTGGCATTGCCGACGGCTACTACATGTATCGCGAGCGCTTTTCGGTGGCGGCAGATCCGGCGGGCGTCACGTTCGCGCCGCTTGAATTGCCGGCGGGCAAGGTCAAGTTTGACGAGACCTTCAACAAGGACGTGGAGACGTATCGCCACGAACTGAGCTTCCGCGTGAAGGCGCAGAACGCGACCACGCCGTTCACACTGATCGTCACCTCGCAAGGATGCGCAGACCAGGGTCTGTGCTATCCGCCGATGAAGAGCCGGTTTCAGGTCGAGCCGGGCGCTGCATCGGGTGCGCCCGCCACCGGCGGTGCTGCGGTGAACACCAACGACTCCCTGGGTCGAATCGCCAACACGCTGGGCAGCGGCAACCTTGGGGCGATTGCCGCGCTGTTCTTCGGGTTGGGGCTGTTGCTGACGTTCACGCCCTGTGTGCTGCCGATGCTGCCGATTCTGTCCGCCATCGTGGTGGGCGAGCATGCGACGCGCTCGCGCGCGGCGGTGGTGTCCATCGCCTACGTGCTGGGCATGGCGGTGGTCTATACGGCGGTGGGCGTGGCGGCCGGGCTGGCGGGCCAGGGGCTGCAGGCTGCGCTGCAGAACGCGTGGGTACTGGGCGCATTCGCGGCGCTGATGGTGCTGCTCTCGCTGTCGATGTTCGGGCTGTACGAATTGCAGTTGCCGGCGTCTTGGCACCATCGGTTGACGCAGGCTTCGAACAACCAGAGCGGTGGCCAGATCGTCGGCGCGGCGGTGATGGGCGCGTTGTCTGCGCTGATCGTGTCGCCGTGCGTGACGCCGGCGCTCGCTGGTGCGCTGGCCTATATCGCACAGACGGGCAATGCGGCTATCGGCGGCGCAGCGCTGTTTGCGATGTCGATCGGCATGGGCGTGCCGCTGGTGCTGGTGGGCGTGGGCGCGGGTAACTTACTGCCGCGTGCCGGCCATTGGCTTGCTGTCACCAAGGCGGTGTTCGGTTTCATCCTGCTGGCGGTGGCCCTGTACATCGTGCAGCCGGTGCTGCCCGCATGGGCGGCAATGGTGGCGTGGGGCGCACTGCTCATTGGCGCGGCGGTGTTTCTGCGCACGTTCGATTCGCTGCCGGATGGCGCGGGCAACGTGCAGCGTCTGGGCAAGGTGGTGGGCGTGGTGCTGGCGCTGGCCGGCGCCGCGCAACTGGTGGGCGTGGCCGCAGGTGGGCGCGATCCGCTGCAACCGCTGGGCGGGCTGATGCGAGCCTCCGCAGGCGCAGCCATGCCAGCCGACGCGCATGGCGTCACATTCAAGCGCGTGAAAAGCGTGGCCGAACTGGATGCCGAAGTGCGCAACGCCAGCGCATCCGGCCGCGCTGTGATGCTCGACTTCTATGCCGACTGGTGCGTGAGTTGCAAGGAGATGGAGCGCTTCACCTTCACTGATGCGCGGGTGCGTGCGGCGCTCGCCGATGTGGTGCTGCTGCAGGCCGATGTGACCGCCAACAACGCGGATGACCAGGCGCTGCTCAAGCGCTTTGGCCTCTTTGGCCCGCCGGGCACGATTTTCTTTGATGCGCAGGGCCGCGAGGTTCAGGCCCGCGTGGTCGGCTTTGAGCGCGCGGACGCGTTTCTCGCCAGCCTGCGCCGCGCCCTGGGCGCAGCACAGACGGCGAAACCGACCACCTAATCAATCGCGCAGCAAGCGCGCGGCGTCCAGCGCGAAATACGTCAGGATGCCGTTCGCGCCGGCGCGCTTGAACGCCAGCAGCGATTCCAGCACGACCTTGTCGTGATCCAGCCAGCCGTTCTGCGCGGCGGCCTTGAGCATCGCGTATTCCCCGCTCACTTGGTAGACGTAGGTCGGGAAGCGGAACTCGTCCTTCACGCGGCGCACGATATCGAGGTACGGCATGCCGGGCTTGACCATCACCATGTCGGCGCCTTCGGCGATGTCGAGGGCCACCTCGCGCAGTGCCTCGTCCGAGTTGGCCGGGTCCATCTGGTAGGTCATCTTGTTGCCCTTGCCCAGATTGGCCGCCGAACCCACCGCATCACGGAACGGGCCGTAGAACGCGGATGCGTACTTGGCCGCGTAGGCCATGATGCGCGTGTAGATGTGGTTGTCGTGCTCCAGCGCCAAGCGGATCGCGCCGATGCGGCCGTCCATCATGTCTGACGGGGCGACGATGTCCACGCCGGCCTGCGCCTGCACCAGTGCCTGCGCGGTCAGGATCTCAACCGTTTCTTCGTTGAGCACGTAGCCGTTCTCGTCAAGTACGCCGTCTTGGCCGTGGCTCGTGTACGGATCGAGCGCCACGTCAGTCAGGATGCCCAGTTCGGGGAAGCGTGCCTTGAGCGCTTTCACCGCGCGGGGGATCAGGCCATCCGGGTTGGTCGCTTCAATACCGTCCGGCGTCTTGATCGAAGGTTCGATCACCGGGAACAGTGCCAGCACCGGAATGCCCAGTTGCACGCACTGCTCGGCCACGCCCAGCAATACGTCGACCGACACGCGTTCGACGCCCGGCATCGACGGCACGGCCTGGCGCACGTTCGTGCCTTCCAGGATGAAGACGGGGTAGATCAGATCGTCGGTGGTGAGGCGCGACTCGCGCATCATGCGGCGGGAGAAATCGTCGCGGCGCATGCGGCGTGGACGATGATCGGGGAAGCTCGAGATCATTTCAGCAGACCCTAAGAACACACTGTGAACTTTGAAAACTTTCTTGGCGATTATCCCTCTTACGCTCGGACAATGCGCCAGCGACGCTGATGCAGCGTCCCCCGCGGCTCCTCCCTGACGCGGGTTCCCATCGATGGCTCGATGGGGTCGTTAC
>CBJMVH010000081.1:0-18367 GCA_966433195.1 uncultured Ralstonia sp.
TTCCTCGACCTGATCCAGGAAGGCAACATCGGCCTGATGAAGGCGGTGGACAAGTTCGAATACCGTCGCGGCTACAAGTTCTCGACGTACGCCACGTGGTGGATCCGTCAGGCCATCACGCGCTCGATCGCCGACCAGGCACGCACCATCCGGATTCCGGTGCACATGATCGAGACGATCAACAAGATGAACCGCATCTCGCGTCAGATCCTGCAGGAAACCGGCAACGAGCCGGATCCGGCAACGCTGGCCGAGAAGATGGAGATGCCGGAAGACAAGATCCGCAAGATCATGAAGATCGCGAAGGAGCCGATCTCCATGGAAACGCCGATCGGTGACGACGACGACTCCCATCTGGGCGACTTCATCGAGGATACGAACACGCTGGCCCCGGCCGAAGCGGCGCTGCATGGCTCCATGCGCGGCGTGGTGAAGGACGTGCTCGACTCGCTGACGCCGCGCGAAGCCAAGGTGCTGCGCATGCGTTTCGGTATCGAAATGAGCACCGACCACACGCTGGAAGAAGTCGGCAAGCAGTTCGACGTGACCCGTGAGCGTATCCGCCAGATCGAAGCGAAGGCACTGCGCAAGCTGCGCCACCCGAGCCGGTCGGACAAGCTGAAGAGCTTCCTCGAAGGGAGCTAAAGCGGGATTTTCGGGGTGGGCTCTTCCCCACTTTCGGTTAAAATCCCGCACATGGCCCGGCCTAATCCGCCGGGTCAATTTTTTGCCGGTTGCCCGCTGCTGTTCCCTCGCGGCGCCGTTCTCTGGGCCTCTAGCTCATGCTTGGTTAGAGCAGCGGACTCATAATCCGTTGGTGCCGGGTTCGACTCCCGGGGGGCCCACCATTCCCTCCCTTTCGTATTGCAATGTGCCGGTTTGTCGGCTGATTCGGTTTAATGCGTTTTGAGCGCGGGAGCGTTTTTTGCTACCGAGTGCGCATCGTTAAAATGCCGGCCCGGAATCACCATCTAATTGTCGCGTGAGCCAGACATTCTCCCCCACGCTCAGGGGATGGGTTTAAAACACTTCAAACGAAACGAATTCATTCTCTCGTTTGAAATGCCGCCAAACCGCGCCGTGGCCGCTTGTGCGAGCGATTGCCGGTATTGTTTTGAATGAAATCTCTATTTACTTCACACTCTGTGCAGCCCATAGTTGCGCACACAACGATAAGTCAATAGGCAGTAGCGTACCCCTTCGGAGACATAGGATGTTACGCATTCAAAACGGGCCCTTCCAGCATTCCGCTTGTGCGCGTGCCCACGCGCGTCATCGCCATCGTCGGCGTTATTGCAGCGCGGCTGATTTGTCGCGTTAGCCTCGTTTTCCCAGATATTGCTTTTTTTTCCTCGGCACTTGCCGGGTCGCGTGTCGCGTCAGTGGCGCGCGGAGCAAACGCGTTCATTGCATTTGCTGATTTCTAAATCGACCTGCTGACAGAGCAGATCGTGCGCTGCTGGCTGTCGTTCGTCGGCGGGCGGGGATATGGCCGGTGTTCTCCGGCACGAAACACAGCACATCACAACACGTTTCAAAACCCAAGGAGGAAACCATGGGTAGTCAACGTCATTTGTTTGTTGTCATGGCAACCAGTTGCATACTGGCTATGCCGTTCATTGGCGGGTGTGGGGGAGCGGATGACCCGGGCGCATCGGATGTGGCGCAGTGTTCGGGGAGTTCGTGCCCGCCCAGCGGTGCAAATACCTCGCCCACGACGCAGAGCATGTTGTGCCCCGCGTCGCTGGACTATTCGACCACCTACACGGGCGGCTCGGGCAGCGGTGAATACATCAAGGTCAAGTTCGATACGAGCAAGAACACGTATCAAATGCAGTTCATTGAGTCGTCGGTGCCGACCTCGGCGGGGCAGGTGAATACGACGCGCAAGGGGTTGACGATCAACGGCGCGTTCGTCCATCCGACCAACTTGCCGACGCCCGAGCAGAACCGCTGTGCGTTTGTGCTGCAGTCAGGCAAAACGGACGACAACAGCTACGCCATCACCGTCAACCCGCAAGACCCGCCGATGCTGTTTGTCGGGCAGGGCATCGTGGGCGGCGGCATTCCGGGCGCGACCATCCAGTTTGATGGCATCCAGCCGATTCCTGGCGTGTTCATCGGCACGGTGCCTTCGCGCACGTTCGATTTCTATCCGTTCCTGGGTTTCTCTGAAACGGTGACGGATTTCTCGCAGGTGGCTGGACGTTACAACCAGGTGGGCGTGCACGTTACGCCGACGGGGTCGGGCAATCAGACGACGACCCCGCAAGGTTGGCAGCCCGATGCCGTCAACTGGACGCAAACGTTGAATGCCGATGGCACCTGTACGGCGGAGGGCATCGATTATTCGTGCCACACCACCGGCACGCCCTGGACGCTGCGGCAGAACGCCGATGGCTCGCAGGACAACGTGTTCGTCAGCAACCCCACAAGCGCCAGCGTGCCGTATCCGTATGTGGGGCAGGTGTCGCCGCTGGTGCTGCTGGCGCCGAGTCAGGCCAAGGGGATCCTCATTGCCGGCAAGCTGAACGGGCAGGTGGTGCCGGTGGTGATTCGCGTGGGCTATTCGCATAGCGATGCCGCAAACCTGCTGGCGTCGGTGGCAGATGACCAGATCGGCATTTCGATCCTGTCGCCGGCGACGGCCATTCCGGCCAACGTGCTCAAGGGCGGATACATCGGCGCGACCAGCGCTTCGGCATGTGGCCTGGTGACCAATAACGGCCCGAGCGGCGCGCCGGCCAGCAGCAACGGGTTGAACGCGACGGTGGATCACCCCGAGTTGTCGGGCACGTACAGCGGCGGGTTCTTCCATGCCTCTGCGGGCAATTGCAGCGACGGCACGGCCGTATCGACGCTCGCGGCCAATTACACGTCCACGCTGTTCCAGAACGGCACGGCGGCGTTCATCAATCCGCTCACCTCACGGGTGACGGCGCAGTTCTCGCTCGACTACACGCAAGCCACGCCCGGCAAGTTGCTCGTGACCGCGCAGAACGACTTCAACGCGCAGGGCGCCGGCGGCAACGTCGCGTTGTTCAAGGCGGGCGACACAGGCGTGGCCGTCAAGGTGGGCAACGTGTACGCCATGCTCATGAACAACAACAAGTACAACCCGTTCTTCACGGTGGGTGCGTTCGTGCAGTAAGCCGCTTCAACGCAATTGCGCGTGGCGGCTGCGCGTGCAACACGTGCGCCGCCGCGCCTGAACAACAACATGGAGGAAACGCAAATGCAATGGCGTACATGGTTGGCCGCGCTCGCATGCGCACCGGTGGTGGCGGTACTTTTGACGGCATGTGGCGGTGGCGATGATCCGCCGCCCCCGGTCATTCAGCGGCTGTGCCCGCAGGCCATCGACTACAACACCGTGTTTACTGGTGGCTCGGGCTCGGGCGAGTTGGTGAAGGTGCAGCTCGACACCACCAAGATGACGTACCAGATTACCTATCTGGCCTCGCCGATTCCGCTCACGACGGGCACCGTGGCCCCCACGCGTGACACCGCGCCCAACAACGTGCAGAGCGGCACGCTCACGCAAGAAACCGCACTGCCTACCGAGAAGCTCAACCAGTGCGCGTTCCGCCTGAATAACGCGAGCCTCGATCCGAGCCGCCCGGCGCGGTTCTTCCTGGGGCAGGGCGTGCTGGGCGGCACGATTCCGGGTGCGACGATCCAGTTCGACGGCATTGTCGGCGTGGGCAAGATTGCGCGGACGACGTTCCCGTATTACCCGTTCATCAGTTTCTCGAACACCGAGACCGACCTCACCAAGATCGCGGGCAACTACAACCAGCTCGGCTATCACCAGGTGCCGTCGCAGAACTTCTCGCAGCAGGCGGTCGATGCGCGTTTCACCATCAACGCGGATGGCACTTACACGGAGTGCGACAACCTGGGCGTGAAGAACGGCGGCGCATGCCTGACATCCACCGCAACCGTCAACCAGAAGCTGACGCTGCGCGGCGATGCGCCGGCGTTCACCACGCTGAACTATCAGCCGCAGGTGCCGGCAACGGTGTCCTCGCTCGACCCGAACAAGGCGGGCAAGGGCGTGATGATCGTGGGCAAGCTGTATGGGCAGCTTGTGCCGATCTTCATCCGGGTGGGGGCGGCCAACTCCGACTTGACCGCCGGGCCGCCGGTGGCAGACGACGAGTCCGGCATCTCCTTCCTGGCACCGGTGACCAACATCGCGCAGGGCTCGCAGGACGGCGAGTACACGGGCGTGGACAGCACGTTCAACTACCGCGCCACCGCGCTGGTGGGCGCACAGGCCACGATGCTCGATCCGTTCAACGCCTCGCAGGCAGCGCTGACGCGTCCGCTGAATCTGGACTTCACGCAAGCGGTTCCGGGCGTGATCCGCACCACGCAGACGAGCGCACCGGCCGGCTCGGCCCCGACCGGCAAGCTGATCTTCACCGGCAAGACCTTCGGCTTCCTGGACATGAGCGACACGAAGAACCCGTACTTCACCGTCGGCGCCTTCGTGCAGTGACGTTTCCGGAATCACACGCCACGGGCGCGGCGCCCATGACGCAACGTCGGGCCGCGCCTCGCTCAGAACAACAGGAGGACGCATCATGAAACAACTGACTGTCGCATTGGTGGCCGCCTGCGCATCCGCATGCGCCATGGCGCAGCAGGCTGGTGACAACGTCGCGACGGTGGGCTGGTTCCACATCATGCCGCAGGATTCGAGCGGCAATCTGACCACCAGCGTGATCAACGCGCCGATCAATGATCCGCTGCGCTTGCCGGGTAGCTTCACCTCACCCAACAGCGGGCTACGCGTGAGCAACGCCAACACGTTGGGCCTGACGCTCACGCACTTCTTTACCGACAACATTGCACTGACCACGATTGCTGGCGTGCCACCCGAATTCAAGCTGACCGGGCATGGCGTGATCCGCGCGCCGGGGCCTGCAGGCGCGCTCGGCCATGTCGATTTGGACGACCCGTCCAACCAGCCCGCAGTGCGCAAGGCTCGCCAATGGAGCCCCGGGGTCATCGTGCAGTGGTACTTCGGACATGCGCAGTCGAAGTTCCGGCCGTTCGCGGGCGTGGGTGTGGTCCACAGCTTCTTTACCAACATCGAGCTGAACCCGAACTTTGCGGCAGCCGTGAACCGTGAATTGGGCGCCGTGCTGGCGGCCGGTGCTGGCAAGCCGGGGCCGACTTACGTGGAGGGGAAGTCGTCGTCGTCCTGGTCGCCCATCTTCAACCTGGGGGCGAGCTATGCGATCAACGAACGCTGGGCGCTGACAGCCACGGTGTCGTACATCCCGCTCAAGACGGAAGCGGCCACGGTCATCAAGGCGGCGGACGGCACCACGCTGGCCACCACCAAGACCACGCTCAAGGCCAATCCGATCATCACGTTCCTCGGGGTGTCGTACAAGTTTTAGCCGGGTATGGCTGTCTGCGCCTGGCTAATTGGCGCGGCGCAAATCGAGCGGGAACCGGTTTGCGCCGCATTTTTAAGGCGGTCTCTACCGCTAGTTCTAGTGAGGCAATAAATGAGCACACGTAAAGTCGTATCTCTTGCAGTTGCACTCGCACTTGCCACCGTAGCAGCCACACCCGTACTCGCCGTCACCGTTTCGCGTGTCGATGGGCAGCCGATGAACCCGAACGGCGAGCCGTTCTCGGTCACCGGCCAGACCACGCTGTCCAAGGGCTCCATCAGCGCCAATTGCACAGCCACGTTTACCGGTACGATCACGCCGTCGGGCATCGTCAATATCACGTCCACATCGTTTACCGGCGGTGGGACGTGCGGCCTCATCTCGGGAACGGCCAGCAGCGCGAACCCGTGGACGGGCCAGGCCGACAGCACCACCCAGCTGTCGATCAACAACGCGGCGGTCAACGTCTTCCTGCTGGGCAGCTGTGGCCCGAGCAAGGTCGTAACGGCGTGGAACGATCCGAACTCCTCGCTGACATTCACCAACGCGCTGCTCACACCGGACTGCACGGTGAGCGGCACCGTGGTGTCGTCACCGAAGTTCCACGTGCAGTAAGCACGCGACCGGTTGAGTGGCGGATGCGCAGCCGCCATTGATCGGAATGAAGCAATGGGCCCGGCATGTCGGGCCTTGTGTGTTTTCAGGCAATACCCCTGCCGCCAATAGCGACAACACGTGTGCGCGAGAAGTGGCATGATCCGGGCTCGCCGCTGCCAAGGGGCAGTGGTTTATTTCAGGAGCCAAGACATGCGTTTGTTCACCTCTGCTGCTGTGGCCGTTGCGATGGCTGCTTCGATTGGCGGAGTTCACGCCCAGACCTCGACGCCGGCCACGACCTCCACGCCTGCCGCCACACAACAACGCGCCCAAGTGCCCGGTTACTACCGCATGGCCCTGGGCGACGACGTTGTCACCGCGCTGTATGACGGCTACGTCGACTTGCCCGCCAAAACGTTGCTCGGCCTCAACGCGAAATCGGTGCAAAGCCTGCTGGCACGGATGTTCGTGTCGAACACGCCGGGCATGCAGACGGCGGTGAACGGTTTCCTGATCGACACGGGCAGCCAGCGCATTCTGGTGGATACCGGTTCGGGCACGTGCTTTGGCCCGACCATGGGTGGCTTGGCCGGCAACGTGCGCGCGTCGGGTTATCAGCCTGAACAGATCGACGCCGTGCTGCTCACCCATTTGCACCCGGACCACGCCTGCGGCTTACTGACGCCGCAAGGGCAACCGGCGTTCCCGAACGCGCAGGTCTACGTGGCAGCGCCGGAAGCCGATTTCTGGCTCAGCGAAACAATTGCTGCGTCCAAGCCGAAAGACATGCAGCCGTACTTCAAGATGGCGCGTGATTCCGTGGCGCCGTATGCGGCGGCCGGCAAGCTCAAGCAGTTCAAGCCGGGCGATGAAGTGGTGGCCGGTGTGCGGTCGGTCGTCGCCAATGGCCACACGCCAGGCCACAGCGGTTATCTGTTCGCCTCGAAGGGGCATAGTCTGCTCGTGTGGGGTGACCTCGTGCACAGCCATGCGGTGCAGTTCCAGCACCCCGAGGTTGCGTTCGAATACGACGTCGATCAGAAGCAGGCCGTCGCCTCGCGCCGCAAGCTGTTCAACGAGGCAGCGCAGGACAAGCTGTGGGTGGCGGGTGCGCATCTGCCGTTCCCGGGGCTGGGCCACGTGCGCAAGGACGGTAAGGCCTTCGCCTGGGTGCCCGTCGAGTACGGCCCGCTGCGTACTGACCGCGCAGACTGATCGGGCAGACGCGCGCGCTGGCCGCCGCTTCTTGTCGGCGCCTACCAGGTGTCGATGAAGCGGCGCGTTGCTGGGTCGCGTGCATGTCGTGGTGGTGCGGGCGGCGCTGATTGCAGCCCGCGCAGCAGCCAGCGGCGCGTGTCGGCCGGATCGATCACCGCGTCGATCTCCAGGTGGCTGGCGATGTTCAGCGCGCGGCCTTCTTCGTAAGCCGCGTCGACCATCTTTCGGAACAGTGCCTCGCGCGCTGTGGGGTCTTCCACGGCTTCCAGTTCCTTGCGATAGCCCAGGCGGATGGCGCCTTCGATGCCCATGCCGCCGAATTCTCCACTCGGCCACGACACCGTGAAAAACGGCGCATGGAAGCCGCCCGCCGCCATGGCCATCGCGCCGAGTCCGTAGCCTTTGCGCAGCACCACGGTAAAGAAGGGCACCCGCAGGTTGCCGGCGGTGACGAACATGCGGCTGACGTGGCGCACGGTGGCCGTCTTTTCCGCCTCGGGGCCGACCATGAAGCCCGGCGTGTCGCACAGCGAGACGATGGGCAAATCGAATGCGTTGCACAGCTGCATGAAGCGTGACGCCTTGTCCGCCGCCGCTGAGTCAATCGCGCCGCCCAGATGGCGCGGGTTGTTGGCGATGCAACCAAACGCGCGACCCTCGATGCGGATCAGCGCCGTGATGATGCCGACGCCAAATGCCCGCCGCAGTTCAAGTACCGAGCCGGTGTCAGCCAGCGTGTCGATCACGGCGCGCATGTCGTAGCTGCGCATGCGGTTTTCGGGGATGACATGGCGCAAGTGGCGGCTGTCGGCAGCGTCCCAATCGGCCAGCGGGCCCTGGAAGTAGCTCAGGTACTGGCGCGCCACGTTCACGGCCTCGGCCTCGTCCTCGACCAACACGTCGATCACGCCGTTGGGCGCCTGTACGTTGACCGGGCCGACCTCTTCCGGCGCGTACACGCCAAGGCCACCGCCCTCGAAATGGTCGCGTTGCGCGTGGCGATGATCACGTCGGCGCAACCGAGCAGGGCGGCGTTGCCCGCAAAGCAGCGGCCCGACACGATGCCGATGGTGGGTACCAGCCCGGACAGCTGCGCGAAGCGAATAAAGGTCGGGCAATCCAAACCGCTCACGCCTTGCTTTTCCGTGTCGCCTGGCCGGCCACCACCGCCTTCCGCAAACAGCACGACGGGCAGCTTCCATTGCTGCGCCAGTTCCAGCGCGCGGTCGGTCTTCTTGTGGTTGAAGGTGCCCTGTGTGCCAGCCAGCACGGTGTAGTCGTAGGCGAGCACCATGCAGCGCGCGCCCTCGTCGCCGAAGTGCGCCGCGTTGACGGTGCCGATGCCGGTAATGATGCCGTCAGCCGGTGTGGACCGGATGAGGTCATCCAGCGGCCGCCGCTGGCGTTGCGCGGCGATGGCGAGCGCTCCGTACTCGATGAACGAGCCGGCATCGCACAGGTGGTCGATGTTCTCGCGTGCCGTGCGCTGACCAGTCTTGCGTCGGCGGGCGACGGCATCGGGCCGGTTGGCGTCCAGGCCGAAGGCGTGTCGGTCGATGACGGCCTGCAGGTCGGGGCGGATGTGGTCGAGGTCGACATCGCCGTCCGCGGAAACCGCATCGAGTTGAGCATCGCTGCGCTCGAGTACAACCAGGAGCTGGCCCTCGCGCACCGTGGCGCCTGCCTGCGCGCAGACTTGCCGCACGGACCCTGCGGCGGGCGCGATGACCACGTGCTCCATCTTCATCGCTTCAATCACGGCCAGCACATCACCACGTGCCACGGTGGCGCCGGCTTGGGTGTGGATCTGGACCAGCGCGCCATCCATCGGGGCGGTGAGCAGGTCGGCGTTGTCGGGAAGCTCGTCGACGAACGGTTCTGCCGGTGTGAGATCGGTGGCGGCGGTGGACGCTGCGTGCAAGGTTGGATGTGCTTCACCATTGCCGCCCGCCAGTTCGGCTAGCTTCGCATCGAGGAATTGCGTGTGCACGGCGTTGGCCCGCACATCCGCATCGCGCAGCAGGTCTTGCAGCAAGTGCTTGTTGGTCGTCAGCCCCTGGATGCGGAATTCGCACAGCGCGCGGTACGTTTGCGCCAGCGCCTGTGCATACGTGCCACCCGGTGCGTGGACGATCAACTTGGCCAGCAGCGAATCGAAGCGCGGGTTAGGCCGGTAGCCGGCATAGCCGCAGGTATCGACGCGCACGCCGGGGCCGTTGGGGGGCTCGAACGCGGTGAGCACGCCGGTAGAGGGGTGGGGTTGTCCGGACGCATCCAGCGTCTCTGCATTGATGCGCACCTGGACCGCATAGCCGCGCGGCGTGATTGGCTGGGTGAGCCCCAGGTCGGCCAGCGATGCCCCTTGCGCAAGCGCCAGTTGCGCCACCACCAGGTCAACGCCCGTCACCATTTCCGTGATGGTGTGCTCGACCTGCACGCGCGGGTTGGCTTCCATAAAGTAGAACCGGGCGTGCGGCGTGCCGGCACTCTCCACCAGAAACTCGAACGTGCCGATGCCGCAGTAGCCCGCCGATTTGGCAAGCGTGATGGCCGCATCGCAGATGCGCCCCCGCAGCGTATCGTCCAGCGCGGGGCTGGGCGCAATCTCGATCAGCTTCTGGTGACGGCGCTGCAGGCTGCATTCGCGTTCACCAAGGTGTGCAACGTTGCCGCGAGCATCGGCAACGATCTGGATTTCGATATGGCGCGGCGTTGGCACCAGCGCTTCCACGTACACATCACCGCTACCAAACGCAGTGGTGGCTTCGGATACGCAGCGCGCATAGGCCTCGGCAATCGCCGGCGCATCGTGCACGGCACGCATGCCGCGGCCACCGCCGCCCGCCAGCGCCTTGATCATCATGCCGTGCGAAGGCGGCAGCGCGGCAAAGAAGGCTTGCGCCTCCTCAAGCGTGGTCGCGCCACGCGTGCCATGGACGATCGGAATGCCGGCCTCGTGTGCGAGTGCGCGCGAGCGCGCCTTGTCGCCAAACAGGTCGAGCACACGCGGCGCCGGCCCGACGAACTGCACGCCGTGCTGCGCGCATTGGCGCGCGAAGCGTGCGTTCTCACTCAGAAAACCGTAGCCGGGGTGGATGGCATCCGCGCCCACGGCACGCGCAGCGGTGAGAATGGCTTCACCGTCGAGATACGCGCGCGGGCCGTGGCCGGGCAGGGGCGCCGCTTCATCGGCGCGCAGCACGTGCAGCGCATCGCGGTCATCCTCGGAATAGACGGCGGTGCAGGGCAAGCCCAGCGCCGCGGCTGCGCGGGCAACGCGGATGGCGATCTCGCCACGATTGGAGATCAGCAGTTTGCGAAACGTCATGTCGGGCGATGGCTCGAGAGCTCAAATTTATATACCGCCCGGTAAGCATATTGAGGTGTTCCTTGATGCGTCAAGCATCCAAGCCTCCGAGATGCGCGCACGCCACGGCGTGGTTGCGGGCGGCATGCGAAAATAGGTGACATGTCCTCCGTCCGCAAAACGGCCGCGTCCGCCGATCCTGACGTGCAATCGCCTGCTGAAACTGAAGCGCCCGCAACTGCAACACGCCCGCATATCGCCGAGCGGCAGGAGGCGCGCCGCCGGCAGATTCTCGACACTGCCGCGCAGCTCTTCTACACCAAGGGCTACGCGGGCATGACGATGAGCGACCTGTGCAATGCGCTCGGCGTCACCAAGCCTGCGGTGTACTACTACTTCACCGACAAGTACGAGATTTTCGACATCCTGTGCCGCGAAGCCGCGCAGATCTGCCTGTCGGCCATTCGCGAGACAGCGGATCCGGCGCTGCCCGTACGCGAGCGCCTGCAGGCCTGTTTGTTGGAGATGGCGCGCCGTTGCATCGACTGCCATTACGCGGCCGCGCTCACTTATCGTGATCGGCAATATCTGCGGCCAGAAACGGTGGAGTGGCTGCACGGCATGTCGCGTGCGTATTACCGCGATCTGTATGCGCTGCTGGACGAGGGCAAGCGTGCCGGCGTGTTTGAGTTTGGCGATGCGCGCGTCGCCGCGCACTCGATGGGCGGTGTGATGGGGTTCATGTACACGTGGCACGACCCCTCGCGCATCGATGCCGATGTGCTGGCGCACGAGCTGTCGAGCGCCATGATGAAAATCATTCTGCCGGCTGCCCCCAGTCCGGCCACTAAACCCGCGTCTTGAGTGTTGCGCCCGCCATCGTCTTCGGCAGCGCGGGCAGTCGGAAGGTTTCCTGCGTCATCAAGTCGATGCCGCAATCCAGCGTTTCCACCCAGTCGATAAAGCGGTTGACCATGGCCTTGCCCCGGAAGGCCTGGCCGTGCTGCGGCACGATCCATTCGATATCGAGCCCGCGCACCATCTGCGCCCACAGGCGGCACACCCGGTTGCCGCTCATGTAGCGGCGGTGGAACGGTGCCATCAGCGGCAGGTGTGCATCGAAGTCCTCCACCGGCTTGGCCGCCACGTTGGCATGCACCATTGATGCCCCGAGGTCGCCCGAGAACAGGATGCGCGACACCGGATCGTAGAACTGGAAATTGCCTTCGGAGTGCAGAAAGTGCGCCGGCACAGCCAGCAAATGCGACTGGCCCAGCGGGATCGCCATGCCCATGTCCGGAATCGGCACGATGCGGCCCTCGGTTTTGCCGACCGCGCAGAAATGCGGCAGAAACCGCTCCCACACGCGGGAGATCAGGATGTCGCAGCTCGAACTCGTGAGCCAACGCCCCGCCGACGCCACGATGTCCGGATCCGCGTGCGACGCCAGCACGTAGTCGAGCTGCTTGGGCGGAAAGTACCTGTTCATCGCCAGGAACAGCGCGTTGTACGTCATTTGGCCGCCCGGGTCGATGAGCGCGCCGTGGCCATGATCGACCACGAGAAACTGGTTGGTCTGCACCGGCAGATCGTCGTGATCGTCGACCAAGTCGGAAAACATCAGGCAGACGTGGTCGGCGGATTCGTAAAGCGTGGTGACCATGGAGGCTCGGGTGCAGGTGGGAATGCCGCGATGGTCGCGCAGCACGGACCGCCGATACTTGATCCGGGTCAAGACAAATGAGGTG
This sequence comes from uncultured Ralstonia sp., assembly GCA_966433195.1. GTDB lineage: Bacteria > Pseudomonadota > Gammaproteobacteria > Burkholderiales > Burkholderiaceae > Ralstonia. The sequence continues at coordinate 12,285 of CBJMVH010000081.1, forward strand.
GTGGTGTCGGCTTGGGTGAGGCTTTCATCCGTCCTGCGCCACGTCCCGCATGATAAAATCTTGATTTTTAACGCTTTGCGCGAGCCGCTTGCGGTCCTGCTTTTGGATTTCCCGCCTGGGTCCGTCGCGCCACCATGCCACCCGGCATGCTGCATCCCCTTATGAACACTGCACCCATGACCGACGCGTCAGAAGCACCGGCTAACGACTCGGTGACATTCGACAGCTTCGGCTTGCATCCGGACGTCCTCCGCGCGCTGACCGAAAGCGGCTACACCAAGCCCACGCCCATCCAGGCTGCCGCCATTCCGGTGGTCACTGCCGGTCGCGACGTCATGGGCGCCGCGCAAACGGGCACCGGCAAGACCGCCGGCTTCTCGCTGCCGATCATCCACAACCTGTTGCCCGACGCCAATACGAGTGCATCGCCAGCACGCCACCCGGTGCGGGCGCTGATCCTCACGCCCACGCGCGAGCTGGCCGATCAGGTGTACGACAACGTCGCCAAGTACGCGAAGTACACGGCGCTGCGCAGCGCGGTCGTGTTTGGCGGTGTCGACATGAATCCGCAGACGGAACAACTGCGCCGCGGTGTCGAGATCCTCGTTGCCACGCCGGGCCGTCTGCTCGACCACGTGCAGCAGCGCAGCGTGAACCTGTCGCAGGTGCGCATGCTGGTGCTGGACGAAGCCGACCGCATGCTCGACATGGGCTTCCTGCCCGACCTGCAGCGCATCATCAACCTGCTGCCGGCGCATCGCCAGACGCTGTTGTTCTCGGCCACGTTCTCGCCGGAGATCAAGAAGTTGGCGGCAAGCTACCTGCGCCATCCGCAAACGATCGAAGTGGCGCGCAGCAACGCCACGGCCGAGAACGTCCGTCAGGTCATCTACACCGTGCCGGACAACCACAAGCAGGCCGCGCTCGTGCACCTGCTGAAGCAACGTGCGGATCAAGGTCTGCCGCGCCAATGCATCGTGTTCTCCAACAGCAAGGTCGGCTGTTCGCGCCTGGCGCGTGCGCTGGAGCGCGAAGGCATCAACGCCAACGCCATCCACGGCGACAAGACGCAGACCGAACGCATGCAAACGCTGGAAGCGTTCAAGCAAGGGACCGTCGATGTGCTGGTCGCCACCGATGTGGCAGCGCGCGGCCTCGATATCTCGCAGATGCCGTGCGTGATCAACTTCGACCTGCCGTTCAACGCGGAAGACTACGTGCATCGCATCGGCCGCACGGGCCGCGCCGGCGCTTCGGGTGACGCGCTGTCGCTGTTTGCCCCGGGTGATGAACGTCTGCTGGCCGATATCGAAAAGCTGATCAAGCGCAACCTCCCGCGCGAGCAACTGGCCGACTTCGACCCGACCGGCGAACAGGCCCGCGATCGCGAACGCCGCGAGCGCGACGAAAAGCGCGCCCGCGCTGAAGTGCGCCGTGCCCGTGAGCGTGATGAGCGCAACGGCGCCCGCGTGCTGGATCACACGATCGTGCGCCCGGCATTCCGCCCCTCGGACGATCCGTTCTTCAATCGCCCGTACGAATCGACGGCGCCGGCAGAAACCGCGGATGCCACCAAGCCGGCGCAACCTGCGGGCCAGCCGCGTACGGCCAAGCGCCCGATCGCTGCGTTGCTCGGTGGCGTGCCGCGCAAGCGCTAAGTCAAGGCTGTGAAAACGGCGGCAGCTACGCCGCCGGGGTCAATTGCTTGAGGCGATTGGCCCACGCCGGGACGGCGTCCCGGTAGAACCCTTCCACATCGTCTGCACGAATGTCGAGCCCAAGGTGCCGCGCCGCTTCCGTCAGCGCGGCGAGCGGCTCACTGCGATTGATTGCGTGTGCGCCGGTCTGCTTGCTGAGCTTCTCGCCATCCGCATTCACCACCACGGGCACGTGCAGGTAACGCAGTGCGGGCAGCCCGAGCAACTGCTGCAGGTAGATCTGACGCGGCGTTGAGTCGAGCAGATCCGACCCCCGCACGACATCCGTGATGCCCTGTGCGGCATCGTCCACCACCACCGCAATCTGATACGCCCACATGCCGTCGGCGCGCTTGAGCACGAAGTCGCCCACGGCTTCCGCTAGGTTCTGGCATTGCACGCCCTGCCAGCGGTCGTTGAAGCAGACCGTAGCCGCGTCCGCCTCAGGCACCCGCACGCGCCAGGCGCGAGCTTGGCGGCCGTGGAGGCCGTTGCGGCAGGTGCCGGGGTAGATGAGGGTTTGGTGCCGCAGGCGGCCGTTGGCGTCGATGGTGGTGACGGAGTCGGCAATTTCGCGTCGCGTGCAGCCGCACGGATACAGCTTGCCGATGGCCTGCAGTTGCTCCAATGCGGCTTCGAAGCGGGGCAGGTGCGTGCTTTGCCACTGCGGCGCCTCGTCGGAAACCAGCCCGAGCCCTTCCAGCGACGCGAGGATGTCGCGGTCCGCGCCCGGCACATTGCGTTGGAAATCGATGTCTTCAATGCGGACCAGCCACGTGCCGCCGTGCACGCGTGCATCGAGCCAGCTCGCCAGCGCGGTGACAAGCGAGCCGATGTGCAACGGGCCAGTGGGCGAGGGCGCGAAGCGACCGCGGTACGCGCCGCGCGGTAATGCGGCTGCGGTTTCCGAGGTATCAAGATTGGCTTGGGACAAGGCGAAGCTCCGGATGCCGATGTCGCTATTCTGCTGGATCGATGCGGTTACTGCATCAGCAGGGCTTGCACCAGGCGTGGGTCATCGAGCTTGTCGACCCACCATTGCAGTGCCTTGCCGCGCATGTTGCTGCGCCACGCCACTTGGAATGTGCCGGCGCGCTTGTCCTCGGTGGTTTCCTTGGCGACCAGCACGCCGGAATCCAGGTACGGCTGCGCGAGCGGCACCGGCAGCCAGCCACAGCCCAGGCCGCGGATCTGCGCCTGCACCTTGTCGGCCATGGACGGCACGACCAGCGTGTCCTGCCCCGCCAGAATGCCGACGGTGCGGGCAGGCAAATTGCGCGACGTGTCCCCCACTGCAACGATGCGGTGTCGCGAGATTGCGGTGGCCGGGAGCGGCTCTTCCATGTGGGCCAGCGGATGATGTGCCGCCACGGCAAAAACAAACGGAATGTCGCCCATCGTGCGCGTCTGGATGCCCTGTACCTGCATCACCTGGGCGGGCCCGAGGAGCAGGTCGGCGCGGCCGGAGAGCAGCGCATCCCACGTGCCGGCCAGCACCTCGCGGCAAAACCGCAGGCGCGTGGCACTGTTCTCGGCATAAAAATCCTGGATGACCGGCATGAGTGCGCGAAAGTGCACCAGGTCATCCACCACGATGGTCAGTGTTGCCTCCCAACCGGTGGCGAGGCGCTTGACGCGGCGGGCGAGCTCGTCGGCCGCCTGCAGCAGGTGGCGGCCCTCGTCGAGCAGCGCCCGGCCGGCAGGCGTGAGTTCTGCGCGATGGCGGCGGCGGTCAAACAGCAGCACGTCAAGGTCGTCTTCCAGCTTGCGCACCACATAGGTGAGTGCCGACGGCACCTTGCCGAGTTCGTGCGCGGCGGCGGCAAAGCTGCCTTTGCGTTCAATCGCGTCCAGGACTTCCAGGGATTCCAGTGAGAGCGCCATGTTCAGAATTTTTGATGGGATGAATCAAAGCCGTACCGCGTAAATATAGCGAATCTGCGTAACATACGTCCATCAACGCAGGTATTTGGATAGGAGATTCATCAAAATGATTGAAATCCGCCCCTCTCAAGATCGAGGTTACGCAGATCACGGCTGGCTGAAGTCGTATCACAGCTTCTCGTTTGCCGATTACATGGATCCGGAACACGTGCAGTTCGGGCCGTTGCGCGTCATCAACGAAGACCGCGTCGCGGCCGGCATGGGTTTCGGCACGCACGGCCACCGCGACATGGAGATCATCAGCTACGTGCTCGACGGCGAACTGGCGCACAAAGACAGCATGGGCAACGGCAGCGTGCTGCGCGTGGGCGACGTGCAGCGCATGACGGCTGGGACTGGCGTGCGTCACTCCGAGTTCAACCACGCGCAGGACCAGACCACGCACTTCCTGCAGATCTGGGTGCTGCCTGCGCAGTTGAATCTGACGCCCGGCTACGAAGAGCGCCATTTCGACGAGGCAGCCAAGCGCGGCAAGCTCGCGCTGATCGCCAGCGCTGATGGGCGCGATGGCTCCGTCAAGGTGCATCAGGACATGGCGCTCTACGCCGGCAAGTTTGACGGCGCTGAAACGGCCACGTTGCCCATCGCTGAAGGCCGCCGCGCCTACGTGCATGTGGTGCGCGGCAAGCTGACCGTCAACGGTCGCACTCTGGTGGGCGGCGATGCCGCCAAGCTGACCAGCGAAGCGGCGGTCACGCTTGCCGGCGGCGAAGACAGCGAAGTGCTGGTGTTCGATTTGCCGTAATGTTGGCGACGCACGCTATGTGCGCCGTTTTTCTGTTGTTTCCTGTCGTACTCCAACCTACAAGAGGAATCCCATGGCACGCGTTGCGATCGTTTATCACAGTGGTTATGGCCATACCAAAAAGCAGGCCGAGGCCGTCTTTGCTGGCGTTCAAGCTGCCGGCGCCGAAGCGCACCTGATCTCCGTTGCCGACGTCAATGACGACACGTGGACGCTGCTCGCCGGTGCTGACGCCATCGTCTTTGGCGCGCCGACCTACATGGGCGGTGTCTCGGGCGACTTCAAGAAATTTGCCGATGCCACCTCCAAGGCGTGGTTCACCGGCGCATGGCGCGACAAGATCGCAGCCGGTTTCACGAACTCGGCGTCGATGAATGGCGACAAGTACGCGTCGATCCAATACCTGTGGACGCTGTCGCAGCAGCACGGAATGATCTGGGTCGGCACGGGCATGATGCCGGCCAACAGCAAGGCTGCCACGCGCAACGACGTCAACTATCTGGCCGGTTTTGGCGGCGCATTGGCGCAATCGCCGTCGGATGCAAGCCCCGAAGAAGGCCCGCTGCCGGGTGACCTGGAAACCGCCAAGCTGTTCGGCGAGCGCGTTGTCGCCATCACGAACCAGTTTGTGCGCGGCCGTCAGTAAAACGGGTCGCTCAAAAGAAAAACGCCGGCATGCCCGGCGTTTTTTGCTGGTGCGCGGCGGGGCGGTGTCAAAACCGCGTGCCCGTCCCGCAAAACACACCGCGGCTCGAGCCGCCCGCGCAACTCGTCGAGCAACCGCCCAACGCAGCAACGCAGAGCGTGCCGACGAGGAGGGCGGCAGCCAGGCGTTTCATGCGGCGGCCTGCGTTTGGTGGCTCGCGCAATGCGGGCAGCGCTGGCCGGGGATGTAGTCGGGCGATTGCTGTTCTTCCGGTGTCACCACGGCGCGGCAAGCAAAGCACTGTTTCGGGCCGGCCGGCAGCAGTTCGGGGTTGAGCGCCGTGCGGTGATCGAAGACGAAGCAGTCGCCGTCGTAATGCGCACCCCCGACTTCTTCGAAGTACTTGAGGATGCCGCCTTCGAGTTGATACACGCGTTCCACGCCGATTTCCTGCATGTGGATCGCCGCCTTCTCGCAGCGGATGCCGCCGGTGCAGAACGACACCACCGTCTTGCCGGCAAAGTCGTCCTTGTGCGCGGCAATGGCGGGCGGGAATTCGGTGAATTTCTTGATGCCATAGTCGACCACGTTCTTGAACGTGCCGACGGCCACTTCGTAGTCATTGCGGGTGTCGAGCATCACCACGGGGCGGCCCTCGTCGTCGTGGCCCTGGTCGAGCCAGCGCTTGAGATCGGGCGGCGCGACCGACGGAGCGCGGCCTTCTTCCGGGCGGATCAGCGGATGGCGCATGGTGATGATCTCTTTCTTCATGCGCACCAGCAGGCGGCGGAACGGCTGGTGGTCGGACAGGCTTTCCTTCGGGGCCAGATCGGCAAAGCGCGGGTCGGCACGCAGCCAGCCGACGATGCCGTCAATTGCCTCGCGCGAGCCGGCCAGGAAAATGTTGATGCCCTCGGGGGCCAGCAGCACGGTGCCCTTGAGCTCGCGTGCCTGGCACTCGGCCAGCAGCGCGGGGCGCAGCGTTTCGCGGTCATCGAGGGTGACGAATTTGTAAGCGGAAATATTGACGATCTGCATGTGCTGCCGCGCC
>CBJMVH010000082.1:0-17972 GCA_966433195.1 uncultured Ralstonia sp.
GGACGTGTACCGTCTGCAAGGCGTGAAGATCAACGACAAGCACATCGAAGTGATTGTTCGTCAGATGCTGCGCCGCGTGCAGATCGTGGATACGGGCGACACCAAGTTCATCCCGGGTGAACAGGTGGAGCGCTCGGAGCTGCTGGACGAAAACGACCGCGTGATCGCGGAAGGCAAGCGTCCGGCAACCTACGAGAACCTGCTGCTGGGTATCACGAAGGCATCGTTGTCGACCGACAGCTTCATCTCGGCGGCATCGTTCCAGGAAACCACGCGCGTGCTGACCGAAGCCGCCATCATGGGCAAGGTCGACGACCTGCGTGGTCTGAAGGAAAACGTCATCGTCGGCCGTCTGATCCCGGCGGGTACTGGTCTGGCTTACCACCGTGCCCGCAAGGCCAAGGAAGCCGCCGACCGCGACCGCGCCGCAGCGATTGCCGAAGAAGAAGCCGCTTCGATCTTCGAGACGCCTGTCGTCCACCAAGAGGAAGGCGGCGCCGCCTGAAGTTAGGCAGCGTCCTTCGCATCAAAGCCCGGCCCCTTTGAGGGGGCCGGGTTTTTTTTCGCCTGTTTCGTCTATTGAACGGCGGCGTCGCATGCACGGCGACAGGTTCTGATTTTCTCGAAACGTTAACCCGGCTTAACATGCCAACGGCTATGATCTCGCGGTTATAGACCGGCAATTTCTGCAAATCGCCGGCTCCCTCTCCAGTCTTGCCGACGATTCCATGAAGCTCACACGCAAGCAGATCGCCGTTGGCGCGGTCGCCCTGGTCGTGGCTGGTGCCGCGGTGGTGCAGATGGTCTGGCACCCGTTCGGCCGCACACGGGCGTTGCATGCCCGCCAGGTCCAGCTCGACCTCACGTACCCCGATGCCCTGATCGACAGCCAAAGCCTGTCGCAACTGCCGCGCGACGTGCTGCGCGTGCCATTGCTGCGGGACGTGCTGACCGAAGATTTCGTCGCCTACTACGAAGGCAACGAAGACCGCCTTTCGGTGGCGGGCGCGCTGCGGCGCCTTGCCTATGAGCAGAAGCTCGACCTGGCCGAGACCGTGCTCAAGCACGTGTTTGACGAACCGGCCCGCGTGATGCTGTGGCGCGGCCCCGACGACAAGCTGCGCTACTGGGTGCTCTCCATGCAGCGCAACGGCCTGGCCAAGGCGCTGGAAGCCGTCGCCACCGTGGCCACGAGCGATACGCAGCTCACCAAGGTGGCTGATGCGCTGGGCGATTCCGGCGCACCGGTGTATGCGCTCAAGCTGTCGGCCACGCGCTCCATCCTGATTGCCAGCAAGGGCGACCGGCTGATCGCATTGTCGGAGCCGGGCATCCTGCTGGACAAGGACGGCAAGCCCGTCTCCAAACAGGCAAGCGCACTCGCCGCACTGCTGTCGGACGACGCAGGCAAGCGCAACGTGCAAGGCAATGCCTATTCGCTGCCGACCGCTGAGACCACGGGCCACCATGTTGTGGTGAGCGCCAACTATCTGTCGTTCGGCTATCAGCAGTACTTCCCGGGCATCGAGGCGCTGCGCTTCGACTTCGGTGCGGGGGCGTCTGGCAACGGCTGGCAGAGCGCCGCGCTGATCGACCCGGCGCGCCTGTCCGGCAAGTGGGATAACGCGGCGTTGTGGCGTGCATTGCCTGCGGACCCCGCTGCCTGCGCCACGTTGCCGATCGACTGGAAGGCCGCCGGCACGCTGCTGCGCAATGTGGCCGGCGATGCCAAGGAAGTGACCGAAGCCGCCACGCATGTTGGCGACGCGTTTGCCGGCCCGGCGGCCGCGTGCTGGTATGGCAAGTCATCGCTGGTGGCGCCGCTGTTCGTGGCGAGGTTGTCTTCGCCTTCGCAAGCCGAAGCGGTGAAACCGGCGCTGGGCGCGCTGTTCGGCCAGATCGTCGGTTCATACGAAGCGAAGGCGCAGGCTGATGACAAGGCAGGCCCCTACAAGCGCCTGCCCGTGACGACCAAGCAAGGGCCCGCCAACGCCACGCTGTGGCAGCGCCCGGTGAGCGCGCGCTACGGCACGGCGCAGTCGGCCGGCGCGCCGTTCGCGGCACAACTCTCGTCGGACCGCTACTTCCCCGTTACGCTGGCGATTGCGGGCGATGTGGTGGTGTTCTCGCCCGACGCGCGCCTAGTTGACGACGCGCTGGCCGTGCTCGCCAAGCGCTTCCCCGCCGTGGCCGATAGCCTGCCGCGCGACAAGGTCGAGCGCATCGTGTTGACGATGACGCCCGCGTCGCTCGCGCCGCTCGTCCGCCGCGAAGCGGGCGCCGCTCTGCCTGCCGATCAGGAAGCCGTCTTCTTGAACGCCGCGCAGACGCACCTGTTCCCGAAGCTCAAGGCGCTGGCGCGGTATGCGCCGGTGTCGCTGGCGCTGGATGGCGGGGTGCCGTCGTCGCGCGGCTGGGTGCCTGTGACGTGGCTCTCCAGCGGGCGCGGGTTGCCTGCAGGTGGCGACGGTACGGCAGCTCCGGCTGACACGGCTGCAACGCCGGTCGCCTCTGCGGAGGCGGCCGCAGCTGTACCCGCCGATAACACCAGCACGCAATGACGTCGCGCGCCCAGGCCGCGATGCTGAACCGCCGTCGTTGGATGGCGGCGGCTGGCGCCTGCCTGTTCGCTCCGCATACATACGCCTTGTCGGGCTGGGCCGATGCCGCACCGGCCGACCCCGATGCGCTCACGCCGGATCAATCGAGCGTGTTCCGCGCGTGGTTCGTGCGCATCGTCAACGAGCAGCTTCGACAAGGTCCGACGCCGCGCTGGACGCACCGCGACTGCGCTGGCCTCGTGCGCTTTGCCGCCGGCGAGGCCTTGCGCACGCACGATGCCCGCTGGCTGCGCGCCAACGGCATGCGCGATGCGGAATCCGCACGCCAACTGCCGCCCGAGCTGAATCTCACGCCGGCCCAGCGCACGCTCACGCAGCGATGGGTGCGCACGGACGGCAGCACCGGCGCGTACGTCTCGGCGCTTGGCCTTATTCAGCAGAACAGCCGCTTCATTGCCAAGGACGTCAACCAGGCGCTCCCCGGCGATCTGCTCTTCTTCGATCAAGGCGACGACCAGCATCTGATGATCTGGATGGATCGCTACATCGCTTACCACACCGGCACCGTCACCCGCGGCGACAACGGCCTGCGCGCGGTCCCGGTTTCTGAACTGATGCAATGGAAAGACTCGCGCTGGCAGCCGCAGAGCGGCAATCCCAACTTTATCGGCGTGTTTCGTCTGGCCTTTTTGACACGGTAGAAAAACTCATGCGCAACCGTTGGCTGTCATTCAATCTTGTTGCCGTCGTCTGCGTGACGGTGCTGGCGTTTGCCGGCCATGCACGGGCCGCAGACGCCCCTGAAAAGCCGAACCCCACGCTGTTTGATGTGCCCGCCAGCGGCTATGAGCCGTTCAAGGGCCAACCGTTCTTCCTGCTGTCGGATGCGAGCTACGGTACCGACCAAGAAGCGATGGTCCGCCTGGAAGCGCCGGGCCGCGAATACAAGGACGAACTCTCCCGCTACGGCGGCGCGGACATCCTCGTCTATCGCGTGCCGCAGCCGCTCGAATTTTTGAAGGCGCAGAAGAACCTGCACCGCATCGACGTCAAGGCCAACTACACCGGCGAGGGCCTGGCCAACACGCTGGCGTATCTGTGGGACAACTGGACGCGCCAAGCCCGCCGCGCTTGGCAGCGCGTGTTGTCGTTCGCCACGCGCAGCAAGGCCGTGGAGGCCGCGCCGCAGTTCAGCATGGGCGACCAGATGACGGCGCCGACGCGCTTCTCGAACAACCCGCAGTACGCGCCCCTCAAGGGCTATGAACTGCTCGGCCGCTTCCGCTACCCGATCTGGGATGCCAAGCCCATCGAGCCGCCCAAGGACGTGAAGCTCGAAGGCAGCAGCAGCGAATGGATGCCGCAGAACGCCGGCAACGTGATGATTCCGGTCGGTAAGCTGCCGGCGGGTTTGTACATCGTGGAAGCGGTGATCGGCGCGTACCGTGCGCACACGCTGCTGTTCGTGTCGGATACCGTGGCCGTCACCAAGGGCACGTCGCAAGGGATGATGGTGTGGACAGCTGAGCGCAAGAGCGGCAAACCGGTGAGCGGTTCGGCCGTGAGCTGGACCGACGGCGTGGGCGTGCTCGCGTCCGGCACCACGGAGGCAGACGGCACGGCCGACCTGCGCCACGTTTCGCCGGAGCGCAGCTACGTGATCGGCAGCGACCGCGCGGGCGGCGTGTTCATCTCCGAGAATTTCTATTACGACAGCGAGATCTACAACACCAAGCTGTACGCCTTCACCGATCGTCCGCTGTATCGCCCGGGCGACGAAGTGAACGTCAAGTTCATCGGCCGTAACTTCAAGAACGCGACCGAATCGACCGTGCCGGCTGCGGGCGACATCAAGCTGCAGGTGCTCGACCCGAACGGCGCACCGGTGGCGACGACCACGACGCGCCTGGCCGGTGACACGGGCGCCGACACCCGCTTCACGCTGCCGACGAACGCGCCGGCGGGTGGCTACTCGCTGCGCTTCGATTACAACGGCAACACGTACGGCGGCGCTTTCCGCGTGGCCGAATACATCAAGCCGCACTTTGACGTGAACCTGTCGCTCGACAAGGCCAGCTATGGCACCGGCGAAGCGGTCAAGGGCAAGATCAGCCTGCGCTATCCGGACGGCAAGCCGGTCAAGGACGGCAAGGTCTCGGTCAGCTTGCGCGCGCAGCAGGTCACGATGGTGGAGGGCGAGCTGCGTTACGCGGGCCTGTTCCCCGTCAAGCTGGAGCAGCAGGAACTGACCACCGACAGCGACGGCAACGCCAAGCTGGAGCTGCCCGCCGCCAAGGAGCCGAGCCGCTACGTGGTGACGGTGTTCGCCAACGACGGCGCGGCCTACCGCGTGAAGGTCACCCGCGAACTGCTGATCGCACGTGGCGCCACGCCGTACAAGTTGTCGACCACGTCGAACTTCACCACGCCGGGGCAGAACGTGTCGTTCACGCTCACGCCGATGCCGGTGGTGGCGGGCGCGACCGGACCGACGGCTCCGCCGGCCAAGTGGGACCTCGTCCGCCTGGAAACGCGTACCCGCACGGAAGGCACGCTGGCACCGGACGCCAAGGGCAACGCCACCTTCCCGGTCAAGTTTGACCAGCCGGGCTCGTACACGCTGTCGGTGCGCGATGCTGCGGGCAACCTGCTCGCTGCATCGAGCCACTGGGTGGCCGGCGATGGCGTGCAGACCGTGCCGGGCAACATCGAAATGGTGTTCGACCGCGATCGCTACCAGATCGGCGACACGGCCGAAGCGCTGATCACCTTCCCGCAGCCGGTGGATGACGCGCTGCTGACGCTGGAGCGCGACAAGGTCGAGCGCCACGCGCTGTTGTCGCGCGGCGGTGAATGGCTCAGCCTGCAGAAGGTCACGCCATCGCAATACCGCGCGCGCATCAAGATCGGCGCCGAGTTCGCCCCGAACATGACGTTCTCGGTGCTGTACGTGCGCGACGGCGACATGGTGTTCCAGAACGCCGGCATCGTCGTCACGCAGCCGACTCTGGACCTGACCGTGCACGCCGACAAGGCGGTCTACGCGCCGGGCGAGACGGTTACGCTGGACTTGACCAGCGCGCTGGCCGGCAAGCCCGTGCCGGCCAATCTGACGGTCTCGGTGGTGGACGAGATGATCTACGTGCTGCAGCCCGAAGTGGCTCCCAGCATCGTCGATTTCTTCTATCACCCGCGCCGCAATAGCGTGCGCACCACGTCGAGTCAGAGCTTCATCAGCTATGACCTAGCGCTGGCATCGCTGCCGGGCAAGCCGGGCGGCACCTATGGCCGCCATAACGAGCGCGGTGTGAAGGTGCTGGAGCGCCCGCGTCGTGACGAGAAGGACACCGCCGCGTGGGTCGCCAACCTGCAGACCGGCGCCGATGGCCGCGCACGCATGACCTTCAAGATGCCGGATTCGCTGGCGCGCTGGCGTATCACCGTGCGAGCCGTGTCGACGACGGGCGCATCGGACGGCATCGTCGGCCAGCGCACGGCCAACATCCGTTCCGACAAGCCGCTGTACCTGAAGTGGACGGGCCCGCAACGCTTCCGCGAGAGCGATCAGCCGCGCCTGGACATGGTCGCCTTCAACCAGACCGACAAGGACATCACCGCCGATTGGATCGTCTCGGGCGCCGGCCTGAACATCAACCAGCGCGTGACGCTCAAGCGCGGGGCCAACTACCTGCGTGCGCCGGTGACTGCGCTGCAGGCCGGTGTCGTCAATGCCGAGCTGAAGCAGGGCGATGCGGTGTCGGATCGCTTGCAGACCACGCTCAAGCTGGATGCGACCGGCTGGCTGGCAGACCGCGAAAACGTCGTCCCGCTTACGCAACTGCAGGGCACGCGCTTGCCGTTGGGTCTGCCCGCCGATGCGCGCGACGTGCGCCTGCGCGTGGTCGGCAATACGGCCAGCCAGTTCGCCCGCGTGGCCGATGATCTGATCGAGTACCCATACGGTTGCGCCGAGCAAACCGCCAGCCGCCTGATCCCGCTGGCGATTGCCCAGCAAAGTCTAGCCGCCACGGGTTCGCGTCTGGGCGACGGTGGCCCGGCCGGCACGCAAGGCGTCGATGCGCTGCTGCGCACGCAGCGTCAGCGTTTGGCATTGCTGGCCGGCACCAATGGCACCTTCGGCTGGTGGGGCGAACTGACGACCAGCAGCGCGCTGATCACGTCGTACGCCTACTACGCGGATTGGCTGGCCAGCCGCTCGGTCGGCATCAGCCTGCCAGCGGACAACTGGAAGCAGGTGCTCGAAGCCTACAAGCGCACCAGCCAGAACGAGCCGCTGCTGCACCGCGCACTGGCGCTGTGGTTTGCCAACGAGATGGGTCTGCCGGTGGCAACGCCGCTCTCCGGGGTCGGCAACGAGTTGGCACGCAACAAGGCGCCTGCCGACGCCGACCCTGCTGCCGGCGATAGCCTGATCTTCGTGGCCCCGGATTCCCCACGCGGTCGTCAAGTGGCAACAGCGCTGACCGCGCAACTGATGCGCCAGATCGGCCAGCCGGTGCCGGAAGCGCTGGTCTCCGCTGACATCGCCGCACGCAATGCGCTGACTGCCGACACCTCGCCGCTGGTGCAGAGCCTGCTGCTGATGGGCGGTGGCCGTTCCGCTGCCGACCCGGCACCGCTGCTGGCCCGCGCCAGCGCGGCCATGCCGACGATGGATCGCGCCGTTGCGCTGGTCTGGCTGCAGAAGGGCCTCGGCGGCCTGCAGGGTGCGAGTGTGGCGGCCATTCAACCGGCCGTTTCTGCGGGCGGCTGGCAGGTGACGCGCTCGCCGGTGGGCGTACCGACGTGGCGCTGGACCGGTGCGCAAGTGCCCGCCGCGCTGGACTTGACCACCGCGCCGGCCGACGTCACTACGCAGTCGGCCATCGTCTCCTACCGCAGCCGCGCACCGGAAGCGTCCAAGCTGCCGATCACGGTGGAGCGCAAGCTATACCGCCTGGAGCCGATCGATTCCACGCCGGCCAAGCCGGACCCCAAAGCGCCCAAGCAGCCGGCAACCGACACCAACAGCGGCATTGCCTTCACGGCCAAGCTGGTCAAGCCGGGCGCCACGCTCGACAGCAACGCCCTCTACGTCGACGAGGTGGTGCTGACGCCGCGCCAAGGTACGTATCGCTACGGCCTGGTGGAAGTGCCGCTGCCGCCGGGCGCCGAAGTGGAGGCCACCACGTGGGGCATCCAGATCGACGGCCTGAAGGGTGAGCCGAACGAAGGCAACGGCCCGCAGGCGTTCGAGCGCAAGGCTGCCTATGAAATGGGCCAGCTTTCGTACAACCAGCCGGTGCCCACGCTGGAGCGGCCGACCGTGCTGCGCCAGCTCGTGCGCTTCTCGCTGCCGGGCCGCTTTGCGCTGCCGCCGGTGCGCTACTTCCGCATGTACCAGCCGGAAGCCAAGGCGTTCCAGGGCGACGGCAAGACGGCGAGCTATCCGTTCAAGGTGGAGTGAGGTGGAGTGATATGGCGATGCGTTCCCGCCTGCTCGCGCGAGGTGTGCTGACCGGCCTGTTCTCGGCCGTCGGCGCGCTCGTGTGCATTGGGCAGGCAGGGCACGCCATCGCCGCGCCCGCCACAGAGCCGTTGCGCTACGCCGTGCTGCAAGGCGATGAAGCCCGGCTGTGGCAGTTCAGCGCCAACCCGGCCGGCGGCACGCCGCAAGCCACCACACTGCCGCGCGACACCGACACACCGTTGGGCAGCGTCTGGAAGCTCTTCGTCTACAGCTACCTTGTCTCGCGCCGCATCAGCACGCCGGATTACACGTGCCACGGCAACGACCCCGAAGAGGTCTATTGCTGCACCGCAGGCAATAGCATCGACCGCGAGCGCGCGCTCATCCAATCGTGCGGCCGGTATTTCGAGCCTGCGCGCTTGGGCCTCGACCGCGCAGACTGGCGCCGGTTCTGGCAACAGGCCGGATCGCCCACATGGCTGCGCGACCTGCGCGCCATGCAGCCGACGCAGCGCGTTCCCGTCGCCGATCTGCTCACCGCCTTGCGCACCGTTCCGGTTGATGGCCGCGAGACCGCCGCACAAACGCTGATCTCCGTGCTCACCGTGGGCAGAGGGGAGGGCACGGTCTCGAATTTTGGCGGCCTGCTGCGCGCTAAGACCTGGACGATGCCCGACCCGCAGCGCCCCGGTGCATCGATTGGCGGTGCGGCGGGCTGGCTGGCCGATGGCTCGCCCGTGTGGCTGGGCGGTGCCGGTTCGAGCAACCAGGTGCTGGCCGCTGCGGCGCCGCGCCTGACCCCGCTGATCGAGCAGACACCCGTGCCCGACGATGACGCCTGCGTGGCTGTCGATTTCTTCGCGCGCTATCCGATTCGCGAGGTGCGCGACGCCAGCGGTAAGCCGGTCGCGCCGGGTCGCCTCGAAGGCCGCTATACCGTGCGCTTCCTCAACGGCAACGCGCTACCGATCGAGAGCAAGGGCGAATTGAGCCTCGGGCGCGCGAACAACGCGCCCATCGTCACCGGGCGCTTGGGCATGAATGACTACGTGGCACGTGTGGTGGAGCGCGAAGGCGACCTAGCTGAAGCGCAGGCGGCCCGCGCGCTGGCAGTGGCGGCACGCAGCTATCTTGTGCAGCACGCCGCGCGCGACAAGGGCTGCTACCGCATCGCCGACAGTTCCCGCACGCAGCGTGTGCTGCCGCGCCCGCCGGCCGCTGCAGCGCGCAATGCGGCCGAATTTACCGACACGCTGGTGCTGACCGGTGCGGCCGTGCAATACCACGGCACGATCAGCGCCCGCGGCCAGATGAGCTGGACGGCCGCCCGAGCGGCCGCCCAGCGCGGGCAGGGCTTTGACGCCATCCTTGCGCAGTGGTGGCCCCAGGCGACGCTTACGTCGTTTCAGAGCGCAGTGGCGGGCGATTGCGCTCCGGTGGCAGGCGCGCAGCAGTGGTTGCAGGCGCAGGCGCCACGCTGGTCCGCGCGCTTGGGCGCGGAGCCCGGTTTCGAGGTGCCGCCGCTGCCCGCCGTGTGCGTTGTGCACGAAGGTCGGCCGTATGCCGACTCGCGCCGCAACCGGCTCTACGTCCACCGCCTCGCCACCGAAGAAGACCGCATTGCGCTGACACACGAATATCTGCACCTGGCCTTTGCGCGGCACCCGCGTGGGCAGGACGAACAGTTTGTCGAGGCGACGGCGCGTCGCCTGATCCGAGGGGAGGGTTTGCTGTGAAGAGAGGGATGACGCGCTTGGGGCTGGGCGCCGCTGCGTTGTTGCTAGGCGCTTCTGCGCTGGCGGAGCCGGTAGCGGATCTTGAAGGCCCAATCGGCGGCTGGCGCAACAGCAAGCTGACCAACGAACTGGAGCAGTACACCGCGGCGTATCCGAAGCCACCGGTCGATCGCGGCGCGCAGAAATACCGCACGCTCATCGCCGGGAGCATTCGCGCAGCGGGCAAGCAGCGTCGCCCGCCGGTGCTGGTCGTCAACGGCAACGCGATGCCGCTTTATGGCGACAGCGAAGGCCGCTTCGCGCGTCCGTGGGCATTCGGTCCGGGGTCGAACAGCGTGGAGATCGTCAGCCCCGACGGCCAATCGCGCCAGCGCCTGCAGTTCTACGAGGCCGATACCACCAAGACCTCGGCCAAGTTGCGCGCCGTGCTCACCTGGGACGACCCCCGCGCGGAAGTCGACATGCATGTCATTTCGCCGATTGGCGATCACGCGTTCTGGGCCCAGCCGCTGCTTTCCGATGGCGGCGGGCTCGACGTGGACAGCGTCGACGGCGCCGGCCCCGAGATCTTCTCCACCGCCGCGCCGCGCCCCGGTGTGTGGCTGTTCTATGTGAACTACTGGGGCAACTTCAACGCCGGCGGCTACAACTTCGACGAAAAGGCGCACGATCGCGATCTCATCACCGCACAATTGACGCTGATCTATAACGAAAACACGCCCAACGAACGACGCGAATTCGTCACCGTGCCGCTGCGCAAGATCGGCGAGCTGGCGCTGATGAAATCGATCCGCTTCTGACGACCATGACGCACGCATTCCGCCGCCTCGCGCTTGCCATTTCCCTCGCTTTTGGCGCAGTGAGCGGCGCGCTGGCACAAACCGACGCCGGCAATATCGACATCACCACGCCCATCAACGGCTGGCGCAATTCCGCCGGGGATGATTCACGCTACACGCAAGACGTGCACTACCCCGCCGTGGTGGTAAGCACGCCGCAAGGGCAACGCGCCACGTCGATGATCGCCGGGCGCATCCGCAACACGCCCAAGACCGCGGCCCCTGCCGATGACAGCAAACCGCGCCGCCGCCGCGGGGCGGATGGTTCGTCGGTCGGCACGCTCGTCGTCAACGGGGTGGCGATGCCGCAGCGCATCGAAGCCGATGGCACATTCTCGCGCCCGTACGCATTCGGGGCCGGCAGCAACAGCGTCGAGGTGCGCAGCGCGCGCGGCGACGCCAAGCGCGTCCAGTTCTACGACAGCTACGCCGGCAAGCAGCGACCGCGCCTGCGTGTGGTGCTGTCGTGGGACACCGACGGCACTGACCTCGACCTGCACGTGATCTCGCCCGACGGCCAGCACACCTGGTATGGCCAGCGCGTGGTCGAGAACGGTGGCGCGCTCGACGTGGACGTCACCACAGGCTATGGCCCGGAGATCTACTCGAACCCCGCGCCCGTGCCTGGCACGTACCTCGTCTACGTCAACTACTACGGCAGCGGTAGTGACAACAGCATCATCACCACCGCCACCGTCAGCATCATCACCGACGAAAACACGCCGTCCGAGCGCCAGCAGACGTTTGTCGTGCCGATGCGCAAGGCCGGCGACCTGACGTTGCTGCGCAGTTTTACGATGAAGTAGCCCACGCCCTCCCAGGAGCCGCCATGGATACACAGACCGTCGCCGCCTACGACCAGCTTGCCGAAACGTTCGCCCAGGAGTGGCGCGAGCAGCCACCGCCGGAGGATCTGTACGCGCTGTTCCGGCGCGAGTTCAAGGCGGGCGGGGCGACGGCGGACATCGGTTGCGGGGCCGGTCGCGAAGTGGCGTGGCTCAATGCCAATGGGTATCCAGCCGTTGGGTATGACGCTTCTGCGGGCCTGCTGGAGGCGGCACGCTCGCAGTATCCGGGACTGTCATTCCGGCAGGCGCAGTTGCCGGAGCTGACGGGCATCGCTGAAGGTGCATTCGACAACGTCGTCTGCGAGACCGTCATCATGCATCTACCGCCGGAGCAGATTGGCGCGGCGGTGCGGCGGCTGGTGTCGTTGCTGCGACCGGGCGGTACGCTGTATCTGAGTTGGCGCGTCACGCCCGAGGCGGATCAGCGAGATGGGCGCGGACGGCTGTTTACCGCGTTCGATGCGGCGCCGGTGCGTGAGGCATTGGTCGGCACGACACTTGTTTTTGACGAGGCCGCCGTGAGCCAATCGTCGGGGCGGACGATTCACCGGATCGTGGCGCGTAAGGTTTGACGGTACCGTTGCTCACAATCCGACTTCCCCGATTGACCACCCCTCGGCGGGGTTTGTCACAATAGCGGTTTCGCCCAGCCTGCGTGTGTCACAGCGCGCACCCCGCCGTCCCGATGTACGACTCTCCCGCCATAGACCACGCGCTGCAGGCGCTGCCCGACGACACCGCCGCCGCCACGCGTGCCGTGCTGCACGACGTGTTCGGCTACAACGCGTTCCGCGGCCCACAGGCAGAGATCGTTACCCACCTGGCCGACGGTGGCGATTGCCTGGTGCTGATGCCCACCGGCGGCGGCAAATCGCTGTGCTATCAGATTCCCGCATTGGTGCGCCATCGGCGCGGGCAAGGCGCGGGCATTGTCGTTTCGCCGCTGATTGCGCTGATGCAGGATCAGGTGGCCGCGCTGGAAGAAGCCGGCGTGCGTGCCGCGTACCTCAACTCCGCGCTCACTGGTGCCGAGGCCGCGCAGGTCGAACGCGATCTGGCGGCGGGGCGGCTAGACCTCGTCTACGTCGCGCCCGAACGGCTGATGACGCCGCGTTTTCTCGATCTGCTTGAGCGCTCGCGCATCGGCCTGTTTGCCATCGACGAGGCGCACTGCGTATCGCAATGGGGACACGATTTCCGGCCGGAGTACATTCAGCTTTCCGTGCTGCACGAGCGCTTTCCGCACGTGCCGCGCATCGCGCTCACCGCCACGGCCGATGCCGTCACGCGCGACGAGATCATCGAGCGGCTGGCGCTGACGGGCTCACGCGTTTTCCTCTCCAGCTTCGACCGCCCGAACATCCGCTACACCATCGTCGAGAAGGACAGCGCGCGCAATCAGCTCCTGCGCTTCATCCGCGCGGAGCACATGGATGGCGACGCCTGCGACGCCGGCATCGTCTACTGCCTCTCACGCAAGAAGGTGGAAGAGACCGCGCAGTGGCTGGCGGAGCAGGGCATCCGCGCGCTGCCGTATCACGCCGGCATGGACGCCGATGTGCGCGCGCGCCATCAGGCCATCTTCCGTAAGGAGGAAGGCGTGGTGATGGTGGCGACCATTGCCTTCGGCATGGGCATCGACAAGCCGGACGTGCGCTTCGTCGCGCATCTGGACTTGCCGAAAAGCCTTGAGGGCTACTACCAGGAAACCGGCCGTGCCGGCCGCGATGGCTTGCCGGCCAACGCGTGGATGGCCTATGGCCTGGCGGATGTGGTGCAGCAGCGCCGCATGATCGACGAGTCCGATGCCGACGACATGCACAAGCGTGTCTCCACCGCCAAGCTGGATGCGCTGCTCGGCCTCTGTGAAGCGGCAAGCTGTCGCCGCGTCGCCCTGCTGGCCTACTTTGGCGAAAGCAGCGAGCCGTGCGGCAACTGCGATACGTGCCTTACACCGCCGCAAACCTGGGACGCCACGCGCGAGGCGCAGATGGCGCTCTCCTGTGCCTACCGCGTGCAGCAGGCCAGTCGCGTGAGCTTCGGTGCTGGGCAACTCATCGACATCCTGCGTGGCAACGCCACCGAACGGGTCAAGCAATGGCATCACGAAACGCTGTCCACGTTTGGCATCGGCAGCGAGTTGTCGGAAGCCGCGTGGCGCAGCGTGTTTCGCCAGTTGGTCGCACAGGGTTTGTTTGCGGTTGACCATGGCGGCCATGGTGCGCTGATCCTCACCGATGCCGCGCGCCCCGTGCTCAAGGGTGCGCAGCCGGTGATTCTGCGTCGCCAGGCGGAGAAGGTGCGAGGTACCTCGTCGTCGGGCAAGAAGGAGCGCCGTGCCGATCCGGCGGCGGATCTGTCGCTCGAGGCACAAGCGCGCTGGCAAGCGCTGCGGGCGTGGCGCGCGCAGACGGCGAAGGAGCATAGTGTGCCCGCTTACGTGATCTTCCACGACAGCACGCTGGCGCGGATCGCTGAGACTGATCCGGAGTCGCTCAATGCGCTGGGCGAATTGCCGGGCATTGGGATGGCGAAGCTGGATCGCTACGGGCAGGCGCTGCTCGATGTCTTGGAGAAGTGCCGGGAGCAAGCCTAGTTGGGTCAGCTCGGCAGCGGCCCCATGACGCCGGTGCGCGTGAGGTGGTCACCGAGGAAATCCACAAACGCACGCACCTTTGGCAGCAGATGCACGCGCCGCGTAAATACGGCGTGCAGCGGCACTTCCCGTGCGGTGTAGTCGGACAGCACCGCCTGCAAGCGGCCGGCGGCAATATCGTCGCGCACCAGATACGCTGGCCCCAGCGACACCCCAAGCCCTGAACGCGCCGCCTCGCGCAGTACGAGGCTATTGTTGGCCAGCATCGAACCATTGACGTGCGCAACGTGGCGCTGGCCGGCGGCGTCCGTCAGCACCCAGTCGTACGGCCCGTCGTAGTTGGCATAGACAAGGCAGTTGTGGTCGCCCAGGTCCTCCGGCGTGCGTGGGATGCCGTGCGTGCGGAAATACGACGGCGCACCGTAAATCGCATGCGCGCAGTTCGCCAGCCGCCGCGCCACCAGCGATGAATCCTCCAGCATGCCGATGCGGATGGCCACGTCGATGCGCCCGGCGACGAGATCGGCGTAGCGGTCGTTCATGTCCAGATCGATCTGCACGGCGGGGTAGCGCGCCTGGAAGGCGCCCAGCAGCGGCGCGAGCAGCGTCACCGCAAACGACGCCGGTGCCGACACCCGCAGCGTGCCGCGCGCCTCGTCGCGCAGTGCGGTGACCGCCTGCTCCGCCGAGTCGATCAATGCCAGGCCTTCGCGGCTTTTCTCGAAGAAGGCGGCCCCCGCTTCGGTAAGCGAGAGACGGCGCGTGGTCCGCTGCAGCAAGCGCGTGTCTAGGCGGGCTTCAAGCCGCGCCAGCGCCTTGCTGATCACGCCGCGCGATACGCCCATCGCTTCAGATGCCGCTGACAGGCTGCCGCGCTCCACGACCTGCACGAAGATCACCACATCGGAGAGTCGATCCATATTTGCGCGCATGTGGAAACAATATGGCGCCAAAGGCTACCTTAATCTGCGCGAATCGGCTGGCTAGGATGGGGCGTCGCGTCTTCCTCCTCTCCATCATGACGACTGAAGCCCCCACTGTTGCTGTATCTGCGTCCTCTGCCGATCGTTTGCCGCAAGGTGCGACACCATTGTTCGCCGCCGCTGTTGGACTCATCGTTATCAACCTGTTCGGCATCCAGCCACTCGTCGCGGAAATTGCGGCGAGTATCGGCTGGACCACCGCGGCCACCGGGCTGCTCGTCACCGCCACACTCGTCGGCTACGGCATCGGGCTGTTGCTGCTGATGCCCCTGACTGACCTGCAGGACAATCGCCGCTTGGTCTCGCGCACGCTCTGGGGTGCGGTGGCGTCGCTGGCGCTGACCACCGTCGCGCATCACGGCCAGGTGCTGATGCTGGCCGCGTTCGCCATCGGCCTGACGTCCACCGTCATCCAGATGCTCATTGCGCTGGCCGGGCGCTTGGCGGCCGACCACCGTCGTGGACGCGTGCTCGGCGACATCATGATCGGCCTCAACCTGGGCATTCTGCTGTCGCGTCCCGCAGCCAGCCTGATCGCGGCGCAATGGGGGTGGCGTGCCTTTTACGGCGCTTCTGCAGTGGCGATTGGCGTGTTGGCCGTGCTTCTGCCGCGCGTCATGCCGACCTTTGTGCCGCCGCGCACGGTATCCTACGCGGCGCTGCTGGCGTCTTACGGCCGTCTGCTCCGTACAGAGCCTCTGCTGCGTCGGCGTGCTGCCACACAGGCGTTGCTGATGGCCGCATTCACCCTGTTCTGGACAGCGGTTGCGCTGCGACTGGCGGCGGCGCCGTTCCATCTGTCGCAAACCGGCATCGGTATCTTCGCGTTGTGTGGTGCGGCGGGTGTCGTGGCGGCGCCGGTGGCCGGGCGTCTTGCGGATCGGGGCCTGGTGCGCCTGGGAACGCTGCTCGCGCACGGCAGCGCAGCAACCGGGCTGCTGCTGGCGCTGGCCTCCGCCTTGGTGCCTGGGCTGACGGTGCCGGTTATGTTGGCGATGCTGGCAGTGGCTGCGCTGCTACTCGACTTCGGCGCGATCGGCGATCAGGCGCTGGGGCGTTACACGGTCAACACCCTGGCACCAGAAATCCGCGGTCGCGTGAATGGTCTATACACCGGAGCGTTTTTCTTCGGCGCCGCAGCGGGTGGTGGCTCGGCGGGTGCGGTGTGGTCAGGGGCCGGCTGGGCGGGCGTATCGGTCCTGGCGCTCGGGTTTGTTGCGGCGGCTGCACTCGTTTTCCTCTGGCCCAGTGCGGCCCTGCGTGCCATCGGCGCCACACCTCGTCGCTGCTAATCTGCGCGGCGCGTCGTCAGACCGGCGGCGCGCTTGACGCTTGCAAGACACCCCGCTATAGTGCCAGATTCGAGTTTTTGGCTTCTGGTTTCGCGCGCCCATACTCGGCCAAGCGCCGGGTGCGGCATCTGAACCAGACGGGCTCGCGCTCTTTGGTCTCGATCTGTTCCCGCAGGTCTTTTCTCCAGAGCGTTCTGCTCGCCACTTCCATAAAACCCGATTGCGCCGATTGCCTCACATATGAGGCTGCCACGCCATGTGGTCCGGCGATTTTTCAAAAACCAAGCTGGATTGAAACAATGCCAACTATCAACCAATTGGTTCGCAAGCCCCGCGTCTCGGAAAAGCTGAAGAGCAAGAGCCCGGCGCTTGAGAACTGCCCGCAGCGTCGCGGCGTGTGCACCCGTGTGTACACCACGACGCCGAAGAAGCCGAACTCGGCACTGCGTAAGGTCGCCAAGGTGCGCCTGACCAACGGTTTCGAAGTCATTTCGTACATCGGCGGTGAAGGCCACAACCTGCAAGAACACAGCGTCGTGCTGATCCGCGGCGGCCGTGTGAAGGACTTGCCGGGTGTGCGTTACCACATCGTGCGCGGCTCCCTTGACCTGCAAGGCGTCAAGGACCGTAAGCAAGCACGTTCGAAGTACGGCGCGAAGCGTCCGAAGGCGGCCTAAGTCGTCAGTCAGATCGGCCCGCATTTGCGGTCACGGTCTTGTCATGAGCAGGCGGTACAACGGTGCGTTTTTTGACCGCACTGGCACCGTCGAGTAAGTGGTCACCCGGCTCAGATTGTTGAAAAGCAAGCTAGTTGGTGGCCGGAGAACCGAAGCGGTTCTCAACTGAACAGAGAAGGAAAGAAGATGCCACGTCGTCGTGAAGTCCCCAAGCGGGAAATTCTGCCGGACCCGAAGTTCGGCAATGTGGAAGTCGCCAAGTTCATGAACGTCCTGATGCTGGACGGCAAGAAGTCGGTGGCTGAGCGTATCGTCTACGGTGCGTTCGACCAGATCGAAAAGAAAGCAGGCAAGGCACCCATCGAGGTGTTCTCGGTTGCCATCAACAACATCAAGCCGGTGGTGGAAGTGAAGAGCCGCCGCGTTGGTGGTGCTAACTATCAGGTGCCGGTCGAAGTCCGGCCGTCGCGTCGTCTGGCATTGGCGATGCGTTGGCTGCGGGAAGCTGCGAAGAAGCGCAGCGAGAAGTCGATGGCCCTGCGTCTGGCTGGTGAACTGCTCGAGGCCTCGGAAGGCCGCGGCGGCGCCATGAAGAAGCGCGACGAAGTGCACCGCATGGCCGAAGCCAACAAGGCGTTCTCGCACTTCCGCTTCTAAGCGACGCGACACATTGTTGGTTGCTGGGCGGGCTGTGTGCGCACATCTCGCCCATTTGTATTAGGGGCGCTTGCCATTTGGCGGCGGCCCGTTGACGAATCTGAGGATTAACCGTGGCTCGTAAGACCCCCATTGAGCGCTACCGTAACATCGGTATTTCCGCTCACATCGACGCCGGCAAGACCACCACGACCGAGCGGATCCTGTTCTACACCGGTGTGAACCACAAGATCGGTGAAGTGCATGATGGCGCCGCCACCATGGACTGGATGGAGCAGGAGCAAGAGCGCGGCATCACCATCACGTCCGCTGC
>CBJMVH010000083.1:0-17467 GCA_966433195.1 uncultured Ralstonia sp.
GCCGTGGCGGGCGGGCAGGACAGCATCGGGCTGCGTTGCCCGTCGCACCCGGTGGCGCAGGCACTGCTTTCCCGCTTCAAGCGTGGGCGTGGCGGCATTGCGGCACCATCGGCCAACAAGTTCGGCCAGGTTAGCCCGACCACTGCGCAGCACGTGCGCGATGAATTCGGCGATGCCGTCTTCGTGCTCGAAGGCGATGGCGTGGACGTGGGCATTGAGTCGACCATCATCGATCTCTCGCGCTTGGACCAGGGCATCGGCCCCGTGCTGTTGCGCCCAGGCGCCATCACCCCAGAAGACATCGAACGCGTGACCGGCGAGTTGCCGGCGCTGCCGGATGCGGCTGCACCGCGTGCTTCCGGCACGTTGAAGGCGCACTACGCGCCGCGCACGCCGCTGTATCTGCTGAGCGCCGCTGATGTGCCCGCGCGCATTGCCGCGCTGCCGCCGGGCAAGCGCATTGTGTGGCTGGGCACGCCGATTGCGTTGCCTGGCGGCTGCGACCAACGCGCTGCGCCCACTACGCCGGCTGCGTATGCGAATGCCTTGTACGCGCTGCTGCGGGAGCTCGATCGCGGTGGGTACGACGCCATCTGGGTAGAAACCCTAGCCGACACGCCCGCCTGGGCGGCGGTCAACGATCGCCTGCGTCGCGCCGCCGCCGCGTTCGAATCGAGCCTCTAATTCTTCCGGGGCACGCGTTCGCCGTGCGCCCAGCAACCTCGCTACACTTGGGCGTCGTGTCGTTTGGCGTGCTTCAAACGTGCGCGCACTCGCGCAGTTGACGTACTGCGGCACCACAGATCAAAAAATATTCCATACGGGAGACAGACCATGAAGTTGCGTCAATGGATGGGCGTCGCATCGGCGGCCCTGGCCTTGGGCCTGAGCGCTTGCGGCGGCGGCGAATCCGATCAGGGCGGTAACAGCAATGTTGTCAAGGTGCAGCGCGTGGTGGTGTTCGGCGACAGCCTGAGCGATGCGGGCACCTACACGCCGGCCGCAGCCGCCGTGGGCGGTGGCCGGTTCACCACCAATCCGGGCCCGGTGTGGGTGGAAACCGTGGCTTCCCAAATGGGTGTAGCACTCACGCCGGCCGTCATGGGTTTCGGCACTTCGGTGCAGAACTGTCCGAAGCCGGGCTGCTTCGACTATGCACAAGGCGGTTCGCGCGTGACGGATCCGAACGGCATCGGCCACGCCGGTGGCGCGTTGACGTATTCGGTGCAGCAGCAGCTGGCCAACTTCTACACCGCGAGCAACAACACCTTCAACGGTAACAGTGACTTGGTGTTTGTCTTCGGCGGCAACAACGACATCTTCTTCTGGGCGGCCGCCGTGGCTGCCAACCCTACGACGGTGACACCCGCGATCGCCACGGCGCAGGTCCAGCAGGCAGCGACGGATCTGGTCAACTACGTCAAGGACATGATCAGCAAGAACGCGACGCAGCTCTACGTGTTCAACCTGCCCGACAGCAGCCTGACGCCGCAGGGCGTGGCAGGGGGCGCTGCGGGTCAGGCGTTGCTGAAGTCGCTGGTGGGCACATTCAACACCACGCTGCAGAATGGGCTGGCTGGTACCACCGCACGGGTGATCGATTTCAACTCGCAGTTGACGGCGGTGATTCAGAACGGCACGCAGTTCGGCTTTGCCAACACCAGCACGCCGGCTTGCGATGCGACCAAGATCAACGCACTGGTGCCGACTGCTGGCGGCAGCTCGCTGTTCTGCTCGGCCAATACGCTGGTCGCCACGGGGGCGGATACGACCTACCTGTTCGCAGATGGCGTGCACCCGACCACGGGCGGCCATCGCCTGATTGCGAGCAATGTGCTGCAACGGCTGCTGGCGGACAATCTGGTCCACTGATCGCAGGCTCATCGCATCAAACGAAACGCCCGCGCGAAGCGGGCGTTTTGCATGGATAGCGCAGGCAACAAGCATTGGGGGGCTGGCGCACATCGAGCCAGTCCATCATAGCCAAGCTGACCGTTGCGAAGGTTAAGGGCGCTTCATCTTGGCGAATGCGCTACTTGCTGGGCGGCAAACCGATACACCGCATCTATGTCATTGAGATCGAGCACTGTCACGCCGGCTGGCACCGCGATGGCCTCTGGCGTGTCGGTCGCCACCGCTACCACGCCACCGATTTCCGGCCACAGCGGCGCGCGGCCGAGCGACGGGCGGAACACCTCGATCTTCGGCAAGCTGCTGCGCTTGTAGCCCTCTACGATGACGAGATCAGTCTCGGGCGAAAGCAACGCCAGCACATCGGCCAGTTCCGGCTCATGCGCGTCGGCATATTCGCGCATCAGCACCAGGCGTTCGCCGCCCACCAGCACGACTTCCGCGCTGCCGGCTTCGCGCATGCGGTACGAATCCTTGCCGGGTGAATCGAGGTCGAAGCCGTGATGCGTATGCTTGATGGCCGCCACGCGGCGCCCGTCGCGCACGAAGCGGGCGATGAGCTGCTCGACCAGCGTGGTCTTGCCGCTGCCCGATGTGCCCGTGATGCCCAGCAGCGCAACGTGGGAGTTCATCGCTGTGCGCCCTGGTAGATCCACTGCAGCAGCGCATCATGCGCAGCCTGGCCGGCGCTGGCGTTCGGGTGATTGATCATGCTGACCACCACGAAGCGCTCGCCGCCTTCGCCTTCCACATAGCCGGCAATGGCGCGCACGTCGTTGAGCGTGCCGGTCTTGATCTCGGCGTTGCCGGCCACGCCCGCGCGGGTGAGCCGGTTGCGCATGGTGCCGTCCACGCCCACCACGGGCAGCGCATCGCGCAGGATGCCGCCATTCGGGTTGGCATCGGCCTGTTGAAGCAGACGGCCCATGTTGCGCGCGCTGATGCGCTCGATGCGCGAGAGGCCTGAACCATTTTCCAGCACCAGTTCTGGCATCGTCAGGTTTTGCTTGGCGAGCCAGCGGTTGATGACCTCGGTGGTTTGCCGCACCGATGCGGGTTTGCGGCCGATTTCTGCGCCGATGGTGAGGAAGAGCTGGCGCGCCATCACGTTGTTCGAATACTTGTCGATGTCGTGCACGACTTCAGCCAGCGTGGGGCCGTAGTGTGTGGCCAGCAGCACGGCCTGGCGCGGCACCTTGCCTTCGCGTAGACCGGGCGTGAAGCGCGTCGTGCCGCCGGCCTGGTGCCACAGCGCCAGAAAGCCGCCCCAGATGAAATCGGCATGCGTGAGCGCGGCGATGTTGAAGACGCGTTCACCGCACGCGGCTGCATAGCGGCCATCGAAACTCGCGAGCACGTGGCCGTCGGTCTGGGTGCTGATATTGGCGCCGGAGCTGGTCTTCCAATCGCCGCAGCCGCCGCGCGTGACGCGCAACTGGTTGTCGATCTGCAATTGCGCCAGCGGCGGCGATACGTCGATGTTGATCGCGCCGTTGCCGGCATCCGGCGAGAGCGTGAACGTCAGCGTCTTGAACGAATACAGCAGCGCATCGGGTGCCACGTTGTAGGCGCGCGCGCTATCGCCGTCGAGCGGTGCCGATTCAGACAGGCCACTCTCAAAGTACGTGCGGTCCAGCACGATGTTGCCGGCCAGCTCATCGACACCGGCGCGGCGTACGTCGCTCACCAGCTTGATGAGCTCTTCGGGGATCAGCTTCGGGTCGCCCTGGCCGCGCAGGTAGAGGTTGCCGTTGAGCGTGCCGTTCACCGGCTCTTTGTCGGCATAGGCGCTGGTCTTCCAGCGGAAATCCGGCCCCAGCAGGTCCAGCCCCGCGAAGGTCGTCAGCAACTTCATGGTCGACGCGGGGTTCATGCCCGTATCGGCATTCCATTGCAGGATGGGCGTGGCGCTGCCGGTGCGCACGACAAACACGCTGACCGCACTTAACGGGATATGCGCGCGCGAAAACGCCAGTGCTACGTTGGCGGGCAGACCGGCGGGATTGTTCGCCGCCAGGCGGGTTTGGGCGGCGGTGGCGGCCGCGGTATGGGCGACGCGGGCTTTGGCTTTCTTGGCGTGTGCCAGCGGCGCGGCCGTGAGGGTGAGAAGCATCGCGCAGGCAAGTGCGCAGCGCGACAGGTACGGCAAACGGGTCGGACGAATTCGGGCCATCGGGCGGGGCGGGGGGCGGAGTGGGGCACATGCGCAAGCGCCATGTGCAGACGCAGGCATGTTAACGCAGCAACCCCGTGCGTCGGCCGACAAGCAAGCGGCCATTTACCGCCCAATTCGCCGCCCAATTCTAAGTGAATCGTTGTCGGATGACGCGTCAGCCATCGGCGCCGACGCGTTTGCGCATCTCGGCGGTCACGGATTGGCGCGTGCCGGCGTAGTCCGCCCACGGGTCGCCCTTGAGCTTGGCGAGCCGATCCGGCAGCGTGCGCAGCGTCCACTGGGCCGAGGACTGCAGCCCCTCCAGTTCGTCATGGCGGATTGGCACGGACACCGGCAGCCCCGTCCGCGCCCGCACGGAGTACGCCGCCACCGTGCTCGCGCCCCGGTTATTGCGCAGATAGTCGATGAAGATTTTGCCCACCCGGTTCTGCGGACCCATCTTCGCGACAAAGCGATCCGGGAAGGTGGCCGCCATGTGCTGCACGACGGCGTGAGCAAAGCCTTTAAGCAAGTCCCACCCGGCGGATTCTCGCCGTGTGAGCGGCACCACCACGTGCAGCCCATGGCCGCCGCTGGTCTTGAGGAACGCCCTCAGGCCCAGTTCATCGAGCATCGCCAGCATGAGCTGCGTGGCTTCAATCACGCGCGCGAAGGGCAATGCCGGGTCGGGGTCGATATCGAAGACGATGCGGTCGGGTTGCTCGATGCGGTCGGCCAGTGCGTTCCACGTGTGGAATTCCACCGTGCCCATCTGCACCGCACCCACCAGTGCTTCGGCTGAGTTGATCGCCAGCAGCGACGGATGCCCCGGGTCCAGCGACGGATCGAGCTGCGTGATGCCTTGCAGCTTGAGCGCGGCCGAATGCTTCTGGAAGAAGCGCTCCCCATCGATGCCGTCGGGCGCGCGCACGAGCGAAGTCGGCCGGTTGCGCAGATGCGGCAGCAGCCAATCGGCCACGTTCGCGTAATAGCGGGCGAGGTCCGCCTTGGTGGTGCCGCTGGCCTTTTCGATGACGCGCTCCGGATGCGTGACGTCCACTCCGGCGATGCGTTCGGCGCCGGGTCGGACTTTGCGTTCGGCAGCACTCACGGCGCGGGTCTCCTGGGTCTTCTTGGGGGCGGCAGTCGGTGGCTTGGCGGTTTCGCGCACGATACTGCGCGCAGGTTTGTCGTCGCGCAAGCCCTGGAACACCGCTTGGCGGACGATGCCCTCGCGCGTCCACTCCGCAAAGGCGATTTCGGCCACGCGCTCGGGTTTGACCCATTGCACGTCGCGTGCGTCCGAGCCGGTGGGCGGGTTGGCAAAGGGCGGCGAATCGATCGTCAAGCCGCTGAGTTCATGATGCAGCGCGTTCAGGCTGGTCTCATTGAAGCCGCTGCCGACGCGGCCTGCGTAGCGCAGCGTGCCCGCCTTGTCATACACGCCGAGCAGCAGGGCGCCAAAACCGCTGCGGCTGCCTTTGGGTGCGCTATAGCCCCCGATCACGAACTCCTGCCGGTGGCCGCACTTGAGCTTGATCCACGCGGGGCTGCGGCCGGCACGGTATGGGGCGTCGGCCCGTTTGCCGATCACGCCTTCGAGCGACATGCTGCAGGCAGAGGCGAGTAGGTCTTCGGGCGCCGCATGGAAGGTGCCGGAGAACTGCACGGCATCGCGGTCGAGGTCGCCGGGCGCCGCGTCGAGAATGCGCTGCAGCAGTGCGCGCCGCTCGCGCAGCGGCACGTTGCGCAGGTCCATGCCGTTGCAGAACGGCACGTCGAAGAGGTAGTAGACGATGTGCTCGGCATGCGCGGTTTCAAACGCGTTTTGCAGCGCCTGAAAGTCGGGCACCCCGCGCTCGCCCATCACCACGACTTCGCCGTCGAGCCACGCTTCACGCAAGCCCAGCGCATGCAGGGTGCGCGCCTGGCGCGGTAGCTTGGCCGTCCAGTCGCGTCCGTTGCGGCTGAACAGGCGGATGGTGTTGCCCTCAATACGCGCCAGGATGCGGTAGCCATCGAACTTGACTTCGTAGTCCCACTCGCCGTGGGTGGGCGCGGCGTCTACCAGCGTGGCCAACTGTGGCTCCAGCGTGCGGGGCAGCGCAGCCGGCACCGCACCCGCTGGTGGCTGCACGGTAGTGGAAGGCGGGGCTGCGGCAGCCTCGCCAGCATCCTCGCCGACGTGTTTGCCACTGATGACGCTGCCGGGCAGTGCCCGCGTGATGTCGTAATCCGACGCGGCACGCACCTGGGTATCGCGCTCTTTGATCAGCAGCCACTGCTCTTTGGGGTGCCTGCCGCTCGCGCGCAAATGCGTGCGCACCAGCGCCCATGCACCGTGCAGTTTCTCGCCATCCAGATCGAACTTGAGCTTGCCCTCGCGGTACGCCTTGCGCGGGTCGCCATGCGGGTGCCAGGTGCCGCGGTCCCATACGATCACGTCTCCGCCGCCATACTGGCCTTCGGGGATGTGGCCTTCAAAGTCCGCATAGTCGAGCGGGTGGTCTTCCACATGCACGGCCAGACGCTTGTCGTGCGGGTCCAGGCTCGGGCCCTTGGGGATGGCCCAGCTCTTGAGCGTGCCATCCAGTTCAAGGCGGAAGTCGTAGTGCAGCCGCGTGGCGTCGTGTTTCTGAATCACGAAGTGCAGGGCGCCATTGTCGCGGCGTTCGTCGGCCTTGCGGCGTTGGCCGGCGGGCTCCTGGGTTTGCGTGAAATCGCGCTTGCGGCGGTAGTCGGCAAGGTGGCGTGGCATGGTGTCGACTCCCCCGGGTTATGCACGCTTGCGGGCCGTGGTCTTGCGCGTTGCCTTGGTGGCTGCCTTGCGCGGTGCGCGCTTGCGTGGGGCAGCGTCTTCCTGCGCCTCGTCGTTGGATGCGCCTTTGCCCTTGTCGCGTCGTGCCAGGCTCTGGCGCAGCAGGTCGGTCAGGTCGATCACGTTGTCGGCGCGTGGTGCGGCGCGCTCACCTTCCACCGGTTCGATCGATTCCGTGCGGCCCTCGCGCACCTTGCGATCGACCAGGGCGAGGATGTCGTCGCGGAAGGTGTCGTGGTACGCGGTCGGGTCCCACGTGTCCGCCATGTCTTCGATCAGCTTCTCGGCCATGTCGATCTCCTTGGCCGTGAGCTTGGCGGCTTTGGCGCCTTCGGCCGGTATGTCGAGTTCAGACCAGTCGCGCACTTCATTGGACCACCGCAGCGTGTGCAGCACCAGCACCGGCCCGAGCGGGATGAGCGCTGCCAGATGCTGCTTGGTATGCAGTACGACGTTGGCCACGCCGATCTTCTGCGAGCGCACCAGCGCCTCGCGCAGCAGCGCATAGACCTTTTCGCCGCGCCGGTCGGGCGCCAGGAAGTACGGCGTGTCGAGATACAGAAACGGAATTTCCGCCGCATTGACGAAGGCAAGCAAGTCCACCGTTTGCGTCGAGACCGGGTTGGCGGCGCGGATGTCGTCGTCGGTCAGGATGACGTAGCGGTCTTTCTCGTAGGCATAACCGCGCACGATCTGTTCGCGCGGCACCTCTTTGCCGGTGGTCTTGTTGACGCGCTTGTAGCCGACGCGGTCCATGGTGCGGCGGTCGAGCCAGTCGAAGTCGAGGTCGTCGCTGCGGGTGGCCGGATACAGCGCGACGGGAATGTGGACGAGGCCGAAGCTGACGGCACCTTTCCAGATCACGCGGGGCATGACGGATCTCCCGATGCGTTGGATGCAATGGTGCTGAGCGGTGACGCAAGCGGCATACCCACCGCATGTGCGCGACAGTGCATGGCGCCGGTTGTTGCTTTGGGCCGCCTTCATACGCTCTTCAGCGTGGCGCGGTAGCATGGTGCCTTTGCGGCGCGACCGATGTGCGCCGCGTCGCTTGTCTTCGCAGTCTTTCATGTCTTCCGAACTCGTTCAGTCTGCCGGCGCGCTGCAACCTCGCCGGCTTCCTCTCTCGGCGCGTGCAGCGACGATGGCGCTTTTTTTCGTCAACGGTGCAACGTTTGCGACGTGGGGTATCCACATTCCCACGGTGAAGGCACGTTTTGGTTTGTCGGAGGCATCGCTGTCGCTGGCGATGTTCATGGTGGCCACGGGTGCGATCCTCGCCATGAAGTTCGCCGGCAAATGGGTGGCGCGCATCGGCACGCGGCGCGCGAGCGTGCAGGGCGGTGTGGCCTTTGGCGTGATGACCGCGCTGCTGATGCTGATGCCCAGCTACCCGATGCTGCTGGCCGTGCTGCTGCTGTTCGGTATCACCAATGCGGGTTTCGACGTGGCCATGAATGCGCAGGCCGCCACGGTCGAAGCTAACCATCACAAGCCGATCATCTCGTCGTTGCACGGCATGTTCAGCCTGGGCGGCATGGCGGGGGCCGCATTGGGCGGCGTGATGCTGGAGCTGGGCGTGCCGCCCGCTGTGCACTGCGGCGCGATGGCGCTCGTGGTCATGGCGACAGCGTTGTGCTCGGGCCCGTTCATGTTGCCCGACCATGTGCATGCCGAAGGGGAGCCTGCGCACCCCACCACGGGCCGCACGCTGTTCGTGCTGGGCGTGCTGGCGTTCCTGGGCCTCGTTGGCGAAGGGGCGATGTACGACTGGACGACCGTGTACATGCGAGAGATTGCACAATCGCCCGAGGCCATTGCCAGTGCCGGTTATGCGGCGTTTTCCGGCGGCATGGCGCTGGCCCGCTTCGGTGGGGATTTCGCACGCGGGCGCTGGGGCAACATGCGCGTGCTCGGCACCAGCGGCGTGCTGGCCACGGGCGGCATCCTGCTGGCATTGCTGTGGCCCGATCCGGCGGCGGTGCTGGCGGGCTTCGCGCTGATGGGCGTGGGCGCGGCCAACATGGTGCCGATCTTCTTCATTACCGCGTCGCGCTTGCCGGGGGTGCCGGCCGCGGAAGGCATTGCGGCCGTGGCGCGGTTTGCCTACGTGGGGCTCCTGATCGGCCCGGTCATCATCGGGCTGATTGC
Organism: uncultured Ralstonia sp.; assembly: GCA_966433195.1. Classification (GTDB taxonomy): domain Bacteria; phylum Pseudomonadota; class Gammaproteobacteria; order Burkholderiales; family Burkholderiaceae; genus Ralstonia. The sequence continues at coordinate 9,036 of CBJMVH010000083.1, forward strand.
GCACCGATCCGACTTGCGATGGGGCCTGTCGGTCGTGGCATTGACGATGGCGTTGATCGCCATCATGGGGCCGGGCGCGATTCGCCCGAAGCACCCTCCGAAGGACTCCGATAAGCGCGGCTGATCTTTGTCAATCTGCCTAAAAAGCGGGCAACTCCTGTGCGTTGACTTTCGCCTGCGCATGCCATAGCTTACGGCGAGGAGAGGGGGTTTTCCGGAGCTGCGGTCATGTCCAAACCGTGATGGCGGCATCGGGATACGTTCAAAACGAGGCTGTGCTATCAGCCCAAACGACCCATAGGAAAGGAGCTTCAGATGCCGTACAAACGTCTTAACCTCGTGGCAGCGATGACTGTCGTGGCAGCCATTGGCGGCACCATCGGCGCAACGGCCCACGCACAGACGGACCAGAAGAAGTTCGACCCCTACACGCAAGGCGCCAAGGCCGGTGACAAGTTTGACCCGTACACCCAAGGCGCCAAGGCTGGCGATAAATTCGACCCGTATTCGCAGGGTGCGAACAAGGCCGACAGCACTGCCAGCGCGCTCAACCCCGGCGCCCAGCCGGCCAATGTCGAGAAGGGCAAGTACGACCCGTACACCCAGGGCGCCAAGGCTGGCGACAAGTTCGATCCGTACACCCAGGGTGCCAAGGCAGGTGGCAAGTTCGACCCCTACAGCGAAGGCGCCAACAAGAAGGACGCGCCCAAGCAGTAAGCCCGTGTCATTCCGGTTCATGAAGACGCTGATGCATCGCCCGATGCATCGGCGTTTTTCTTTGTGGAGCACTATCGCAGCCGCCATCGCCATTTCGGCGCTGGCTTCGCCCGCATATGCGGCAGGGCTGTGCACGGCACCGTGGGTGCACGACGGCAGCCGCGTGCGGCTGGACGGCAACGGCAAGACGCCGATGATCGTCGAGTTCACCCTGCACGACGTCAACCGCGACATCCAGGACGGCTGCGAGATCGGCCTGCACATCTACGCCAAGTCGGGCCTCGTGGCCCTGGGTGGCCGGCCGATCGAGACGGTGCAGGAGCACCAGCTGCTGGTGGACGAAGCAGGGGTGGTCACGCGCATCGTCAGCATCAATGGCCGCGTTTTTGCGCAAAGCGAGCATGCGGACTTGGTCGGCACGGTCAGCACCGCCATCTCCGGCATGTTCCTCTACGGCGCGGGCCTGGCACCCGAGGCCGAGATGCTGCCCGGCGACACGTATGAATCGAGCTTCGACTTTGACGTGGTATCGCCCCGCCTGGGGATTTCGGTGGGCCGCATGCGTGCCGAGCACGCCAAGGTGGAGGTATCGGAGCGCGAGGTCGGGCCGCCGCAGCCGATGAACACGGTGGTGGGCGTGCTGCAATGCCGGCCGATCCGCTATACGCGCACGGCCAGGCTGGGGGTGCTGCGGCTGGGCAATGAATCGCTCGAACCAGCACCCACGGTGGCCCACATTACCGACTGGTTCTGCCCCGAAGCCGCCGTGGTGATGCGCCAGGAGGTCGAGCAGCATGGCCAGACGGAAGTCATCGATGTGGTCGACCTGAAGCGCTGACGGCGCTGGCGACACATCGCTCCATCACCACATCATTCGATGCCGCCATCAAAGCGGTAGATACGCGCCACCGTAAACGGCGCATTGGGCGCAGGCTGCGTGAACAGCGCAACGTGGTCGATCGATAGCGTGGGCGGGAGCACCGCGCTGGCAGCTTCGAGCGCGCGGTAGCAGGCCAGCTGCTCGTGATGGCGCAACTGGCCCGTGAGCGTGATGTGAAACGTGAACGTATCGAATACGTAGGGATAGCCCCAGCGCTGCAGGTGGCGCTCTTGCATATGCGACAGACCGGCCTTGCGGCGGCGCGCTAGTTCCGTGGCAGGTGCGGGGGCGCGGAAGCCGTCGAACTCGCGCACGCACGCATCGGCGAAGGCGTGCAGGGCATCGCGGGCGGGGTCACCGTGGCGCAGCCGCCAAGCCAGGAAACCCCGTAGCGTTTGCAGGGTGGGCTCGATGGTGAAGGGCGCATGCTGCACTGCAAACCGTCGCAGCGCGGCATCGAGTGCATCGACGGTCTGCGTGTCGGCCAGGCGAAACGGCGGCTTGAAGGTGGCGTGCAGACCGTAGCGGCGGGGCGCTTCGGTCCAGCGGTCCAGCGTGGTCAGGTCGACGCCGGCATCGTCGGCCAGGCGTTGTCGGTGCTCGGGTGGAATGGCTTTATCGTGCAGCGCGCAGCGGCCCAGCCAGCGGGTACCCAACGTGTACCAAGGCTCGGGCGGCAGCAGGTACAGCGCGTATCGCCACGCCGTAGGCAGGGTTTGCTCGGCGGGCTGCACGGGTTCCAGAGTGGCCTCCATCCTGCGTGCGCTCAGCCGATGAGCGGCAAGTGCGCGGTTGCATGGCGGAGCCGGCCGCCTACCACAGCGGCCACCACGCGCGGCAGGCCTGGGCGGCGATCGTCCACCACGATGGCATCGGCGCGCAGACCGGGTGCGAGGCGTCCGCGGTCTGCCAGCCCGGCGGCTTCTGCGGGGTTGCCTGCCACCAGCGCCCACGCCTGGGCCAACGGCGCGACGCCGCGTTCGGCCAGCTTGAATGGCGCGGCCAGCAGCGCGGGGTAGTAGTAGTCGGAGGCGAGGACCGTGGCCAGACCGGCTGCCACCATCGCCGTTGCATCCGGTGCGCCGTTATGACTACCGCCGCGGACCACGTTGGGTGCGCCGAACACGGTGTGCGCGCCATGCGCCCGCGCTGCCCGGGCCACCGTTTCTGTCAGCGGGAATTCCGTCACCGTGCAACCGTGCGCGTGGAAAACACTGCGCGTGGCCACGTCCGGCTCGTCGTGCGAAGCCATGCGGATGCCGTGTTGCCGTGCCGCCTGCGCGAGCGTGCCGGTGACCGCGTCCAGCTTGTCGGCGTGGACGGCGGCGGCGTTCAGCCGCGCGAGGAAGGTGTCGACATCGCACTCGGCGCGGTCGGCGTATTGCGCCAGCTTGCGTGCATCGCCGAGCTTGTTGCGCATCATCGGCAGATGGTCGTTGAACGAGAGGAAGTGCACGCGGCCGGCATGCATCCAGGCCAGGGCATCGGCCAAGCCGTCGGCGTGGTGCAGTTCGAAACGCAGGTGCATCAGGTGCTCGGCGCCTAGGTGCGGGCGCATGGCATCAAGCGTGTCGAGCATGCGCACGGCATAGGTGCGGCCGCGCAGGCCGCCTTCCCATGAGTACGTCACACCGTGGAATTCGGTGGTGATACCGCTGGCGAGCAGTTGGGCGTCCACATCGGCCAGCGCGGTTTCGTACGGAAACGCCACACCGGGGCGCGGCATGACGGCGCGCTCGAACGCATCGCCATGCAGATCGACGATACCCGGCAGCACCAGCAGGTTGCCGCAGTCGAGCATGCCGCGCGTGGGGTTGGCATCACACGCGGCAATGCGGCCCTCGCGAAACTGCACAGCGGCTTCGGCCAGCCCATTGGCCAGCAGGGTACGGCGCGAGACGAGGCCGGCAATGTGGCCGACCGAGGACGAAAACGATTGCATGTGGCAAGTATCCGAGACCCGACCTAGGGTTTCCGTGTTCTGGCGCACGGATGGGTGCCCGCATTGTGCCGCAAGTGGTGTGCCGTCTGAGGCGGTATCGGCCGTTTCCCCCACTCTGAAGTGGGGAGGCCCCTCCAAACACCTTAACTTTCCCCATACGGTGGTCGATATCGATAAAAACAAGCCAACTATGGACGCCACCTCCGCCGAGCGGTCCGATGGTCCCGACACCGATGTGATTGCGGACACCTCCAGGCCGCTTCCGCTTGCTGACGACCGCTACGAGGCGCTCGTCCGGCAGATGCCGGATGCGCTCTACATCGTGGCGGACGACATCATCGTTTTCATCAACGAGGCAGGTGTTCGGCTGTTTGGGGCACAAAGTGCCCGCGATATTGTCGGCCGTGAGCTTGACGACTTCGTGCACGACAGCTCGGTGCAGCTCGCACGTCAGCGCCGAGAGTGGATGATCGCGCACGGCGCCGGCCTGCCGCCCACCGAGCAGACCCTGCTGCGCTGCGATGGCACGCCGGTGGATGTGGAGGTGCTGTCCGCACCCGTTCAACTGGGCTGGCGCACGGCCATTCAGGTAGTCGCACGCGACATCACCCAGCGCAAGCAGGCCGAACAGGCGCTGCGCGAATCTGAAGCCAACTACCGGGCGCTGGCCGCTGAAACCGCACGCGCCAAGGAATTGTTGCGCTGCGAAAAGACCGTGCTTGAACTCAGCTCGCGCAACGTGCGGCTGCCGGACCTGCTGGCCGAGGTCTGCCGGCTGGTGGAGTCGCTGCTCGGCGATGGCGCGATCTGCTCGGTGCTGCTCTCCGGAGATGGCGAGCACATCACCCAGGCGGTGGCACCCTCGTTGCCGTATCTGGTGTCGCAGGCGCCGATCGGGATCGCGCTGGGCTCGGCCGTCGGTTCGTGCGGCACGGCCATGTTCCTGAACAAGTGCGTGATCGTGGAAGACATCGAGACCGACCCGTTGTGGGACGGCTACCGCGATCTTGTGGCGCCGCTGGGCCTGCGCGCATGCTGGTCCACGCCCATTCGTGGCGACAACGCGCAGATGATCGGGGCAATGGGCATCTATTACCACACGCCCCGCGCGCCCACCCCGGATGCCATTGACCTGCTCCACGGCATTACCGACATCGTCGGCGTGGCGATCCAGAAGGCGCACATTGCGCGCGAACTGCAAGAGAGCGAAGAGCGCTACCGCCTGGCGGTCGACAACCTGACCGAAGGCATCGTCGTGCAGGCCGCTGACGGCACCATCCTGGCGTGCAATCCAAGCGCGCGCCGCATCTTGCGGGCGGGCAATACATCGCCCGTGGGGACCAGCCACTTGGCGCTGATGCGTCGTTCGCTGCGCGAGGATGGCACGGAGATCCCGTTCATCGAACGGCCCACGCATGTGGTGCTGAGGACCGGTCGGCCGCTGCTCGGCCTGACCATCGGCCTGGAACTGGTGGACGGCGACGTGGTGTGGGTGCATGAAAACGTGCTGCCCATCATTCGGCCTGGCGACGACGCGCCCAGCGCGGTGCTGATCTCGTTCAACGACATTGGGCCAGCGCGTGCAGCCCAGCAGCAGCTCACCTTCCTTGCGCAGCGTGATGCGCTGACCGGCCTCTACAACCGCGCGTATTTCTCGCAGCGCATGCAGGCGGTGATGGAGCAAGCCACCGCCGACGGCCATCAACTGGCGGTGTTGTTCCTCGACCTGGATGGCTTCAAGAAGGTGAACGACACCGCAGGCCACGAGGCGGGCGACCACCTGCTGCGCATCGTCGCGCAGCGCCTGTCGGCCTGCGTGCGCCAGAGCGACACGCTTGCGCGGCTGGGCGGCGACGAATTTGTCGTGCTGCTCGACAACGTGCGCTCGCTGGGCGAGGCAGAACGGCTGGCGCAGCGCATCATCCAGTCGATCGCGCAGCCGTTTTCCACCGGTGGCACGGAGTACTACCTGGGCGCATCGGTCGGCATTGCGGCATACCCTGAGCACGGCAGCGACGCCGCCACGCTTTTGCGCTGCGCCGACGCGGCCATGTACAACGCCAAGCAGAACGGGCGCAACCAGCACCGTGTCTATACCGCACGGCTGTCGCAGCGTGCGCAACGGCGTTTCCAGCTCGAATACCACCTGCGCCGCGCGCTGGCAGCCGAGGAGCTCTCGCTGCGCTTCCAGCCCATTGTCGATGCCACGTCGATGAACATCGTGGGCGCCGAGGTGTTGCTGCGCTGGCATAGCACCGAACTAGGCGAGGTGTCGCCCGCCGAGTTCATTCCCGTGGCCGAGGATTCGGGCCTGATCAGCGACATCGGCGAATGGGTGCTGGCACAGGCGTGCCGTCAGGCCGCGCAGTGGCGCGCCACCTGCATGCCGGAGTTCTTCGTGGCCGTGAACCTGTCGCCGCGCCAGTTTGGCGAAGGCCTGGTGCCGACCATCAGCCGCTGTCTGGCCGAAGCGGGGCTGCCCGCCCGCGCGCTCGAGATGGAGATCACCGAAGGGCTGCTGATGCGCGACACCGCCGCAGTGATGCCGGTGCTGGACGCGCTCACCGCGCTGGGCATCCGCATCTCGATCGACGATTTCGGCACGGGGTATTCGTCGCTGTCGTACCTGCAGCGCTTTCCAATCGACAACCTGAAGGTGGATCGCTCGTTCGTCTCGGGCATTCCGCGCCACCGGGATTCGGTGGTGATCTCGCGCGCGGTGGTGGCAATGGCTGCGTCGCTGGACATGACCGTTACGGCGGAGGGTGTCGAGACGCTGGAACAGGCCGAGTTCCTACAGGCCGCCGGCTGCGACAAGCTGCAGGGTTTTCTGTTTGGCGCCCCCATGACGGCGTCGGCCTACGAAGCCCGCCTGCGCCGGGGTGCCTCGGCCTTGGCGTCCGCGTCGACGTGATGGACGTAATGGACGTAATCGACGTCGTGGACGTAATGCCGACGTAAGTCTGGGCAGCTAACGTCGCTCAAGCGCGCAGTCCGTCGCGCCGATAACCCCGTAGAGGGTCACTCCCCCGCTGTTAGCGGTGGCGCACACAACAACATTGGAGACCAACGCAGTGAAGCCATTTGCCTGGGCCCGCGGCCCGAATGCCTCTCCTGAACTCGTCGCGCGCATTGCTGAAGAAGCCGGCCGGGTCGGCATGGGCATCTGCGAAGTGTCGGGCAACGTCGAAGACGTGGCCGTGCGCCTGCGTCGCCAGGCCGATGTGTTTGATCAACTGCGCAGCGCCGCCGATATCACCATGCGCGGCAACCACGACATTGCCGTGGCCGCGCGCCACGCGCGTGAAGTGGCTTCGCACGCCAGCGAAGAGGTGAGCGGGTCGCGCGCCACGGTAGAAGCCTCGCTGCACGACATTCGCGAGCTGGCCCTGGGCGTGGCGAGCATGGAACGACAGATCTCCGATCTGCGCGAGGCCCTGGTGCATGTGGCGCAGGCCGCCGAGCAGATTTCGCAGATTGCCAAGCAGACCAATCTGCTGGCCATCAACGCTGCCATCGAAGCTGCCCGCGCAGGGGAATCGGGGCGCAGCTTTGCGGTTGTGGCGGGCGCGGTCAAACAGCTCGCCGGCCAGACCGCCGAAGCCACGCATCGCATCGAATCCACGCTGGCCGATCTGTCCGGCCAAACGGAAAAGCTCATCGGTGACAGCAGCGCCAACGTCGCGCGCGCCCAGCGCGTGGATACGGGCACGCAGGCGATTGGCGCGGTGATCGGCGTAGCGGGCGAGGCCATCGCGCGCTTTGACGCCGAAGCGACCAACATTGCCGAATCCACCGCCGCCATCGAAACCGAATGCGCATCACTGGCGCACGAGGTGGAGGCGATGGCCGAAGGCGTGAAGCAGTCGAGCCACAACATCGACAGCGCGCAGAAACAGCTGGTGGGTTTGCTCGGGTCTTCTGAAACGCTGATCCGGTTGACGGCCTCGACCGGCGTGAAAAGCGCGGATACGCCGTTCATCGAAGCCGTGCAGGCTGCGGCGCGCAAGATCAGCGCGCTGTTCGAGACCGCGCTCGCGCGTGGCGATATCAGCGAGAGCGACCTGTTCGATCGCACCTATCAGCCGGTGCCGAATACCGATCCGCAGCAGCATATGACGCGCTTTACCGCGTTTACCGACAGCGTGCTGCCTGCGGTGCAAGAGCCGTTGCTCAAGCTCGACCCACGGGTGGTGTTTTGCGCGGCGGTGGATACCAACGGCTATCTGCCCACGCATAACCTGAAGTTCTCGCAGCCGCAGGGGAGTGATCCGGCTTGGAACGCGGCCAATAGCCGGAACCGGCGGTTGTTTACCGATCGCACCGGGCTCGGCGCCGCACGCAATACCGAGGCATTTTTATTGCAGACCTATCGGCGGGATATGGGGAACGGCACGTTTGCGATGATGAAGGATGTATCCGCGCCGATTTATGTGAGAGGGCGGCATTGGGGTGGGGTGCGGATGGGGTATAAGGTGGCGGGTTAAGTTGCTGTTTTGATTTTGATGTTGGTGGTCTATCCCTTGTTTCATCCCCTGCCGGGGCTGAGTCACTTTCTTTGGTCTTGCCCAAAGAAAGTAACCAAAGAAATGCGCGCCCGAGATGGCGACCCATCCCTTGAATTTTCGTAACCGGGCGGAGATGGGGAAAACTCGCTTCGCTCAGACAGTTCCCCATCCTTTTTCCGCCCGCTTACAAAAATTCAAGGCGCCATCAAGGGCAGGAACGTCAAAGGCCAAACCGACGAGGAGCGGAGGCAAACGCCAAGAACCGCTCATTGCTCGGCACTCCTTTGAATGGAAGACGAAGTCGTGTGCGAGCAGGAGATTGTTGGCTTTGCCCTTGCCCTATGCGGCGCCTTGAATTTCTGTTGCAAGGAGGAAAAAGGAAGGG
>CBJMVH010000084.1:0-17121 GCA_966433195.1 uncultured Ralstonia sp.
TGATCGAAGCGATTGCTGAGCGCATGGACTGGAAGCACGACCTGTACAAGAAGGTTGCGCCGCACATCGCACCGCACGCGATCTTCGCGTCGAATACGTCGGGCCTGTCGATCACCGAACTGTCGGACGGGTTTGACGCCGAGTTGAAGTCGCGCTTCTGCGGCGTGCACTTCTTTAACCCGCCGCGCTACATGCATCTGGTCGAGCTGATCCCGACCGCGCACACGCGTGGCGACATCCTCGACAAGCTGGAAACGTTCCTCACCTCCGCGCTCGGCAAGGGCGTGGTGCGCGCGAAGGACACGCCCAACTTCATCGCCAACCGTGTGGGCATCTTCTCGATCCTGGCGGTGTTTGCGGAATCGGCCAAGTACGGCATTCCGTTTGACGTGGTGGATGACCTGACGGGCTCGAAGCTGGGCCGCGCCAAATCGGCGACGTTCCGTACGGCGGACGTGGTGGGCCTGGACACCATGGCGCACGTCATCAAGACGATGCAGGACAACCTGAAGGACGACCCGTTTGCCCCGGTCTACGCCACGCCGCCCGTGCTGGCCAAGCTGGTGGAGGCGGGTGCTCTGGGCCAGAAGACTGGCGCCGGTTTCTACAAGAAGGAAGGCAAGGACATCAAGGTGCTGGACCCGCAAAGCGGCGAGTACGGCCCGAGCGGCAAGAAGGCGGACGAGCTGGTCGTGCGCATCCTGAAGAAGGAGCCGGCAGAGCGTCTGAAGCTGCTGCGCGAATCGACCAACCCGCAGGCGCAGTTCCTGTGGGCCGTCTTCCGCGACGTGTTCCACTACATCGCCGTGTACCTGGAGCAGATTGCGGACTCCGCAGCGGAAGTCGATCTGGCCATCCGCTGGGGCTTCGGCTGGAACAGCGGCCCGTTCGAAGACTGGCAAGAGGCCGGCTGGAAGCAGGTGGCCGAGTGGGTGAAGGAAGACATCGAAGCCGGCAAGGCGCTGTCGAACGCAGCGCTGCCGCAATGGGTGTTCTCGGGCCCGGTGGCGGACAACGGCGGTGTGCATTCGGCACAAGGCTCGTGGTCGGCCAACCAAGGCACGTTCCTGCAACGCAGCGCGCTGCCGGTGTATGGCCGCCAAGTGTTCCGCGCGCCGATCAAGGGTGCGACCACCGTCAACCCGCTCACGTATGGCAAGACCATCGAAGAGACCGATGCCGTACGCATCTGGGTGGACGATGCGTCCGGTCAGGACGACGTGCTGATCATCTCGTTCAAGAGCAAGATGAACACGATCGGACCGAGCGTCATCGACGGTCTGACGCGCGCAGTTGACTTGGCCGAAGCCGGCTACAAGGGTCTGGTGGTGTGGCAGCCGACGTCGCTCAAGCTGGGCGCGCCGGGTGGCCCGTTCTCCGCCGGTGCGAACCTGGAGGAGGCCATGCCGGCCTTCATGATGGGCGGCGCCAAGGGCATCGAGCCGTTCGTCAAGAAGTTCCAGGACGGCATGATGCGCGTGAAGTACGCGGGCGTGCCGGTCGTGTCCGCTGCATCGGGCATTGCGCTGGGCGGCGGCTGCGAACTGCTGCTGCACTCGGCCAAGCGTGTGGCTGCGCTGGAAACGTATGTCGGTCTGGTGGAAGTGGGCGTGGGCCTGGTGCCGGCGGGCGGTGGTCTGAAGGAAGCTGCGCTGGCAGCAGCCAAGGCGGCGCAGGCAGCAAGCAGCACGAACATCCTGCAATTCCTGACCAACCGCTTCCAGGCGGCCGCCATGGCCAAGGTGTCGTCTTCCGCGCTGGACGCGCAGAAAATCGGCTACCTGCAGCCGACCGACACCATCGTCTTCAACGTGCACGAACTGCTGCACGTGGCGCGCAACGAAGTGCGTGCGCTAGCGGATGCGGGCTATCGCGCGCCGCTGCGCCCGGTGGGCATTCCGGTGGCGGGCCGTTCGGGCATTGCGACCATCAAGGCGTCGCTGGTGAACATGCGTGACGGTGGTTTCATCTCGCAGCACGACTTCACGATCGCCTCGCGCATTGCTGAAGCCGTGTGCGGCGGTGACGTGGAAGCCGGCGCGCTGGTGGACGAAGAATGGCTGCTGGCGCTGGAGCGCAAGGCCTTCGTCGATCTGCTCGGCACTTCCAAAACGCAGGAACGCATCATGGGCATGCTGCAGACCGGCAAGCCGGTGCGCAACTAATCGCCGCGACAGAGAAAGGAATTTCATCATGACCAAGCAACTGCAAGACGCCTACATCGTCGCCGCGACCCGTTCCCCGATCGGCAAGGCGCCCAAGGGCACGCTCAAGAACCTGCGCCCGGACGACCTGCTGGCGACCATCCTCAAGAGCGCTGTCGCTCAGGTGCCGAACCTGGACCCGGCGCTGATCGAAGACGCCATCGTCGGCTGCGCGATTCCCGAAGCGCAGCAAGGCCTGAACGTGGCGCGTATCGGCGCGCTGCTGGCCGGCCTGCCGAACACCGTGGGCGGCGTGACCGTCAACCGCTTCTGCGCCTCGGGCCTGACCGCCGTGGCCATGGCGGCCGACCGCATCCGCGTGGGTGAATCCGATGTGATGATCGCCGCCGGTGTCGAATCGATGAGCATGGTGCCGATGATGGGCAACTCGCCGTCGATGTCGCCGGAGATCTTCACGCGTGACGAAAACGTCGGTATCGCCTACGGCATGGGCCTGACCGCCGAGAAGGTCGCCCAGCAATGGAAGATTTCGCGCGAGGCGCAGGACGCCTTCTCGCTGGCGTCGCACCAGAAGGCGCTGGCCGCGCAGCAAGCCGGCGAGTTCAAGGACGAGATCACCCCGATCGAGATCATCGAGAAGTTCCCGAACCTGGGTACGGGTGCTGTCGACATCAAGACGCGCACGCTGTCGCTGGACGAAGGCCCGCGTGCGGATACGTCCGTCGAAGGCCTCGGCAAGCTGCGTGCCGTGTTCGCCAACAAGGGCAGCGTGACGGCGGGTAACAGCTCGCAAACGTCGGATGGCTCGGGCGCGCTGATTTTGGTGTCGGAAAAGATCCTCAAACAGTTCAACCTGACCCCGCTGGCGCGCTTCGTGTCGTTTGCGGTGCGCGGCGTGCCGCCGGAGATCATGGGCATCGGCCCGAAGGAAGCGATTCCTGCGGCGCTGAAGGCCGGTGGCCTGACGCAAGATCAGATCGACTGGATCGAGCTGAACGAAGCGTTTGCCGCGCAGTCCCTGGCCGTGATTCAAGATCTCGGTCTGGACACCAGCAAGATCAACCCGCTGGGCGGCGCAATCGCGCTGGGCCACCCGCTGGGCGCGACCGGTGCCATCCGCGCCGCGACCGTCGTGCACGGCCTGCGCCGTCGCAACCTGAAGTACGGCATGGTGACGATGTGCGTCGGCACCGGCATGGGCGCTGCGGGCATTTTCGAACGCATGTGACCCCACGTCAGGGGGAAGGATTAAGTTCTTCCCCCTGCTTGTAAATCGCCCGTCTCACCACGCATGATTGCGCAGGCGCGCACAGCACTACAAAACAAGCGCGCCGAAGAACGCGGCCCACGTCAGTGGGCACGCGATAGAAGCGGAACCACGATTCCGCGACAAAGGAGACACATCGCCGGGCCACCGGTGATGCATACAGAGGAGGGCGCGATGGGAGACACAATCGTGTTGACCGACGCGGCATGCGACATGCCGCGCTCGATGATCGATCAACTGGGTTTGGGCGTCGTACCGTTCCGCATTCGTGCGGGCGATCAGTTTGTAGAAGATCGCCGCGACGAGGCAGCCTTGCCGCAGCTTTACCGCAAGTACCTCGTCGACAAGCAGGACCACTATGCCGAGTCAATCCCGCTGCTGGAGCGCGAGATTGAGGACTTCCTGCTCAAGCACGTTGTCACGCAACACGACCGCGCACTGCTGCTGACGATTGCCAGCTCGCGCAGCCATTTCTACAGCCATGCCACCGGTGCGGTGGTGGGCACCACGGCCAAGAGCTTCAAGCCGCGCAAGGATGCCGGCCGCTCCGGCTTGTTCGAACTGACAGTGGTGGACACCGGCGCCATCGGCCCTGGCCAGGCGCTGATGGTGCACGAGGCGGCCCGCATGCTGCGCGAAGGCGCGGAGGTGCGCGACGTGGTGCACGTGATCGAGAACCGCCTGCGCGATGCCTCGCACGTCTACCTCGTGCCGGACGAATTGCTGTACATGTACACGCGCGCCAAGCAAAAGGGCGAGAAGAGCATCACCTGGGGCCGCTACATGATGGGCACGGCGTTCAACGTACGCCCGCTCATTCATATGCACCGCGGCGAGACCGAAGCCATCGCCAAGGTGCGTGGCTCCGACGAAGGCATCCGCCGCTTGCTCGCGCATGTTGAAACCATGATCGCCGAGGAGCGCTTGGCCACGCCCGTGGTGGCGATCACGTATTCCGGTTCGCTCGACACTGTGCGCCGCATGGAGCCGGTGCAAGCGTTGATGCGGACCGCGCAGGACCACGGCGTGGAAGTGCTGCTCGCGCCGATGAGCCTGACCGTGGCGTTGAACGTGGGGGCCAACGCGTTCTCCGTCGGTTATCTATCTGACTCTCCTGTGCCGATTTAGCGGCGCAGCTTTCATTCTGGAGTTTTCATGTCGATTCGTACCGAGGCCGCAGACGGCGTCCTCACACTCACCTTCGACCGTCTGGACCGCAAGAACGCCATCACCGCCGCGATGTACCAGACGCTGGCGGATGCCCTGGTGGCCGCCGAGACCGATCCCGCCATCCGCGTGATCGTGCTGGCAGGGCACGAGAGCGTGTTCACGGCTGGCAACGATCTCGAAGACTTCATGAAGAATCCGCCCAAGGACGAGAACGCCCCCGTGCACCAGTTCCTCAAGGCGATCAGCACGGCGACCAAGCCGCTGATTGCGTCGGTGAGCGGCGCGGCTGTCGGCGTGGGCACGACCATGCTGCTGCATTGCGATCTCGTGTATGCGTCGGAGACGGCCAAGCTGTCGATGCCGTTCGCGCAACTGGGTTTGTGCCCCGAGGCGGCATCGAGCCTGCTGCTGCCGCAACTGGCCGGCTACCACCGTGCGGCGGACAAGCTGCTCTTCGGCGAGCCGTTTGATGCGAACGAGGCGCGCGAGCTGGGCCTCGTCAACAAGGTCGTGCCGGCGGGTGAGTTGGACGCTTTCGTGCGCACGCAGGCACGCAAGCTAACGCTGCTGCCGCCCGCATCGCTGCGCGCCACAAAGCGGCTGATGAAGGAGGGCGCCATGCCGCAGATCGCCGCGCGCATGTCGCTGGAAGGCAAGCAGTTCGGTGAGATGCTGCGGGCGCCCGAAGCGCGTGAGGCGTTCACCGCGTTCTTCGAAAAGCGCCGCCCGGACTTCTCCAAGTTCAACTGAGTCGACAACCTCTGCGCAAAAGAAAACCCGGCCTAGGCCGGGTTTCTTGTTTGGCGGGACGTTTCAGACCGCCGGCAGCACGCGCGGTTTGCGGCTCTCGTCGGTGGCGACGTAGGTGAGGGTGGCTTCCGTGACCTTGACGGTGGCATGGCGGCCATTGCTGCCCATACGCTGCGCGTAGACCTCCACATCCACGGTGATGGAAGTACGGCCTGTTTTGACCACGCTCGCGTAGAAGCTCACCAGGTCGCCCACATACACGGGCTGCTTGAAGACGAACGAGTTGACCGCGATCGTGGCGACCCGCCCGTTGGCGCGCAGCGCTGCAGGAATCGATCCCGCAATATCCACCTGCGACATGATCCAGCCGCCAAATACATCGCCGTGGACGTTGGCGTCGGCGGGCATCGGCATCACACGCACGGCGGGTTGCTTGTCGGCAGGCAGCGTGACGGTTTCGGTGGCGGTTTGGGTATCGGACATGATGAGGCGGGGCTACATTGAGGCGGGGCCGGTACGGCCAAAGCGGGCACACGGCGGACCGGGGTGATCGGTGGGAGAATACACAATCCGCCAATTTATTGCACCGCCACATGCGTCGCTTCCCCGCCTCATCTGAGCCACCCCCGCCCGGGGCTTCCCGTGGCGATTGGCGCACCATCAAAAGCCTGCTGCCGTACCTCCTGGCGTATAAGTGGCGCGTTGCGCTGGCGCTGTCGTTCCTGATCGCAGCCAAGGTCGCCAACCTGGGTGTGCCGATGGTCATGAAGCGGTTGATCGACTCGATGAACGTATCGCCGTCGGACCCGCGCGCGCTGCTGGTGGTGCCGGTGGGCATCATCATCGGGTACGGGCTGCTGCGCTTGTCGACGTCGCTGTTTTCCGAGTTGCGCGAAATCTTGTTTTCCAAGGTGACGGAGAGCTCCGTGCGCACGCTGGCGCTGCAGGTGTTTCGGCATCTGCATGCGCTGTCGCTGCGGTTTCACTTGGAGCGCCAGACTGGAGGCATGAGCCGTGACATCGAGCGTGGCACGCGCGGCATTCAATCGCTCATCTCGTATTCGCTGTACAGCATCCTGCCGACGCTGGTGGAAGTGGGGCTCGTCATCACGTACTTCTTCGTGAAGTACGACGTGTGGTTTGCCTTCATCACGTTCTGCGCGCTGGTGGCGTACATCGTCTTTACCGTAACGGTGACGAACTGGCGCACCAACTTCCGCCGCAAGATGAATGAGCTCGATTCGCGCGCCAACCAAAAGGCAATCGATTCGCTGCTGAACTTCGAGACCGTCAAGTACTTCGGCAACGAAGAATACGAAGCGCGCCGCTACGACGAGAACCTGCTGAAGTACCGGGCTGCCGCCATCCGCTCGCAGAATTCGCTGTCGATCCTGAACTTCGGCCAGCAGTTCATCGTGGCCACGGCGCTAATCCTGATCCTGTATCGCGCGACGCAAGGCGTGGCTGCTGGGCACATGACGCTGGGTGACCTCGTGCTGGTCAACACGCTGATGCTGCAGATCTACATCCCGCTCAACTTTCTGGGCGTGATTTACCGCGAGCTGAAGCAGGCCGTGACGGACATGGACCGCATGTTCACCCTGCTGCAGACCAACCGTGAAGTGGCAGACAAACCGGAAGCCCAGCCGCTGGCCGTGCATGCCGGCGAAGTCCGCTTCGCGCACGTGGACTTCAGCTACGAAGACAAACGGCAGATTCTGTTCGATGTGGATTTCACGATCCCGGCCGGCACAACCACGGCCGTGGTGGGGCAGAGCGGCTCGGGCAAGTCGACGCTCGCACGTTTGCTGTTCCGCTTCTACGACGTGAAGTCCGGCGCGATCCAGATCGACGGCCAGGACTTGCGCGATGTCACTCAAGCCAGCGTGCGCGCGGCCATTGGCATCGTTCCGCAAGACACGGTGCTCTTTAACGACAGCATCTACTACAACATCGCCTACGGCCGGCCCGATGCAACGCGGGAAGAGGTGATCGCCGCCGCCCGCGCTGCACAGATCCACCACTTTGTCGAATCGCTGCCCGATGGCTATGACACGCAGGTGGGCGAGCGCGGGCTCAAGCTCTCTGGCGGCGAAAAGCAGCGGGTGGCGATTGCGCGGACATTGCTCAAGCGTCCGCCGATTCTCGTGTTCGACGAGGCGACTTCCGCGCTGGACTCGCGCACCGAGCACGCCATCCAGGAAGAGCTGATGAGCCTCGCGCAGAACCACACCACCCTCGTGATTGCGCACCGGCTCTCGACCATCGTGCGCGCGCATCAGATTCTGGTGATGGAGCACGGCCGCATCATCGAGCGCGGCACACACGAGCAACTGCTGCGCGCGGAAGGGCGCTACGCGCAGATGTGGCGCATGCAGGCGCGCGAGCCCGAGCGAATTGCAGAAGAAACCGAGAACGCGGAAAACGCATAAGCAGGTTGGGGAAGAGGAAACGCGATGGAACTCAAATGGCTGGAAGACTTCATCAGCCTGGCTGAAACGCGCAGCTTTTCGCGCTCGGCCGAATTGCGGCATGTGACACAGCCGGCGTTTTCGCGGCGCATCCAGTCACTTGAGGCGTGGCTCGGCAACGAGCTGATCGACCGCTCAAGCTACCCCACACGCCTCACGCCCGCCGGCGAGGTCTTCTACGAGCAGGCGCTGGCGATGCTCGCGCAGGTGAGCGAAACACGCGCGCTGATGCGCGGCCAGCGCCCGGCAAGCGCATCGACGATCGACTTTGCGGTGCCGCACACGCTGTCGCTCACGTTCTTTCCCGGTTGGCTTGCGCAGGTGGAGGAGAAGGTCGGCAAGCTGCAGTGCCGGCTGCGCGCGCTCAACGTGCACGATGCGGTGATGACGCTGGTGGAAGGCGGTTGCGATCTCGTCATGGTCTATCACCACGCGCGGCAGATGATCCAGCTGGACCCGACGCGCTACGACATGCTGGTGCTGGGCACCGAGCGGCTATCGCCGTTTTCCAAGCCCGATGCCAGCGGGCGGCCGATCTACCGGCTGGCACCGGCTGCGCGCAAGCCGATTGCCTACCTCAGCTACACGCCCAACGCCTTCCTGGGTCGCATGGTCGATGTGTTGCTGGAAAACTCGCAGGTGGCGCCGTTGCTCGATAAATGCTATGAGACCGACATGGCCGAGGCGCTCAAGGTGATGGCGCTGGCGGGCCACGGCGTGGCTTTCCTGCCCGAGAGCGCGGTGCGCGACGAGGTTGCCGCCGGGCGGCTGGTGCGAGCAGAAGGCAAGGGTGGCGGCACGTTATCCATCGAAATGGAAATCCGGCTCTACCGTGAACATCCGCAAACGGGCGCCCACGACCGCCGGCATCCGCAGTCCAAGCGAAAACGCGAGTTGATCGACGCGCTGTGGACGGCGCTGGGCGGCTAAGGGGGCGCGTCCAAGAGGGATCAACTTTCGTCATGATGGTTATGCGCCATATGCATAACCCGATGTAAAAACGGCATTGGATTTCGTTCCGGCCGGTCCCTAAGCTGGCGAGCATTTTGTGGGACCAAGAGGACCTTACCCAGGTCTAGAGAGGAAGACATCCATGTCCAACGTCGCATCACCGTCGACACTTCAGCACGCCATCCCGTCCTATCTGCCGGCCGACAACCTCGGCCCGTGGGGCATCTATCTGCAGCAGGTCGATCGGGTCACCCCCTATCTCGGCTCGCTCGCACGTTGGGTTGAAACCCTCAAGCGCCCCAAGCGCGCACTGATCGTCGATGTGCCCATCCAGATGGATGACGGCCGCATCGCCCACTTCGAAGGCTATCGCGTGCAGCACAACACGTCGCGCGGCCCGGGCAAGGGCGGTGTGCGTTTCCACCAAGACGTGACGCTGTCGGAAGTGATGGCCCTGTCCGCATGGATGTCGGTGAAGAATGCGGCCGTGAACGTGCCGTACGGCGGTGCCAAGGGTGGTATCCGCGTTGACCCGCGCAAGCTGTCTTCCGGTGAACTGGAACGCCTGACCCGCCGCTACACGAGCGAGATCGGCATCATCATCGGCCCGAACAAGGACATCCCCGCACCGGACGTGAACACCAACGCGCAGATCATGGCGTGGATGATGGACACGTACTCCATGAACGAAGGCGCCACCGCCACCGGCGTGGTGACCGGCAAGCCGATCGCCCTGGGCGGTAGCCTGGGCCGTCGTGAAGCCACCGGCCGCGGCGTGTTCGTGGTCGGCAGCGAAGCCGCACGCAACCTCGGCATCGACGTCAAGGGCGCACGCGTGGTCGTGCAGGGCTTCGGTAACGTGGGTAGCGTGGCCGCCAAGCTGTTCCATGACGCTGGCGCGAAGGTCATTGCCGTGCAGGACCACAAGGGCATCGTGTTCAACGGCAACGGCCTGGACGTGGATGCGCTCATCTCGCACGTTGACCACAATGGCAGCGTGGCCGGCTTTGCCGCCGAAACGGTCTCGCCGGACGATTTCTGGGCGCTGGATTGCGAATTCCTGATTCCGGCTGCGCTGGAAGGCCAGATCACGGCCAAGAACGCGCCCCATATCAAGGCAAAGATTGTCGTGGAAGGTGCAAACGGCCCCACGACGCCCGAAGCCGATGACATCCTGCGCGACAAGGGCATCCTGGTCTGCCCGGACGTGATCGCCAACGCCGGTGGCGTGACGGTCAGCTATTTCGAGTGGGTGCAGGATTTCTCGAGCTTCTTCTGGACTGAAGACGAGATCAACCAGCGCCTGGTACGGATCATGCAAGACGCGTTCCGCGCCATCTGGCAGGTGGCTCAGGACAACAAGGTTACTCTGCGTACGGCGGCGTTCATCATCGCCTGCACGCGGATTCTGCAGGCCCGCCAAGAGCGCGGTCTGTACCCCTGATCGGCGACGCGCTGATCAATACCGGTGCGGTGCTCCATCAGGGCGCTGCTCCGGTCTATCGCGTCGCTGCCGATCAGGCGGCCATGCGCGACGGTTGAAGAAAGCCGGTGTTCATGGGGCGGACCATAACGTCCCGGGACACCGCACCATGGGAAGGGCGGCTGCGTCAATGACGTCGTCGCCCTTCTATCCTCCAGTCGGGTTCGTGTAAGCGACAGAGAGCGCACATCGGGCAGACGATTCTCCCTTTGGTTTTCCTGAGTAGTTGGCGGCTGACCGCTCAAGCGATCGCACTTGTGTGCCGATCGTGCAGAGTCGATCGGCAAATGGCGGCTGCGTGACGTTTCCGGTTTTCCGGAAAGGCGCCAAAACGTGTCCGATGGCTCGGAATACAGCGTCGCCGCAAGGCCGCGCCAGGGGCGAAAACTCCGTTCGATTCAACGATGTAGTGGCAACACCAATACTGTCGCCATATGTTTTTTGGTACAGTCCCGTCTTTCTCTTTCATGGTCAAAAGGAGACTTTCATGAACCTCGCCAAGCTGGCAACTGTGCTTGCTGCTGTTGGTGTCGCTGTGGGTACATTCGGCGGCGCTGCGCACGCAGAAGAGCTGACTGGTACGCTGAAGAAGATCAAAGACACCGGCACCATCACGCTGGGCGTACGCGATTCGTCGATTCCGTTCAGCTACAACGTCGGCGGTGTCCGCACGATCGGCTATTCGTACGACGTTGCCACCAAGATCGCCGAGGACGTGAAGAAGCAACTGGGCCTGAAAGATCTGAAGATCAACGAGATCCCGGTCACTTCGCAGAACCGTATCACGCTGCTGCAGAACGGCACCATCGATCTGGAGTGCGGCTCGACCACGAACAACCTCGAGCGTCAGAAGCAGGTGTCGTTCACGAACACCATCTTCATCATCGGCACGCGCATCATGGTGAAGAAGGATTCGGGCATCAAGGATTGGGCTGACCTGAAGGGCAAGAACGTTGTGACCACCGCTGGCACGACATCGGAGCGCCTGCTGCGCAAGATGAACGACGAAAAGCAGCTGGGCATGAACATCATCAGCACGAAGGACCACGGCCAGTCGTTCCTGACGCTGGAATCGGGCCGCGCCGTTGCCTTCATGATGGACGACGCGCTGCTGTACGGTGAGCGCGCCAAGGCCAAGAACCCGGCTGACTGGGTGGTTGTGGCCAAGCCGCAATCGCGCGAAGCCTATGGCTGCATGGTCCGCAAGGATGACAAGCCGTTCAAGGCACTGGCCGACAAGACCATTGCCGGCATGATGAAGGACGGCACGATCAACGCCGAGTACAAGAAGTGGTTCGAGCAGCCGGTTCCGCCGAAGGGCGTGAACATGGACTTCCCGCTGTCGGACGACATGAAGGCGCTGATCAAGAACCCGAACGACAAGGCTCTTGACTGATCGGCTCCCTCAACGGGCCT
Organism: uncultured Ralstonia sp.; assembly: GCA_966433195.1. Lineage (GTDB taxonomy): Bacteria > Pseudomonadota > Gammaproteobacteria > Burkholderiales > Burkholderiaceae > Ralstonia. Next base: position 11,674 of record CBJMVH010000084.1, read on the forward strand.
GAAAGAAGCGTCATCGAAACGGAAGGCAAAGACCGGTCAACAGGTCATCACCCTTCCGTTTCTTTTTAGGAGTCTGTTCCCGTCCGTAGCGATTTGGCCCGACGTTGGCCTGGGAAGCTCGCCACACAACGCGCGTGGCGCGCATCGCAAGCCAAGATCAGGACGCGCAGCAGGAGGGGGCAGGCGCAGAGGGAACCATCATGAATTACCACTGGAACTGGGGCGTCTTCTTTACGGAAGCCGCCCAGAATCAGACCTATCTCGACTGGCTGCTGTCGGGCTTGAAGACCACCGTCGTGCTCGGTCTCTCCGCCTGGATCATCGCCCTGGTCATCGGCTCCGTGCTGGGCGTGCTCCGGACCGTGCCGAACAAGTGGCTGTCCGGCTTTGCCGCAGCGTATGTGGAACTGTTCCGCAACATTCCGCTGATCGTGCAGCTCTTCATCTGGTATTTCGTCATGCCCGAACTCGTGCCGGGCGGCGACTACATCAAGCAGATGAACCCCAACACGTCGATGTTCCTGAGCGCAATGCTGTGCCTCGGTACCTTTACCGCGGCGCGCGTGTGCGAGCAGGTGCGCTCGGGCATCAACTCGCTGCCGCGTGGCCAACGTAACGCCGGCTTGGCGATGGGCTTTACGCTCGCGCAGACGTATCGCTACGTGATGCTGCCGATGTCGTTCCGCATCATCGTGCCGCCGCTCACCTCGGAATTCCTGAACATCTTCAAGAACTCCGCCGTGGCATCGACCATCGGTTTGCTCGAGCTGGCTGCGCAAGGCCGTCAGCTGGTGGACTACACCGCGCAGCCGTATGAATCGTTCATCGCCGTGACGCTGATGTACATGCTGATCAACCTGACCGTAATGGGCCTGATGCGCTGGGTGGAAGCACGTTCCCGCCTGCCTGGCTTCATCGGCGGCAAGTAACAGGGCGAGGACTCTTCATGGCTTATCACTTCGATTTCTCGTCCATCAACGCCGACAACATGCGCGTGCTCGGCGAGGGCATGCTGCTCTCGTTGGAGATCACGGGCACGGCCATTCTGGTCGGCATCGTCTGGGGCACGCTGCTGGCGATGATGCGCCTGTCGGGCATCAAGCCGCTGCAGTGGTTCGGGCAGGGGTATGTGAACCTCTTCCGCTCCATCCCGCTGGTGATGGTGCTGCTGTGGTTCTTCCTGATCGTGCCGCAGGTGCTGCAGAAGATCTTCAACCTGTCGCCGGCCACCGACATGCGCATGACGTCCGCGCTGGTCGCCTTCGCGCTGTTCGAGGCGGCGTACTACTCGGAGATCATCCGCGCCGGTATCCAGAGCGTGTCGCGTGGGCAGATGTTCGCCGCCTATGCGATGGGCATGACGTACGGCCAGGCCATGCGTCTGGTGATCCTGCCGCAGGCGTTCCGCAACATGATTCCGCTGCTCCTCACGCAAGCCATCGTCCTGTTCCAGGATACGTCGCTGGTGTATGTGAGCGCGCTGTCGGACTTCTTTACGCAGGCATACAACATTGGTGAGCGCGACGGCCGTATCGTCGAGCTGCTGCTGTTTGCCGGCTTGTGCTATTTCGTGATCTGCTTCGGCGCCTCCGTGCTGGTGAAGCGACTTCAGAAGAAGGTGACCCAATGATCGAGATCAAGAACGTTTCCAAGTGGTATGGCCAGTTTCAGGTGCTGACCGACTGCACCACCAGCGTGAAGAAGAGCGAGGTGGTGGTGGTGTGCGGCCCGTCGGGTTCGGGCAAGTCCACGCTCATCAAGACCGTCAACGCGCTGGAGCCGTTCCAGAAGGGCGAGATCCTCGTCGACGGTACGTCCGTGGGGGCGAAGGGCACCAACCTGCCGAAGCTGCGTTCGCGCGTGGGCATGGTGTTTCAGAACTTTGAACTGTTCCCGCACCTGTCGATTACCGACAACCTGACGATCGCGCAGCAGAAGGTGCTGGGCCGTTCGAAGGAAGAGGCCACCGCCAAGGGGCTGAAGTATCTGGAGCGCGTGGGCCTGAAGGCGCATGCTGCCAAGTACCCGGGCCAGTTGTCGGGCGGTCAGCAGCAGCGCGTGGCCATTGCGCGCGCCCTGTCGATGGACCCGATCTGTATGCTGTTCGACGAGCCGACCTCCGCGCTGGACCCGGAAATGGTCAACGAAGTGCTCGACGTGATGGTGGAATTGGCCAAGGAAGGCATGACCATGATGTGCGTGACCCACGAAATGGGTTTCGCCCGCAAGGTTGCCAACCGCGTGATCTTCATGGACCAGGGCCGCATCGTCGAGGACTGCGAGAAGGAAGAGTTCTTCGGCAACATCGACGCCCGTTCGGACCGCGCCAAGCAATTCCTGTCGAAGATCCTGTCGCATTGAGCGCAGGGTTTAGGCAAAAGAAAAGCCGCTCTCAGGAGCGGCTTTTTGTTGCGCGGCGATCGTATCAGGTGCAGGCCGTGTTGGCTGCGTTGGAAATCTGCACCGCTTCCGGAATCGGCACCTTAGTCGCCATGGTGGCCTGGCCCGATTCGAACATCAGCAACTCGCCGGGCACGAACTGGGTCCAGACTTCGTTATCGGTGAGCGGCGCGGTAGCGATGACGGCCACGCGGTCGGCGGGCGTGGTGTATTTGGCGAAGTCGATCGTCATGTCGGCGTCGATCAGATGCGCCGTCGAGAACGGCCATTGCCGCACGATGTAATACAGCCGCGTCGAGCAATGCGCGAACTGCGCCTGCCCGTTGCACAGCAGGAAGTTGAACACGCCGTAGCGGGTGATTTCCTTGGTGATGTCCGACAGCGCGTAGAACAGCTCGTTGAGCGGCGGCTGCGACCCCGGAAACCGTTTGCGCAACGACTGCATGATGTAGCAGAACGCGAGTTCGCTGTCCGTATCTCCCACAGGCTGATAGACGCCCGAGAGGAACGGCGAAAAATTCTTCAAGTCGCCGTTGTGCGCGAAGATCCAGTGCCGACCCCACAGCTCGCGCATGAACGGGTGGCAGTTTTCCAGCCGCACCGTACCCTGCGTCGCCTTGCGGATGTGCGAGATGACGTTCTTGGACTTGATCGGGTAGCGCTTGACCAATTCCGCCACCGGCGAGGTCCCGGCCGACTGGTTGTCGATGAAGAGCCGGCAGGCCTTGTCTTCGAAGAAGGCGACGCCGAAGCCGTCGGCATGGTGGTCAGTCACGCCACCGCGCGCGGCGAACCCGGTGAACGAGAACGTCACATCGGTGGGTTCGGCGCAGTTCATGCCTAGCAGCTGGCACATGGTGGGGTAAAAGTCGGATGCAATAAAATAGTCATTATCCTGCCGGCTGCCGGGGGTGCCAAGCGCCTTCATCCTCACGGCGTCGTGTCCGGCTGCGGCCGTTGCGCACATGCCGCAGGCCACCAGCATCCCCATTGCCGCTTAATCCGACTCCACACCCATGAAGCTCGACCGTTCCGCCGCCCGCGCTCTGCTGCTGGAGAGCTACGCTGCCGCCGTGGCAGCGGCCGATCCGCTGAAGATCGTCGCCGGTTTTTTGCCGCCGCCGCATGCCGGTGGCAAGACGCTCGTAGTGGGCGCCGGCAAGGCCGCTGCGTCGATGGCGCTGGCCGTCGAGCAGGCGTACGCTGGCCGCGCGCAGATCGAAGGGGTGGTCGTTACGCGCTATGCGCATGGCCTGCCGACTGAGCACATCCGCGTGATCGAAGCTGGCCACCCGGTGCCGGATGAGGCGGGTGAACAGGCTGCGCAGGAGATTCTCGATCGCGTCGCGGCGCTCACCGAGAGCGACCGGCTGATCGTCCTCGTGTCAGGCGGTGGCTCCAGCCTGTTGTCGTTGCCGGCAGAGGGCATCCCCATGGCCGATCTGAAAGCGGTGACGCGTGAGCTGCTGCGCTGCGGCGCGCCGATCACCGACATGAACATCGTGCGCAAGCACCTCTCGCGCATCCAGGGTGGGCGGCTGGCTGCCGCGTCGCGGGCGCCGGTGACCACGCTGATCGTCTCCGACGTAGCTGGCGATGACCCAAGCGCCATCGCCAGTGGCCCCACCGTGCCGGATCCGAGCACCTACGCCGATGCGCTGGCCATCCTCCAGCGCTGGGGCGCCGAGGTGCCCGATACCGTGCACGCGCATCTGGGGCGCGGCGCGCGTGGCGAGATCGCCGAAACGCCCAAGCCCGGCGATGCCTGCTTCGCGCGTGTCACCAACCACGTGATCGCCACGGCGCAGCAGAGCCTGCAGGCTGGCGCGCAGGTGTTTGCGTCGCGCGGCATCCACACGGCCATCCTCGGCGACACCGTGACTGGCGAGGCACGCGAAGTCGCCCAGGTGTACAGCGCGCTGGCGCGGCAAATCCGCCAGCACGGTACGCCGTTTGCAACGCCTATCGCACTCATCTCCGGCGGCGAATGCACGGTGACGATTCCACCGGGCCTGACCGGCGGCCGTGGCGGGCGCTGCGCCGAGTTTCTGCTCTCGCTCGGCGTCACGCTTGAAGACATGGATAACGTCTACGCCCTCGCCGCCGATACAGACGGCATCGACGGATCGGAGGACAATGCGGGCGCGCTGCTCGACCCCGCGTCCATCAATCGCGCTGCCGCCAAGGGCGTCGCGGCCCGCGCCGCGTTGGACGCACACGATGCCTACGGTTTCTTCGCCGCCGCCGATGACCTGATCGTCACCGGCCCGACGCGCACCAACGTGAATGACTACCGCGTCATCCTCATTCTTTGAATCTGCATTCCGCATCTGAAGGCTGCATCACCATGACCGACACTCTCACAATCGTTCGCCCCGATGACTGGCACCTGCACCTGCGCGATGGCGATGCGCTCGCCGATGTGGTGGGCGACACCGCACGCCAGTTCGGCCGGGCGATCATCATGCCGAACCTCAAGCCGCCGGTGACGACCACCGCGCAGGCGCGCGCGTATCGTGATCGCATCCTCGCCGCACTGCCCGCTGGCACGCAGTTCGAGCCGCTGATGACGCTGTACCTGACCGACAACACGTCGCCCGAAGTCATCCGCGAGGCCAAGGCCAGCGGCTTCATCCACGGCGTGAAGCTGTATCCGGCCGGTGCCACCACCAACAGCGATGCCGGCGTGACCGACCTGCGCCGCTGCGCCAAGACGCTCGAAGCGATGCAGGAAGTCGGCATGCCGCTGCTCGTGCACGGCGAAGTGACCGACCCGACCGTCGATATCTTCGACCGCGAAGCCGTCTTCATCGACACGGTGATGCTGCCGCTGCGCCGCGATTTCCCCGAACTGAAGGTCGTGTTCGAGCACATCACCACCAAGCACGCCGCTGAGTACGTGCGCGACGCGGAAGGGCCGGTTGGCGCGACCATCACCGCGCACCACCTGCTGTACAACCGCAACGCGCTGTTCGTTGGTGGCATCCGCCCGCATTACTACTGCCTGCCGGTGCTCAAGCGGGAAACGCACCGCCTGGCGCTCGTGGC
>CBJMVH010000085.1:0-16777 GCA_966433195.1 uncultured Ralstonia sp.
TGCCGTTCTGCGCGAACCTTTGCTACTACTGCGGCTGCAACAAGGTCATCACAAAAGATCGCTCGCGCAGCGCACGCTACGTGCAGACACTCGCGCGCGAGATGGCCCTGGTGGCCGACCAGATCGGCCCGCTGCGCCGCGTAACGCAGCTGCACTGGGGCGGCGGCACGCCCACATTCCTTGCCCACGATGAAATGCGCGCCGTCATGGCGGCCACCCGCCGGCATTTCGATCTGGCCAGCGACGGTGAGATCTCTGTCGAACTTGACCCGCGCCACGCAGATGACGCCACGCTGCAAGTCCTGGCCGAGATCGGCTTCAATCGTGCGAGCCTCGGCATTCAAGACTTTGACCCCGAGGTGCAGCGCGCCGTCCATCGCATGCAAAGCGTGGAAGAGACGCGCCGCGTGGTCGACAGCGCTCGGCGCCTTGGTTTTGAGTCGATCAGCTTTGACTTGATCTACGGCCTGCCGCATCAGCGCATAAAGACCTTCAGCACCACGCTGGACCGCGTGCTGGAAATGGCGCCGGACCGGCTCTCCGTCTACAGCTACGCGCACCTGCCACATCTGTTCAAGCCGCAACGCCGCATCGACATGCTCACGTTGCCCACCGCTGATGAGAAGCTCGACCTGCTGGCGATGACGGTGGAGCGCCTTGTCTCTGAGGGCTATGTCTACATTGGCATGGACCACTTCGCGCGGCCCGACGATGCGCTGGCCGTGGCACAGCGCGAGGGGCGGCTGCAACGCAACTTCCAAGGCTACTCCACGCATGCCGATTGCGACATGCTGGCCTTTGGCGTATCCGCCATCAGCCGCGTGGGCGATGTGTATGCGCAGAACGAAAAGGACCTCGACGCGTACTACGCGCGCATCGACGCGGATGAGCTGGCGGTACTGCGCGGCATGTCGCTCACGCCCGATGACCACGTACGCCGCGCGCTGATCGGCGAGCTGATGTGCGGGTTCGAGCTGGACATGCGCGCGTTTGGCGCACGACACGGCCTGGACTTCAAGCGCACCTTCGCCGGTGAGCTGAAGGCGCTGGCGCCGCTGGAAGACGCCGGCCTGGTGAAGGTGGGCGATGAGCGCATCGTCATCACGCCGCAGGGGCGGCTGCTTGTGCGGCGCATCGCCATGGTGTTCGACGCGCATTTGCAGGCCGCCGGCACCGAGCGCGCGGTCGAGGCTGAAGGCAAGCCCGTCAACTTCGTCCCGCGCTATTCCAAGGTGGTCTGACCGACGTCAGGCGGTGACCGGCTCGGGCTGCAACATGGTGGTTTCCGTTTGTGCGGTCGCCTGCGTCTGCGGCCAGATCTCGGCCAGGCGCAGCAGGTTGGTCGAACCCGCTTGCCCGAACGGCATGCCTGCCGTGATGGCAATCTGATCGCCCGACACGGCAAAGCCTTCCCGCGCGGCGGCGCGGCACGCCGCATCCACCATTTCATCCACGTTGTTCACATCGGGGCTGACCGTGCTATGCACGCCCCACGCGATGGCGAGGCGCCGTGCCGTATCCAGGCGCGGCGTGAGGCTCACGATGGGCGCCAGCGGACGCTCGCGTGCGGCACGCAGGCTCGTCTTGCCGCTGGAGGTGTACGTCACGGTCGCCACCGCGCCGAGGATGTGCGTCACATCGCGCAGGGCTGCGCAGATGGCATCCTGACGCGTCGGCAACGGGGCCTGGTGCTGCGCGTCGATCAGGTTGCGGTACAGCGGGTCGCGCTCGGTCTCGGCAATGATGCGGTTCATGATGCTGACCGCCGCCACCGGGTGTTTACCGCTGGCCGATTCGGCCGAGAGCATCACCGCGTCGGTGCCGTCGTACACGGCGGTGGCTACGTCGGACGCTTCCGCACGTGTGGGCACCGGCGCTTCGATCATCGATTCCAGCATCTGCGTGGCGACGACCACCGGCTTGCCATGCTGACGCGCGATGCGCAGGATGCGCTTCTGCACGCCAGGCACGCGCTCGGGCGGCAGCTCCACGCCCAGGTCACCGCGCGCCACCATCAGCGCGTCGGAGGCCTGCACGATGTCTTCCAGGTGCAGCAGCGCGGCGGGCTTCTCGATCTTGGCGAGCAGGCCGGCGCGGTCACCAATGATCTCGCGCGCGGCGATCACGTCTTCGGCACGCTGCACGAACGAGAGCGCAATCCAGTCCACCCCCAGCGACAGCGCGAAATCCAGATCGCGCAGGTCTTTCTCGGTGAGGGCGGGGATGGGGATCACGGCATCGGGCACGTTCACGCCCTTGCGGTCGGACAGCGGGCCGCCATCCACCACGCGGGTGACGATGGCTGTCGGGTCCGCAGCTTCCACAGCCAGGCGGATCTTGCCGTCGTCGAGCAACAGCGATTGGCCCGGTGCAGCGGCGGCGAACAGTTCCGGGTGCGGTAGGTGCACGCGCGTGACATCGCCCGGCGCGGGGTCGCGGTCAAGCACGAAGCGATCGCCGTTCTTGAGCACGACGCGGCCTTCGGCAAACGTGCCGATGCGCAGCTTCGGGCCTTGCATGTCGGCGAGGATACCGATGGGGCGACCGGTCTCGGATTCCACGGCGCGCACGGCGTCGTAGCGCTTGCGGTGGTCTTCGTGCGAGCCGTGGCTGAAGTTCAGGCGGAAGACGTCGGCGCCGGCGTCGAACAGGGCGCGGATGGTTTCCTTATCGCTGCTGGCGGGGCCGAGGGTGGCGAGGATTTTGGTGTTGCGGAAGCGGCGCACTTTGGGTTGCTCCGGTGGGGTTGTTTGGTTTGTTTGGACCTTGGTGGTCCACCTCCCTTTCACCCCCTGCCGGGGGCGACTCACTTTCTTTGTCTTGCCAAAGAAAGTAAGCAAAGAAAGGCGCGCCCGAGATGGCGACCCCCTCCTTGAATTTGCGTAACCGGGCGGAGACGGGGAAAACTCGCTTCGCTCAGACAGTTCCCCATCTTTTTTCCGCCCGCTTACACAAATTCAAGGCGCCATCTAGGGCAGGAAAGTCAAAGGCCACACCATCGGTGTGCTGCCCTGGATGGCTCTTGCTTATTGCTGTGTTGCTCGCGTTGCTTCGCGTTGTGCTGCTGTTTGCTACTGCCGTTGTGCTTCGACTGTTTGGCCGTTGGAGCCCTTGATGGCGCCTTGAATTTCTGTTGCAAGGAGGAAAAAGGAAGGGGAACTGTTTGAGCGAAGCGAGTTTTCCCCTTCCCCTCCTTGCGACATAAATTCAAGGGGAAGTCGCCATCTCGGGCGCGCCTTTCTTTTGCTTACTTTTCTTTGGCAAGACAAAGAAAAGTGAGTCAGCCCCGGCAGGGGATGAAACAAGGGATGGACCAACAACATCAATCCATCCCTGATCCAACCTCACCCAGTAATCAAAATCGCTCGAAAATCATTCACGTTAGTCCGGGTCGGCTTGGTCACAATCAAGTCCCCGAGCGCGTCGAAGAACCCATACCCATCGTTGTTGTCGAGCAATTGCTTCGGCTTCAAACCGAGCGCCTCGGCACGGGCAAGACTGTCTGGCGTAAGAATCGCACCAGCGTTGTCTTCCGAGCCATCGATGCCATCGGTATCGCACGCAATCGCATGCACACCCGGCAGACCGTCGAGCGCCACGCCCAGCGCGAGCAGGAACTCGGCGTTACGCCCACCGCGCCCGTTGCCACGCACGGTGACGGTGGTTTCACCGCCCGACAGAATCACGCACGGCTTGGTGAACGGCTGATTGCGCGCCACGATCTGCCGCACGATGCCGGCATGCACTTCCGCCACATCGCGCGCTTCACCTTCGATGCTGTCCGACAGGATGTGCGCTTCGTAACCAAGTGCACGTGCCTGTGCGGCCGCCGCTTCCAGCGCGTGCTGCGCGGTGGCGATAACGTGGCTGCGATGACCTTCGAAACGCGCATCGCCGGGCTTGGGCGTTTCGCCCGCGCCGGTTTCCAGATGACGGCGCACCGCTTCCGGCACGTCGATGCCGTACTTGTTGATGACAGCCAGCGCATCTGCGCAGGTGGCCGCGTCCGGCAGCGTCGGGCCGCTGGCGATGAGCGTCGGATCATCACCGGGAATGTCGGAGATCAGCAGCGTCTCCACGCGCGCTGGTGCGCAGGCCAGCGCCAGGCGGCCGCCCTTGATCGACGACAGGTGCTTGCGCACGCAGTTCATCTCGCCGATGCTCGCGCCGCTCTTGAGCAGCGCGCGGTTGACGGTCTGCTTGTCGGCCAGCGTCAGGCCTTCGGCCGGCGCAGCCAGCAGCGCCGAGCCACCGCCCGAGATCAGGCACAGCACGAGGTCGTCTTCCGTCAGGCCATCGAGCAGCTCGACCATGCGCTGCGCAGCGCGTTGGCCGGCTGCATCGGGCACCGGGTGCGAAGCCTCAACGACTTCGATTCGACCCGTGGTGCCCGGCGCACGGCCGTGTTCATAGCGCGTAACGACCAAGCCCGACAGCTCGCCCTTCCAGTGCTGCTCCACCGCTTCGGCCATTGCCGCGGCGCCCTTGCCGGCACCGATGACGATCGTGCGACCGCGCGGCGGCTCCGGCAGGAAGGCGGGCAGACACTGCGCAGCACTGACCGCAGCCACCGCGGTATCGAACAAGCCACGCAGCAGCGCGCGCGGCGACGGGTTGGGCACGGCGGCGCGCAAGGCGGCCTGGGCAGGTTGGTCGTGGTGCATGGCAGAAAGCATGGAGACTACAAAGAAGCTGCCACCGCCCGAAGGCGGCGACAGTGCACACAACTTAGGCGCGCATTTAAGCGATGTCGTGGTTCGACATGATCTCGATCGCGCGGCACAGTGCCGAATGATCTTGCTTGCCCATACCGTTGGCGGCGCAGGTGTTGAACAGCTCTTGCGCGGTGGCCGTGTTCGGCAGGGCCACGCCCAGTGCCTTGGCGCCTTGCAGGGCCAGGTTCAGATCCTTCTGGTGCAGTTCGATGCGGAAGCCCGGATCGAACGTGCGCTTGACCATGCGCTCACCGTGCACTTCCAGAATGCGCGAGTTGGCAAAGCCGCCCATCAGCGCTTGGCGCACCTTTGCGGGGTCGGCACCCGCCTTCGAGGCAAACAGCAGCGCTTCCGACACGGCCTGGATGTTCAGCGCCACGATGATCTGGTTGGCGACCTTGGTGGTCTGGCCGTCACCGTTGCCGCCCACCAGCGTGATGTTCTTGCCCATCAGTTGGAACAGCGGCGTGACGCGGTCGAACGCAGCCTGGTCACCGCCGACCATGATCGTCAGCGAAGCCGCCTTCGCGCCCACTTCGCCACCCGACACCGGAGCGTCCAGGTACTGCGCGCCAGTCTTGTTGATGCGTGCAGCAAAGTCCTTCGTCGCGATCGGCGAGATCGAGCTCATGTCGACCACGATCTTGTTGGCGGCAGCGTCCTTGCCTGCGTCCTTCAGTGCCTTGGCGACACCCTTTTCGCTGAACAGCACAGCTTCAACGTGCGGGGTGTCCGGCACCATGATGAAGATGATGTCGGCACGCTTGGCGACTTCTTCCGCGCTCGTGCAGACCGTCACGCCGGCTTCCACCAGTGCGGCGGGGGCCGGGTTCACATCGTGCACGAACAGCGTGTGACCAGCAGCGCGCAGGTGGCCAGCCATGGGAGCGCCCATGATGCCGAGACCGATGAAGCCGAGGTTGAGTGCGTTTGCCATGGTGAGGGATCTCCTTGGTTTGAATATGTGGGTAACGTATTGGGCGACCACGATGGTCCGCCCCGCTTGCCAGGCCCCGCAGGGGATGCACCCACCCCGCAGGCACCAGGCGTACAGAACAATCAGGCGACCTGATGAGCAGCGCGCCAGCCGAGGCCTTCTACCGTGCCGGCCTTGGGCTTGTACTCGCAACCCACCCACCCCTTGTAGCCAATCTCGTCCAGCCAACGGAACAGGAACTGGTAGTTGATTTCGCCCGTACCCGGCTCATTGCGGCCCGGGTTGTCGGCCAACTGCACATGCTTGATCTTGTCCAGATGGCGCTTGAGCGTGTTCGCCACTTCGCCTTCCATCCGCTGCATGTGATAGATGTCGTACTGCACGTACAGGTTGGACGCATCCACGTCGTTGATCAGGTCCAGCGCCTGCTGCGTGCGACTCAGGTAGAAGCCCGGAATATCAAACGTGTTGATCGGTTCGATCAGCAGATCGATCTTCTCGGCCTTCAGTGCCTTGGCCGCAAACTTCAGGTTCTCCACCAGCGTCTTTCGCGCAACGTCTTCGCTCACACCTTCCGGGCGAATGCCCACCAAGCAGTTGAGTTGCTTCACGCCGAGCACCTTGGCGTACTTGATCGCCTCGCCCACGCCGTCCTGAAACTCGCCCACGCGATCCGGCAGCACGGCGATGCCGCGCTCGCCGCCGTCCCAGTTACCGGCCGGCAGGTTGTGCAGCACCAGATCAAGCTGGAAGCGGTTCAGGCGATCCGCAATCTGGTCTGCGTGGAACGCGTAGGGAAACAGGAACTCCACACCACGGAAGCCCGCACGCGCGGCGGCTTCGAAGCGGTCGAGGAAGGCCTGCTCGTTGAAGAGCATGGTCAGGTTGGCTGCCAGCTTTGTCATGGTTTCTCCTTTTATCGGACGGTGAGGGACAGGCGCGCCGTCTTTATGCGGTGACGCCTTCGGCTTCCGTGACGGTGTCTTCCAGGTCGAGCACCTCTTCAAACTCGACCACGTTGTCGATCTCGGTGCCCATGGCGATGTTCGTCACGCGCTCGAGAATCACTTCCACCATCACCGGCACCGAGAACTCCGCCATCAGCAGGCGAGCCTGCGCGAAGGCGGGTTCGATGTCTTCCGGCTTGAACACGCGGATCGCCTTGCAACCCAGGCCTTCCACGACCTTCACGTGGTCCACGCCGTAGCCGTTCACTTCCGGCGAGTTGACGTTGTCGAAGGCGAGCTGGACGCAGTAGTCCATGTCGAAGTTGCGCTGTGCCTGGCGGATCAGGCCCAGGTACGAGTTGTTCACCACCACGTGGATGTACGGCACCTTGAACTGCGCGGCCACCGCCATCTCTTCGATCATGAACTGGAAGTCGTAGTCACCCGAGATGGCAACGACGTCGCTGTTGGGCGAGGCCACCTTCACGCCAATCGCGGCGGGAATCGTCCAGCCCAGCGGGCCGGCCTGGCCGCAGTTGATCCAGTGGCGCGGCTGATTGACCGACAGGAACTGCGCAGCGGCAATCTGCGACAGGCCGATCGTGCTCACGTAACGCACGTCGCGCGGGAAGTACTGGTTCATCTCGCGGTACACGCGCTGCGGCTTGATGGGCACGTTGTCGAAGTCCGAGCGACGCTGCATCGTGCGCTTGCGCTTCTGCACGTCGGCGTTCCAGCTCTTGCGACACGGCAGCTTGCCGGCGGCCTTCAGCTCGCACGCGACTTCAATGAACTTCTCCAGCGCCGCCTTGGCATCCGACACGATGCCCAGGTCCGGACCGAACACGCGGCCGATCTGGGTCGGTTCGATATCGACATGGATGAACTTGCGGCCCTTGGTGTACACGTCGACGCTGCCGGTGTGGCGGTTGGCCCAGCGGTTGCCGATGCCGAACACGAAGTCCGACGCCAGCAGCGTGGCATTGCCGTAGCGGTGCGACGTCTGCAGGCCGACCATGCCGGCGTTGAGCGGGTGGTCATCGGCCAGCACGCCCCAGCCCATCAGGGTCGGGACCACGGGCACGTTCACCAGCTCGGCAAACTCGACCATCAGCTTGGCCGCATCGGCGTTGATCACGCCGCCGCCGCACACCAGCAGCGGGCGCTCGGCTTCGCACAGCATCTCGATGGCGCGCTCGGCCTGGGCACGCGTGGCTGCGGGCTTGTAGACCGGCAGCGGGCTGTAGGTGTCGGGGTCGAACTCGATCTCGGCGACTTGCACGTCGAACGGCAGGTCAATCAGCACCGGGCCCGGGCGGCCCGAGCGCATCAGGTGGAATGCCTGCTGGAACACGCGCGGCACCAGCGCCGGTTCGCGGACGGTGACGGCCCACTTGGTGACTGGCTTGGCGATCGATTCAATATCGACGGCCTGGAAATCTTCCTTGTACAGGCGGGCGCGCGGTGCTTGACCGGTGATGCAGAGGATGGGAATCGAATCGGCCCAGGCCGAGTACAGGCCGGTGATCATGTCGGTGCCCGCGGGGCCCGAGGTGCCGATACACACACCGATGTTGCCCGGTTCGGCACGCGTGTAGCCTTCGGCCATGTGGGAGGCGCCTTCCACGTGGCGGGCCAGCACGTGGCTGATGTTGCCGGCGCGGCGCAAAGCCGAGTACAGCGGGTTGATGGCGGCACCGGGCACGCCGAAGGCGGTGGTAATGCCTTCTTTTTCCAGCACCGCAACTGCGGCATCAATCGCTCTCATCTTCGGCATGGGGTGTCTCCAGGAAGGGGAAGGTGGGAATCCGTTGAGGCTGATCCTATTCCCGCATGCCGATATGGATAAACGCAGCTTTCGTCAGTTGATTGCTAACCGTGCATATCGAATGCTGTTGCGTGCCGCAGCAATCGAGACGTCTTCAATACGCCGTCAAAGCGTGCTCATCAGCCGTTTCCGGCCATTTTTTGCGCTGCAGAAAATCGATGCGCTGGGCGAGCATCGATCACATCACTCAGGGTCATTTCAGTCATTCGTCACAGGTGATATGCGCTGGATAGCAGCAATCCGTGTACGGAATGCTTCCTACAATGTCTCGACATTGCGAACCGGAATGATGGAATGGACAAGCTCAAGCAGATCGAAGCGTTCATCGCCGTGGTGGAACACGGCAGCATGGCCGCAGCCGCCCTTACGCAGGACGTGACGCCCGTCATGATCGGCCGGCGCATCAACGCGCTGGAGGCGCGGCTGGGTGTGAAGCTGCTGCACCGCTCCACGCGCCGCATTGCGGTGACCGAGCAAGGCGCGGTGTTCATGGAGCAGTGCAAGAAGGCATTGGGCGAGCTGGATCGCGCGGAACTGCTCGTCGCCGAGGGGCGCCACAAGGCGACGGGGCACCTGATCGTCTCCGCACCGGCCGCGTTTGGCCGCAAGCACGTCGCGCCGCATGCGCCGGATTTCTTGCGTGCCAATCCGGACGTGCGCATCTCGTTCAACCTGACCGACCGCGTGGTCGACCTAGTGCGCGAAGGCTACGACCTAGGCATCCGCATTGGTGGCGCCATCGACCCGAACTTCGTGGCGATCCGCCTGGCGTCAAACAAGCGCGTGGTGTGCGGCACGCCGGCGTATTTCGCCAAGCACGGCGTGCCGCGCACGCTGGATGACCTGGCGAAGCACAACTGCCTCGCCTTCAATCTGCAGGGCGGCCAGCAGCGCGGCTGGTACTTCCAGCAGAACGGCAAGGCCGTCACCGTGAAAGTCAACGGCAACCTCGACTGCAACGACGGCGAACTGCTGCACCGCTGGATGGGCGAGGGCCTGGGCCTCGGCTGGCGTTCAACGTGGGAGATCCAGCCCGAGCTGGAGTCTGGCGCGCTGATGACGGTGCTGGATGACTACGCGCTGCCCGACTACGACATCCTCGCCGTGTACCCACAGCAGCGGCCGGTGCCGGCGAAGATCCGATTCTTTATCGAACACCTGAAGACGGTGTTTGCGCAGCCGGGATATTGGTCGCGCATTGGGTGAGCCTGTTTACCGCTTGCTCTCAGGCATCCGGTGGGGCAGCGTGTCCTTGGCGTCGACCAGGGACAGCTCGTAGTCGACCCAGGATTTGGCGAGACTGCCGGCGCCATCGACTTGATCGCGCAAGCGCAGGAAGCGCGCCTTGGCAGCGTCGAACTTGCCCAGGCGGCGCTCCAGCTCACCGGCCACCAACTGGAACGTCAGGATGTTGTCGGGATTGGCATCCGGTTGCGCCAGCAGTGCTTCCAACGCGGCCAGCGTTTCGGTTGCGTACTGCTTGTACTGCGCTTCGCCCTGGGCCTCCCACGTGGCTTGCAGCAGCGTGTAGGCGATCTCATCCGCCGGCCTGTCCACCTTGCGTTGAAGTTGCGCGGCCAGATAGTAGTTGGTGTGCTTGTCCTTGAGCGCCGCGTACTCCGGCGAGTTGACGTAAGCCGTCAGCTTGGCCAGGTTTGCGTCGGACAGATGGTGCGAGAACATCACGAAGCCGTTCGACGGGCATTTCGGCAACGGCGCCGGCGCCGCGATGGCACCGTACGGCCGCAGATCGAGTTCGCGCCCGAACACCGTGCCCGACATTGCCTGCTGGGCGTGGAACGTCTCTTTGCCGATGGGGCAGACGAATTCGGTGTCCTGCATCGTCATGGCGTTCGCCATGATGGGAAGGGCCAGCACGAGGCCGAGAGCAAAGCGCATAGTGAATTCCTGCGTGATGAAAGGGCGCAATTGAAGCACAGCCGTGTGATCGCCATGTTATGGCCGGTGCGTGTGCGACAGCCACGCAACAGTCGAGCTGGCCTCAGCGCACGACCACGCGCCCTTGCGTCAGATCCCGCAGCGTATCTCGCGCTACGGCTTCATCCGTCACAGGCAACCGCACGGTCAGCGTGACGCCCGCATCGTAGGCGGCATCGAGCAGCGCGTAGCTGTGGTCGTCAATCCACCGGCGGATGCGTGCCTCGTCGGCATAGTCGGTTTCGAGCGTGAGGGTGGTGCGCGCGATGCGCTCCACGCGTTCGGCCCGCATGAGCGCGGTGGCAATGGCATCGGTGTACGCGCGTACGAGGCCGCCAGCGCCAAGCTTCACCCCGCCGAAGTAACGCACCACCACGCCGAGGGTGCTGTCCAGATCGTGATGGCGCAGCACTTCCAGAATCGGGCGGCCCGCCGTGCCAGAGGGTTCGCCATCGTCTGACATGCCGGATTGCCCCCCAGCCAGCAGGGCCCAGCAGACGTGCGTGGCTGTCGGGTGCTCGGCGCGCAGCTGAGCCACCACGGCCATGGCTGCCGCGCGGTCTTCCACCGGCACAGCCAATCCAATAAAGCGGCTTTTCTTGATGTCGAGCTCGGCCGATACCGGCGCGCGCAGTGTGTACGTCGCCACGCGTGCTCAGGCGAGGAGGGCGGCCACGAGGTCCGTCGCGCGGCCACCCGGCGATTCGAACTTCAGCGAACTCTCGGTGTGCGCCATGTGCTCTTCCATCAGGGCGATGGCGCCTTCCACGTCGCCGCGCTTGGCGGCTTCCAGAAACGCGGTGTGCTCGTCGGAGGAGCGCACGGCGTCATAGGTGGACTGATACAGCATGGTGATGACCGAGCTGCGGGCGGAGAGCTCGCGCAGCATTTCCTTGAGCACGCTGTTACCCACCACATCGGCCATCAGCAAGTGGAAATCGGCCATCAGGCGATTGCGGCGCGGCACGTCGGCAACGTTGCCGCTGGCAGCCACTTTGTGCTCTTCAGCGAGGTGCTTTTCGAGCCGCGCGTAATCCGCCGGCGTGGCCTTGGCGATGAACTCGCGGGCCAGCGCCACCTCCAGCACGCGGCGCACGGCAAACACCTCGCGCGCCTCGGTCTCATCAGGCTTGGCGACAAACGCGCCGCGGTCCGGCTCCATGCGGATCAGCTTGTCCTTGGCCAGCATCAGCAGCGCCGCACGAATCTTCGTGCGGCTCACGCCATAGACCTTCGCCAGCGCTTCTTCGCGCAGCTTGGTGCCGGGCGGCAGGCGGTGCGCGACGATCGCCTGGGCGATGTCGTCGGCAATGCCTTCGGAGGAGATGTCGGCGGCGGTGGTTTCGGTCATGGCGCCGATTTTACCGCCGTCCGACAGGAGCGCCGCTTCAGGCATGGGGCAGGGTGTGCGCCGTAGCGGCCGGCGCACCTTGGCCGTGCGGGATCGCTTCACCCTCTTCGGTGATGTCGATCTTGCCGTCTAGCACCGCATTGGCACGCACGCGGTCGATGTCCTTCTCCCACGCGGCAATCACCACGGTAGCGACACAGTTGCCGATCAGGTTGCCCAGCGCGCGAGCAATCCCGATGAACCAGTCGACGGAGAGCACCAGCACCAGGCCGATCGCCGGAATGGCCGGAATGACCGACAACGTGGCCGCCAGAATGACGATGGCCGAACCCGGAATGCCATGCGCACCCTTGGAGGTGATCAGCGCCACACCCAGAATCAGCAGCAGATCCTGGAAGGCCAGCGGCGTATTGGTCGCCTGGGCGATGAACACCGCCGCCAGCGTCAGGTAGATCGAGAATGCATCGAGGTTGAACGAGTAGCCGGTCGGAATCACCAGCCCCACCACCGAGCGCTTGATGCCCATCTTCTCCAGCTTGTTCATGATGGACGGCAGCACCGCATCGGACGATGCCGTACCCAGCACCACCAGCAGCTCGGCGCGCAGGAAGCGGATCAGCTTGAAGATGTTGAAGCCAGCCAGCTTCAGGATGCCGCCCAACACCACCACCACGAAGATCACCACGGCCGCGTAGAACAACAGCACCAGGAAACCCAACTGCTTGAGCGAACCCGCGCCGTACTTGCCCACCGTAAAGGCCACCGCGCCCAACACGCCCAGCGGCGCCAAGCGGATGATCACGGCCATCATGCGGAACAGCACATGCGAGAGCTGATCGATAAACGAGACCAGCGGCTTGGTGCGCTCACCCAAGAGCGACAGCGAGCAGCCGAACAGGATCGACACCAGCAGCACCTGCAGGATGTCGCCTTTCACGAAGCCGCTCACGAACGTATCCGGAATCAGCTTGAGGAAGAACGCCGCCACGCCGGTCGATTCCACTTGCTTGGCGGTGTCCATGTACGACGCCATCGCTGCGGGGTCGAGCGTTTTCGGATCCACATTCATGCCGTGGCCGGGCCCGAACACATACGCCAGCGCGATGCCCAGCGCCAGCGCGATCGTCGTGACGACCTCGAAGTAGACGACCGCCTTGCCGCCCACGCGCCCGACCTTCTTCAGCTCGCCGGCACCGCAAATGCCCACCACCACCACCGAGAACACGATCGGCGCGATCAGCATCTTGATGAGTTTCAGAAAGCCGTCACCCAGCGGCTTGAGGTGCTGGGCGAAGTCCGGCGCCCAGACGCCCAGCGCGATGCCCACCGCCAAGGCGATCAAAACCTGCCCGAACAAGGGGCGCGTAAAGCGTTGCATGGTGAATCCTCCTTTGGATTTCAGATGTCTTGAGCCTCCTTTCTCGTCTATCGCGATTGTCGGAAAAGCCCTGTCACGCTCGCTGCATCGCATCAAATTGTTGTCGCGAATTGTTGAGCGGTGACGGCATCATAGGCGATACATTTTTTGTATGCAATTCTTGAATTCACGTGCTAGGATCGATCCATGCAGTCCTGCGAAGCCTTGCGCTTCCACCTTCTACGCTGCACTTCCCGGCGTTCCCATCGCCACAGTTTCGACTGTTCTGACGCGCTGTTCTTGTTCGATGGGCCTGCCGTATAACATCCAGAGACAAATACCAAGGAGTTTTCCCATGGCGCTGCCTACGCTCGATCCGAACGCCCCAGAATTCACCCGCCGTTACCCGAACCTTGCCGACCCACGCCTGGGTGCCGAAGCCCTGTTCGCGACGGACGAATTCTTCGCGCCGAAAGACCGCATGCTCAACCCCGAGCCGGCCGTGTTCATTCCGGGCAAGTACGACGACCACGGCAAGTGGATGGACGGCTGGGAAACGCGCCGTCGCCGCAACGGCGGCTATGACTACTGCATCGTCAAGCTGGCCCGCCCGGGCGTTATCAAGGGCGTCGATATCGACACCAGCCACTTCACCGGCAACTTCCCGCCGGCTGCCTCGATTGAAGCCGCCTACCTGCCCGATGGCGAGCCGACCGACGCCACGCAGTGGACCGAGATCGTTCCGTCGACCACGCTGCAAGGCAACAGCCACGCCTACGTGGCCGTCACCAACACCGGCGCCTATACGCACCTGCGCGTGAACATCTTCCCGGACGGCGGCATCGCGCGTCTGCGCGTGTATGGCCAGCCGCAAGTCGACTGGAAGGGCGCTGACCGCACCAAGCTGTTCGACCTAGCCGCCATGGAAAACGGCGCCTATGTGGTCGAAGCCAACAACGAACACTTCGGCCCCGCCTCGCGCATGCTGATGCCGGGCCGTGGCGTTAACATGGGTGACGGCTGGGAAACGCGCCGCCGCCGCGAGCCGGGCAACGACTGGTGCGTGATCGCACTGGCGCACCCGGGCCGCATCCGCAAGATCGAAGTCGACACCGCACACTTCAAGGGCAACTTTGCTGACCGCGTTTCCATCCAGGCCGCACGCGTGGTGGGCGGCACCGACAGCTCGCTGAAGACGCAAGCGATGTTCTGGCAGACGCTGCTGCCCGAGCAGAAGCTGCAGATGGATCTGCAGCACTACTACGAAGCCGAAATCGCTGATCTGGGCATCGTCACGCACGTGCGCTTCAACATGTTCCCGGACGGCGGTGTGTCGCGTCTGCGCCTGTGGGGGGTGTTGGAATGAGCCAGGACACCATCGCACGCGTTGCGCTGACCATCGAGCCGCTCACGCGCGAAGCCTTCGCGCCGTTTGGCGACGTGATCGAACT
Source organism: uncultured Ralstonia sp. (assembly GCA_966433195.1). Classification (GTDB taxonomy): domain Bacteria; phylum Pseudomonadota; class Gammaproteobacteria; order Burkholderiales; family Burkholderiaceae; genus Ralstonia. The sequence continues at coordinate 14,525 of CBJMVH010000085.1, forward strand.
GGAGGGCTGCAAGCAGTTCCCCATCAACCAGGGCACGACCACGCGCTTTCATGACCTCGCCAACGTGGATGTGGGCGAAGGCGGCCGGGCGCTGATCAACCTGTTCCGAGGCCAGCCGCGGTCACTGCCGTTCGAAATCAAGATGCTGGAGCGCCATCCGCGCGGCAGCCAGGCGTTTATCCCGCTGAACGACAAGCCGTATCTGGTGGTGGTGGCGCCGGCGGGTGAGCTGGATCCGTCCAAGCTGCGCGCGTTCGTCTCGCGCGGCTGGCAGGGTGTGAACTACGCGCGTGGCGTGTGGCACCACCCGCTGCTGGCGTTGGGCGAGGTGAGCGACTTCATCGTCGTCGACCGCGGTGGCGAAGGCCACAACTGCGATGAGCAGGACTTGCCTGAATCGGTGTGGTTGACCGAAGAGGCGATGCAAGCCGCGCAGTAATCCCTCCCCGTACTCAGTGCAATCACTGGGCCCCCGCACAACGGGGGCTCAGTCACTTTCGAAACCTACAAGGAGACATCGACATGACCCAGGCCCAACTCACCACGCCCGGCATCGATGCGGATATCCGCGCGTTTGTTGAGGGCGCGCACCCGCAGCAGATCGCGTTTCTGCGCGAGCTGGTGAAGGCGCCGTCGGACAACCCGTCCGGCGACTGCGCCCCGCACGCGGCGCGTGCCAAGGCGCTGCTGGAAGCGCTGGGCCTGACGGTCGAAGCCCACGTCGTCCCGCAAGCGCAGGTGCAAGCCGCTGGCATGGTGAGTGCCACCAACCTGATCGTGCGCCACACCTTCGGCAGCGGTGGCCCCACGGTCGCCATGAACGCACATGGCGACGTGGTGCCGCCCGGCCTGGGCTGGACGCACGACCCCTACGGCGGTGAGATCGTCGAGACCGAGCACGGCCCCACGATGTTCGGCCGCGGCGTGGCGGTGTCGAAGTCGGATTTCGCCACGTACACGTGGGCGCTGCTCGCACTGATCGAGGCTGAAAAGCGCGGCGCCAAGCTCAATGGCACGGTCGAACTGCACTTCACGTACGACGAAGAGACCGGTGGCGACATCGGCCCGAAGTGGCTGCTGGACCAGGGCCTGAGCAGGCCCGATTACGCCATCTCGGCCGGTTTTGCCTATGGCATCACCTCGGCGCACAACGGCTGCCTGCACGTGCAGGTGACGGTGCGCGGCAAGCAGGCACACGCCGCCATGCCACATACCGGCATCGACGCCATCGAGGCGGCCACGCACATCCTCCAGGCGGTGTACGCGTATCGCGCGGAACTGGCGACGCGCAAATCCGCCGTGTCGGGCATCGACCATGCGACGCTGAATGTCGGTTTGATCCAGGGCGGCATCAACACCAATGTGGTGCCGGACCTTGTGACGTTCCGCATCGACCGCCGGATGATTCCCGAAGAAGCCGGGCGCGATGCGGAAGGCGAACTGCGCGCCGTGATTGAACGCGCCGCCGCCGAGCGGCCGGGCATTGCCGTGTCGGTCGACCGCATTCTGCTGGCTGAGCCGTTGGCGGAATTGCCGGGCGTGCAGACGTTGATCGGCGCGCTGCGGCGTCATGCGTTGGAAGTGTTTGGCGGCGATGTCCCTGTGCATGGTGTGCCGCTGTATACCGATGCGCGGCATTACACGGCGAAGGGCGTGCCGACGGTGCTCTATGGCGCTGGGCCGCGTACGTTGATGGAAGCGCGTGGGCACAACACGGATGAGAACCTGCGGTTGAATGATCTGCGCGGCGCGACTGTTGTTGTTGGTTGCGCTGTTGCGGAGTTGTTGGGTGGTTGATTGTTGGTGTTTTGCTTTTTTTGCTTGGGGGCCGGCGGTTGTCGGCTCTTTTGCTTTTTAGACTTGGTGGTCCATCCCCGTTTCGTACCCTGCCGGGCACGACTCACTTTTCTTTGTCTTGCCAAAGAAAAGTAAGCAAAAGAAAGGCGCGCCCGAGATGGCGACTTCCCCTTGAATTTGTGTGACCGGCCGGGGAACGAGGCAAACTCGCTGCGCTCAGACAAGCCTCCTTCCTTTTTCCGTCCGCTCACAAAAATTCAAGGCGCCATCAAGGGCAGGAAAGTCAAAAGCCAAACCGGCGGGGCATCCGCGCGGGCGCCAAGAATGGGCAGGTGTGGTGTGGGTGTGGCATGTCCGGTAACTGTTTGAGCTCCAAAACAAAGTAGCGCACTGGCAGGAGATGGTGTGCTTTGCCCTTGCCCTATGCGGCGCCTTGAATTTCTGTTGCAAGGAGGA
>CBJMVH010000086.1:0-16617 GCA_966433195.1 uncultured Ralstonia sp.
AAGGAAGGGAAACTGTTTGAGCGAAGCGAGTTTTTCCCTTCCCCTCCTTGCGACAGAAATTCAAGGAGGGGGTCGCCGCATCGGGCGCGCCTTTCTTTGCTTACTTTCTTTGGCAAGACAAAGAAAGTGAGTCAGCCCCGGCAGGGGATGAAACCAGGGATGAACCCAAAAGCAAAAACCCCGGCGAACAACGTCCACCGGGGTCTTTCAACGCGCCAAAGATCAGATCGCGCTAACGCCGTACTTATCGCGGTAAGCCGCAGCCTTCTCCCGATACCCAGCCAGCGCAGGGTCCCCAGCGCCGTCCAGATACCCCAGCAAGTCATCCAGGTTAGCGATGGATACCACTGGCATCCCATACTGAGCCTGCACATCCTGCACGGCCGAGCGCTCGCCGATGTCCACAGCGTTGCCACTACGCTCCATCCGATCCATCAGGATCAGCACGGCGGCGGGTGTCGCGCCTGCAGCACGAATCAACTCCACCGACTCGCGCACCGAGGTGCCCGCCGAGATCACATCATCCACAATCACCACACGCCCCTGCAGCTTGGCGCCGACCAAGCTGCCGCCTTCACCGTGGTCCTTGGCTTCCTTGCGGTTGTACGCAAAGCCGACATTGCGGCCCATGCCCGCCAGCGCCACGGCTGTGGCCGATGCCAGCGTGATGCCCTTGTACGCGGGCCCGAACAGCATGTCGAACTCCACGCCTGAGTCCAGCAGGGTTTTCGCATAGAATTGCGCGACTTGGCCCAGCAGCGCGCCATCGCTGAACTTGCCGGCGTTGAAGAAATAGGGCGACGTCCGCCCCGCCTTGGTCACGAATTCCCCGAACGACAGCACGCCGGCTTCCACCGCAAAGCGGATGAAGGATTGGCGCAACTCGCTGTTTTGGCTCATCTTTTTTCTCTGGTCTGCAAAAAAGTCCCGCCATGTTACGCATCATTTCCGCCAACCTCAACGGCGTTCGCTCCGCCGCCAGCAAAGGCTTTTTCGACTGGATGGGCAAGCAGGACGCCGATTTCGTCTGCGTGCAAGAGCTGAAATGCGCGCAAGACGACATGACGCCCGAATTCCTGGCGCCACACGGTTACCACGGCGTGTTCCAGCACGCGGTGAAGAAGGGCTACAGCGGCGCGGGCCTGTACACCCGCCACAAGCCGGACGAGGTCATCATCGGCTTCGATAACGGCGAGTTCGACGCCGAAGGCCGCTACGTCGAGGCGCGCTACGGCAAGCTGTCGATCATCTCGGTCTACGTGCCGTCGGGCTCCAGCGGCGAAGAGCGCCAGCAGGCCAAGTTCCGCTTCATGGACCTGTTCATGGCGCACCTCAAAGACCTGCGCCACGAAAAGGGCCGCGAGGTCGTGCTGTGCGGCGACGTCAACATCGTCCACAAGGAAATCGACATCAAGAACTGGAAGGGCAACCAGAAGAACTCCGGCTGCCTGCCCGAAGAGCGCGCGTGGCTCACCAAGCTGTTCGACGAGGTCGGCTATGTGGATGTGTTCCGCACGCTGGACCAGCGCCCCGAGCAGTACACCTGGTGGAGCAACCGCGGTCAGGCATACGCAAAGAACGTCGGGTGGCGGATCGATTACCAGATCGCCACGCCCGGCATTGCCGCCACGGCCAAGCGGGTGTCGATCTTCAAGGACATCAAGTTCAGCGATCATGCGCCGCTGACGATTGATTACGACACAACGTTGTAAGAGAAATGCGGTCGGTCGGTTTTAGGCCCGCGAAACCCGGCGGCTGGCCGAAGCTGATTGCGCTTCTGCTTGCCCCCATTTGTAGCGGTGGCCTGCCTCGTCCTTGCTGTGTATTTGGGGACCGGTTTCTTTGAGGATGAGGCACGGCTGGTTTGTCGCCCCGAGACATACAAAGGGCTGGAGGCCAACGACCTTGAGGAGAAACTGCAAATGATGGATCTGAACGTTGAGCGGTCGCCAGGTTCGATACGGGTGACCAGCAAAGTACCCAGCCGGTTATACATGTGCCGCTTCGTGGTCGAAGGGCAGTCCGTGGAGGGCAATCGGCTCTCCTTCCGATAGTCACGTTTTCTGCACGGTCCTGCGTGTTTCTTGAGTCGCTTTATTGCGGCGCCGCAGAAAATTCTTCGTCAGCCGCTACAATGCAGAACTCACGCGCCAAAGCGACCAAAACCCGCGCGCCGGCGCAGCATTTTTAGCCCCAGTTTCTTAGCGAGATCACCATGGCATTCAAGGTTTTCGTCGACGGTCAGGAAGGCACCACCGGCCTTCGCTTGCTCGACTATCTGTCGCAACGCGACGATATCGAGCTGCTGCGCATCGCCGAAGACAAGCGCAAGGATTCGGCCGAACGCGCCAAATTCCTGAACGCCGCGGATGTCGCATTCCTCTGCCTGCCTGACGTCGCCTCGCGCGAGGCCGTCTCGCTGGTCAACAACCCGAACACCTGCATCATCGACGCCAGCACCGCGTTCCGCACGTCGGACGACTGGGTCTACGGCCTGCCGGAACTGGCCAAGGGCCAGCGCGAGCGCCTGCGCAACACCAAGCGCATCGCCGTGCCGGGCTGCCACGCCAGCGCCTTCGTGCTGCTGATGCGTCCGCTGGTGGAGGCGGGCATCGTGCCGGCTGACTACCCGGTCACCGCGTTCTCGCTCACTGGCTACAGCGGCGGCGGCAAGCAGATGATTGCCGACTATCTGGCCGCCAATAACCCGAAGCTCGACAGCCCGCGCCCGTACGCGCTGGCGTTGGCGCACAAGCACCTGCCGGAGATGCGCGTGCAGAGCAAGCTGTCGCTCCCGCCGATCTTCACGCCGGTCGTCGGCAACTTCCTCAAGGGCCTGGCCGTGACGATCGGCCTGCACCCGCAGCATCTGGCACGCAAGGTGAGCCCGGCGGATGTCGCCAAGGTGCTGGCCGATTACTACCAGGGCGAGCAGTTCATCCGCGTGGCCCCGGCTGATAACGTGGCGACGCTCGACAACGGCTTCTTCGATGTGCAGGGCGCCAACGACACCAATCGTGCTGACCTGTTCGTGTTCGGCTCGGACGAGCGCATGGTCGTCACCGCGCGCCTGGACAACCTGGGCAAGGGCGCAGCCGGCGCGGCCGTGCAATGCATGAACGTGCACCTGGGCGTGGACGAGGCGACCAGCCTGCAAGTGGAAGCGCAGGTTCCCGCTGCAGGTGCCGAGCACGCCGTGCGCGAAGCCGCCCCCGGTTTCGCAAGCTGATTGCCGCTTGAGCGGAAACGAAAAACGCGCCTTTGGGCGCGTTTTTCTTTGGCCACGTTGACGTTGGGGCTCACTTGCCCTGCGTGCCCGCCGGGATGTTGAACAGCATCCCGCCGCCATTGCCGCCCGCCATCACACTCGGCGTCACGCCGTTCCATTTCTCGATGGCGGCACGTTCGAGCTTCAGGCGTTCCCACGCGAGCAGGCGGTCATCCAGCGAAGACGCCAGCGCACGGTTCGCAGCGGCTTCGCCTTCGGCAATCGCCACCTTCTTCTTGGCCTCGGCTTGGGCGGAACGCACTTCGTTCTCGGTGCGGATGGCGTCTTGGATGGCCTTGGTTTTGGCGCTCACCGCATCCAGCAGTGCACGCGGCGGGCGCAGCGAGCCGACGATCCCGAACTGCTTGATCGACACGCCGAGCGGCGTGAGACGCGTGTCCAACTCGTTGGTCAGGCGGGCAACAAACTCTTCCTTCTTCGCGCCGTTCACATCATCGAAGTTGTACTCCGAGCCGATAGCGACGATCACGTTGCGCGCCGTATCCCGCAGATAGCCGTGCGTGAAGCTCTCGATATGGTCTGCGCGGAAGTTGGTGTAGAACGCCGGCACCTTGTCGCGGTCGAGTTGGTATGACACGGCCACGTCTACGTTCACGGGCACGGCGTCCTTGGTGTTGAAGGTCAGCTCTTCGTTGAGCGCGCGTCCTTCGTTCAGGTCTTGGGTCCACACCACGCGCTGCACGAAGGTGGGGTACTGGATGACGACCGTCTGCACTGGGTTGTAGAACACGAACCCGGTGACCACGTTCTCGCGCGTGATGCCGCGATCGACGAGCCGGTTGATCTTGATGCCCGTGTAGCCGGGCGGAATGATCTGCCAGTTCAGCACGAAGGTGCGCGCGATCACCAGCGCCGCCAGGACGCCGAAGACGAGCGCGAGCAGTTTGACCGGCAGTTTGCTTGCCGTGACTTGAGGCATAAGGGTTCCCCTTGCTTATTGATTTGCTTCTGAGGTTGTGGCTGGCGGGGCGGACGCACTGCTTACGCAGGAGCCCGCTTGCTGGCGCAGGAATCGTCAGCGATTCCCGTCAGGGGTGGCCGCGCCCAGTGGGCGGGTGGTGGCAAGCGAGCTTGCCAATGGTGATCAGGCGGTGAGCATCAATACGACCAAGGTGGCGCATTGCAAGACTCGGATGTTGCGATGCACAAAGTATAGGTCGGCGCGCGTTTTTTGCTGCCCCCCGGAAGCACTAGAGCCGCACCTCGAATCGTCGGTGCGAAGGTCGCGAGGAAGGCGTTACGAGTCGCCCGGATTCACACGTGCCGGATTCCAGCCGAGCGCGTTGTAGACGTGATACCGCGCAATGCCGATCCACTCGTGCAGCGCGTAGTCGGTCAACGCAAAGTTGTACGCCATCGGCACGGGCGATGCGGTGGCCTGAAGATCATCGGCGCGCGCGGGCGTGGGCGACATGCCAAAGTGCGCGAAATACAGCAGGCTGCGCCGCAAATGGATGGCCGAAGAGACGAGCACCGTACGCTCTGGCTTGTAGTCCGCCAGCACCGCGCGAGAGAACTGGGCGTTCTGCCATGTGTTCATGCTCTTCGGTTCCATCAGCACGTCGGTGCTGTCGATACCGAGGGCGATGAGTTCGCGCCGGTAGACGATGGCCTCGGGCTCGCCGTGGTGGCGGGCATCGCCGCCGCTCACGAGGATCTTGCAATCGGCGTTGGCTTTTCTGCAGGCTTGGTAAAGCTGCGCGGTCTCTACGATGCGCGGGTATGAGAAAACACCGGGCTCCACCGTTTTGCCAGTGCGAAAGGTGCCCGCGCCGAGCAGCACGATGGCATTGCGTGCGCCCCAGTTGAGGGTCGGTTCGTCTTCAAACGGCTTTTCCAGCGAATCGAGCAGCCACGCCGGCACCGGCCCGCAGCCAATCGCCACCACCAACACGGCCGACACCACCGCCAGCGAGCGCGCCGCCCGACGCCGACCCCGCGCCGCGCACACGGCCGCCACGATCACCAGTACACACAGCACGGCCAGACTCACGGCTTTTCCCCCATTTGGCACAAACGGCACGCTCCTCGCATGCATGGGGAGCCATCGTAATCAGGATTGGCCGGGCGTGCGACCCGTTTGCTTACGGGGATATTGAGGCCGGCTCGCGTCGGCCGGTGCGGTGCCGTTTTGGCAGCGATGGACCGAGCAGCGCCGAAGTTGCCAAAGAAAAACGCGCCCGAAGGCGCGTTCTCATGGTGTGACATTGCGCTCAAACGACCGAGCCGCTCTCACCCTGCCCATTGTGAATCGATGCGCCGTCGATCGGGCGTGCCACGTGTGCGTGCTCCGAGACGCTGATCTTGGCGGTTTCGCTGTGGGTATTGAGGTTTCCCGGGTTGGCGAGACCGGGCACCAAGCCTTGCAGCGAACCACCGCTCAATCCGATCTCGTTGAGCAGCGAATCGATCAACGGTGCGTGCGCCCGATACGACAGGGCCGCCGACATGGCTTGCTCGGCTAGATTGTTGCCGCTGTGCGCCGGCCCGGAGCCATCGACGCCGTTGCCGCCAGTGCGGTTGAGCCCGTCGACCTGAATGATCTTGATGCCATCGATGGCCTTCATCGGCTCGACCGTCTGTTGAATCACGGCAGGTAGGGCTTGCAGCAGCGCGAGCTTGAACTTCAGGCTCGTCTGGTCCGAAGACAGGGCATTGATGGCGTCATTCAGGGCGCGCTGTGCTTCGGCTTCGGCCAAGCCCTTCTTGCGAGCGGCTTCAGCCAGTTCGACGATGGCGGTCGCCTGCATCTGCGCGGCTTCACGTTCTGCACGTGCCTGCGTGGTGATATGCACGGCTTTGGTCTCGGCCTCCTGTGCGGCCTCGATGAGAGCCACTTGCTTCGCGCGGTCGGCTTCTGCGGTGCGGCGCGTGGTTTCGACCAGTTGCTCCGCCTTCACCGCCTCGGCGAGCGACTCGTTGGCACGCGCCTGTGCCTGAGATTGCGCTTCCGATTTTTCCGCAATGACGATGGCCTTGTCTTGCGTGGCGATCTCCGTCACTTTGGCCTGTTCGATGGCCGCCATCTGAGTGACCTTGGCCTGCTCGATCTCCTTCACGCGGACTTCGCGTTCAGCCTCGACCTTGCGCGTGCGCACGGCCTGCTCGCGCTGGATCTCCGACTCCTGCACCTGGCGCTCGGCTGCGATGCGGCTTTGCTCGGCTTCCTGATGGCGTTCAGCCTCGAACACCGCGATTCGCGCATTCTGCTCGGCCGCACGGGTCTTGACCTGTTGCTCCTGCTCCAGCTTCATGAAGGCTTCCTGCTGCTCGATTTCGAGCTTCTTGGAAAGCGCATCGCGGTTCTTCTCGCGCACCGAGACTTCCGTATCCTGCTCCACCTCGTTGCGCTCACGGCGGCGGCGTTCGGTTTCTTGTGTGAGCTTGGTCAAGCCTTCTGCGTCGAACGCGTTGTTCGGATCGAAGAATTCTTTCGAAGTCTGATTGAGATTCGTGAGCGAAACGCTTTCCAGTTCCAGGCCGTTCTTCGTCAAGTCTTCGGCAACGGTGTTCTGCACGCCTTGTACGAACTTCTCGCGCGCGTCCTGCAGGTCCTGCATGGTCATCTGCGCTGCGGTCGAGCGCAGTGCATCGACAAATTTGTCGTCCACGAGGGCGCGCAGGTTTTCTGGCGAGATCGTACGCTGACCGAGAGTCTGTGCGGCCGTCGATACGCCTTCCGACGTCGGCTTGACGCGCACGAAGAAGGCGACCACAACGTCAACGCGCATCCGGTCTTTGGTGATCAGGCTGTCACGCGAAGCACGGCTGACTTCGAGCTTGAGCGTGTTCATGTTGATCGGAATGACCTCATGAAATACGGGCAGGACGATGGCGCCGCCGCTCATGATGACTTTCTGGCCGCCCAGGCCCGTGCGCACGAACGCGCGTTCGGCGGAAGCGCGCACGTAGAGGCGGGCAAAGATCAGGCCGATGACGCATAGCGCAATGATGACGGCGAGCCCCAAGGCCCCCCAATAGATGATGGCATCCATATTGATTTTTTGACTCCCTTCAAAAAAAGGAACAGCAACTGCTTCGCCATCGAGGCGAGGTCGTACGGGTTACAACAGATCAGGACGGGGGTTCGCGATGACTCGATAGTGCGAACCCGACACGCGTGAAACCAACAGGACGGTCGTGCCGCGTGCAAACGACTGGTCCGGCTGATCCGGTTCAACGCGCACATAGTGCGGTTGGCCGAATTCATCGACGAGCCTGGCTTCGGCCGGTACGCCTTCCGAGGCCGTGCCTGTGACGACTTGCGCCGTCCGGCCGATAAACGCTTCTTCAGAAACTGCCGTGGATTCGTTCTGCGGCAGATAGCGGCAGATCAAGCCGCCCATCTGGCGCACGAACGGCAACGCGCCGGCACACGCCAGGACGGCCGCAAAAGCCGGCGGCGCCATCCAGCCCGTGATGACACGCAGCACCTGCTGGAGCGACAGCCCGACCACCGCAAAACCGAGCAGGAACAGGATCAGCACCATCAGCAGCGGAATGCGGCCGATGTGCAGCCAGCCGAGGAACTGACCAACGGCCCCCGGCTCTGCACCCGCCTCGCTGTGGTCCAAGCCAAAGTGCGTGACCAGCAGAGTTCCAGCGTGCTCAGTCAAGCTCAGCCCCAGTAGGAGCGAGAGGCTTTCCAACGCGCCAATCACCACCATCAACCCGATGGCAACGACGAAGGGTGCGTTGCCGGGCAGCAGCAGATCACCCATGGCTGTCGAGGGCTCCAAGTTGATTCAGTGACGAGGTGTCGATGGCATCGGCGGCCCCGGTGCGAGCGGTCCTCAGGCGGGCAAGCCGCTCGTTCACGCGCTCCGCCTTGTGAATCGCTTCGAGTCGCTTGAGTAGGAGCGGGTCGGCCGTGGATTTGCCGGTGCCCAGCCCCAGCGTGCCGGTGGCGCTCGCCATGGTGCGGTTGAAGCCGTTTTCCAGGCGCTCAGCGCGGGAGCCGACCGTCGAACTTGCAGCGGATTCCGGTTGTGCCGTGCTTTGGGCGGCGCCCCGTGCCGCGATCATTTCGTTGAGCGCGGTTTCCATTTCGGCGCGCTTGGCTCGTAGGCCGAGCAGATCCGACTCGGCCGCCTGCGCGCGCTCGTTCGATTCCTGCAGCGTTTGGTACAGCGCACCGAACTGGTCTTCCAGATCAATCTGCCGCTCCGCGCCGGCGCGTGCGGCCGCGTCATCGCCCTTGGCCAGCGCGGTGGCCGTCAACTCGGTCAGCCGTTCAATCTCGTTGTTGATGCGCGTGATGGCTTTGCCGGCCTGGTAGCGCGCTGCCTCATGCTTGCCCAGATCGTTGCGGGCCTGTGCGATGACCTCGTCAAATTCGCGCAGGTATTGCTCGGCCACGGCTTGCGGCGCGCGGCTTTCCAGTGAACTCACAAGTGCGTGCACGTTGGCGCTCAGTAGCCGCTTGACACGGGTTCCCAGGCGATCGGTTGTCATGGTGCTTGGCTCCTTTCCAGGCAAGAACAACGGGACTGCAGTGCAGAAGTGGCGAGGCTGTGCTCAGGATGGCTCGCGCGCAGGCTGGATGATCTGCGCCAGTTCCTGAACTTCGGCCACGTAAGGGTTGAGTACCGTGCTCTGATAGGCCGGTGGGCGCTGCGTGACGGCCAAGCGCAGCAAGCCCAGCAGGATGCGCATGGCCTTGGCGGTCAGGCGTGCTTCGAGTTCCACGGCCATCTCATGCATCCGCTTGCCTTCGAGCTTCGATGTGATCAGGGTTGCCATGAGTTCCGGTAACTGCGCTGCCAGCAGCGACACGATCTCCGAGTGGCTGTGGGAGGTGTGTTCGTGGGTCTGGACGGCGTCCTGCAGCGGGCGGACTTGTTCACGCAGAAGCGCAACGCAGCTCGCGAAATCGTTCTCCCCACTTGCGCGCCGTTTCGCGTCGGAGAGCAACGCGCGAATCTTGTCGCTCGGACTGGAGGCACCGGCCAATTGAAGGTTCGACAACCACGCGAGGTCGTCTTCAGGAATGCGTACGGATACGGTTTGCATGGCGGAACCCCACCTCAAGTTCGCTTGTAAACCAGCATAGTACAAACGCATGCAAACGTATACGAATGCAATTGACTCTTGGAGTCTAAAAAAAGCGCGTCCTAAGAATGGGCGCGCTTCTTCGATTGCGTTGGTCACGTAGTGTGTCAGTTCCCCCCACCAATCTTGCCCAACAACTCCCGCAATATCGCCCGCTCCGCCTGGCTCAGCGCTGCGAGCATCCGCTCTTCCGTTTCCACGTGGGAGGCGACCAGCCCATCGACGAGCGCAAAACCAGCCTCCGTGAGCATGATCTGCAGGCCGCGCCGGTCGTCTGGATCCGTCTTGCGGGCGATCAAGCCGCGCTTTTCCAGCCGATCGAGCCGGTTGGTCATGGCAGAGCTGGACAGCATCATGTCCTTGGCCAGTGCGGAGGGGGACAGCGCCTGCGTGCGGCCATTGCGGCGCAGCGTGAGCAGGACGTCAAAACCGGCAAAGTCTAGGTCCGCGCCCGCCACGTTGGCGACCACGCCTTGCCGCAGCCGCTCGCCAGCGCGCCAGATTTCGCCAACGACGGCCATCGGACTCGGGTCGATGTCCGGCCGCTCGCGCCGCCATTGCGCGAGGATGTTGTCCATCGGTCCCCCTTGGGAGGATGGGGGATTGCCGGGATCGCGTTGACGCATCGAAAACCTCATCCTAATATTTCGATGTCAAACTATTTGACGTCGAGATGCTAAAAATCGTATCGGGTTTGCTGATGCGGGGCAATTGACACGGCGCCGCACGGGCACCCAAAACACACCCATGACTGAACGACTTGCCGATCATCCGATCGATCCCCTCTTCCTGGCGCGCTGGTCGCCGCGCGCCTATGACGGCCAGCCCATGCCCGAGGCCGATCTGCTGCGTATTCTCGAGGCGGCGCGTTGGGCGCCGTCGGCCTACAACTATCAGCCGTGGCGGTTTCTTTATGCTCGCCGCGACGATGCGCACTGGGCGGATTTTCTGAGTCTGCTCGTCCCGTTCAACGGCGACTGGGCGCAGCATGCGTCGGCGTTGATCTTCGTGTTGTCCGATACGCTTGTTCTTCCTGGGGATGCGACGGATGCCGTGCCGTCGCGCACCCACAGCTTTGATGCTGGCGCCGCGTGGGCGCAACTGGCGCTGCAGGCAGTCAGCCTGGGTTATCACGCGCGCGCCATGGCAGGCGTGGACTACGACCGGGCCCGCACCGTGCTGCACGTGCCGGAACGTTTCCACATCGAGATTGCGGTGGCGCTGGGGCGTCGCGGTGATCTGTCCTCGCTACCGGAGCCCCTGCAAGCGCACGAGGGGCCAACGTTGCGTCGACCGGTCACTGAATTGGCGTTCAGTGGGCGGTTTCCCGCTTGATTTCGTTGGTCTAATTATTTTGATGTCGAAACAGTCGGAGGGTATCACCATGCCGTCTAATCGCCTGGCTGTCATGTTGGTCACCGCCCTGGCGCCTATTTTGTGGGGCACCACGTACCTTGTTTTCACCCAGACGCTGCCGGTCGGGCATCCGCTGCTGGTGGGTGCGCTGCGGGCGCTGCCGGCCGGTGTGCTGCTCATGCTGCTCGGCCCGGGGCTGCCGCCGCGTGACAAGCTGCTGCCGCTGATGTTTCTCGGCCTGGCCAACATTGGCGTGTTTTTCGCGCTGCTGTTCGTGGCGGCCCAGCGGCTGCCGGGCGGCGTGGCCGCGACGATCATGTCGGCGCAGCCGCTGGTGGTGGGGCTGCTCGCGTGGCCGCTGCTGCGTCGCCAGCCACGGCCGGCGCAGCTGGCGGCCGCACTGGCAGGCTCGCTGGGCGTGGGTTTGCTGATTCTCGGCCCCGACGCCAAGCTGGACGCGGTCGGCGTGGCTGCTGCACTGGCGGCGGCGTTGTCGATGGCGACAGGGACGGTGCTGATCGAGCGCTGGGGCCGCATCGGCACGCCGCTCGCGCTGGCGGCATGGCAACTCGCGCTGGGCGGCTTGGTGCTGCTGCCGGTGGCGCTGCTCGTGGAAGGCCTGCCGCCCGCGCTGACGGCGCGCAATGTCGTCGGCTTCCTGTATCTGGTGCCCATTGGCACCGCGCTTGGCTACTGGCTGTGGGTGCGCGGCATTGGCGTGCTCGGTGCCGACGTAACGTTCCTCTCATTGCTGAGTCCGCTGACGGCCACGGTGCTTGGCGCGCTCGTGCTGGGCGAATGGTTCACGCCAGTGCAGACAGCGGGTGCGCTGCTGATTCTAGGCGCGACGGTGGCCGGGATGGCGCTCTCTAGGCGCGTGCAGCGTGCGCACGCGGCGCCGGCCGTTCCGTTGCAGCCGCACGGGCGCTGACAGCGCGTCCGTCAGCGCCGCACCATCGGCTGCATTGGCGCCTCGTCGCCATTATCAACAGGCGCCGCGCCCAGATACTGCATGTTCGAGCGATATTCCGGCAGCTTCGCCATGGGCATGCGCAGCGCGTCGGCAAACAGCGGCAGCGTTTCGGGCAGATGGCGTGACAGCACCGCCATGCGCGTGCGCCCGGATGGGTGCGTCGACAGAAACTGCTTCTGCCCGGCCCCGCCGATGGAGCCCATCTTCTGCCACAGCGTGAGCGCGGCGCGCGGGTCGTAGCCGGCGCGCGAGGCGATGTCCATACCGACGAGGTCGGCTTCCGTCTCCTCCGCGCGGGAGAAGGCGAGCAGGTGCATCTTGGCGCCTTCGCCCAGATCGGTATCTCCACGGTTGCCGAAGCCGAACAACTGCGAGATGACGTTGGCGCCCAGGTTGGTGATCTCGCGCTGGCCGGCGCGGGCGCGGGCGTGTTCGCGCAGCGCATGCGCAATCTCATGGCCGAGCGCCATGGCGAGCTCGTCGTCCGTCAGCTTGAACTGTTCGAGCAGCCCCGAGAACACGGCGATCTTGCCGCCGGGCATGCAGAACGCGTTCACCTGGTTGGCACCGATCAGGTTGACCTCCCACTGCCAGTGGGCGGCGTCGGCGTTCCAGCGCGGCGCCTGCGGAATCAGCCGTTTGATGACGGCGCGGATGCGGATCAGATCCGGCACGTTGTCGGGGGCGAGCGCGCCTTCTTTCGCGGCGTTGTCGACGATCTGCCGGTACTCTGCCAGCGCGCGTTTTTCGATTTCGTCCGACGGAATGACGAGGCGGATGTTGGGCGACGTAGTGGTCGGCGCTTCCAGCTTCACGCCGTCGGCGGGCACCGGGAGTGGCCCATCCATGGCGGTCGCCCACGTGGCGAGCACGAGGCCAGTAAACAGCAGCAGGAAGCGCGAAACGCTTGGCATATGGGCTGTGGAGCAGATCGACTGGGACATAATATCGGCCAACGCACCCGCCCACGCTACGTGGCAACCCGCACCCGCATTCCCCTCCGGCCCGCCGCATGACTTTCCACGATTACCTCGACGTGTTTCGCAACCGCCGCATCGGCGCGATGTTGATGCTGGGCTTTGCCTCGGGCCTGCCGCTGGCGCTCACTTCGGGCACGCTGCAGGCGTGGATGACGGTGGAGGGGCTGGACATCCGCACCATCGGGCTGTTCTCGCTGGTGGGGCAGGCGTACATCTTCAAGTTTTTGTGGGCGCCGTTGATGGACCGCTTCACGCCACCACTCATGGGGCGTCGCCGGGGCTGGCTGGTGCTCACGCAAGCGGGGCTGGTGGCATCGATTGCTGCCATGGCGTTCACCCCGCCGCACGCGGCACTGTGGGCGCTGGCCGGGCTGGCGGTGCTGGTGGCGTTCTTGTCGGCTTCGCAGGACATCGTCTTCGATGCGTACAGCACCGATGTGCTGCACACGAGCGAGCGCGGCGTCGGCGCGGCGGTCAAGGTCCTCGGCTATCGGCTGGCGATGCTGGTGTCGGGCGGTCTGGCGCTGTACTTGGCCGATCGCGTGATGGGCTGGAGCAACATGTACCTGCTGATGGCGGGGCTGATGGCGCTGGGCATCTTCACCACGCTGTGGTCGCCTGAGCCCGAAGTGTCTGCGCGTCCGCCGCGCAGTCTGCAGGAAGCGGTGGTGGGGCCGCTGAAGGATTTTTTCTCGCGCCGCGGTGCGTGGGCGCTGCTGGCGTTGATCGTGCTCTACAAGCTCGGCGATGCGTTTGCGGGCAGCCTGTCGACCACGTTTCTGATCCGCGGCGTCGGCTTTTCGGCCGGTGAGGTGGGCATCGTCAACAAGACGCTCGGGCTGGCGGCCACCATCGTCGGCGCGCTGTATGGCGGCACGTTGATGGTGCGGCTCGGTTTGGTGCGCGCGCTGCTGCTCTTCGGCGTGTTGCAGGCGGTGTCGAATCTGGGTTACTGGGTGCTGGCCGTCACGCCGCAGCATCTGTGGACGATGGCGGTGGCCATCGGCATCGAGAACATCTGCGGTGGCATGGGCACGGCCGCCTTCGTGGCGTTGTTGATGGCGCTGTGCAACCGGTCGTTCTCGGCGACGCAGTATGCGTTACTGTCCGCGCTGGCTTCCATCGGCCGCGTGTATGTCGGGCCGACCTCTGGCTACCTCGTGGAAGCCTATGGCTGGCCCGCGTTCTATCTGATGACGGTGGCGTTTGCCTTCCCCGGCCTGGCGCTGCTGTGGTGGATGCGCGGCACGATCGGTCGCTACGAAGCGGAGCAGACCGAGCGCGCCATGGCCGCGAAAGCAGCGTCAGCTTGATCGACTAACCCAAGCGATTCGAACGGTCGGCATCACGAAAGCCGACCAGCGGCAGCGCCGCATCCAGGCCCTTGCCCAGTGCGATGGCCTTGAACAGCTCGCCCATCTCCGCTTCCGACAGCAGCTTCTGCACCGCATTGGCCGCCGGCAGAAACTGCATCGGGTCGGAAGGGTCGAGCGTCATCAACAGCTCGCCTACTCCGGCGCTCAACAGGAAGCGCGCCTGGCTGGTGTAGCCGAGCAGTTCCAGCCCCGCCTCCTGGCCCGCCTGGGCAATCCCTGAAAAATCGACGTGCGCGGTGATGTCCTGCAGGCCGGGTAGCCAGAACGGATCATCGTGCGCGTGCTGGCGGTAGTGGCACATGAGCGTGCCGTTGGCGCGGTGCGCGTGGTAGTACTCGGCGGCCGGGAAGCCATAGTCGATCAGCAGCAGCAGGCCGCGCTCCAGCGCCGCGCCCGTGCTGCGGATAAAGCCCTCCGCGGCTTCGTGCGATTCGGTGACGAAGTCGTCCGTACCGGGCAGGGCGGCCAACTTGGCCGGCACCTCGGACGGATCGGCGGGGCGGTCTTCCCATTGCAGGCCGTGTTCGGCATCGAGCACGACGCCACGCTGGTGCCACACGCCGCCAAGGCGTGCCCATAGGGACACAGGCATCGCATCCAGCACTTCGTTGCCAACCATCACGCCGGTGAACGGCGCGGGCAGCGTGTCGTGCCAATGGGCGAGGGCGGCGAGTTCCGGGCCGAGCGCGTTCAGGCGCTCCTGCTGGCGCTGGCGCAGTTCGCCGGACAATTCGACGATGCCGTAGCTGTCGGGTCGCACGCCCAGCGCATCGAGTTCGGTGAGGATGTCGGCGGCCAGTTTACCGGTGCCGGCGCCGAATTCCAGCACGTGGCGCTGGCCTTCGGGCAACGCTTGCAGCACCTGCGCCATCTGGTGCGCCACGGTGCGGCCGAAGAACGGCGTCAACTCGGGCGCGGTGATGAAGTCGCCGCCGTCTTCCACGCGGCGGCCGAACTTGGCCGCGCCGCCGCTGTAGTAGCCCAGGCCCGGCGCGTAGAGCGCCAGTTCCATGTAGCGGTCGAATGGGAGCCAGCCGCCGGCGGCCGCAATGGCGTCGGCGATCAGGGCGAACAGGTGCGCGGATTGCGCCTGCGCCGCCTCGTTGGGAAGCGGTAGACTCACGGTTTTGCTCATCGCCGGATTGTAAACAATGGCGCAGACGCCGACTCAATCGAATCCCCCCGCCCGCATCGCGCTGGTGACAGGGGCCGCCCGCCGCGTGGGCCGCGTGATCGCCCTGGCCCTGGCCCGCCACGGCTGGGATGTGGCCGTGCATTGCCACCGCTCGCGCACCGAAGCCGACGCCGTGGCCGCCGAGATCACCGCCCTAGGGCGCCGCGCCGCCGTGCTGCAGGCGGATCTGTCGGACGAGGCTGCCGCCGGCCGCCTGATCGGGGATTGCATCGCTGCACTGGGTACGCCCACCTGCCTGGTCAACAACGCCTCGCTGTTCCAGTACGACGTGGCGACGAGCTTCAGCTATGCGTCGCTCGACACGCACATGCGCACCAATGTGGCGGCGCCGCTGCTGCTCTCGCGCGAGTTGCACCGTGCGCTTGTGGCTGAGCAGCCGGATAGCAGCGCTGTGCGCGGCGTGGTCATCAACCTGCTCGATCAGAAGCTCGACAACCTGAACCCGGATTTCCTCTCGTACACGTTGTCGAAGGCGGCGCTGTCGACGGCCACCATGCAGCTCGCGCAGGCATTGGCCCCCGCGCTGCGCGTGGTAGGCGTGGCACCGGGCATCACGATGGTGTCGGGCGATCAGTCGCAAGGCGGGTTTGCGCGCGCGCATCAGATGACGCCGCTGGGCCAGTCGTCCACGCCCGAAGACATTGCCGAAGCGGTGTGCTACCTCGCCACCGCACGCGCCGTCACCGGCACCACGCTGTTCGTCGACGGAGGCCAGCATCTGATGCCGCTGGCCCGCGATGTGATGTTCCTCACTGAATAAATTTTTCTGGACGTTTCCCCATGCTTTCCCTGCTATCCCACCCGCGCCTGTCGAACTGCCGTCGCATGTTTCTGCGCAACTACGAGGTGCAGATCAACATCGGCGTGCACGACTTCGAAAAGAAGGGCGAGCAGCGCGTCCTGATCAATATCGAGCTGTATGTGCCGCTGGAATATTCGTCGCCCACGCACGACAAGCTGCATGAGGTGGTGGATTACGACTTCATGCGTGAGACGGTGGCGCGGCGCATGGCGCAAGGGCATATCCACTTGCAGGAGACGCTGTGCGATGACGTGCTGACGGCGATGCTCAAGCACCCGCATGTGCTGGCAGCGCGGGTGTCGACGGAGAAGCCGGATGTGTATCCGGATTGTGAGTCGGTGGGGGTGGAGGTGTTTCGGATTAAGGACTGATGTTGTTAGTCCATCCCTGTTTCATCCCCTGCCGGGGCTGACTCGCTTTCTTTGTCTTGCCAAAGAAAGTAAGCAAAGAAAGGCGCGCCCGATGCGGCGACTTCCCCTTGAATTTCTGTCGCAAGGAGGGAGGGGAGGCAAACTCGCTTCGCTCAAACAAGCCTCCCCTCTTTTTCCTCCTTGCAACAGAAATTCAAGGCGCCGCATAGGGCAGGGTACGGCCA
>CBJMVH010000087.1:0-15640 GCA_966433195.1 uncultured Ralstonia sp.
CCGCACATGCTATTGCTCTCATCTGCTACAACTGCAGGGCGAATCGGTTCTTCGGCTTCTTTGAAGTTGGGGCGGTTCACTTTGCGAACGGGAGGGATGGCGTGAATACCGATGCGTTTTTCAAGAAGATCCGGACCTACGCGGACATTTCGGAAGAGGCGGAGCGGGCCTGGGCTTCTTTGCTGCAACCTCGGCAGTACCGGAAAGACGAATCGCTGATCGTTGCGGGGGAGGTGCCGACCCGGTTTGCCTTTGTGCTTGAGGGCTTGTTCTTCCAGCACTGTGCGGGCCCGGAGGGTGACATGGTCATCAAGTACTTCTTTCCGGAGGGGCGGATTGCGGCTTCAGTCAGTGCGACGCTGCAGGGCAAACCCAGCCCATCGACGATCACTGCCATCGAAGACTCCAGCGTGTTGGAGTACGACTTCGCTGCGTTCCGATCGCTGACGACCCGGTTCTCCGATATCGCAGCCTTCTACATGCGCTACATGGAGCGCCACTGGATCATCGAAAAGGAGCCGATTGAGGTCGGTTTTCGCCGCGACAACGCCATGCAGCGCTATCGGGATTTCATCCACAGAGAACCCGAACTGCACAAGCGCCTGAAGCAGCACCACATCGCTGCGTGGCTCGGCATCACCCCGGAAAGCCTGAGCCGCCTCAGAAAGGCCATTGCCTTGGGACTGGGATGACGTGGGTTGCGTCTTACCAATAGTCAATGCGCCCGCGCGCAGCGGGGCCGTATCTTTCCTCCAGGCGAGCAAGGTGCTCGCCATCACCTGAGGAGACTTTTCGTGAGCACGTCGATCTTTGTGAATCTGCCCGTTGCAGACCTACCGAAATCCAAGGCGTTCTATGAGGCCCTGGGCTTCAAGAACAACCCCCAATTCACCGACGAGACCGCCGCCTGCATGGTATGGAGCGACACCATCTTCGTGATGCTCCTCACGCACGCAAAGTGGCAAACCTTCACCACCCGCCCGCTCCCCGCAAAGGGCACGAATGAAGTGATGCTCGCCCTGACCTGCGACAGCAAAGACGCCGTCGACCGGATGAACGACGCAGCAGCCCAGTTCGGCGGCACCGCCGACATCAACCCCAAGCAAGACCTGGGCTTCATGTACAACCGCGCCCTAGCGGACCTAGACGATCACATCTGGGAAGCCGTGTGGATGGACCCCGCCGCCATGAGCTCGTAACACCCGAGCACCGGCGCGCCGGCCCAAACAAACACAGCGCCACGCCAAGCCCCGCGCCGGGGTGGCCGTTGCCGTTCTTGCCCTAGATGGCGCCTTGAATTTGTGTAAGCGGGCGGAAAAAAGATGGGGAACTGTCTGAGCGAAGCGAGTTTTCCCCGTCTCCGCCCGGTTACGCAAATTCAAGGAGGGGGTCGCCATCTCGGGCGCGCCTTTCTTTGCTTACTTTCTTTGGCAAGACAAAGAAAGTGAGTCAGCCCCGGCAGGGGATGAAACAAGAGATGCACCACCAGGGCAAAAAACACCGTGATATGCCGCCAGCACCCAACCCACAGCGCTATGATCGTCACCACGCCACAACACCGCACCAACCCCCATGCCCGCTCCCCCCATCCTCCCCGACAACGCCGCTGAAGACGCCCTGGCAACCGGCCCCTTCCCCGCCGCCCGTTTCATCAAGGAAATCGGCCGAGGCGCAGACGGCGCCCGCGCGCTGGTCAAGCACGACGCCCGCGCTCTCTTCACCGCCATGCTGGAAGGCCGCATCGCCGACGTGCAACTCGGCGCCATCCTGATGGCCTACCGCATCAAAGGCGAAACCCCGGAAGAGCTGGACGGCATGCTGGAAGCCACGCACGCGCACTGCCGCCCGCTTCCGGCGCCCGATACACCGGAACACGCACTGCCAGTCGTCATCCCCAGCTACAACGGCGCGCGCCGTCAACCGAACCTGGTGCCGCTGCTGGCCAAGCTGCTGGCACGTGAAGGCGTGCCGGTGCTGGTCCACGGCATCCGCCGCTTCGACGGCCGCATCACCACGGCGGCGCTGTTTGAAGCCCTCAACTGGCCCATCTGCGAACACATGGACGAAGCCCGCGAGCGGCTGGAAAACGATCGGCTCGCGTATGTGCCCATCGACGTGCTGTCGCCCGAGCTGACATCGCTGCTGGATAAGCGCGAGATCGTCGGCCTGCGCAACTCCGCGCACACGGTGGTGAAGATGCTGCAGCCCATCGGCGGGCACGCGCCGCACGAGGCGCTGCGGCTGGTGAGCTACACGCACCCCGAATACCGCGACACCCTCACCGATTACTTCCTGCGCCATCCGGCCAACGTGCTGCTGGCACGCGGCACCGAAGGCGAGGCAGTGGCCGACGCGCGGCGCGGCAGCGCAGTGGAGTGGCTGCACGACGGCACGCACGAAACGGTGATCGAAGCGGTGGAGGGTTCCAGCGACACGCCACCCTCATTGCCCGCCGGCACGGACGTGGCAGCGACGGCGCGCTGGATTGAGGCGGTGCTGGACGGAAAAGAGCCCGTACCAGAGCCGATCGCCAAGCAAGTCCGCGCGATCGTGCGGTGTGCACAAGCGGCGCGGCCTGCTTGAGGCTGGCGTTACCGCGACGGCAGCGGAATGCGCTCCGTCTCGCCGGGCACGTGCGCGAAGGCGTCGTCCTGCCAGCGCTGCTTGGCGTCTTCAATGTCCGCCTGGTCGCTGGCGACGAAGTTCCAGTAGATGTGGCGGCGCCCGTCGGTGGGGTCGCCGCCCAGCAGCATCACGCGTGACGACACCTGCGCGGTAAGCGTCACATCGCCGCCCGGCTCCAGCACGGCGAGGTGGTGCGGGTCGAGCGCTTCGCCGTCGATGGTGACAGCGCCTTCCACGAGATACAGCCCGCGGTCTTCATGCTCGGGCGGAATCACCAGCGACGCACCGGCCGCCAATTCCAGCGCCACGTACAGCGTGCGCGAATTCACCTTCACGGGCGAGGTCAGCCCGAATGCATCGCCCGCAATCACCACGCCCTGCACGCCCGGGCAATCGAGCTTGGGTAGCGTGTCTGCAGCGTGGTGCGCGAAGCTGGCAGGCACCTTTTCCTGATCCTTCGGCAGCGCCACCCACGTCTGGATGCCATGCAGGCGCGCGCCCTTCTCACGCGCCTCGGGCGAGGAGCGCTCGGAATGGGCGATGCCGTTGCCGGCCGTCATCCAGTTCACATCGCCAGGGACAATCGTCTGCACGCTGCCGAGGCTGTCGCGGTGGACCATGCTGCCCTCAAAGAGGTACGTGACGGTGGCCAGCCCGATATGCGGATGCGGGCGCACGTCGATGCCCTCGCCGGGCCCAAATTCCACCGGACCCATGTGATCGAAAAAGATGAACGGGCCGACCGTCTGGCGCGCCGCAGATGGCAACACGCGCTTGACCGAGAAACCGCCCAGGTCGCGCACGTGTGGGCCGATGATGTGCTGGAGGGAAGTCATGGTGATCGTCTCCGGCCAAGTCAGGCGCGCTCGGCAAGTTCGGTGTCGACGCTGATTTCCACCTCGGTCATCAGCTTGTGCACAGGGCACTTGCCGGCCACGCGCAGCAGGTCGGCGCGCTGCTCGTCCGTCAGGTCACCGTGCAGGGTCAGGACGGTGCGCAGCTTGTAGCGGCCCTGGCGCTCCTGGCTGCCGTCGTGTTCGACAGCCACGTCGATGGAGTCGAGCGGGTATTTGCGTTGGCGCGCATAAAGCGTAACGGTCAGCGCCTTGCAGCTTGCGAGGGCGGCATCGAAGTAGGCATGCGGGTCCGGCGCGCTGCCTTCGCCCATCGGCTTGGGCACGTCGGTATACGTAACGCCCTCCGGAAACGTCACTTTGTGGCGAAACAGCCCTTCTGTGTCCTTGCTGACGACGATGGTCATGGCGACTCCTCAACAGTGTTTGCGATGTCCGGGCAGTGTAGCCAACTTGCGTGACGACACGGCAGGTGCGGCGTACGCCGCTTTAGCGGACGCATCGATCACACCACATTGCAGACATGGGCCCACACCTTGCGGGTTTGCCGCAAAAGGCTCAAGCAGCGCGGTTTTTCGCCGATCTTCCGGGTGGGACACGTTCGTCCCGGACGGCCCCACAGACACATCCTCTACATGGTTTCTCGCCGCCCGCTTGCCGCTGTTGCTGGTGGCATCGGCTCGCTTCTCACGCTCTTCGGGCTGACGGTCATGGTCGGCTGGCTGCAGCATTGGCCGTGGGCAGTGATGTTTGGCGACGGTCAGCTGGTGATTGTGTTTGCCACCGGGCTGCATCTGACGTTGCTGGGCACGGGGCTGATCGCGCTGGTGGCCGGCACGCTGCGGCCTGAAGCGCGGTGGGCGGATCGGATCGCGCGCCTGGCAGGAAGCATGGTTGCAGTGTTGTGTGGGCTGCGCCTGGTGGAAGCGGTAACTGGTTGGCCTGTCGCGCTCGACGTTCCCAATGTGCACCTCTGGCTGGAGCACAGCTGGCGAACTGGCTGGATTGGGGCCATGCACCCGAGCCATGCGCTCGCCCTGGCGGCTGCGGGCGGGGCGCTGTCTCTCGTACCCATGCTGAGCCGGCCACGGTATGCGCGGTGGCTGTGGGCCCTGCTGGGTGCCGCGCTGCTGCTGTGCGTGGGAGATCTGCTCGGCCGCGCCATGGCGCTCGAATACCTGTACCCCGCCTGGTTGAAGTGGCGGGCGTCCGACGTGGCCGCGTTCTGCACGTTGCTGGTGCTGGCGGGGGTGATCTGCGCAGCCGTGGCGCGACACCCGGGCCTGTTGCGCATCCGGTTGTCGCCCGAAGACACCATCGTGTGGATCAGCAGCGGCTGCGTGGTGCTGGCCGGGGTCGCGGCCACCGTCACCGCGTTCATCATCCAGGTGGACAGCGCCGGCATGACGTTCGGCACCACGCGGGCACGTGCGTTGTCGAGCTACGCAGAAGAGTTCGACCAGGTGCTGGCCATGCGCGCGGAAAACCCGCGCATGATCGCCGCTGTCGTCCGTGTACAAGATGCGCTGCGCCGCCCCGCCGACAACAGCGCGCGTCTGCGTGGCGCCAGTGCCCTGGAGGCCTTTCGCGACCAGGGATATTCGTATCTGGAACTGCGCACACTGGACGGCACAAGCGTGGTCAGCCTCGGCACACAGGCGGCGCACCCCGAACTGGCCATCGCCCTGCACGCTGGCTTGGCGCCGGAGCGCATCACGCTGCAATGGGTACATGGCTTTGCCATGCGCACCGAAACCCCAGTACTGGCCGATGGCGTACAGATCGGCTGGCTCGTCACCGAGCAACCGCTCGCGCACATGACCGCCCGCTACGTCAACGTGCACGGCGAGGGCGTGACAGAAACGCTGGCCATGTCCGGCTTTGATGCGCGCGGGCGCGCCATGTCGTTTCCGCAGCGTTTTGATGCGTACGTCTTTGAACTCCCGCCGCTGATGGCCGGCCACCAGCCGCTGCCGTCCCGCTTGGCGCTCGCTGGACACGCCGGCTTTGGCCAGTGGCAGGACATCCACGGCATGCCGACTTCATTCGGCTACACGCCCATCGGCCACACCGGCCTGGCGCTGATCAGCAAGATCGCCAGCGCCGAGCTGTATGCCCCCATGCGCGCGCAATTCGAGCGGCTGGCGGCGCTCATGCTGTGCCTGATGGTCGGCAGCGTGCTGGCGATCCGGCTCACGGTGCGGCCGTTCGCCAACCGGCTGGCCGCCTCCGAACGCGCGCTGCGCACCGCCAATGAGAGCCTGGAGCGTCGGCGTGACGCCCTGCGCGCCAGCCGCGAGCAACTGCGGCTGGTGGCCGACAACGTGCCCGCGCAGCTGAGCTATGTCGATCCGGACGGCATCATCCGCTTTGCCAGCCGCACCCTGCTGGAAGCCTTCGGCCGCACCGAAGACGACATGCTCGACCATCCTGTGCGCGACATCTACAGCCCCGAGGACTACCGCACGCTGCTGCCGTACATGACCGAAGTGCTGGCCGGCTACCCCGTGCAGTTCGAGATCACCTCCATGCGCACGGGCACGCCGCGCTATCTCAGTGGCCACTACTTCCCCGATTACGACGACCGGGGCACGCTGCGCGGCTACTTCTCGGTGCTGCAAGACCTCACCGCGCGCACCAGCGCCGAACTCGCCCTCGCGCGCAGCGAACGTGCGCTCAAGCTGGTGCTCGACAACGCGCCGTTGCTGGTCTCGCATATCAGCCCGGACGGCGTCTTCACCTTCTGCAACGCCACCCACGCGCGCTGGCTACAGCGCACCCCCGACGAAGTGTGTGGCCAGCACGCAGAGCAGGTCTTCACCCCCGGCACCTATGCGCAGCTTGCACCGTATCTGGCGCGCGCCGTACGGGGTGAAACGGTGGAGTTCGAGATCAACGCACCTTGGTACGAAAAGCCGCACATGCATGGCCCCCGGCACCGCACGCGGTATCTGCGCGGCCATCTCGTTCCCGACGCCGCAGAATCGGATTCGGATGCCGGGCGCTGCGGTGTCTACGCCTTCGTGCAAGACGTGACCGAAGCCAAACGCAGCGAGATGGAGCTCTCGCGCATGGCCCGCTTTGACGCGTTGACCGGCCTGCCCAACCGCTACGAACTCTACGAGCGCCTGCGTGGCGCCCTGGAGCGTCGCAAGCGTGAGCCCGCGCCGATGGCCGTGCTGTACCTCGACGTGGATCACTTCAAGCACATCAACGACACCTACGGCCACGCCACTGGAGATTCCGTGCTGGTGGAGGTCGCCCACCGCCTGCAGCGCGCCGTACGCCGCACAGACACCGTCGCCCGGCTCGCGGGTGACGAATTCGTCATCCTGCTCGACCCTATCGACGCCCCGGATGATGCGCTGCACACAGCACAGAAGGTCGTGAGCGCCATCCGGCCGCCAATGGCCCTGCCGGGCGACGTGGTATTGCATGTGACGGCCAGCATTGGCGTGGCATGCCCCGGCCCGGACGTGCATGACGCCGACGTCGCTTTGCGTGAGGCGGATCGCGCGCTCTACTGGGCCAAGTCACGCGGTCGCAACACCGCAGCCTAAGCGCGAACCGACTGCGCCTGTGGTGGTCTATGACTGGGTGAGCAGCTCGCTTTGTTGCGTCGCAAACATCACACTATTGAGACAAATCCCCTGATTTACGGGAACTATCAGCCAGACAAGAATGTCCTATTAGCACTCATCCGGTTGGAGTGCTAAGATGCCTTTCCAAACCTCCACTGGATTTCGACAGGAGTCCTGAGTGAACGCAGTCATTCCCGTGAATACCGTTTCCGCAATCGCCACCCAGCCGTCCGGCAACGCCGGTAACGGATGGGCGCTGGCGTTCCCCGGCAACCTGGGCAACATCGACGCCTATATCCAGAGCGTCAACCGGGTGCCGATGCTGTCGGCCGAGGAAGAGCAGCACCTCGCCCGTGACTACCGTGCCACCGGCAACATCGATTCGGCCCGACGTCTGGTGCTCTCGCACCTGCGCCTGGTCGTGTCGATCGCCCGGGGCTACCTCGGCTACGGCCTGCCGCATGCAGACCTGATCCAGGAAGGCAACATCGGCCTGATGAAGGCGGTGAAGCGCTTCGACCCGGATCAGGGTGTGCGTCTTGTCTCGTATGCGATGCACTGGATCAAGGCCGAGATGCATGAGTACATCCTGAAGAACTGGCGCATGGTCAAGGTGGCCACCACCAAGGCCCAGCGCAAGCTGTTCTTCAACCTGCGCAGCCACAAGCAGGACGCGCAGGCGACCTTCACGTCCGACGAGATCGACGCCGTGGCGGCCGAGCTCAACGTCAAGGGCGCAGAAGTGCGCGAGATGGAAACGCGCCTCTCGGGCGGCGACATCGCGCTGGAAGGCCAGATGGACGACGGCGAAGAGTCGTATGCCCCGATCGCCTACCTGGCTGATACGCACAACGAGCCGACCCGTGTGATCGAGTCGCGCAGCCTGGACCGCATGCAGAGCGAAGGCATCGAAACAGCGCTGGCCAAGCTGGACGACCGCAGCCGCCGCATCATCGAAGCCCGCTGGCTGAACGTGAACGACGACGGATCGGGCGGCGCCACGCTGCACGAGCTGGCTGACGAGTTCGGCGTATCGGCCGAGCGTATCCGCCAGATCGAATCGGCCGCGATGAAGAAGATGAAGGGTGCGCTGCAGGCGTTTGCCTAAGCTGCTCGCGCCGCAAAAGAGAAGCCCGCCAAGTTGCGGGCTTTTTCTTTGGACGTTTGCCGCGTCGGTCAGTCGGCCAGCAGCAGCTTGATGTCGTGCGCGATCGGCTCGGGGCCCTGTCCGTGCTTGATGAACAGGCGCAGGTTGCCCTTCGGATCAAACATGTAGCTGCCGGCGGTGTGATCCATCGTGTAGTTGTCGGGCGAGCTGCCCGGCACCTTGCTGTAGAACACCTTGAAGTCGGAGGCGACCTTCTTGAGTTCGGTCTCGTTGGCCGGACGCAGGCCGATAAAGCGCGGATCGAACGCCGGCACGTACTTGGCCAGCAGGTCTTGCGTATCGCGCTCAGGGTCGACAGTGACGAACAGCACCTGCACGCGGTCGGCGTCCTTGCCGAGGGCGTCCATCACAGCGCGCAATTCGGCCAGCGTGGTGGGGCACACGTCGGGGCAGTGCGTGTAGCCGAAGAACATCACGACGACCTTGCCGCGAAAGTCTTCGAGCGTGCGGCGCTTGCCGGTGTGGTCGGTGAGCGAGAAATCGGTACCGAAGCTCTTGGAGCCGGTGATGTCGAGGTTCTTGAAGGCGGGCTTGTCGCTGCATGCCGCGAGCGTCAGCACGGTGGCGGCCAGCGCGGTGAACAGCACCGCGCGGAGGGATCGGAAGGAGAACATGGTCATCGTGTTGAGTGCAGACCGCCTAGGGTAACGCCAACGGCGTGCTCACCGTACCGCGTCAGAGCGCCACAGTTTGAGCGAGCGACGGGCCGAACTTGAAGTAGTGGTCCACCAGCAGCGCCGCAAACAGGATCGACAGGTAGACGATCGAGTAGCGGAAGGTCTTCTGCGCCAGCGCGTCGGAGTACTTGCGGTACATGCGCCACGCATAGGCGAGGAAACCGAAGCCGAGCACCAGCGCCGTCGCTAGGTAGATATAGCCGCTCATGCCGTAGACGAACGGCAGAATGGTCGCGGCAATCATGATGAGCGTGTACAGCAGGATATGCAGCAGCGTGTATTTCTCGCCGTGCGTGATCGGCAGCATCGGCAGGCCGGACTTGGCGTAATCGGCGCGGCGGTACAGTGCGAGCGCCCAGAAGTGCGGCGGCGTCCAGGTGAAGATGATCAGCACCAGAATCCACGCCTCGGCCGGCACGCTGTTGGCGACGGCCGCCCAACCCAGAGCCGGCGGCATCGCACCCGACAGGCCGCCGATCACGATGTTCTGCGGCGTGGCCGGCTTGAGCAGCAGCGTGTAGATGATCGCGTAGCCAATGAAGGTGGCGAAGGTCAGCCACATCGTCAGGTCGTTGGCGAACACGTGCAGCGTCCACATGCCGGCGCCGCCCAGCACCAGCGAGAACAGCAGAATTTGGCGCGTGCCCAGCTCGCCGCTGGCCGAGGGGCGCCAAGCCGTGCGGCGCATCATCGCGTCGATCTTGCGCTCGACCAGGCAGTTGATGGCGAAGGCCGCGCCGGCAAACAGCCAGATGCCGACCGCGCCGCCGATCAGCACAGACCACGGCACCATGCCTGGCGTGGCCAGGAACATGCCGATCACGGCACAGAACACGGCAAGCTGCGTGACGCGCGGCTTGGTCAGCGCCGCGTATTGGGACGCGGTATGTCGCCAGCCAGGAAGTTGAGTGGAGGTTGTTGGGGTCGCCACGGTATTCATAGAAATCAGTCAGACAGCGGCCACAGCCGCAGAGATCGGCGCACGCGCCTGCGCGAGCCCGATCAGGTAATGCAGACGCACCATTAGTAATAGCAGCACCGCTGCCCCACCGTTGTGCGCCACGGCGGCCAGCAAGGGCCAGCCGAGCACGATATTCGACAAGCCGGTCGCCAACTGCGCGGCCAGCACGATCAGCAGCACGGTCGCCACTCGGCCAATGCCATCAATGCGACGTGCGCGCACACCCAGCCAAGCTAGGTAGCTCAGCACAACGACGGCGAACACGCGGTGCGTCCAGTGAATGGCGACCAGGGCATCATGCGAGATGAAATCGCCGCCAGCCGTCCGTCCAAGCTGGCGCCAGAACGTGAAGCCATGCGTGAAGTCCATCGGCGGGACCCACTGACCATTGCACAGCGGGAAGTCGGTGCAGGCGAGCACTGCATAGTTGGTGCTGACCCAGCCGCCCAGCGCAATCTGCACGACGAGCAAAACGAGACCAACCACCGCCGCCCCGCGCAGCGAGGCACCACGCTCATCCACCACGCGCGGCGCATCGTTCTTGCTGCCGAGCCAGATGAGGGACGCCAGCAACGACATACCGAGCAGCAGGTGGGTCACCACAATCGCCGGCTGCAGCTTGAGCGTGACCGTCCACGCGCCGAATGCGCCCTGCACGCACACCAGCGCCAGCACGGCCGTCGCATACCACGGAGATTGCTTGAGCTCTTTTCGCTTGACCCACGCCACCACCACCAGCGTGATGATCAGCACGCCCACCGCCATCGCAAAGTAGCGGTGCGTCATCTCAATCCACGCCTTCATCCACGTGACGGGGCCCGTGGGCATGGCGGTTTGCGCGGCGTGGATGTCGTCCCGTGCATGGAACGGGTTGGACGTGCCATAGCAACCGGGCCAGTCCGGGCAGCCGAGGCCCGAATCCGTCAGGCGCGTAAAGCTGCCGAACATGATGAGGTCCAGCGTCAGGAACGCCGTGATCCACACCAGCTTGCGGTACTTGTTGCGGTCCCCCTTGACCAGCACGTAGCCCAGCGGGATCAGCGCGATCAGGATGCCGATGGAAGCAAGTTGCAGCAGCATGGCTTATCCGATGCGCGAATACTTGAGCAGCCGCGTGAGGTCCCCGCGCACCTTCTTCGGGTCGGGATCTTTCGGGAACTGCATCATCAGGTTGCCGAGCGGGTCGACCAGAAAAATATGGTCGGTCGGCGGCGTTTTGCCATCGGCCAGCCAGTCCTTCGGCAGTTCGGGCGCGCGCAGAAAACGCGCGGCGGCGTAGTCGTCGTTATAGGCCTTGACCAGGCGCGGGTCGATCGCGCCGCGGTCCGTCACCAGCCACACGGGGACGATGCGATCACGGTCCGGGCCTTGGCCAACGCGCAACTGGCGCATGGTGTAGAGCTTGCGCGCACAGTTGTCGTCGCACGCGCTGCCATCTACCGAGACCATCAGCCACTTGCCCTTTAGGCTCGCCAGCGGCACTTCGGTGCCGTGTTCGTCCTGCACCATCAGGCCGGTCGGGATCGGACGCTGGGGCTCCACCAACGTTCCATATGCCGCCTTGCCACCGGCCGGCGTGAAGACGTAATACGCAAGGTACGACGCGATCACGGGCGAGGCACACACCAGCAGCAGAAACAGCATCATCAAGCGCCCCCGGCGCGTGCGTGCGTCGATGCGCGGGTCTTGAGGCACCCCAATCGCGCCCGGCGCGCCGGATGTGGACTCCTGATTCACCATGTGATTCCTAATGCATGTTGCTGCGGCACTAAGCCGCAACGTGAGTTCGTTTTCAGACGGGCCCGGGGGCAGCCGCCAAGCGACGATAACGCCGCACACTGTAGAAGACCATCAGCCCGAGCACCGCCGCCGCCATCGCAAACCACTGGAATGCGTAGCCGATATTGCGGTCGGCGCCCAAGTCTGCGCGCGGCCAATCGCGCAACAGGCCGTCTTGCGCATCCGATTCCTGCTCCACCACGAACGGCTGGAGCGGCACGCCGATTTCGCGCGCAAACGCGTCGAGGTCGATATTCTGCCTAAGTCGCTGGCCGACTTCATCTGCGCCGTTCTTCGACCCCAGGCTGAAAACGCGGCTCGCATGGGGCACGGCCCTCCCCTCGACCTGCACTTCACCCGCCGGCGTGGTGTATGGCGCGATGCGTGTGCGGTCCATCGGATCGCGCGGCAGCCAGCCCCGGTTGACCAGAACGGCACGTCCGCCAGCACCTTCCAGCATCAGCGGAATCAGCACTTCGAACCCCGGTTGGGAAACGCCGTGCGTGACGTGCGGGCGGTTCTCGAGCAATACCGCATGCGCCACATCAAACGTGCCGCGCAACAGCACTGGCCGATACAGCACGGCATCGGCGGCCACGGGCTGCGCCGTAATGCGCTGTGCGGGCGCATTCTGCAGCGCTTCGATACGCGCCTGCCGGTCGATGCGCTCCTGGGCGCGCGACAGCTGCCAGCGGCCCAGCGCGCACGTGAGCGCGATCAATGCCACGCCGGTCAGCATTGGCACGGGCGCAAACCACTGGCGGATGGGTACGCGCATGGTCATTGCACCCATCCGCACAGCCACCCGGTGAGATAATCGTCGACACCCATTTCCAACCCTTCAAGCTCCATGCGCATCGTCGTTGCCATTGCGTTTCTGCTGATTCTCGGCAGCCTTGCCTCCGCGCTGTTCTTCCTGATGCGCGACAAGGGCCACAGCAACCGCACCGTCCGCTCGCTGATGTTCCGCGTCGGCTTTTCGATTGCGCTGTTCATCTTCATTCTGGTGGCGAACCGGCTGGGGTGGATCCACAGCACCGGTATCCCCATGGGCCAATAAGCGCCCTACTAAGTCCGATAAAACGAAAACGCCGCAGCGGTGTCCCGTCTGCGGCATTGTCGCAAGTCGCAGGCGACGCGCACGTCGCCCGTTGAACGCCTTAAAGCCAGTACACCACCACGTACAGGCCCAGCCAGACCACGTCCACAAAGTGCCAGTACCACGCGGCGCCTTCGAATGCGAAGTGATGCTCCGGCGTGAAGTGCCCCTTGATCACACGGCCCAGTACCACCGACAGCATGATCGCACCCATGGTCACGTGGAAGCCGTGGAAGCCCGTCAGCAGGAAGAACGTCGAACCGTAAATGCCCGACGTCAGCTTCAGGTTCAGCTCGTGATACGCATGAACGTATTCGAATGCCTGAAAGCCCATGAACGTGAAGCCGAGGATGATCGTCAGCAGCAGGCCCTGGATGACCTGCGCACGCTTGCCTTCACGCAGCGCATGGTGCGCCCACGTAAGCGTCACGCCCGAGGTCAGCAGCAGCGCAGTGTTGATGGTCGGAATCGGCCACGGGCCCATCGTCGTGAACGGCGCCACCGTGCCGGCCGGGCCGGCGTTCGGCCACAGCGCGTTGAAGTCAGGCCACAGCAGCTTGTTGTTCAGATCGCCCAGCCACGGCATGGCGATGGTGCGGGCATAGAACAGCGCGCCGAAGAACGCCGCAAAGAACATCACTTCCGAGAAGATGAACCAGCTCATCGACCAGCGGAAGGAGGCATCCACGCGGTCGCCGTACTTGCCGGTCTCGGATTCGGAGATGGCGTCGGCAAACCACGCACGCAGCACAAAGAGGAACCACAGCAGGCCGATCAGGAACGTCCACGGGGCCCACGGCTGCGCGTTCACCCATGCCGCGGAGCTCAGCAGCACGATCAACAGACCAATGCTTGCCGAAATCGGATGCCGCGACGGCCCGGGCACGAAGTAGTACGGAGCATTCGCTCGATTCGCACTCATCTCTTTTTCTCCAGCTCTGTTTTTTTAAGAATTCACTCGATACTGCCCGGCCCGTCCTGCCGACTGCGTAGGCCGTCTCCTCAACCCACTGATCAACCCACCACTGCGCGCACGATCAGCAGCAGCACAACGATGAACAGCACTGCCGCCAGAACGCCCGCAATGATCACGTGCACGGGGTTCAACTGCGCCATGTCACGGTCATGATCGCGCCCCTTGCGCACACCGAAGAAGGACCAGAACACTGCCTTCATCGTCTGTGCGAATGATGCGCGTCGCTTGGTCGCTTCCTTCAGTTCGTCCATGTCCTTACGTTCCCTTGGTTGGCATCGTCGGCTTGATGGCGGACGGTGCGTGAATCTCAAAGAAAGTGTAGGACAGCGTGATCGTCTTCACGTCCTTCGGAAGCTCCGGATCGATCACAAAGACGACCGGCATCTCGCGCGACTCGTTGGCGGTGAGCTTCTGCTGCTTGAAGCAGAAACACTCGATCTTCTTGAAAAACTCGGTTGCCTGCTTGGGCGCATAACTCGGGATGGCTTGCGCCTCCACCGTGCGCCCTTCCTTGTTCACCACCTCATAGACGATCTGGCTGATCTCGCCCGGGTGCACTTCCATGCTGTTCTTGACCGGGCGGAAGCGGAACGGCCCCTGGCTGTTCGAATCGAACTCCACCGTGATCGTGCGCGTCTTGTCGACCTGCGAGTTGCGCAGCGCGCCGCCATCTTCCTCGCGCGTGTTCAGCACGTTGATGTTGGTGACTTCGCAGATCTTCTTGTACAGCGGCACCATCGCGTAGCCAAACCCGAACATCATCACGACCACGACGGCCAGCTTGCCGAGCATGGAGCGATTCAGGCCGCGCTCAACGGCCTTGTCATTCGGGTTCGGTGCCTGGCTCATATGCAGTCTTGGTTCAGCGGCCGCGTGCCCGGCTAACCGCCAAACACCACGCGCTTGAAAATCACACCCAGAAAGAAAACCAACGCGATGGTGCCAAGGATGAACGCCAGGCGACGGTTTGCGGCGCGTTGCTCGGGCGTTGGGCTTTTTTCTGGATTCGACATCGTTGTCCGGAGGATCGCGAGGCCGGCACACACCCGCCTCGCGACACCTGCATTACTTCACGTGCGGCGGTTCTTCAAAGGTGTGGAACGGCGCCGGTGACGGCACGGTCCACTCCAGGCCTTCCGCGCCATCCCAGGGCTTGTCGGCGGCCTTCTCACCCCCGCGGTACGACGGCAGCACCACGAAGAAGAAGAAATACACCTGCATCAGGCCGAAGCCCAGTGCACCGATCGACGCCACGGCGTTGAAATCGGCGAACTGCTGCGGGTAATCCGCATAGCGACGCGGCATGCCGGCCAGGCCCAGGAAGTGCATCGGGAAGAACGTGAGGTTGAAGGTGATCATCGAACCCCAGAAGTGAATCTTGCCGCGCGTCTCGCTGTACATATAGCCCGACCACTTCGGACCCCAGTAGTAGAAGCCCGCGAACAGCGCGAACAGCGAACCGGCCACCAGCACGTAGTGGAAGTGCGCCACCACGTAGTACGTGTCCTGCAGCTGGATGTCGATCGGGGCCACGGCCAGGATCAGGCCCGTGAAGCCGCCCACCGTGAACACGAAGATGAAGCCGATCGCAAACAGCATCGGCGTCTCGAACGTCATCGAGCCGCGCCACATCGTGGCCACCCAGTTGAAGATCTTCACGCCGGTCGGCACTGCAATCAGCATCGTCGCGTACATGAAGAACAGCTGGCCGGTGACAGGCATGCCCGTCGTGAACATGTGGTGCGCCCACACGATGAACGACAGGATGGCGATCGACGCAGTGGCGTACACCATCGAGCTGTAGCCAAACAGCGGCTTGCGCGCAAAGGCCGGCACGATCTGGCTGATGATGCCGAACGCCGGCAAGATCATGATGTACACCTCGGGGTGCCCGAAGAACCAGAAGATGTGCTGGTACAT
>CBJMVH010000088.1:0-15088 GCA_966433195.1 uncultured Ralstonia sp.
CCGCATTCGAAGCCTTGCTTCACTTCCTTCACATCGTCCTTGAAGCGCTTGAGCGAATCGAGCTCGCCCGAGAAAATGACCACGTTGGCACGCAGCACACGCACCAGCGAGCTGCGCTTGACGATACCGTCCAGCACCATACAACCGGCCACTGCGCCAACCTTCGGCACGTGGAACACCTGACGTACCTCGACGAGGCCCGTGGTTTCTTCCTTCTTCTCCGGCGACAGCATGCCCGACATCGCCGCCTTCACGTCATCCACAGCGTCATAGATGATGTTGTAGTAGCGGATGTCGATGCCGTGGTTCTCGGCCAGCTTGCGTGCACCCGCATCGGCCCGCGTGTTGAAGCCGATGATGACGGCCTTCGA
Source organism: uncultured Ralstonia sp. (assembly GCA_966433195.1). Taxonomy (GTDB): domain Bacteria; phylum Pseudomonadota; class Gammaproteobacteria; order Burkholderiales; family Burkholderiaceae; genus Ralstonia. Next base: position 372 of record CBJMVH010000088.1, read on the forward strand.
CGCAGTTGCCAGGTTGACGTCGGACTCGCTGATGCCACCCACGGCAGCGTGCACAACCTGCACACGCACTTCGTCGGTCGACAGTTTCTTGAGCGAGTGCACCAGTGCTTCCTGCGAACCCTGCACGTCGGCCTTGATGATCAGCGGCAGCGACTTCACGTCGCCTTCGCTCATCTGCTCCAGCATGTTTTCCAGCTTGGCGGCTTGTTGGCGTGCGAGCTTCACATCGCGGAACTTGCCTTGGCGGAACAGCGCGATTTCGCGTGCCTTGCGCTCGTCCGGCAGCACCAGCACTTCTTCACCAGCGCCCGGCACTTCTGATAGACCCTGGATTTCCACCGGGATCGACGGACCTGCTTCCTTGGCCGGCTTGCCGTTTTCGTCCAGCATGGCACGCACGCGGCCGTAGGCCGTGCCCGCGAGCACCACGTCACCGCGCTTGAGCGTACCGCTCTGCACCAGCACCGTAGCAATCGGGCCCTTGCCCTTGTCCAGCTGCGCTTCTACCACCAAGCCCTTGGCCGGCGCATCGATCGGTGCCTTCAGTTCCAGCACTTCAGCCTGCAGCAGCACGTTTTCCAGCAGGTCGTCGACGCCCTGGCCAGTCTTGGCCGACACCGACACGAACGGCGCATCACCGCCGTACTCTTCCGGAATCACGCTTTCAGCCACCAGTTCCTGCTTGACGCGGTCCGGGTTGGCCTCGGGCTTGTCTACCTTGGTGATCGCCACCACGATGGGCACGCCGGCCGCCTTTGCGTGGGCAATGGCTTCCTTCGTCTGGGGCATGACGCCGTCGTCGGCAGCCACCACCAGAATCACGATGTCGGTTGCCTTGGCACCACGAGCACGCATCGCCGTAAAGGCCTCGTGACCCGGGGTATCCAGGAACGTGATCACGCCGCGCGGGGTTTCCACGTGGTACGCACCGATGTGCTGCGTAATGCCACCGGCTTCACCCGCTGCCACCTTGGCACGACGGATGTAGTCCAGCAGCGAAGTCTTGCCGTGGTCGACGTGGCCCATCACCGTCACGACAGGCGGACGGGTTTCGGCTTCGACGTTGGTTTGCTCGTCCACGCCCTCAACCAGCAGCGCTTCCGGGTCGTCCAGCTTGGCTGCGACCGCCTGGTGGCCCATTTCTTCGACCACGATCATCGCGGTCTCCTGGTCGAGCACCTGGTTGATCGTGACCATCTGGCCGAGCTTCATCATCTGCTTGATGACTTCGGCAGCCTTGACCGACATCTTGTGGGCCAGATCGGCCACAGAAATGGTCTCCGGCACGTGCACTTCACGCACGACCGGCTCGGTCGGTGCCTGGAAGGCATTGCGGTTGTCGTCGCCATGACGGTTGCGGCCACCCTTGGAGCCGGCACGCCAGCCATCCACGCCACCACCGGTGTCGCCACGGGTCTTGAGGCCGCCACGCTTACCGCCGCGGGAGTCTTCCTGCCAGCCCGACTTGCCACGGCCACCCTTCTTGTCGCCCGACGGTGCAGAGGCCGGTGCAGCAGCCGGTGCTGCGGCAACCTTCTTGGCAGCGGGCGCCGTACGTGCATCACCCGGCGCCTTGACCGGCTTGTGCAGCGTACCCGATTGTTCGGCCTTCTTGACCTCTTCTGCCTTGCGCTCGGCAGGCGTCTTCAGCACGCGAGCCGGTGCGCTCATCATTTCGCGGATGGCGCGGGCTTCCGCTTCAGCAGCCTCGCGGCGCTTGCGGGCAGCGTCTTCTTCGGCCTTGATCTTGTCGGCGGCAACGCGCGCTTCTTCCGATGCCTTCTGTGCAGCTTCACGCTCTCCTGCGAGGCGCGCGGCATCTTCCTCTGCCTTGCGGCGCGGGGCTTCGTCAGCAGCTTCTGCGGCGGCACGGGCAGCAGCGGCTTCCTCTTCCGCCTTCTTGGCGGCCAGCTCAGCTTGGCGCTTCTGCTCGGCTTCCGCCGCTTCCTGGCGGGCGCGGCGTTCGGCTTCTTCGCGCTCCATCGCCTCCTGGCGCGCCTTCAGCTCGGCTTCCTGGCGGGCCAGCAATTCGGCCTGACGGCGTTGTTCTTCCTCGCGGCGTGCAACCTCTTCGGCATCAACCACGGGGGCCGATGCGCTGGCCTCCGCTTCCGCGGGGGCTGCGCTCGGCTCGTCACGCTTGACCAGCACGCGCTTCTTCTTGACTTCCACCTGCACGGTGCGTGTCTTACCGGTGGCATCCGCTTGGCGGATTTCACTGGTTTCGCGCTTGGTGATCGTGATCTTCTTGCGCGCGCCATCCTCGGCGCTGCCGTGTGCTCGCTTGAGATAGTCGAGCAGACGGGTCTTGTCCGATTCGGTGATGACGTCTTCCGGCGTCGCCTTTTGCACGCCCGCGGCCTGCAATTGTTCCAGCAGCGCCGATGCGCTACGGTTCAATTCGCCTGCGAGTTGGGCAACTGTTGTGCTTGCCATTCAAACCCTTTCGATGCTTGGTTTTAAGTGAGATTGCGAAAAACGATCAACGCTCGGTCGCAACGTCACGAAAACCAGTGTTCACGCGCCTTCATGATCAGCGCCTTGGCCTGTTCTTCGTTGACGCCGGTCATTTCGACCAGTTCGTCCACGGCCAGCTCAGCCAAGTCGTCACGCGTCTGGATGTTCCCCTCGGCCAGCTTGCCGATCAGCTCCGGGGTCAGCCCCTCGAGGTCGCGCAGGTCTTGCGACACCTTCTCGACCTTTTCTTCCTTCGCCAGCTCCATCGTCAACAGCACGTCGCGGGCGCGGTTGCGCAGCTCGTTGACGGTGTCTTCGTCGAACGCTTCGATTTCCAGCATTTCCTGCAGCGGCACGTACGCCACTTCTTCGAGCGAGCTGAAGCCCTCTTCGATCAGGATGTCGGCAACCTCTTCATCCACGTCCAGCTTGGCCATGAACAGTTGGCGAACGACTGAGCTTTCTTCGGCCTGCTTCTGCGCAGATTCCGCCGGCGTCATGATGTTGATCTGCCAGCCGGTCAGCTCCGATGCCAGGCGAACGTTCTGGCCGCTACGGCCGATGGCGACGGCAAGGTTTTCCTCGTCGACCACCACGTCCATGCTGTGCTTCTCTTCGTCCACGACGATGGATTGCACTTGTGCCGGCGCCAGCGCGCCGATCACGAACTGCGCCGGATCTTCCGACCACAGTACGATGTCCACGGCCTCGCCACCCACCTCGTTACGCACTGCCGTCACACGCGTGCCGCGCACGCCGACGCAGGTGCCGATCGGGTCGATGCGCTTGTCGTGCGCCACAACCGCGATTTTCGCACGCACGCCCGGATCACGCGCAGCCGCCTTGATCTCCAGCAGGCCCTGCTCCATTTCCGGCACTTCGTTTTCGAAGAGCTTGATCAGGAACTCGGGGCAGGTACGCGAGAGCTCGATTTGCGGGCCGCGTGCGGTGCGATCGACATTCAGGATGTACGCGCGGACGCGGTCGCCCGTGCGCAGGTTTTCCTTCGGGATCATCTGGTCACGGGCCAGCAGGGCCTCAACGCGACCAGATTCGACGATCAGACCCTTCTTGTCGGCACGCTTGATCGTGCCGGTCATGATCTTCTCGCCGCGATCGAGATAGTCGTTCAGGATTTGCTCGCGCTCGGCGTCGCGGATGCGCTGCAGGATCACCTGCTTGGCGGCTTGCGCACCGATGCGGCCGAACTCGACCGACTCGATCTGCTCTTCGACAAAGTCGTCGACATTGATGTCCGGATCCTGCTCCTTGGCTTCGAACAGCAGAATCTGCTTGTCCGGCTCCTGCAGGCCTGCATCGTCGGGAACGACGAGCCAGCGACGGAAGGTTTCGTGTTCGCCCGACTCGCGGTCGATCGCCACGCGCACATCCACGTCTTCTTCAAAGCGCTTCTTGGTCGCCGAAGCCAATGCGGCTTCCAGCGCCCCGAACACCACATCCTTGTCGACGTTTTTTTCGCGCGCAAGCGCATCGACGAGCAACAGAACTTCGCGGCTCATTGCTTGTTCCCTTTGTTTCGATTTCCTTTGAAGTCCAGCACGGGCACCAGCCGGGCGCGGTCCAACTCCGCCAGCGTGAATTCCAGCAGCGCCGGGCCATCCTTGCCCTCGAATTCGAGGCCGATCCGTTCCTGACCGGGCTCCCCCGTCGGAGCTTGAATGATCCCCGTGAAATTCTTCTGTCCGCCTACCGGCAGACGCAGCGTCACTTTAGCCTCAAGGCCAGCGAAGCGCGTGAAGTCGACCAGTGTGCGCAGCGGGCGATCCAGCCCCGGCGACGACACTTCCAGCCGTTCGTAGTTGACGTTTTCAACCTCGAACACGCGCGTGAGCTGATGGCTCACTTTCTCGCAATCTTCAATGACGATACCGTTTTCCGCCTGATCGATATACACGCGCAGCAACCCGGCCGGCGCGCGTTCCACTTCCACCAGCTCGTAACCCATGGCGGCGAGGGTTTTTTCAATCAGATCAGTCAGATGCACGTTTTTCCTGAAGAATTTCCCGGTCTGGCCAACCTGCTGAAGCAAAAAAAAATGGGCGCAACGCCCATATCATTCGCCCATCTTCTGCAGGATGACTTTTGATTAGACTCACATTGTAATGCGTCTCGGGGCAAAACGCAAAGTTTGCCCCGAGAGATCGCAGAATCCGCTGTGTGGCGGATCGCACCCACAACGTTCAGCGCTTGCCGCCGCGTTTTCCGCCGCCGCGCGGCGCCTTGTTACCGTTCGGCATGCCGCCACCGCCCTTGCCACCGGGACGCTTGCTGCCCGGTGCGCGGTTGCCGTCACGCATGCCGCCGCCCGCACCACCGCGACCATCCGGACGAGCACCCATGCGCGTGCGCGCCGTCAGCGTCGTCGGACCACCCACATTGATGTAGCCCATGGACGTCTGCATCGGATCCGGCTGGCGCGGAGTGGACTGACGGCGCTGCACAGGCTGAGCGCGGTTGCCGTTTTCGATGCCAACGCCACGTGACTGAAAGTTCGCTTCGCCAGTAAAGCCGGACGACATCGGCCCCATCAATACCGGCGCAGGCTGGCGACGGCGATCATTCTGGCGACTCTTCTCACCCGAACTCGCCGACGGCACCTTCATGCCCAGTGTGCTCATCAGCGTGCGCACATCCTCGGGCGAGACCTCTTGCCAGCGCCCGCGTTTGAGGCCGCGAGGCAGCACAAAACTGCCATAACGCGTGCGGATCAGGCGCGACACGGTCAGGTTGACCGCCTCGAACATGCGACGCACTTCGCGATTGCGCCCTTCTGTGAGAGCAACGTGATACCAGCGATTGACGCCCTCACCACCGCCGTCGACGCAACGCAGGAAATTGGCTTCGCCATCCTGAAGCTGGATGCCATGCAGCAACTTCTGGCGGTCGGTTTCAGCCAGTTCGCCCAGCGTGCGCACCGCGTATTCCCGCTCGACGCCGTAACGTGGATGCATAAAGCGATTGGCAATATCGCCAGACGTCGTGAAGATCAGCAGACCTTCGGTATTGAAGTCGAGGCGACCGACGGCGACCCACTTACCGGTCTTCATGCGCGGCAGCGCGTCGAACACGGTCGGACGGCCATCCGGATCGGACTGGCTGACGATTTCGCCGGCCGGCTTGTGATACAGCAGCACACGCGGCGGCTTGTTGGGGAGCTTGCGCTGGATCAGCTTGCCATTCACGCGCACCTGGTCAGTTGCGAGAATGCGCTGGCCGATGTGCGCCGGCAGGCCGTTCACGGAGACCCGACCTTGCAGGATCAGGTCCTCCATGTCGCGGCGCGAGCCCAGCCCGGCATCGGCCAAGATCTTGTGCAGCTTGGGGGCGTCGTCTTCGGCCGTCAGTTCACGTACCTTGCTCGGCTGCGGTGCGCCGCCGGTGTCCGCTTCGGCGTCATACGCGCCGGAAATCACGTATTGGAAGACGTCCTCGGAGCCCTTGCCGCCCTTCAGGCCCTTGCCACCACGATTCTGGTTCTGGCCACCGGCCTTGCCTTGTGGCTTGCCATTGCGGTTCTGCCCCTTGCCACGGCCACCAGCTTGCTTTCCCGCAGTAGCGCCGTCAGCACGTTCGGCGCGTTCACCACGCTCCGCAGCCGGCTGCCCTTCGCCCTGGCGACGACGGTTCTTGCCGAAACGGCCGCGCGGACCACGACGTTCGCCCTGGCCCTCTGCGGGCGCCTGCTCCCCCGGAGCGGCGCCTTCAGCCACAACGACCGGCTCGCCAGCACCCTCCTTTGGCTTGCGCGCCCGCGGCGCACGGCTCTTGCGGGCTTGCGCTGGCTGACCGGCTTCGGCGCCCGCTGCATCAGCGGCTTCCCCTTCCGGTCGAGCATCCTGCGACTGGCGGCGCGACGCCACGAGATTGCGCAAACCACGGCGCAAGCCTTTGCGGCGAGGCGCGGATTCGGTCCCGTCACCCGCCTCTTGTCGGGGCGGCTGAGCGTCGGCATCGGCCGGCATACGTGTATCCATGGAATCTGGCTGGGTACTCACAACGTCTTTAAAAAATCTAAGGGGTCAGGCCACGTGCCGACGGTACGGCTGGCATGGCATTACGAATGTTCGTTCGATTCAGCCGACGACGGCTCGGCCGCGATCTGGCGCTCGTCTTCCGTCTCAGCTTCCGGCGCACTAGCCGGCGGCAATTCGGCATCTACAGCAGGTTCGCCATCAGCAACCGGCGACTCGCTCGATGCCTCAGCCGAAGCGTCGGCGTTACCCGCGGCTTCTGGTGCGTTGTTATCAGGCGCTTCGTTGACCAACTCGGTCAGCTCCGCCACCGCGATTGCCCCGCCCTCGAACTCGATGGCGCCCTGCTCCAGCAGGCTGGCCTGCGCCTGGGCGCGGGCATCCTCCAGCGGGGGCAGTTCGTCCAGCGAGCGCAAGCCAAGATCATCCAGAAACTGCTTGGTGGTTGCGTACAGCGCAGGGCGGCCGGGCACGTCGCGATGGCCGATCACCTCGATCCAGCCCCGGTCTTCGATCTGCTTGATGACCTGCGTGTTGACCGTAACGCCACGAATGTCTTCGATATCGCCGCGCGTTACCGGCTGGCGGTACGCGATGATCGCCAGCGTTTCCATCACAGCGCGCGAGTACTTGGGCGGCTTTTCCGGATGCAGGCGATCGAGGTACACACGCATTTCGGGGCGGCTTTGCAGGCGCCAGCCCGAGGCCAGCGCGACCAGTTCGACACCGCGATTGAGCCAATCCTGGCGCAGCTCCTCGAGCAACACGCGGATGGTGTCTGCGGAAACGTCTTCGTCGAACAGCTTGCGCAAGTCATTGACTCGCAACGGGTCCTGCGCGCAGATCAGCGCGGTCTCGAGGACGATTTTCGCCTCTTGGGTATTCATCAGGTTGAACGGTTCGTCATTGCTCGCGCACGGCAGGTCGCCGTCACGCTTTGAGGTTTGTCGTTCCGCCGCGACGCACGCGGCATTTCAGAATGCTGTTGCCCGCCCGGGCCCGGCGCGCGAGGGCCAATTGAACCAATTGGGCCATGCACCGTAACGCAGTGGCTGTGCCCGCAAAAAAAGGGCCGGAGGAGCGAGTTGATCCGGTGCCGGTCAGGCACCACAAGGGCAATTTCTTCCGCCGCCATGGGGACGGATGCTGCACCGGGCGGCTGCCGAAGAAGACTGGCTACCTGCCCGACTCGACGGTCCAGGGCGACATTGCCGCTGGATGGCGTCGCCTGGTGCCGCGCTTGGGATTGTTGATGTGCGCGGAGGGCGAGTCGAATTGTGGTCGATTGTAGGGCAATTTCTGGCGGTGCCGCAACCGCGAAGATGCCCGAACCTACCGCACCCGGTGGGATGGCCGTCGCAGGCGCTTCAAACGGCTACAGCACCACACAGAAGCCGTGTGCGTTGAGCATCTCTGGGAGCCAGGCAGCGCAGACCAATCCCCAGATGCCGAATGCGGCAATGGCGGCGCCTGCCGCACCGCGCGCCCATGGCAGGCGAGACAATCCACGCAACCAACCTGCCAGCCCCGACATCATCAGGAGGTTGGGCAGCGTGCCCGCGCCAAAAACCAGCATCACCACGGCGCCGGAGGCTGCGTTGCCAGCCAACAACGCGACGGCCAGCGCGCCGTAGACCATGCCGCACGGCACGAGTCCCCAGGCCAGCCCGATCATGTAGCGGCGAACCAACGGAGGTTGTGTGCCCAAACGGCTTCCCAACCGGGCGACCAAGCCGGATAGGCCTCGCGCCCAGCGGCCAAGCACCCGCTCCACTACCGGCGCGCGCCAGGCATCCCCTGTTGTGCGCACGAGCAGCAAGAGCCCGTACGCCAGCAGCAACGCACTGGCCAGGGCAAACAGCCCGCGTTGGATTGGCAGCCACTGCTGACGCCACACCGTCGCGCCCAGCGCGCCCATGGCGGCCCCCAACAGCGCATATGTGGTCAACCGCCCTGCATGCATCACCAGCTGCTCGAACCACAGCCGACGGCGCGACACGATACGCACCGGCGCAGTCCCCCGCTCCGCTGCCAACGCAATGCCGCTGCACATCGCCAAACAGTGCACACCCCCAAGCAGCGCAATCAGGAAAACGCTCAATAGCGCAGCCGCACTCATCTTTTTGACGCTCTTTTGATGTGGACCAAAGTTATGGTTTTACTTGCGGGAATCAAGTGGATTTCACGCGATTCACGCCATCGGAAACGTCCGATAGTGGCAAGGTCGTCGCTATAATACGGCGCAGTTGCACCATAAGAATTTCTCATTTCACCCACTCGAAATTCACGCCCCCACCTGTGCTGACACGAATCGCGCTCTCCGACCAAGCCTCGCGCTGCTCCACCTGCGTACTCGGGCAAATTTGCCTGCCTGTGGGCATGAACTCGGATGACGTGCGCAAAATGGATGAACTGGTCACCGAGCGCATCCGCATCAAGAAAGGGCAAACGCTGTATGCCCTGGGCGAGCCGCTCGAGGGCGTGTACGGCATTCGGTTTGGCACACTGAAAACGCATCTGACGTTGGAAGATGGCCGCCACCAGATCACCGGCTTTCACCTGCCGGGCGAGATTGTCGGGTTGGACGGCATTGGCGATATGCGGCACGTGTCGGACGCTACGGCGCTGGAAGACACGGAAGTCTGCGTGGTGCGTTATGACCAGTTGCAGCAGCTTTCGCGCCGACTGCCGTCGCTGCAGCATCAGTTTCTGCGGATCATGAGCAAGGAGATTTCGCAGGATCATCAAATGCTGCTGACGCTCGGCTCGATGCGCGCCGAGGAACGCCTGGCCGCATTCCTGCTGAACCTGTCCAAGCGTTCGGCGCAGCGCGGGTACTCGTCGACGGAGTTTGTGCTGCGCATGAGCCGCGAAGAACTCGGCAGCTACCTGGGCCTGAAGCTGGAAACCGTGAGCCGCCTGTTCTCGCGCTTTGCCGAGGCGGGCCTGATCCAGATCCGCCAACGCCACGTCAAGCTGATCGACATGGCAGGCCTGCGCCAGGTGATGAGCGGTCAGGCTAACTGAACCCACCTCCTCAATTGAACCTGCCTTCGGCAGCCGCTCAGATGAGCGGATGTTCATGCGCTTCGAGCTTGCCGATGCCCGGCGATACGTACAGCGTGAGCGCACTCGACAAGCCGCACAACAACCAGAACACAAAGAACGACACCGTGTAGACCGCTTCGGACGACACGGTGATCTGCTCGCCAAAAAAGCGCAGGTCGGCGGGGTCCACCACCGCAAAAACCACCAGCTCGGCCAGCGCGGCACACAAAAACGCCGGCCACAGGATCCACATCAGGATGCGGCGTTTCATCGGACCTCCGCGTGGGCGGCATCAGCCGAATGCGAAGCCGACGCGTTGGCGCTCTTTTCGATCACCAGCCCGCGTCGCACAACATTGTCTTGAATGACCGGGTCAGGATGTGACACAGCCAGCCAGATGGTGACGCCGCAGCCGATCATGGCAACGAAGGGGCCGGCCATCAGCAGCCAGGGCCAGGGTTCACGCCACCACGGCCGGGCCTGGGCGGAAGATTGAGTTGCGTGCATCTGAGCCTCCTGTTGGGGATACAGCTAAATGCCGCGTTAGCGCGGCACGATGAAGCTGGACGGTTCGCGCAGCACTAGGCTGTCGCTACCGCTATCTGCCTGGATGACGAATTGGATCTTGTGCGAGCCGGGCGGTATGTCATCGGCCGGACGGCGCACGAGCACGGGCAGCAGGCGGTTGGCTGCGGGCGCCAGTTCAAGCGTGGTCGATTCACCGCGGCCACCCAGCACTTGCAGCGCCGGCAGGCCTTCTGCCGTGACCGTCACGCGCACGGGGTGCTCCGATGCATTCATCAACTGCAGACGGTAGACGTTCTCGATCTTGTCGCCGTCCACTTCGCGCGCCAGGGCGCCGCGATCGCGGATCACATCCACCTTGAGCGGCTTGCGCATGGCCAGCGCCGTCACGAAACCGGCAATGAGCACCAGCATGATCGTCGTGTAGATCAGCACGCGCGGGCGCAGCAGGTGTCTGCGGGCTTGCTTCGGCGTCAGGCGCTCGTGCATCGCGCGCTCGGAGGTGTAGCGGATCAGGCCGCGCGGATAGCGCATCTTGTCCATCACCTGATCGCACGCATCAATGCAGGCGCCGCAGCCGATGCACTCGTATTGCAGCCCTTGGCGAATGTCGATGCCGGTCGGGCAGACCTGCACGCAGATGCTGCAATCCACGCACGCACCCAGGCCCTGCGCTTCAAAATCGGCATTGCGTGAACGGCTGCCGCGCGGCTCGCCACGCTCCGTGTCATAGGTGACGACGTAGGTGTCCGGGTCGACCATCACGCTCTGGAAGCGTGCATACGGGCACATGTAGCGGCACACCTGCTCGCGCATGAAGCCGGCATTGCCCCACGTGGCAAACGCGTAGAACAGCAACCAGAAGGTCTGCCACGGCCCAAGGGCAAACGTCCACACCTCCATGCCCAGCTCGCGGATGGGCGTGAAGAAGCCGACGAAGGAAAAACCCGTCCACAGCGCAATCGCGACCCAGGCGGTGTGCTTGGCCGCCTTCAGGCGCAGCTTGCGCAGGCTCCAGCGCTCGCCGTCGAGCCGGATGCGGGCGAAGCGGTCGCCTTCGATATGCCGCTCGATCCACATGAAGATTTCGGTGTAGACCGTTTGCGGGCAGGCATAGCCGCAGAAGAGCCGCCCCGCCACCGCCGTAAACAAAAACAAACCCAACGCCGACAGCACCAACAGCAGCGTCAGGTAGATCACGTCTTGCGGCCACAGCACAAGGCCGAACAGGTAGAACTTGCGCGCACCAAGGTCGAACAGCACCGCCTGGCGGCCATTCCACTGCAGCCACGGCAGCCCGTAGAAAACGAGCTGCGTGGCCAGCACCAGCCAGACACGCCAGCGCGCGAACGCGCCCGTTACCGCGCGCGGATAGATCTTGCGCCGCACCTCATACAGCATCTGTTCCGTCGGTGCGTCTTCGGCGCCCGCTGCCGAGGTAGCGGCAGCAGGCGTCATGGGGCGCCAGGCTGGTTCTTGGTCGCTCATTGCGTGTGACTCGTGTTGCTATTCGACAGCCCCCATACGTAGGCCGCCAGCATGCGGATCTTCTCGGGCGAGAGCAGGTTCTCGTGCGCCGGCATGGTGTTGTCACGGCCCTTGAGAATGGTCTCGACGATGGTCGCTTCCGAACTGCCGTACAGCCACGTGCGATCGGTCAGGTTGGGCGCACCCAGCGCCTGATTGCCCTTGCCCGTAGCCATATGGCAGGCCGCGCAGACCGACTTGAAGGTCGATTCACCGCGCGACGCCTTGATCGGGTCAGACGACAGGCCCGACAGCGAACGCACATAGTGGGCAACGTTGACGGCCTGGTTGCCGTCCACCACCGCAGCCAGCGACGGCATCACGCCATGGCGGCCCTTGGTGATGGTGGTGAGGATCGTTTCCGGATCTCCGCCATACAGCCAGTCGTTGTCGGTCAGATTGGGGAAGCCCTTGGAGCCCGCCGCGTCCGACCCATGGCACTGGGCGCAGTTGTTCAGAAACAGGCGCTGGCCGATTTCGCGCGCTTGCGGATCTGCGGCGATCTGCTTGATGTCCATGTTGGCGTAGCGCTCGTAGAACGGGCGCACCGTCGCATCGGCTTGTGCGCGCTGGGCAGCCAATTCACCACGCGTTGAGAAGCCCAGCACACCGGCGTACGAGCCCAGCCCCGGATAGAGAATCAGGTATCCCAAGGCAAAGATGCACGACAGCAGGAACATCCACATCCACCAGCGCGGCAGCGGATTGTTCAGCTCGCGCAAGTCGCCGTCCCACACGTGGCCGGTATCATCGCCGGCCTTCTGCCCCGGCGCGATCTGGATACGCCGCTGCGAGAACAGCAGCCAGATACACCACACGATGCCCACCAGGGCAATCGCCGCGATGTAATACCCCCAAAACTCGGAAATGAAGTCGCTCATGATCTTGTGTCCTTATTGATGCGAGCGCGGCACGCTAGCGCGTGCACCGGCGACCTCGGCTTCATCGGGCAGCAGGAACGGCAGCATGGCCGATTCCTCGTTGGCGGCGCGACGATGCGCCGAGAACGCCCACCAACTGATGCCCACGAACAGCACCAGGAAAACCGCAGTCGCAATTCCACTCAGGATGGCCATGGCTTACTCCTTGGCGGCAACGGCCGTAGGCTGTGCAGCGGCCACGTCGCGCAGGTTGCGAAGCTCGACACCCAGGCCCTGCAGATACGCGACGACGGCGTCTTCTTCCGTCTTGCCCGCGAGCTGCTCACGTGCGCCGGCAATCTGCGCATCGGTGTACGGCACGCCGAGTTGGCGCAGCACGTGCATCTTCTTTTCGATGTCGCTGTTGTCGAGCGGCGTCTTGGAGAGCCATGCATACGACGGCATGTTCGACTCCGGCACCACCTCACGCGGATCACGCAGGTGGATGCGGTGCCAATCATCCGAATAGCGCTTGCCAACGCGCGCCAGATCCGGCCCCGTACGCTTGGAGCCCCACAGGAACGGATGATCGAACACTGACTCGCCAGCCATCGAATAGTGGCCATAGCGCTCGGTTTCCGCGCGCAGCGTGCGCACCTGTTGCGAGTGGCAGCCCACACAGCCTTCGCGGATGTAGATGTCACGCCCCGCCAAGCGCAGCGGCGAATACGGCGCGATACCCTGGACCGGCTCGGTGGTCGAATGCTGGAAGAACAGCGGCACGATCTGCACCAGCCCTGCAATGCTGACGACGATCAGCGTCAGCACGATCAGCAAGCCGATGTTTTTTTCCAGCGTCTCGTGCGTGAAGAACTTGTTGGTTTGGTTGCTCATGTTCGTCTCCTCACTGTGCCGCGACCAGCGGTGCTTGCGCGGGTTGAGGAATCGGTGCGTCGATCGCCTTGCTGCCCTGGATGGTCTTGAACACGTTGAAGGCCATCAGCAGCATGCCGCCCAGGAAGCACAGGCCACCCATCAAGCGGATGATGTAGAACGGGTACGTTGCCTTCACCGCTTCGACAAAGCTGTAGGTGAGCGTGCCGTCGGCCTCGGTGGCGCGCCACATCAGGCCTTGCATCACGCCGGCGACCCACATGGCGGCGATGTAGAGCACCACGCCAATGGTGGCCACCCAGAAGTGCACCTCGATCAGGCGCGTGCTGTACATGCGTTGCTGACCGAACAGGCGCGGGATCATGTAGTACATCGAGCCGATGGTGATCATCGCCACCCAGCCCAGCGCGCCGGAGTGCACGTGGCCGATGGTCCAATCCGTGTAGTGCGACAGCGCGTTGACGGTCTTGATGGACATCATCGAGCCCTCGAACGTCGCCATGCCGTAGAACGAAAGCGCCACCACCAGGAACTTCAGGATCGGATCGGTGCGCAGTTTGTGCCAGGCACCCGAGAGAGTCATGATCCCGTTGATCATGCCGCCCCACGACGGCGCCAGCAGAATCAGCGAGAACACCATGCCCAGCGACTGTGCCCAGTCCGGCAGCGCGGTGTACTGCAGGTGGTGCGGACCCGCCCACATGTAGGTGAAGTTCAGCGCCCAGAAGTGGACGATCGACAGGCGGTACGAATAGATCGGACGCTCAGCCTGCTTGGGCACGAAGTAGTACATCATCCCCAGGAAGCTGGTGGTCAGGAAGAAGCCCACCGCGTTATGGCCGTACCACCACTGCACCATCGCGTCCTGCACGCCGGCGTAGGCCGAGTACGACTTCCACATCGTCACCGGCAGCTCGGCGTTGTTGACGATGTGCAGCAGCGCAATCGTGATGATGTACGCGCCGAAGAACCAGTTGGCCACGTAGATGTGCTTGGTCTTGCGCTTGATGATCGTGCCGAAGAACACGATGGCGTAGACCACCCATACCACGGTGATGAGGATATCGATCGGCCATTCCAGCTCGGCGTATTCCTTCGAGCTGGTGATGCCCAGCGGCAGCGTGATGGCCGCAGCTACGATCACCGCCTGCCAGCCCCAGAACGTGAAGGCCGCCAGCGTGTCGGAAAGCAACCGCACCTGACACGTGCGCTGCACGATGTAGTACGACGTCGCAAACAGCGCGCTACCGCCAAACGCAAAGATGACGGCATTGGTATGCAGCGGACGCAGCCGGCCATACGTCAGCCAGGGTATGCCGAAGTTCAGTTGCGGCCAGATCAACTGGGCCGCGATCAGCGCACCGACCGCCATACCGACGATGCCCCAGACGATCGTCATGATCGAGAACTGGCG
>CBJMVH010000089.1:0-15048 GCA_966433195.1 uncultured Ralstonia sp.
TGCGCTTCGACAGAGCGTAGTCGGTGCCGACCACGAACAGCCACGGGTTGCCCGTTGCGCTGTTCTTGAACTGTTGGTAGTAAGCCGTGCCGGTGAGCGACAGCGCCGGGGTAGCTTGGTAGCCAACGCCTGCCCAGTACAGGTTCGAACGCAGGTTGCCGGACTGGCCAGCTTGTGCGTAGTTAGCCTTGTACCAACGGTAGCCAGCGTACAGCTTGGCCGGGCCGAAGGCGTACGTGCCAGCGATCGTGGCGCGTTGTTCCTTGTTGTCAACCAGAGCAGCCGTGGTGTTGTTCGATTGGTCGTACACGACGCCCACGCCGAACGGGCCACCAGCGTAGTTAGCACCCAGGCTCCACTCGCGACCCAGCTTGTTCAGGCCAGCTTGCTCGTTGCCGTCGCGGTTGAACGAGTACAGAGCCGAGACGCCCAGGCCACCGAACGTGCCGACGTACTTAACGGCGTTGTCAGCGCGACCCGAGAAGTATTGGTCTTGCGAAGCCAGCGAGTAACGCGTGGCGATTGCCATCGGGTCATAGATCAGCGAGAAGTCGTACAGCAGGTTTTGCTGGCGACCCAGGGTCAGTTGACCCCACTGGCCTTGCAGACCGACGTAAGCGTTACGGCCGAACAGACGACCACCTTGGGCCGACGTACCGGTATCAATGTTGAAGCCGCTTTCCAGGTTGAAGATACCCTTCAGGCCACCGCCCAGGTCTTCAACGCCACGCAGGCCCCAACGCGAGCCCGACAGGCCGCCCGAATCCAGGCCGAAACGCGAGCTGCCGCCACCCGTGGTGTTCGGCACCTTGTTTGCGTACGTCAGACCAGCGTCGACCACGCCGTACAGGGTCACGGAGGATTGTGCATAGGCGCCACCGGCGGCCAGAGCTGCAACAGCAGCTGCAAACAGTTTCATCTTCATATCGACACTTTCCTTGTCAACTGATTGGGAAATCTTGACTGTCCTTATGGACGACGCAGATACCTCACGTCTGACCGCATTATGTGCCAGCGTTGACGGATTCCGGAAACCCTTTTTGGCTCTGGGAGACGATTTGCGGCCAAGTTGTTGCTCATGGGCAACACGCGAAAGGGCCCCTCGAGCGGGGGTCCCGACCGGCTTTTGGCGCGATGGCGCGGGGGTTCGCGGGGGATTTCAGGGCGCTCCCGCGCAACAAATTTGGCGTTTCGTGACAGTTCCAAATTGTCGCCTTCACACCACGCCGGTACTTATAAGTGCGCTATTCGCCTCTTATTGGCGGCCGAGCGATGCGTGCCATCGTTTGAGGAAATCGGCACGGCGCAATTGATCTTGATGGGCGAGTAAACCCGGTCCAACAGGAATCGGACGGTGCGTATTGCCGAGTTCGGCCAGCAGACGCTTGGCGGTCAGACCGGTTTCAACGTCCTGGCGCAGGGAGAACAGGAAGGCCCGATCTGCCATCACGCTTTGCCCGTCACGCGACAACATGAAATCCAGCCACAGGCGCGCGGCGTTTGGGCGGGCAGCTCGGCGAGCAATGAAGGCCACGCGCGTAGCGACCAAGGTGTAGTCGGTCGGCATCTTGACGGCGAGCGCCGGGTTGCGATCGGCGTAGCGGGCGGCGTAGGAGCCGATCACGTCATAGGCGAGCAGGCTTTCGCCGGAGGCGACGCGCTCGAGCATGGCGGCCGTGGTGATGTACAGGTTGACGTTGACGCCACCCAGTGCCTTGGCAACGTCCCAGAACACAGGTGTGGTGCGCGCGTCTTCGGCGGCGAAAAGGAAGGCGGAGCCGGAGTGCTCGATGTCGTACGACGCGACGCGGCCGCGCAGAAAGTCGCGATGGCTATTGAGGATGCGGGCGAAGTCGGCGTGGGTGGAGGGGATCAGCTCCGCCGGCAACTGGCGCGCGTTGTATACGAAGACGATCGGCTCGTAGCTCGTGCCGTACGCCTCGTTCTTCCAGATCGCCCATGAAGGCAGATAGGGGCGCTCGGGAGAGGCGTACGGCAACGCGTGTCCGTCGTTCACCAGCTTGAACTGCTCGGGCATCGCCGAGCTCCAGACCACATCGGCGCCGGGCGATTTGGCGGTGAGTTCAGCCAGGAAGCGGCGGTAGATGTCGTCGCTGTTCTGTTCGCGGTAGTCGACGGTAATGCCGGGGTAGCGCGTCTCGAATGCACGGATGAGCGGGTGCGCGGCGGAAAAGTCGGTCGTCGAGTAGACCGTGACGCGGCCTTCCTTGCGCGCGGCGTCGACCATGGCGCCGTAGTCGTGGGGATAGTACGAAGGCAATTCGGGCGCGGGACGGCCCAACCACTGTGCGCTCGCCTGGCGGGCGCCAAACGATACGGCGCCACTGGCGGCCAGCAGCGCGGCAGTCTGACCAAGCCAGCGGCGACGGGAATTCGAGATGGACGACATGGAACTCGGGCCGCATCGAATAGGAAGGGTGATCGGGATGCGGGCGCCACGCATTATCATGAAAAAGCGGATCGAACGATATTGAGAGACACCCGATGCGGATTTTGCTGGTGGAGGACGAGGAAGAGTTGGCGGCGTGGCTGGCACGCGCGCTGGCGCAAAGCGGTTTCGTAGTGGAGCGCGCTGCCGATGGCGTGTTGGCCGAAGCGTTTCTCGGCTCCGGCGAGTTTGACGCGGTGGTGCTGGACCTGCGCCTGCCGCGCAAGGACGGCTTTGCCGTACTGGCCGACATGCGTGCGCGCGACGATCGCACGCCGGTGCTAATTCTCACGGCGCAGGGCGCGCTGGATGAGCGTGTGCGCGGCTTGAATGCGGGTGCGGATGACTTTCTCACCAAGCCGTTCGCGCTGTCCGAGCTGGAGGCGCGGCTCATGGCACTGATCCGCCGCAGCCGCGGCCGGGCGTTTCCGCGCTTGCGTTGCGGGCCGCTGGAGTTCGACACCGGGCGCAAGGCGTTTCTGCTCTCGGGCGAGCCGCTGTCGCTCACGCCGCGCGAACACGCTGCGCTGTCGGCGCTGCTGCACAAGACCGGTCAGCCGATCGCCAAAGTGCACTTGTTCGACAAGGTCTTCAATCTCGATAGCGATTCGAGCCCCGACGCGGTCGAGGTGGTGGTGCACCGGCTGCGCAAGAAGCTGGCCGGCACAGGCGTGCAGATCATCACCGTGCGCGGACTGGGCTACATGCTCGAAGCCGGTGCCGGTGATGCGGGCGATGCCGGCACCGCAGCCGACAGCACCACCACATGATGCGACGCTTCACCCGGCTGCCGCGCAGCCTGAAACTGACACTGCTGTGGCTGCTGCTACCGGGGCTGGTCGGCGTGCTGGCCATCGACATCGTTTCGGCATTCCAGGCGCTGCGCGGCGCAACCGACCGCGCGTACGACCGGGCGCTACTCGGCTCCGTACGTGCCATCGAGAACGGCGTGACCATCGAGCGCGGGCAAGTGCAGGTCAACGTGCCTTACGTGGCGCTCTCCATGTTCGAATCGACGGCGCAGAGCAGCGTCTATTACCGCGTCGCCTTCGAACCGGTGCCAGGCAAGCCTGCGGAAGCGGCGCTCACCGGCTATGACGACCTTCCGCTGCCCACCGCGCGCCTGGAAAACGACACCGAGTTCTTCTACGACGCGACGTATCACGGCGAGCCGGTGCGCATCGCCGCCGTGGCCAAGCCGCTGTACCAGCCGGGGTTGCCAGCGCGCATCGTCATCCAGGTGGCCGAGACCATCGAAACGCGACGTGCCCTGCAACAGGCGGTCTGGCACGGCACGCTGTTGCGCGATGCGGCGCTGGTGGCGGTAAGCGCGGCGCTACTTTGGCTGGGCGTGACCGTTGCGCTGCGGCCGCTCAATCGGCTGGCGCGCAGCATTGGCGTACGCGCCTCGGACGACCTTCGCCCGCTCGATGCCACGGACGTGCCCACCGAGGTTCGCCCGCTGGTGGAGGCGATCAACCACCACATTCACCGCTATGAGGAACTGGCCGAGGCACAAAGCCAGTTCCTCGCCGATGCCTCGCACCAGTTGCGCACGCCGCTGGCCGTGCTGCTCACTCAGGCGGAATACGCCCTGCGCGAGACCGATCCGATGCGCGTGCGCGAAAGCCTGTCTGCCATCATCGCGCGGCTGCAGTCGACCAACCGCCTGACCACGCAATTGCTGGCCCTCGCCCGCGCACGCCACGCGGGGCAGGACACGCCACCCGAAACCTTCGACCTCAGCGATCTCGCGCGCGACGTGGTGCTCGATGCGCTGCCCCTGGCGCGCGAGAAGCAGCAAGACCTCGGCTGGGATGACGGTGGCCACGGCGGTAACGACGCGCGCCTCACCGTCACGGGCTACCCTGCCTTTCTGCGTGAGGCGCTCTCCAACCTTGTGCATAACGCGATCCGCTATACGCCGGCGGGCGGACGCATCACCGTGCGGGCAACGGCCGATGGCGATGCAGCGCTGGTCTGTGTAGAGGACACGGGCCCGGGCATGAGTGCCGACGAACGCGCCCATGCGTTCCAGCGCTTTCGGCGCGCCCACGAAGGCGGCAATCGCCCGGGACACGCAAAAGATGGCCGCTACGCCGCCGAGGGCTCGGGCCTCGGCCTGGCGATCGCGCGGGCGTATGCCGCGCGCAGCGGCGGGCAGATCGAACTGGCCGATGGCGAGCCCAATGGCCACGGCGGCGTGGGCCTGTCAGCGCGCATTCGTGTGCCGCTGACGACTCAGGTGGCGGCACCTGAGCATGCTGCAACGCAGCAGCCACAATGAAAGCGTGACGAAAGCGCGCGACTTCTATACTGCGCCGCACCTGGGGCCCTCCGTCTGAACTGCGCACAATAAGCAGTCGGCCCCACACCATCACAAGCAAACAGGAGACAAACCCATGCTTCGTGGCCGCTTTCTGCCTGCGCCCATTGCGCAGACCGCCCTCGCTTCCATTGCTGTTGCCGCACTGACACTCAGCAACGCCGCCTTCGCGCAGGTTCCGGCGGGCTACCCAGCCAACTACGCCGACACCATCGCCGCCGCCAAGAAGGAAGGCAAGGTGGTGGTGTACGCAACCACCGACACCAAAGCCGCCGACCCGCTCATCAAGGACTTCGAGTCGCTCTACCCCGGCGTGAAGGTCGAGTACAACGACATGAACAGCAGCGAGCTGTACAACCGCTTCATCAGCGAGCAAGCTGCCGGCGGCGCCTCGGCCGACATGATGTGGAACTCGTCGATGGACTCGCAGCTCAAGCTCGCGCAGACCTACGCACTGAAGTACGACTCGCCCGAAGTGCCGCATCTGCCGAAGTGGGCGGTCTACAAAGGCCTGGCCTATGGCACGACGTACGAGCCGGCCGTGTTCCTGTACAACAAGCGCCTGATCAAAGACAGCGAAGTGCCGCAGACGCATGCCGACCTCGCCAAGCTCGTCGGCAGCCAGGCAGACCGCTTCAAGAACAAGGTCACGACGTACGACATCGAGAAGTCCGCCGTGGGCTTCATGATGGCGGCGCAGGACAACCAGGATTCGCCGCAGTACTTCGACTTCATCAAGGCCGTGGGCCCGAACCTGGTGCTGCAGTCGTCCACCGGCACGATGATGGAGCGCGTGGCCTCGGGCGAGAACCTGATCGCCTACAACATCCTCGGCTCGTATGCGTTGGCGCGCGCCAAGAAGGACCCATCGATCGGCATCGTCTATCCGAAGGACTACACGCTCGTGGTCTCGCGCGTGGCGATGATCGCCAAGAAGGCGAAGAACCCGAACGCGGCCAAGCTGTGGCTGGACTACATCCTGTCCAAGCGCGGCCAGGACATCCTCGCCAACAAGTCAGACCTGCACTCGCTGCGTGAAGACGTGACGGGCGAAGCCACCGCCGCGGGCCTGAAGAAGATTCTCGGCAACACCATCAAGCCGATTCCGGTGGACGATTCGATCCTGACGTTCCTGGAGCCGAAGAAGCGCCTGGACTTCATCAAGCAATGGCGCACCGCCGCCGGCCGTTGATCTGCTGATCACCGACACACCTCTCATCTGACCGACCTGCCGGCGCCGCCTGTTTCTGGCGCCGGCCCCTCCTGGAGGCACCATGCGTTCCCTAGCGCAAGACCGTGCCGCCGCTTCGGAAGTCTCCCTCAAGCGCTCGCCCTGGACGCGTGTGGGACAGGCTTTGCCGCGCGGCGTGGTCATCCTGCTGACGGCGCTGGCGATTTTCACGCCGCTGGCGCTGATCTTCTACCAGAGCTTTCTGTCCGCACCGTTCTTCATGCCCGACGCGTTGGCCGGGCTCGATGCGTACCGCTTCATCTTTGACGATGCGGATTTCTGGCACGCGTTTGAGAAATCCGCTGCGCTGGCCTTCGGCCTGGCGGCCATCTCCGTGCCGCTGGGCGGCATCCTGGCCTTCCTGATGGTGCGTTCGGACCTGCCCGGCCGCCGCCTGCTTGAGCCGCTGCTGATGATTCCGGTGTTCGTCTCGCCGATGGTGCTGGCGTTCGGCTACGTGGTGTCGGCTGGCCCGGTGGGCTTCTACACGGTGTGGTTCAAGGAGCTGTTTGGCGGTGCGCCATGGAACGTGTATTCGTTCACCAGCATCATCATCATCGCGGGCCTGACGCACGTGCCGCACGTGTATTTGTACGTTTCGTCGGCGCTGCGCAGCCTGGGTTCCGACGTGGAAGAAGCCGCGCGCATTGCGGGCGCCTCGCCGCTGTCGGTGGCGCTGAACGTGAGCCTGCCGATGGTGCGCCCTGCTCTGCTGTATGCGGCCGTGCTGGTCACGTTCCTGGGCTTCGAGGTATTCGGTCTGGTGCTCGTGCTGGGCGACCCCGAAGGCCACCTGGTGCTGGCGACGTATCTGTACAAGTTGACCAACAAGCTCGGCACGCCGGCCTATCACCTGATGGCAGCCGTAGCGGTCTGCCTGGTGATGGTGACGTTCCCGCTCGTGCTGCTGCAGCGCTACATGCTGAAGTCGGCCAACCGCTTTGTCACCGTCAAGGGCAAGGTCACGCGCAGCCGTCCGCTGCCGCTGGGTTCGTGGCGCTGGCCGGCGTGGGCCGTGGTGGTGCTGTGGTTCTTCGTGACGGTGGTGGTGCCGCTGTCGGGCATTGCGCTGCGTGCATTTGTGTCGAACTGGGGTGAAGGCGTCTCGCTGGTGCAGGCGTTCTCGACCACAGCGTTCCAGCAGATCTTCGATCAGCCGCAGTTTCTGCGCGCGATGGTCAACACGGTGCTGATCGGCGTGATTGGCGGCGCCATCGCCGTGGCTTGCTACACGTGCATCGGCCTGGCCATGCATCGCAAGCCTGATGGCTGGACGCGCTTCCTCGATTACAGCGTGCTGGTGCCGCGCGCCATTCCGGGCCTGCTGGCCGGCCTGGCCTTCCTGTGGGTGTTCCTGTTCGTGCCGAACTGGATCGAGACCGGCCTCACCGACAGCGGCCTGCCCTTCGCCAACTGGATCATCGAGCACGTCGTGCCGAGCCTGCGCGACTTGCGCAGCACGATCTTCAGCGTGTGGATCGCCTATACGGTGGTGTGGCTGGCATACGGGCTGCGCCTGATCTCGGCTGCGCTGCTGCAAGTTGGGCCCGAGCTGGAAGAAGCCGCACGCTCGGTGGGCGCCAGCCGCGCCCGCACCACGCGCGACGTGACCGTGCCGCTCACGCGCTACGGCCTGTTGGGCGCGTGGCTGCTGATCTTCCTGATTTTCGAGCGCGAGTACTCGACCGGTGTGTACCTGCTCTCGCCGGGCACCGAGACGATCGGCTCGATGCTGGTTTCCCTGTGGGCGGGCGGCGCCATCGATATCGTCGCCGCGCTGTCCTTCGTCAATATCGTGCTGGTGGCCGTCGGCCTCGGCATCGCACTGCGTTTCGGGGTAAAGCTCCATGATTGAACTCACCGTCAACAACCTGCACCTGCAATACGGCAACAACCCGGTCCTCAAGGGTGTCTCGATGCAGCTGCAGAAGGGCGAGGTCGTCTCGCTGCTGGGCCCGTCGGGTTCGGGCAAGACCACGCTGCTGCGCGCCGTCGCAGGCCTGGAGCAGGCCAGCCAGGGCACCGTCCAGATTGGCGATCGCGTCATGTTCGACGGCGCCAAGAAGCTCGACGTGCCCGCCGAAGGGCGCAACCTGGGCCTGGTGTTCCAGTCGTACGCGCTGTGGCCGCACAAGACCGTGGCGGAGAACGTCGCCTACCCGCTCAAGCTGCGCAAGACGCCGTCCGCGCAGATCAAGGAACGCGTGCAGGCCGTGCTGCAGCAACTGGGCCTCGGCCATCTGGGCGAGCGCTTCCCGAGCCAGCTCTCCGGCGGCCAGCAGCAGCGCGTGGCGATTGCCCGTGCGCTGGTCTACAACCCGCCGGTGATCCTGCTCGATGAGCCGCTCTCCAACCTCGACGCCAAGCTGCGTGAAGAGGCCCGCGCCTTCCTGCGCGAGCTGATCGTGCGTCTGGGCCTGTCGGCGCTGATGGTCACGCACGACCAGAGCGAAGCGATGGCCATGTCCGACCGCATCCTGCTGCTGAACAACGGCGTGATCGAGCAGCAAGGCACGCCCGAAGAGATGTACGGCGCGCCGCAGACGCTCTTCACTGCTGAATTCATGGGCAGCAACAACCGCGTCAACGGCAAGATCGCCGAGGTACGCGACGGCATGGCCCGCCTAGTGGATGAGGCGGGTGGCTGGTCCTTGTGGGGTGTGGCACGCGGTGACCTGAAGCCGGGCGCATCGGCGCATGGCGTGATCCGCCTGGAGCAGGTACGCGTCGGCCAAGACAACGCCGACAACACCATCCACCTGCCGCTTGCGACGCGCATGTACCTGGGTGATCGTTGGGAATGTCTGTTCCGCGCTAGCGGCGCCACTGGTACGGGCCTGCGCGCGTACGCCAGCAGTGCACCCACCGATGGCCAGTACGCGCTGACCTTCCCGCGCGAGCAGTTTTGGCTGTACGCGGCATAAGCCCGTCTCACCGGCAACAAAAAAGGCAGCCTCGGCTGCCTTTTTCTTTGGTGCAATTGCGGGACCTGTGGATCAGTCCTTCACCACGGGAAGATGCTCAGGGTCCGCATCAGGCGCAACGGTCTTGCGCAGAAAGACGGCCGCCAGGATCAGCCCCAGCTCATACAGCAGCCATAGCGGCACAGCCAGCAGCAATTGCGACATCACATCCGGCGGCGTAACAACGGCCGCAATGATGAACGCGCCCACCACCACATACGGCCGCGCCTGACGCAGCTTATCCAGGCTGACGATGCCAAAGCGCACCAGCACCATCACCACCACCGGCACCTCAAACGTGATGCCGAACGCCAGGAACGTGGTCATCGCAAAGCTCAGGTACTTGTCGATGTCGGTCGACATCTCGGCACCCAACGGCGCGTTGTAGTGCGCCATGACCTTGAAGACCGTCGGAAAGACGAGGAAATACGCAAACGCCACGCCGCACAGGAACAGCACGTAGGTGCTCACCACCAGCGGCATGATCATGCGCTTCTCATGCGCATACAGCCCCGGCGCCACGAAGCGCCAGATCTGATACAGCACCCACGGCAGCGCAATCAGGAACGCCGCCAGCAACGTCACCTTCATCGGCACGAAGAAGGAGCCGGTGACATCCGTGACGATCATGTGCCCGTTCTTGGGCAGCGCCTGGATGAGCGGGCGCGAGAACAGATTGAAGATGTCCGGTGCCCAGTAGACGAGGCCCAGGAAGATCAGCAGCACACCGGCGCCGGCCTTGACGATGCGCTCGCGCAACTCGACCAGGTGCGAGATGAAGGTTTCCTGCGCGCCGTCCTCGGGCGATTGCGGATCGAGCGGAGCGGCACTCATGTCGGCGGGAATGGGATGCGGTCAAGGCGCCGCACGATGGGCGCCTGAAAAATCATTCGAAGAAAGAACGCGCGCGCGACTGCGCGGCGACGATAGGCGGGCGATGGCGCTTCACACGGGCGGCCCCCGATTGTGCCCACATGCGCACGCCCTGCTTCTGGCGGTACCACTTGGGCATCGAGAGCTGCTTGTTGCGCCAGCTGTTGCGGCCGTTGCGCGACTTGCCCGGCGCTGGGCGCCAGTCAGGCGCAGACGTGGCCGTCTGCTGCAATGCCGGATCGCCGAGCGCCTCGTTCAGGCGTTCGTTGATCTCGGTCGTATGCTTGCTGACCTCTTGGTGGATCGTCTGCTCGACATTGCGTGCGGCCTGCTCGAACTCCGTGCGCATCTTGCGCAGCTCCTCGAGTTCGATTTCGCGGCTCACCTCGGCCTTCACATCGGCGATGTAGCGCTGGGCGCGGCCGAGCAAGGCGCCAGCGGTGCGCGCCACCTTGGGCAGGCGCTCCGGCCCGATGACGACAAGCGCCACCATGCCAATCAACGCCAGCTTGGAAATGCCGAGATCGATCATCGGTCAGCGTACGGTGGCGCTCAGCCTTGCTTGGACTTATCGCGCGCTTCGACGTCGATCGTCGTCGAGTCGTGCAGTTCGCGCGGTGCCTGGCCGGCGGTCTGTTGCGGAGCAGCCGGCTTGTCGTCCGCAGCGCCTTCCTTCATGCCGTCCTTGAAGCCCTTCACGGCACCACCGAGGTCCGAACCGATGTTACGCAGCTTCTTCGTGCCGAACACCATCATGACGATCACCAGCACGATCAGCCAGTGCCAAATGCTAAAGGAACCCATGTCCTACTCCCACGTGAAATACAGCAAGCGGCGCTGCAGCGGTGGCAGCGCCATTGGTTGATGTTACTGGTTGACGTACATCGGCTTGCCGTCGTTCAAATACAGCCAGCCCTTCACAATACGATACAGCATCCAAATGCCCAGGACCCACAGGATGGCAAAGCCGATCAGGAAGAATGCCAGCAGCAGGCCGATGGCTCCCCATAATACGGACCACCAGAACGATCGGATCTGCCAGCGGAAGTGCGATTCATACAGCGTGCCGCGCACATCATCGAGCTTCACGTAGTTGATGATGATGGCGACCAGGGCGGTGCAGCCGAATGTCAGCCAGTAAATCGCGTACAACGCATACAGAATATGCGTCAGACGCCTCAGCCCGGCCAGGCGCTCCGCGTCATCCGTCACCACCATTGCCGCTCCGTATTTGTCCACGCTGCCTCCCTGCGACGATCCGTCACCGTTAGTCAGTCCCCGGCCGCCTTATTCACCTGCCGCATCGCGCGCCTGCGACTTGCGCAACGCTTTCTCTTCCAGACCCGACAGCCCTTCGCGGCGTGCCAGTTCGTTCACCACATCATCGGGCGTGAGGTCGAAGTGCGACAACAACACCATGGTGTGAAACCATAGGTCCGCCACCTCGTAGACGACCTTAGCTCGCGCATCGTCGGTCATGCCAGCGGCGCGGGCGTCCTTGGCGGCCATGACCGTCTCGGTGGCCTCTTCGCCGATCTTCTTGAGGATGGCGTCGTCGCCCTTGTTGAACAGGCGGGCGATGTAGCTCTTTTCCGGGTCGCCGCCGTTGGCGAGCTTGCGGGATTCGAGCACCTCGCCCAGGCGGCGCAGGGTGTCACTCATGGTTGTGGCCGGGCTTGCCGGCATAGATGTCGTCAGGATTCTTGAGGACGGGCTCGACGGTGTGCCAGTCGCCGTCGTCCACGTTGCCTTCGAACTTCTGGAAGAAGCACGCGTGGCGGCCAGTATGGCAGGCGATGCCGCCCACTTGTGTGACACGGAGCAAGACTACGTCTTCATCGCAGTCCAGACGGATTTCGTGCACCTTCTGAATGTGACCGGATTCCTCGCCCTTGTGCCACAGGCGCTTGCGCGAGCGCGACCAGAACACGGCCTCGCCGGTTTCCACCGTCTTCTGCAGCGCCTCGCGATTCATGAAGGCGAACATCAAGACGTCGTTGCTGCCCTGCTCCTGCACGATCACCGGCACAAGACCGTTGTCGTCCCAGCGGACCTTGTTGAGCCACTTCTTGGTCATGATCAGATCCGTACCGGAATGCCTTGGCCGGCCATGAACTGCTTGGCCTGGCCGACGGTGTATTCGCCGTAGTGGAAGATGCTGGCGGCGAGCACCGCATCGGCGTGGCCGAGCTTGATACCATCAGCCAAGTGCTGGAGATTACCCACGCCGCCCGAGGCGATCACAGGCACCGGCACCGCATCCGACACCGCGCGCGTGAGTTCGAGGTCAAATCCGGCCTTGGTGCCGTCGCGGTCCATGCTGGTAAGCAGGATTTCGCCGGCACCACGCTGCGCCATTTCGCGCGCCCAGGCCACGGCGTCCAGCCCCGTGCCCTTGCGGCCGCCGTGCGTGAAGACTTCCCAACGCGGCGCTTCGCCCTCGGCCGACACCTTCTTGGCGTCGATGGCCACCACGATGCACTGCGCACCGTGGCGGGCACTGGCGTCCGACACGAGCTGCGGGTTCGACACCGCAGATGAGTTCATGCTGATCTTGTCCGCACCCGCATTGAGCAGCCGGCGCACGTCTTCCAACGCGCGCACGCCGCCGCCGACTGTCAGCGGAATGAACACCTGCGACGCCACCGCCTCGATGATGCCCAGCATCAGGTCGCGGCCATCCGACGTGGCGGTGATATCGAGAAAAGTGATTTCGTCAGCGCCCTGCTCGTCGTAACGGCGCGCAATTTCGACGGGGTCGCCCGCGTCGCGCAATTCGACGAAGTTGACGCCCTTGACCACCCGGCCGTTAGTCACGTCCAGGCAGGGGATGATTCGTTTGGCTAGCATGATGAGTCGGGTGCCGCAGCACCCGTTGAGCGCAGCTGATTCAACAATCAGGCAGCGCCGAGTTTGTCCGCGAGGGCTTGCGCTTCCTTGAAGTTCAGGTCGCCGGAATAGATGGCGCGGCCGCAGATCACGCCCTCCACGCCATGCTCTTCGACCGCGCACAGGTTGTCGATGTCCTTGAGGTTCGACAAGCCGCCGCTGGCGATCACCGGAATCTTCACCGACTGGGCGAGCTTGACGGTGGCATCGATATTGATGCCCTGCAGCATGCCGTCGCGGCCGATGTCGGTGTAGATGATGCCTTCGACGCCGTAGTCTTCGTACTTCTTGGCGAGGTCGACGACTTCGTGGCCGGAGAGCTTGCTCCAGCCGTCGGTCGCCACCTTGCCGTCCTTGGCATCGAGCCCGACGATGATGTGGCCGCCGAAGGCCGTGCACGCGTCCCGCAGAAAGCCCGGGTCCTTGACCGCCGCCGTACCGATGATGACGTACGACAAGCCGTCGTCGAGCCAGCGCTCGATGGTGCCCAGATCGCGGATACCGCCGCCGAGTTGTACGGGAATCTCGTCGCCCACCTCAGCGAGGATGGCTTTGACGGCCGCCTCGTTACGCGGCTTGCCCGCGAAAGCGCCATTCAGGTCGACGAGGTGCAAGCGGCGCGCGCCCTGCTCGACCCAATGCCGCGCCATGGCAGCAGGGTCTTCCGAGAACACGGTGGCTTGATCCATATCGCCTTGCTTGAGGCGCACACACTGACCGTCCTTCAGGTCGATGGCCGGGATGAGCAGCATAGTCGTAACGACAAAGTTGAGGGGGTGGGGTTAAACGGGCAAAAAAGCGGGCAAAAAGGGATTCGCTTGCGACTGTGAGGCCGGGTTCACGGGTTCCAGTGCACGAAATTCCGGTAGATCTGCAGGCCGGCCTGCGCACTTTTCTCCGGGTGAAACTGTGTGGCAAAAATATTATCCCGGGCGATGGCGCAGGTAAACCGCACGCCGTATTCGGTCTCTCCAACCGATTCTTCGGCATTGGCCGGGCGCGCGTAGTAGCTGTGCACGAAATAAAAGTAGCTCTGATCGGGCACGCCTTCCCAGAGGGCGTGCGCGCGGCTCTGGTGCACGCGGTTCCAGCCCATTTGAGGCACTTTGTACCGAGAACCGTCCGGTTGCAACTGGCCGTCGAGGTCAAAGCGGATCACATCCCCGCCGATCAGCCCAAGGCCTTGGGTATATTGCTGGCCGACACGCGCCTCGGTGCTGCGATCGAGCATCATCTGCTCGCCCACGCACACGCCCAGCATCGGCTTGGTGCGGGACGCTTCGAGTACAGCTTCGCGCAGGCCGGATTGGTCGAAGGCAGCCATACAGTCGGGCATGGCACCCTGCCCCGGGAGCACCACGCGGTCTGCCGCGCGGATCTCGTCGGCTTGCGCACTGATGCGCACATCGGCCTCCGGAGCAACGGCCATCAGAGCCTGCGCCACCGAGCGCAGATTGCCCATACCGTAATCGACGATTGCGATCTTAGTCATGACTTCACTTATTAAGCCCGAAGGACGGGCAACAGGGTTTTCAGCCCGTCAACAATGAATTCCACAGCAAGCGCCGCCAGGATCAAGCCCATCAACCGCGTCCCGACGTTGATGCCGGTGCGGCCGATCACCCGGGCGATCGGCTCGGCGGCGCGCAGCACGACCCATACCACGGCCGCGATCGCCACACCAACGCCGACCAGCAGAAACAACTGCCACCAGTGCGTGGTCTTGCCCGCATAGACGATCACCGTGCTGATCGAGCCCGGGCCCGTGAGCAGCGGAATCGCCAGCGGCACGACGGCAATGCTGGCCTTGGCGCCGGCCTCACCTTCTTCCTCGGGCGTGGCCTTGATACGGCTGGTCTGCGCGTTCAGCATGTTCAGCGCGATCATGATCATGATGATCCCGCCACCCACCTGCAGCGAGCCGACCGAAAACCCGAAAAAGCCGATGATCTGCTCGCCGAGCAATGCGGACAGGCCAATTACGATCGCCACCGAAATCGAGGCGACCTTGATGGTGCGGCGCTTTTCTTCATCCGTCTGGCTCTCGGTCAGACTGATGAAGAACGGGATCGCCCCGATCGGGTTAATCAGCGCGAGCAGCGAAAAAAAGCTCTTGGTCAGATCCATGGGATCGGTGGCCGGGTCGTAGGGTCAGGAACGCTCGGCCGGGCCGATGCGCTGGATCAGAGTGCGCCCTTGGTCGACGGAATCGTGCCGGCAGCGCGCGGGTCCAGTTCCACCGCCATGCGCAGTGCGCGGCCAAAGGCCTTGAACACGGTTTCGATCTGGTGGTGCGCGTTGACGCCGCGCAGGTTGT
>CBJMVH010000090.1:0-15021 GCA_966433195.1 uncultured Ralstonia sp.
TCTTTGATGAAGTCAAAAAAACCCATAACGACCTCCATAAGTACACAACGGGGAACGGGAAACAGCAGGCACAGAACAGCGGGGGTGCGCCCTCCGCCGCAGTGTAGCCGCTCACGTGCGATGCCTCCATGACACGCGCCGGCAAATGCAAACTTTGCGGCCACCAGCATGCTGCAGCGCAACAAGATCGCTGGCACAATGGGTCCCATGCTGAAACACTTGCGATACGCCGGTGAGGCAAGCACCATCGTTCTCATCCGGGCTATTTGCTGCCGCCAATGAACCGCATCTGGATGAAATCCATTTCCCGGCTGGTCGACGCGCTCACCACGCCGGGCTTTGGCCGCCAGACGTGGCCGCCCAAGCCCGTCCGCCCCGCCAAACCCAATGCACGCCGAGAGCCGGGGCGCCGTGTACGCCCCGCGCCCACCGAAGGAACCTTCGTGCGCGAGCAATTCATCTACGAGCCAGAATCGCCGGCCGTGGTGGCGCGGCGGCCGGAGTATTGGCTCTATACGCCACCGCTACGTGGCAGCAAGCCACCCGCGCTGATGGTGATGCTGCACGGCTGCAAACAATCCGCTGAGGTGCTAGCCCATGGCACGCGCATGAATGCGCTGGCCGACCGCGAGGGCTTTCTGGTGCTATATCCGGAGCAACCGCGCCGCGCGCATCCGCAATGCTGCTGGCATTGGTATGACCCCGAACACGCCGGCGCACAGGAGGCCGACGGCATTGCGCGGTTGATCGAGCAAACGCTAACGCAGACCGGCGCTGACCCGTCGCGGGTGTATCTGGCGGGGTTGTCTGCCGGCGCCGGCCTGGCGGGCTTGATGGCGCTGCGGCATCCGAACCTGTTCGCCGCGCTCGCCTTGCATTCCGGGCCAGCATTGGGCGTCGCGCGTACGGCCGCTTCCGCGCTCAACCTGATGCGCCGTGGCGCACGCGTGGACCCGCTTGAAGCGCTATCTACCTTGGTGAACGTGCCCACCTACCCGGGCATGCCGACGATGATCTTGCACGGCCTGCGCGACGAAGCCGTCAACCCTGCCAATCAGGCGCAGTTGGCGGCCCAGTTCCGTGCACTGAATCATCTGGGCGATGCCCCGGGGGTGTCGCGCGAAACATCACGCGGCGAAGGTTTCGTGCTGCGCAATGACATGCGCGACGGCGATTGCGTGGTCAGCCTGTGCCAACTCACCGCCACCGGCCATGCCTGGAGCGGCGGCGACCCGCGCTACGCTTTCCATGCGGCGGGCCCAGACGCGACGTGGCTGTGGTGGCAATTCGCGCGGCGCCACGCGCGCAACACCGCGCTGGCCGCGTAGGCAAGCCCCCTACAAATCGATGGAGCGCTGCATGGTCTCGCGCCCGAGCAGTTCGTCGATCAAACCGTAACCGCGCGAGAGGCCTGCATCCTCCGCAGCCTCGCGCGTAGGCAACGGACGTTCATCGTGCGAATGTGCAACCAATGTCTCGACGGCAGTCGGATCGGCGCCCGACTCGCAGATGCGCACGACGAAGTCCCACTGCGTCGGCGCCGATGCGCCCTTGCCTGCCGCCTTGCGTTCTGCGCGCGGGATGGCCAGCACGTAGACGTCGAAATCCTTGTACAGCTCGGTGCGCCAGTTTGATTCCATGGTCATGTCGCCTCCGATGGGCGCGTCGACATGGCAAACACGCCCGCAAAAAACAGGCCGACGCATGGTCGGCCTGTCATCACAACATCAGCATTCGCCCTTTTTGGCGTGGCCCGGAGGGCAGTGGTAGCGTCCGCGATCATCATCGTCGCGATCCCGGCCATGCCAGCGGCGGTCGTCGCCACGATCCCAGCCGCCCTCGTACATTTGCCAGCCACGCGGGCCTTGCTCCCAACGCGGTTCGCGCCAGTGGTAGCCCGGACGGCCGTGCTCGCGATAGCCACGATGCCAGACATAGCGGCCATCGCGCCATTGCCAGAAACCGGGCACCCACACGTAGCCGGGCTCCAGCACCGGAACCGGCTCATATTGCGGCGGCGGCGGTGCGTACGTTGGGCCAATCTGCACGCCAATCGACACCTGCGCTTGCGCCGGCAAGGCAATCGCCCCGGCCACACCCGCGGTCGCCAGACACGTCGCGAGAATCCATGCGTTCTTTTTCATGTGGGTCCTCCTTCTACTTTCCAATGCAATTTCGCTTGATTGGATCGTAGCATCGCGCACACACCTTGCCTGTAGGGTGTTACGCGGCGTTACCTCCGTTACGGGAGGCCGACAATGTGTTCACGTTTGCGTGATGTTGTGTGGGCGAGCCTCGCCCAACCACGCGCAGAATGCTTGCACGACCTCGTCGTCAAGATTCCGTACCGGGCAATACCAGTAGTAGCTGCGCGCGACGAGCGCCAGGTCCGGAAATGGCGCCACCAAACGCCCTTCTTCCAAGTCTTCTGTGATCAGCGCCGATGGCCCCATCGCAACACCCAGCCCATCAATTGCCGCTTGGATCGACAGGTAGAAATGCTCAAAGGTCAGCGCATGCGCAGGACGCAGATCGGGCACGCCGGCCAGCACAAGCCAACTCGGCCAGACCGACGGCAACGTGTCTGAATGCAGCAGCGTGTGGTGACGCAAATCCGCCGGCGTGGATAGCGGCAAACGCTCCAGCAGGGCTGGGCTGCATACGGGAAAGCGACTTTCATCCAAAAAGCGCCCCGACTGAAAGCCCGCATGGATTTCCGGCCCGCCGCGAATGATCACGTCGAAGGTGTCGGGCAGACGCTCGATCTCTTCGATGGAGGTCGTCAGCCGCACCTCCACGCGCGGAAAGCGCATCTGGAACGTCGACAGACGCGGGATCAGCCAGCGCATCGTGAACGTCGGAATGCTGTTGACGCGCAGAATGCGCACCGCATCGCGATCGCGCAACGAGTGGCTGGCCACGCTGATGCGATCGAGCGCCACCCCGATCTCGGATAAGTAGCGCTGCCCGGCATCCGTCAGTTCTACACGCCGGTTCAACCGACGGAACAGCGGCACGCCGAGCCATGCCTCGAGCACTTGGATCTGCCGGCTGATGGCGCCGTGCGTCACGTTCAGCTCTTCACCCGCGCGCGTAAAGCTGAGATGACGCGCCGCCGATTCAAAGGCACGCACCGCGTTCAATGGAGGCAGCTTGCGCATTTCACGTGAGTTTTTTGCACAGATCGAGTCAGTATATATCGATTGTTGATCGCAACCCGGGGCGCTACGCTGACGTCTCACGACTCGACTCATCGCCACATCGGGTGAGGAAAATCGACCCGAACCTTGACCGCCGCCCATCGTGACTCCCGCCGTCATCGCTCTGGTGCTCTGCGCCGCCCTGCTTCACGCCTCCTGGAATGCCCTGCTGAAAAGCGGCTCGGACCGCCTGCGTGCCATTACGTTGATGACGCTGGCTTCCGGCGTCGCCGCGGTACCGATGGCGATTGCGTTGCCCTTTCCCGCGCCGGCCGCATGGCCGTACGTGGCGCTGTCCGCCGTGCTGCATGTCGGCTACAACGTATTTCTTGCGCGGGCGTATCGGTTTGGCGAATTCGGACAGGTGTATCCGATTGCGCGTGGATCATCGCCATTGCTGGTAACGCTGGGCGCGGCAATGTTCGCCGGTGAAATGCCGGGCCCCATTGCATTCGCGGGTGTCGTACTGGTGAGCGGTGGCATTCTCAGCTTGGCGCGCGGCCGCAAGGCAGACCTTGGATCCACGCTCGCGGCACTAACCACCGGCGTGTTCATCGCGTGCTACACGGTGTGCGACGGCATCGGTGCGCGAGAGGCCGGCAACGCGAATGCGTATTCGGCATGGCTGTTCATGCTCGACGGGCTGCCGATGGTGCTGCTCTATCGCGTATGGAAGGGCCCGCTCAACATCGACCTGCGCGATGCGAATACGCTCAAGACCTTCGGCGGCGGCGTGGTCTCGCTCGTCGCCTACGGCATTGTCATCTGGGCCGTCACCCTCGCGCCGATGGGGCCGGTATCCGCGCTGCGCGAAACATCGGTGGTATTTGCGGCGCTGCTGGGCCGGCTGTTTCTGAAGGAATCCCTCACGGCGCGACGGCTGTCCGCATGCTCGGTCATCGCGTTCGGCGCCTACTGCCTCGGACACCCCGCCTGAGCCGCGCATTCAGGCATTGCGCGGCGGATATTTGACTTCCAGGATGTCGATCTGCTCGACGCCCGTGGGCGTGCGCAGCGGCACCGTATCGCCCTCACGCGCCTTGATGAGCGCCCGCGCAATCGGCGAAATCCAGCTCACGTGCCCGATATCCAGATCAACCTCGTCCATGCCGACGATGGTGATGGTGGTCTCCTCGCCATCCTGGTTGGCATAGGTGACCGTCGCACCAAAGAAGATCTGATCGTTGTCGCCCTGCAAGCTTGCATCGACGACTTCAGCCTTTTCGATCCGGCGCGTGAGAAAGCGGATGCGACGATCGATTTCGCGCAAGCGCTTCTTGCCGTAGAGGTAGTCGCCATTCTCGGAGCGATCCCCATTGGACGCAGCCCACGACACGATGCCCACCACCTCGGGGCGCTCGGTGTCGATCAGATGCATCAGCTCGGTGCGCAAGCGCTCGTAGCCTGCCGGCGTGATGTAGTTCTTGGAGCCTGGCGGCAAGGGCGTAGCGCCCTCGGGCAGGTCGTCTTCGTCATCGCCGGCATCTTCCCGGACGAAAGCTTTGTTCATGATGCAACCAACGGACAGACACGGTGGATCAAGGCTCCATTATAGAAAGGCAGCCCTGTGGACGTCCGCGGCGAAGAAAAGTGCAGAAGGGGGTTCACAAGATCGGAAAACTCTGTATAATCTCATTTCTCGGTTGCGGCTGTAGCTCAGTTGGATAGAGTACTTGGCTACGAACCAAGGGGTCGTGGGTTCGAATCCTGCCAGCCGCGCCAACCTGATTAAGACGAGAAGGGCTTCCAGAAACGGAAGCCCTTTTTGTTTGTCCGCGCGCCCGCGTCACTTCTCAGCAGCAAGCCGCGCCCCGGGCACAAGCACGAAACATCAATAAGAAATGTGCGATTCCCCTCTACCGTTCTGGCAGATCACATGTATAATCGCGCGCTTCGGTTGCGGCTGTAGCTCAGTTGGATAGAGTACTTGGCTACGAACCAAGGGGTCGTGGGTTCGAATCCTGCCAGCCGCGCCAACCCGATCAGTATGAAAAGGGCTTCCAGAAACGGAAGCCCTTTTTGTTTGTCCACACCTCCTCCGCAGCACGGGCCACAAACAAAAAAGGCGAAGCCCGATTGCCTCGCCTTTTTTACCGCCTGCCGCGCATTCACTCTCCGCCGCGATCCCGCGCGATGCGAATCACATCGGGGTTACGACGCAGCGCGCGCATCACGTCGGCCAAGTGCGCGCGGTCATGTACTTGGATCAGGAAGGTCATGTACGTCGCCTCCTGAGCGCCCTCCTGCTCCATCGACACATGCGCCACGTTGGCGTCGGCCGAGGTCAGATCGGCGGCCACGCGCGCGAGGATGCCCTTGGTATTGCGCACCAGCACCTTGATCGACACGTCGAATGCGCGCGTCGTGTGCTCGGCCCACATCACATCGATCCAGTGCTCCGGGTCCTTGCCGTGCAGGCGCTTGGCGACACGGCACTCCTGCACGTGAATCTGTAGACCCTCGCCCTTGCCGATGTAGCCAACAATCGGGTCACCCGGAATCGGTCGACAACACGGCGAGAACACCATCGCCATGCCCTCATCGCCGCTCACGGTCACCGCAGGCGCTTCTTCGCCAGTGAAGGTATGGACCGCCGCCATGAGCGCCTCATCGCCTTCGTGCGCGCCCTCTTGCAAGACGATCTCGATGCGGCGCGCGACCACGGCGGCCACACGGCGACCAAGCGCAAGATCCGCAAACACATCTTCGCGCGCCTTGTTGCCCGTCCACTGCACGATGCGGTCCCACACCGACGCGGAAACCGCCTTCATGTCGATGCCGAGCTGGCGCAGCGCCTGCTCCAGCAAGCGCTCGCCAAGCTGAATGGCCTCATCGAGCTTGGCGGTCTTGAGGAAGTGCCGGATGGCCGCGCGCGCCTTGCCGGTGCGCACGAACGTCAGCCACGCCGGGTTTGGCTTGGAGTACGGCGCCGTCACCACTTCAACGATGTCGCCGTTCTTCAGTTCCGTGCGCAGCGGCAGCAGCTCGTTGTTGATCTTGACCGCCACGCACTGGTTGCCCAGATCACTGTGCACGGCATAGGCGAAATCCAGCGCAGTGGCGCCGCGCGGCAGCGCGCGAATCTCGCCCTTGGGCGTGAACACGTAAACGGCATCCGGAAACAGGTCGATCTTGACGTGCTCCAGAAACTCCTGCGAATCCCCTGTCTGGCTCTGAATATCGAGCAGCGACTGCAGCCACTGGTGCGCCTGCTGCTGCGCGCGATCCGGCTCGTCCTGATGCTGCTTGTACATCCAGTGCGCCGCCACGCCGGCTTCCGCAATTTGGTTCATCTCGCGCGTGCGAATCTGAAACTCGACCGGCGTGCCGAACGGACCCACCAGCGTCGTATGCAGAGACTGATAACCGTTGATCTTCGGGATGGCGATGTAGTCCTTGAACTTGCCGGGCATCGGCTTGTACAGGCTGTGCAGCGCGCCCACGGTCATGTAGCACTGCATCTGGGTGTCGACCACCACGCGAAAGCCATACACATCGAGCACCTGCGAGAACGACAACTGCTTGTCGTGCATCTTGCGGTAGATGCTGTAGAGCGTTTTCTCGCGGCCCGTCATTTCAGCCGGAATGCCGGCATCGGCCAGGGCACGCTGCGCCGTCTCCAGAATGCGGCTGACCACCTCGCGCCGATTGCCACGCGCGGCCTTCACGGCCTTCTCCAGCGTGGCGTACCGGAACGGCGAGCCAATGCGGAAGCTCAGTTCCTGCAGCTCGCGGTACGTCGTGTTGAGGCCGAGGCGATGCGCGATCGGCGCGTAAATCTCCATCGTCTCGCCCGCGATGCGGCGGCGCTTTTCGGGCGGCACATGGTCGAGCGTGCGCATGTTGTGCGTGCGGTCGGCCAGCTTGACGAGAATCACCCGCACATCGCGCGCCATGGCGAGCAGCATCTTGCGAAAGCTCTCCGCCTGCGCCTGCTCGCGGCTCTGGAATTCGAGTTTGTCCAGCTTGGTCAGGCCATCGACCAGTTCAGCGACCTTGGGGCCAAACTTCTCGGCCAACTCGCTCTTGGTCACGCCCTGGTCTTCGATCACGTCGTGCAGCAGCGCCGCCATGATCGATTGCACATCGAGCTTCCAGCCCGCGCAGATCTCTGCCACGGCCACCGGGTGCGTAATGTACGGCTCGCCACTCTGGCGGTACTGGCCGAGGTGCGCCTCGTCGGAAAAGTGGAACGCCTCTTTCACCAGCTTCAGGTCGGCCGGCTTCAGGTACGACAGCTTTTCGGTCAGCCCCGAAATCGAAACGACTTGCTGACGCGGCGGCGTAGCCGGCTGCGAAGTCGGCCCGAACAGATGTCGGTAGGTCTGCTCCAGTACCGCATCGATGAACAGCCGGTCGGCCGCATCCGGTTTGGCTGCCGGGGCTGCGACTTCTGGCGCTGCGCTCTTGGGCGATTTAGGCGGCAGTGCAGCCCGCTCCCCGACTAGATCGGCACCACGCGGGTCAGGCAAATTCGGCGCACCAGTACGCGGCGACGCAGGGCCGGAAGCGGATGTCGGCATGGAAACGATGGAAGCAGTGGAAGACCCAGACGGTGCGGAGACACCAGCCCCGCCCGGTGCAGGATCGGACGATCCTGCGGACGATCCCGCCGACGGCACGTTGTGGTCGTGCGTGGCGGAACGCGGTGTCCTGGGCGAAGAAGAAGCGGGCGAGGTAGGCATGCCGGGGTTCGTGCAATCGCGACTTTCAATCCATGATGATCGCAAGAACGATCAATGGCCGCGATCAGTGACCAAGGCAGCGTACCACGCCAGGTAACGCCAAGTAATGCGCGTCAGCTCAGGACGGAACCTTCTTGAGCATTTCGATGCCGACTTGGCCGGATGCGATCTCGCGCAATGCGGTCACGGTCGGCTTGTCCTTGGCATCGACCTTGGGCGTGTGGCCCTGCACCAACTGACGCGCGCGGTACGTTGCGGCCAGCGCCAATTCGAAGCGATTCGGAATCTGTTTCAAGCAATCTTCGACGGTAATACGCGCCATGAAAACTCCACCTGGTGGCAAATCTTGTTGATATCGATATTTTAGCAGCAGCGCAGCACTCGGCCCTGAGAGCACATCGGCGCGGGCGCTACCACACTTTTGCAATCGCGCTGAAAAACACGATTGCACTACACCCGTTCAGTGAATACCCAACTCGACGAAAAGCTCGCCGTGGCGCGCTTTCTGCGCACCGAAGCGCAGTCGCGTGGCCTGCACGACCGTACGCAATTCAGCCAGCGCGGTGTTGAAGTCTTCGTTGATGATCACGTAGTCAGCTTCGGGCGCGTGCGCCATCTCGGAGCCGGCCGCCAGCAAGCGGCGCACGATCACGTTCGGCTCATCCTGGCCGCGCTTTTTCAGGCGTTCTTCCAGCGCCGTGAGCGACGGCGGCAGGATGAAGATCTCAACTGCATTGGCAAAGCGCTGGTGCACCTGCTGTGCGCCCTGCCAGTCAATTTCCAGCAACACATCGGTGCCGGCGCGCATCTGTTCTTCGATCCACACGCGCGAGGTGGCGTAGTAGTTGCCGTGCACCTCGGCCCATTCGAGAAACTCGCCGCGGTCACGGCAGGCCTTGAACTCCTCGACGGTCATGAAGTTGTATTCGCGGCCGTGCTGCTCGCCGGGGCGCGGCTTGCGCGTGGTGGCCGACACCGACAGCCGGATCGTCGAATCCTGCGCGAGCAGCGCGTTCACCAGCGTCGATTTGCCGGCACCCGACGGTGCCACGACCATGAAAAGACTGCCGGGAAAATGATTCTCGATGGGCGTATCGACCGCAGAGTGCGCTTGAGAGGTTGGCATATTGTGGTTCTAGGGAGTTATTCGAGATTCTGGACTTGCTCGCGCATCTGCTCGATCAGCAGCTTGAGCTCCATCGACGCATCCGCCAGTTCCTTGGCGGCGGCCTTGGAACCGAGCGTGTTCGCCTCGCGGTTGAGCTCTTGCATCATGAAGTCGAGGCGTTTGCCGATCTGGCCGCCCTTTTCCAGGATATGGCGCGTTTCGCGCAGGTGCGCTTGCAGTCGCGACAGTTCTTCGGCGATGTCGATGCGGATACCGTACACCGTGGCTTCCTGGCGGATGCGTTCGGACAGTTCGTCGCGCGTCAGGGCAGGCGTGCCATCGGGGGCGGCCAGGCCAAAAGCCTCGCGCAGGCGCTCGGTCAGCTTGTCTTGATGCTGCTGGATCAGCGCCGGCACCATCGGCGTTAGCTGGTCGACAATGGCCAGCATGGCGTCCACGCGGTCGAGCAGCATCGCCTTGAGCGCATCGCCTTCGCGGCGGCGCGATTCCAGAAGTTGCTTGAGCGCCTCTTTGGCGGCATCGACCACGGCATCGCGCAGGGCATCTTGCGTCAGTTGGGGCTCCGCCAATACGCCGGGCCAGCGCAGGATTTCACCCATGCGCAGGGAGCCCGATGCGGGCAGATAGCGCGTGACCTCCTGCTCCAGCTTGGCCAACTGTTGCAGCATGCCGACATTGAGCGCGGCAACATCGCTGGCGGCTTCCTGGCGCTGCAGGTTGATCCGGCATTCCAGCTTGCCGCGCGACAGTGCGCCCATCAGCATCTCACGCAGGGCCGGCTCGAAAGCGCGGCACTCTTCCGGCGCGCGGAACAGCAAATCCAGGAAACGCGAATTGACGGTGCGGAATTCGACCGACACGGTAGCGACGTTTCCGCTGGGTGCGCCATGGGCGTCGGTAAAGGCTGCTTGGCGTGTGGCAACGCCGTAGCCGGTCATGCTGTGGATCATGGACGTGGTGTGTTCTTGGTCGAATCA
The DNA here is from genome assembly GCA_966433195.1 of uncultured Ralstonia sp. Taxonomy (GTDB): domain Bacteria; phylum Pseudomonadota; class Gammaproteobacteria; order Burkholderiales; family Burkholderiaceae; genus Ralstonia. Next base: position 9,992 of record CBJMVH010000090.1, read on the forward strand.
GGGAATCCGGCGTCGGTTTTAACGCCCGGAATTGGCGGGGAATCCCCCACCTTTTTTCGGTTTACAACGTGTGGACTGGTCAGGGAGAATCCGACTGCTATTTCGCCACACAAACCCATGACAGAGTCAAAAGGCTCAGGACAGCCACGCAGCGCCCCATTACCGGTCGGCACCCTGCTGTCCAATTACCGTATTGTAAAGAAGTTGGCCAGCGGGGGGTTCAGCTTCGTCTATCTCGCCACCGACGAAAATGGGACGCCGGTGGCCGTGAAGGAATATCTGCCGTCTTCGCTGGCCCGTCGCGAGCCCGGCGAGTTGATTCCGGTCGTGCCTGAAGAAAGCGCGAGCGCATTCCGCCTCGGGCTCAAATACTTCTTTGAAGAAGGCCGGTCACTGGCCAAGATTTCCCACCCTGCCATCGTGCGCGTGCTCAATTTCTTCCGAGAAAACGGCACCGTCTACATGGTGATGACGTATGAGCAGGGCAAAACGCTGCAGGAGCACATCCTCAACGCGCGCCAGCAAGGCAAGCTCAAGATGCTGCGCGAGCGGTTCATCCGCCAGGTCTTCCATGACCTGATGAGCGGGCTGCGCGAAGTTCACATTCACAAGCTGCTGCACCTCGACATCAAGCCGGGCAACATCTACCTGCGCGAAGACCATTCGCCGATCCTGCTCGACTTTGGCGCCGCACGGCAGACGCTCACCGCCGAGGCTTCGCGCTTCCAGCCGATGTACACGCCGGGCTTTGCCGCGCCGGAGTTGTATCGCAAGCACAACGAGCTGGGCCCGTGGACCGACATCTACAGCATCGGCGCCACCATCTATGCCTGCATGGCCGGCACCCCGCCGCAGGAAGCCACCCAGCGCGAAAAGGAAGACAAGCTGGAAGAAGGCCTGGAACGCCTGCGCAAGGCCTACACGGCCAGCTTGATCGACATGGTTGGGTGGTGCCTGAAGATGAAGCCGGAAGAGCGCCCGCAAAGCGTGTTCCGCCTGCAAAAGGTGCTGCGCGAAGAAAGCAACGCATTGACCGAGCTGCAAGCCCTGACGGCGGTCACGCAGGGCGGCCCCATCCCCGAAGAAAAAGAGGCGCTGACGACGCGTTTCATGAGCCTGTTGCGCCGTCGGGACAACTGACATCCGGGCCGGGGAGTATGATTCCCAAGCGGTGGGCACGCGGTAACGGGACCAGCGGCCACACCGTTTTCCATTCCCGAATTCTCTTTCGCTGCAATGCGCTTCTCGGTTTATCAAGAAAGCAAAAAAGGCGCGCGACGCGTCAACCAGGACCGCATGGGGTACTGCTTCACGCGTGATGCCATGTTGATGGTGCTGTGCGACGGCCTGGGGGGGCACTCGCTGGGCGAAGTGGCAGCCCAGCAGGCGCTGCAGACCATGGCGCGCCAGTTTCAGCGCCACGCACGCCCGTCGATCCGCAATCCGCGTGATTTCCTGCACGAAAGCATCATGCTGGCGCACCGCGACATCCACCGCTATGCCGAGACGAACGGCTTGCCGGATGCGCCGCGCACCACGATCGTCTGTGCGCTGGCCCAGCGTGGCTCGCTGCACTGGGCCCACGCAGGTGATTCGCGTATGTACCTGATGCGCAAGGGCGAACTCGTGACGCGCACGCGCGATCACTCCAAGATCGAAAACCTGCTGCAGCAGAACCGCGTGCTGCCGATGCAGGTGGCAAACCACGCCGAGCGCAATAAGATCTACAACTGCCTGGGTTCGCCCAACCTGCCGCTGATCGACATCGGCGGGCCGGTGGACCTGGAGCCGGGCGACGTTGCCATGCTCTGCTCTGACGGCCTGTGGGGCAGCGTGCAGGAAGACGAGCTAATCGATACCTGCACCAGCTTCTCGGTCACGCAAGCGATTCCGGAGCTGATTGCCCGGGCGCTGCGCAATGCCGGTGACACCGCCGACAACACCACCGCCATCGCCATGATGTGGGAGCTGGACGCCGTCACCACCACGCAGGATTCGGTGCAGACCGATACCCTGCCGCTCAACGCGTTCACCACGTCCATCCTGGATGCGCCGCAAAGCGAATCGGGGCTGATGTCGGAAGAGGAAATCGAGCGCTCCATCGCCGAAATCCGCGCCGCCATCGACAAGACCAGCAATCTGACGCGCTAAAGCTGTCGCGAAGTCTCTCACCGGCCCGCCCTGCCCGTATCACGCTGGCAGCGCGGGCCGGTATCATGTCGGGTTATCCGTTTTTCTCAAGCGAGCCCCACATGCGTCCTAGCGGCCGTCAGCCCGATCAACTCCGCCCTGTCACCCTCACCCGCCACTTCACGCGCCACGCCGAAGGCTCAGTGCTGGTGTGCTTTGGCGACACGCAAGTGCTCTGCACGGCCAGCGTGCTGGCCAAGGTGCCGCCGCACAAGAAAGGGAGCGGCGAAGGCTGGGTGACCGCCGAGTACGGCATGCTGCCCCGCTCCACGCACACGCGCTCCGACCGCGAGGCCGCACGCGGCAAGCAGACCGGCCGCACGCAGGAAATCCAACGTTTGATCGGCCGCGCGATGCGCTCGGTGTTCAATCTGGCCGCCCTGGGCGAGTACACCATCCACCTCGATTGCGACGTGCTCCAGGCCGACGGCGGCACGCGCACCGCCAGCATCACGGGCGCATTCGTTGCCGCCCATGACGCCATCACGGTCATGCGCGAAAAAGGTCTGCTGCCCGTGGACGCCCAGCCGATCCGCGACTTCGTCGCTGCCGTGTCAGTCGGCGTGGTCGATGGCGTGCCCGTCCTCGACCTGGACTACCCCGAAGACTCCGCCTGCGACACCGACATGAACGTCGTCATGACTGGCGCGGGTGGCTTTGTGGAAGTGCAAGGCACCGCTGAAGGCACACCCTTCACGCGCGCGGAAATGGACGCGCTGCTCGGGCTCGCCGACAAGGGCATCCGCGAGTTGATTGGCCTGCAAAAGCAGGCGCTGGAGCTGTAATGCGCAAGATTGTTCTGGCGTCCAACAACCCGGGCAAACTGGCCGAGTTCAACGCGCTGCTGAGCCCCCTCGGGCTGGACGTGACGCCGCAAGGCGCGCTCGGCATTCCCGAGGCGGAAGAACCGTACGCGACGTTTGTTGAAAACGCGCTGACCAAGGCGCGCCACGCCAGCCGCGCATCCGGCCTGCCCGCACTGGCGGACGATTCCGGCATCTGCGTGCACGCGCTGGATGGAGCACCGGGCGTGTACTCCGCGCGCTATGCGCAACTGGTCGGCGAAGAGAAATCCGATGCCGCCAACAACGCCCGCCTGGTGCGCGAACTGGCCGGCAAGGCCGACCGCAGTGCGCACTATGTTTGCGTGCTGGTGTACGTGCGGCATGCAGACGATCCGCAACCCATCATCGCCGAGGGCAACTGGTTCGGCCAGGTGATCGACACGCCGCGCGGCGACGGCGGCTTCGGCTACGACCCGCACTTCCTGTTGCCTGATCTTGGCAAAACCGCCGCTGAACTGTCGAAGGTGGAGAAGAACAGCGTGAGCCATCGCGCACAGGCGCTTGCACAACTGGTCGAGCGTCTGCGCTTGTTTGAACACGCCTGAGTTTCGATGATCCCCATTCACCCCACTGGCGCCAGCAAGACGCCCTCCGAGACAGCCGCCGAGACAGGTGACAAGGTCACCTCCGTCTTCCTGCAGCCGGGCAAGATCAGCCTGCCTGCCTCGCCGCCGTTGTCGCTGTATGTGCATGTGCCGTGGTGCGTGCGCAAGTGCCCGTATTGCGATTTCAACTCGCACGCCGAGCCGCAACAGGGCATCCCCGAAGAGCGCTTTCTCGCGGCGATTCGACAAGACCTCGAGGCCGCGTTGCCGATGGTGTGGGGCCGGCATGTGCATACGATCTTCATCGGTGGAGGCACGCCAAGCCTGTTGTCTGCGCAGGGGCTGGACCGGCTGCTGTCGGACATCCGCATGCTGCTGCCCGTCGATGCCGATGCCGAGATCACGATGGAAGCCAACCCTGGCACGTTCGAGGCCGAGCGCTTCCGCAGCTATCGCGCCAGCGGCGTCAACCGCCTGTCGATCGGCATCCAGAGCTTCAACGATGCGCACCTGCAGGCGCTGGGCCGCATCCACAGTGCGGCCGAAGCGCGAGCCGCCATCGACATCGCACGCGCGCATTTCGAGAACATCAACCTGGACCTGATGTTCGCCCTCCCCGGTCAGACGCTCGCCGAGTGTGAAGCCGATGTGGAAGCTGCGTTGTCGTTCGACACGAACCACGTGTCGCTGTACCACCTGACGCTGGAGCCGAACACCTACTTCGCCAAGTACCCGCCCGCGCTGCCGGACGACGACACGGCGTTTGCGATGCAGGACTGGATTCACGCGCGCCTGGCTGCAGCCGGCTACGAGCATTACGAGGTGTCGGCGTACGCCAAGGCGGGCAAGCGCTGCAAGCACAACCTGAACTACTGGCAATTCGGCGATTACCTGGGCATCGGGCCCGGCGCGCACGGCAAGCTGAGCTTTCCGCACCGGGTCATCCGCGAGATGCGGCACAAGCATCCAGACACCTATCTGCGCCAAGCCGAAAGCGCTGGCGGCGCAGCAGTCGTCCAGGAGCAGCGCGAGGTCAATGCCGCCGATCTGCCGTTCGAGTTCATGCTCAACGCGCTGCGACTGACCGATGGTTTTCCCGTCACGCTGTTCCAGGAACGCACCGGCCTGCCCCTGCGTACGATCGAGCGCGAACTCGATGCCGCCGAACAACGCGGCTTGCTCACGCGTGACCACATCGCGATCCGGCCGACCGAGCTGGGCCAGCGGTTCCTGAACGATTTGCAGGAATTGTTCTTGGCCGACGACGAAAACTGACCGTTACCCGGTGCCAAGTTGCACCGGGTGCCGTTACAATAGCGGTCTTGCTCGCAACGAGCAGCCCTGCAGTCTTGCAGTACACGGAAGCGTGGCCGAGTGGTTTAAGGCAGCAGTCTTGAAAACTGCCGATGGGGTGACCCATCCGTGAGTTCGAATCTCACCGCTTCCGCCA
>CBJMVH010000091.1:0-13549 GCA_966433195.1 uncultured Ralstonia sp.
TGGCCATCGTGTGCGGCAACACGTTCGTGCTCAAGCCTTCGGAGCAGGATCCGCTGTCAACCATGCTGCTGGTGGAACTGGCGCTGGAAGCTGGCATTCCGCCGGGCGTGCTGAACGTCGTGCACGGCGGCAAGGACGTGGTGGATGCGCTCTGCACGCACGAGCACGTGAAGGCGATTTCGTTTGTCGGCTCCACCGCGGTGGGCACGCACGTGTACCGCCTGGGCAGCGAGCACGGCAAGCGCGTGCAATCGATGATGGGTGCGAAGAACCACGCCGTGGTGCTGCCCGATGCCAACCGCGAACAGGCGATCAACGCGCTCGTCGGAGCGGGCTTTGGTGCGGCTGGCCAGCGCTGCATGGCGACTTCGGTTGTGGTGCTCGTGGGCGCGGCGCAGCAGTGGCTGCCGGATCTGATCGAGAAGGCCAAGAAGCTGAAGGTGAACGCCGGCGTTGAGCCGGGCACGGACGTCGGCCCGGTCGTTTCCCGCGCCGCCAAGCAACGCATTCTGGGCCTGATCGAATCCGGTGTGAAGCAGGGCGCCACGCTGGCACTCGATGGTCGCAACGTACAGGTGAAGGGCTACGAAGACGGCAACTTCATCGGCCCGACGATCTTCACCGACGTGAAGACCGACATGGACATCTACACCAACGAGATCTTTGGCCCCGTGCTGCTGGTGCTGACCGTGCCCACGCTGGACGATGCGATTGCGTTGATCAACGCCAACCCGTTCGGCAATGGCGTGGGCCTGTTCACGCAGAGCGGCGCGTCCGCACGCAAGTTCCAGAGCGAGATCGACGTCGGCCAGGTTGGCATCAACATCCCCATTCCGGTGCCGGTGCCGTACTTCAGCTTTACCGGCTCGCGCGGCTCCAAGCTGGGCGATCTGGGCCCGTATGGCAAGCAAGTCGTGCAGTTCTACACGCAGACGAAGACCGTCACTGCCCGCTGGTTTGACGATGCGGTCGATACCGGCGGCGTGAACACCACCATCAGCCTGCGCTGAGCGCGTTGATCTTTCGAGGAGCGTTGTCATGAAGATCGCATTCATCGGCCTGGGCAACATGGGCGCCCCGATGGCGCGCAATCTGCTGAAGGCAGGCCATGCGCTGACCGTGTTCGACCTGAACACGCAAGCTGTGGGGGCACTGGTGGAAGCCGGCGCCATGGCTGCCGCGTCGCCCAAGGAAGCTGTGGCGGGCGCCGAGACTGTCATCACCATGCTGCCCGCCGCCGCGCACGTGCGCCATGTGCTGACGGCTCCGGACGGCGTGCTGGCAGGCATTAGCAAAGGCGTGCCCATCATCGATTCGAGCACCATCGACCCGGCCAGCGCCAAGGCGTTTGCCGCGCTGGCGGCTGAGCACGGCAACACGTTTGTCGATGCGCCGGTCTCGGGTGGTACGGGCGGCGCGGCTGCGGGCACGCTCACTTTCATGGTGGGTGGTAGCGCTACCGCGTTCGAGCAGGTGCGCCCGGTGCTGTCCGCCATGGGCAAGAACCTCGTGCACTGCGGCGACACCGGTGCAGGCCAGGGCGCGAAGATCTGCAACAACCTCGTGCTCGGCATCACCATGGCGGGCGTGGCGGAGGCCATGTCGTTGGGCGAGGCGCTGGGTATCGACCCGAAGGTGCTGGGCGGCATCATCAACACGTCCACGGGCCGCTGCTGGAGCTCGGACACGTACAACCCGTTCCCCGGCGTGATCGAGACCGCGCCGTCGTCGCGTGGGTACACCGGTGGCTTTGGCACCGACCTGATGCTCAAGGATCTGGGCCTCGCCGGAGATGCCGCAAAGTCCGTCAAGCAACCGGTCTACCTGGGTGCGCTCGCGCAGCAGCTCTATCAAACCGTGAGCGCCAAAGGCGATGGCGGGCTGGATTTCTCTGCCGTTATCAAGCTGTATCGGAAAGACGGAGCGGCGTGATGATCGAACTGGATTTTCTGCACGACAACACCATTGCGCAGTTGACGCTCAAGCGTCCGCCTGCCAACGCGTTCACACCGGAAGGCTTGCTGCAACTGCAATCCACCGTGGAACGCCTGAATGCTGATGCACGCGTACGCGCCGTCGTCATTACCGGCGATGGCCCGAAGTTCTTCAGCGCGGGGGCAGACCTCAACACCTTTGCCGACGGCGACCGCGATGTCGCGCGCGAGGCTGCCGCGCGCTTCGGTGCCGCGTTCGAGGCGCTGCAGAATGCGCGGCCGGTGGTGATCGCGGCCATCAACGGCTATGCGATGGGCGGCGGGCTGGAGTGTGCGCTGGCATGCGACATCCGCATTGCCGAGCAGCATGCCAAGCTCGCTGTGCCGGAAACCGCCGTCGGCCTGCTGTGCTGCGGCTGCGGCACGCAGACGCTGCCGTGGCTCGTGGGCGAAGGCTGGGCCAAGCGCATGATCCTGACCGGCGAGCGCGTCGACGCGCAGACCGCACTGCGCATCGGCCTCGTGGAGGAGGTGGTGGAAACCGGTGCCGCGCGCGAAGCTGCCATCGCCATGGCGCTGCGTGTGACGACCCTCAGCCCGCAGGCCGTCACCTTCAGCAAGCAACTCATTCACCAAGCGCGCAATGGCGTGCCGCGCGGTGCGGCGCTGGCCGTGGAGCGTGAGCGCTTTGTCGACTTGTTCGACCACCCGGATCAACGCGAAGGTGTGAACGCCTTCCTGGAGAAGCGCGCGCCGCGCTGGCATACGGCCCACGAATCGGAGACGCTGCAATGAGCGCAGTCCAGATGCAAGCGACGCTGCCCGACACCGGAGCCGCCGAGCCCGAAGTGCTGATGCGCGTGGTGAACCGCGTCGCCATCGTCACGTTGAACCGGCCATCCGCATTGAATGCCCTGTCGCACAACATGGTGCGGCAACTGGCAGTGCTGCTGGAGCAATGCCGCCACGACGACGGCATCGTCGCGCTGGTGCTGCGCGGCGCGGGCCAGAAGGGCTTTTGCGCGGGCGGTGACGTGCGCTCGCTCTATCACCTCGCCAAGCAGGGCCGCATGGAAGGCAACGACGGCTGGCTGCAGTTCTTCGTGGACGAATATCGGCTCGACTATGCGCTCCACCAGTTTCCCAAGCCGATCGTCGCGCTCATGGACGGCATCACCATGGGCGGCGGCATGGGCCTGGGCCAAGCTGCGCGCTTGCGCGTCGTGACCGAGCGCACGAAGATGGCGATGCCCGAGACGCGCATCGGCTTTCTGCCCGATGTGGGGGCCACGCATTTTCTAAGCGTGATGTCGCCCGAGCTGGAGTTGTATGTCGGCTTGACGGGCGTGACACTCACGGGCGCTGACGCACTGCATTGCCGCTTGGCCGATGTGTGCGTGCCGGCTGAATGGCTCGCTTCATTTGAAGACCGCCTGCAGCGCATGCCGCACGACGGCGACCTCATGCAGGCGCTGCGCCGCGTGTTTGAGCCGCCATGCAACATCGTCCCGCATGCACCGGTGGCCCAGGCCATGCCGTGGGTGCTGCGCTATTTTGATCGACGTTCGTCCGTGGACCGCATGGTCGCTACCCTGCGCGAGAGCCTGGAGCGCGAGTCCGCACGCGAGCCGCGGCAATGGCTGCAGACCACGCTCGATGCAATGACCTCGCATTCGCCGTCCATGCTGCACGTCACGCGCGAGGCCCTGCTGCGCGGCCGGCAACTCTCGCTGGCCGAGTGCTTCCAGATGGAGTTGGGCATCGTCGCGCGTGGGATTCAGGAAGGCGACTTCTGCGAAGGTGTGCGCGCGCACCTGGTGGACAAGGATCATCGGCCGGGCTGGGCGCCCGCCATGCTGCCGCAGGTGCGGCCGGAGCGGGTGCGGCATTTTCTGGCGTCGCCCTGGCGCGCGGAGGCGCATCCGTTGAGGGGCTTGGGCTCCCGCACGGCGGTGATGTGATGTAAGGCTGCTTCAGCCGGCTTCACGTCCAATGCCGCTTCAGGGGGCGACGCGGGAAAGCCGGTGTGCAAGGACGCAGCGGAGATGCGTGCGGTGGATCGTGTCGCTGCCCGAATGATGCTGGGCGGACACCATCTACGAAGCCATGCGCTCCACGCTGATCGATTCGCAGATGTCCTCTTTGCCCCAGGCAACGACGCGCAACGTTCCGATCTTCCACTCCATAGCAAACCGGCCAAAGTCCAGCCCCGCGTACACGTAGTTGCTGCCAAGCGCCTGCACCAGGTTGCCCATTGGCTGATCCGTGAACCGGTTTTGGTCCGCCAGCAGGGCCAACACCTTTGTCTCCTGTTCTGCTTGCTTACGGCGCTTGCGAGAGGTCGCACGCAAGCGCCAGCACATCAAGAGCAGCAACAGCGTGAGGCCTATGACAAGCGTAGATGTTGGCATCGGAATCAAGGTTTATCGCCCTGTGCAGTGAGGTTCGTCGTTTTCGGCGCAAATATGGCGCGCATTCTAAGCGGGGCTGCGATCGTTAGCCTGGGTGACGATGGCCGCGCTTTCCACAGAGCAGCGACAAGAGGATGGCGTTCGTGAAGTGCCATGCAACCCCATCCGCCGGTTGGAAACGCCGATGACGGCATATGCGGGTATGTGGTTCTCTTAGATCCGACTGAAACGGCATTGAATTCACCCCTCCCAACCCGCATGGCATCTGCAAAATACGCCATTTGCGTCAGAGGATTGTCACGATCGCGGTGCTATAAAAAACGGATGCGCTTTGCCACCCCAGGAGGCTCCCCATGGCGACATCCGTCGATTCATTTGAGGTGAAGGTGTATCAGGGCGACAGCGCGGTGCTGTTTGCCTTTGACGTGGCCGATGCAGACCGTGCCGACTTGGCGGGCTTCGCCATCCAGTGCACACCGCAAGGCCAGGCACCGTACTGGGTGCCCAATCGGCTGACGTTCGATGCGGCCATTCACGCGGAGGCACCGTTGCAGGCGGGCAAGTACGCCGATTCCATCAACGCGCCGTTCCAGTCGTTCCACTGGGTTCACTTTCCGCCGCACGCTGCCGGGCAATACACCTACACGGTGCATGCGCGTTACTTTGTCTCCACGAACCCCGTGCAGTTGGAAACGCGCGCTACACGCAGCATCAACGTGACACTGCAACTGCCGATGAGCGACTGGGCCACCGTGGGGATGGTGCGGGGCTATGTGTCATCGCAGGCGTTCATTGACCACTACGGCGGCAACACGGCGCTGGCGCCGGACAAGCGCGCGCTCACCAAATCGCCGCTGTTGTATGACACGCAGCCCTACCAGAGCAAATATGCCTACCTGGGTGCGACCGGGCGCCGCCTGATCATCGATCTGCTTAACCAATGCAAGGCCTCAGACGGTTACGGCATCGACGTGCTGGCCTATGACCTGGACGAGCCCGACATCATCCGTGCCATTGCGTGGCTGGCGCAGAACGGCCGCAAGGTGCGCGTCATTCAAGACAACTACATCGGCACCGGCGCGCACCCGACCGGCCACGGCACAGCCGATGCGTTCGAAACGCAAGCGACGAGCTATTTTGAGCAAGCCGGCGCGGAAGTCCGCCGTACGCACCTCGCGCGCTTCCAGCACCACAAGGCGATCCTGTTGCGCGATGCCGCAGGCAAGCCGGTGCGCGTGCTGGCTGGCTCGGCCAACTTTTCGCTGCGGGGCCTGTACGTGCAAGCCAACAGCGTGCTGGTGTTCGAGCAGGCTGCCGCACAGCTTTACGCGCAAGTGTTCGAGCGCATGTGGGGCCTGATCGGCCAGTATGGGGAGGACTCCGCCGGCAGCCGTAAGGTGGCGACCGCCTTCCGCGCCGATCCGTTGGCCGCCAACTGGCAACCTGTGCCGCAGGGTGGCGCGCCGCGTGCGCGCTTCGCGTTCTCTCCGCACCAGACTGATGCGCTGCTCTCTGAAGCGGCGGACCGCGTCAAGGGCGCGCTGTCGTCCGTGCTGTTCGCGGTGATGGCCACCGATGGCGGCGGCGAGATGGTCGACACGCTGGAACACATCGTGCCGCAGAAGGCCGGGTTGCTCTCCCTAGGCGTGATCGACAAGGCCAATGGGGTCAGCGCCTTCGCGCCGGGCCGCGATGTGCCCTCGCAGACCGTGTCGTTTGCGTACCTGAAAGACGAGGCGCCCGCGCCGTTCAAGCAAGAGGTGGATGCGGGCACCGGCCAGCACATCCACCACAAGTTTGTCGTGTGCGATTTCAACGGCGACGAGCCCGTCGTGTTCTGCGGCTCGTCGAACCTCTCAAAAGGTGGCGAGGAACAGAACGGCGACAGCCTGATCGCCATCTATGATCCCACCATCGTCACGGCGTATGCGATCGAAGCCATCCGGTTGTTCGACCACTACCGCTTCCGCGCGAGCGAATCCAAAGCCACGGCGGCCAATCCGCTGGTGCTGAAGACGACCAGCGCGTGGGCGGACCCGTACTACGATCCGCAGAACATCAAGTTCACCGAGCGCACGCTGTTTGCAAAATCGGGGACGGCGCAGGAGGCGGTGGTTGCCTAAGTGGCTGCGGCAGCGGCGTCACACGCGCCGCTGCCGATCGCCCCACCATGCATCGCGCAGGCGGCGCTTGGCAATCTTGCCGTTGTCGTCGCGCGGCAGCGTGGTGGTGAATTCGATTTGGCGCGGGATCTTGTAGCCGGCAATCTGGCCGCGCAGCCAATCGATGACAGCCTCGGCCTGCAGCCCTTCGCGTTCGGTCTGCACCACGGCGATCAGCCGCTCGCCGTATTCATCGCACGGTACGCCAAAGACTGCGCAGTCCACCACGTCGGGATGCCGCAGCAGCGCGTGTTCAATCTCAGCCGGGTAGATGTTCACGCCGCCCGAGATGACCATGTCTGACGCGCGATCGCACACATACAGATAGCCGTCCGCATCGAGATACCCCATGTCGCCGAGCGTGACCAGGCCGTCGCGCTCGATTTTGCTGCGCGCGGCGTCGTTGCCGCGGTAGGTGAAATCCGGGTAGGCCGGCTGGCGGCTGTAGATCAGGCCGACCTCGCCTGTGGCGCAGGGCGTGCCGTCTTCGCGCAGGATGCGCACCTGTGCGCCGCATACCGGGCGGCCGGCGCTGCCTGGGCGTGCGGCTGCGTCGCGTGGGTCCATCACGGTGATCATGCCGGTCTCGCTGGATGCGTAGGTCTCGTAGATGACCGGGCCGAGCCAGTCGATCATGCGGCGCTTGATCTCGGGCGCGCACGGGGCGCCGGTGGACGCCACGAAGCGCAGCGATGACAGGTCATGGCGGTTGCGCTCTTCGTCCGTCAGCTTGAGCAGGCGCACATACATGATCGGCACGAGGTAGACGGTGTCGATGCGGTAACGCTCGATTTGCTCGAGCACGCGCAGCGCATCAAAGCGCGCGTTCAGCACTAGCACTTCCGCCATCTGCGCGGCCTGCTGGGCAAAGAGGCTCGGCGCGCTGTGATAGAGCGGTGCCGGCAGCAAGGCGCGGCAGCCCGGCACGATGCCGAAGGTAGCCGCCACCACGGCACGCGCCTTCTGCAGATGCGTGTCGAGCTGGTCGAGCGGCACGGCTTGGCGCACCACGCCCTTGGGGCGGCCGGTGGTGCCAGATGTATAGGCCATATGCCCGCGCGGCGACACCACCGGGCCGTCGTACGGCGTTTGCAGCGACAGCCAGTTGGCGTAACCATCGGCGCGGTCGGTGCCTTCGGCATCCACGCGCAGCAGTTGCACGTGGGGCGGCAGCAGCGGCTCCACCGCGTCCACCAAGTCGCGATGGCCAATCAGCACCTTGGCGCCCGAATCGCGCACGAGAAATTCCACCTCGGCCGGTGTGAAATGCCAGTTGATCGGACAGAAGTGGCAGCCCGCAATGCGGCACGCATGCATCACGTCAATGTACGCCGGCGCGTTACGCAGCAGCACGCCGATCACATCGCCTTCCTGCACGCCCATACGCCGTAGCCCACCGGCCAGAGCGGCACCGCGGGCGAGCAGGGTGTCGGCGTCGGTGGCGTGGTCTTCAAAGATGAGGTGGGGGGGCATGCGTGTCTCCGGGGTGTCGTTATTAGACTGCGACTCAGATCAGTCTATGCAGCATGCCGGATTGGGTTGCGCTGAACAATCCGCGTGCGATTGCGCACACTGTTGAATGCCGTTGGACAGCGCTGCGCGGAGCCGCCCCCCTCTCAAGCGCACGGTCAGCCGGCCACCACACCATAAAGCCGCTCACATAGCCCCGCACTGGCACCGAGTTTGCGCGACAGATCGGACGCTGCCCGCAACTGCATCGCGACGAAATCACCAGAGGTACGCGCCACCTCAAGCCTGGATGCCGCGCCCGATAGGGTCAACGCGGCCATGAATTTGTCGCCGGAGCCGAACACGGGCGTGGCAAACGCCGCCGTGTGCTGATCGCGCGCGCCCGAGGTGAACATCGGCAGGGCGGGCACTTGGTCATACAGCGCTTCACCCAGGCCCCAGTAGCGCAGCACGTGGCTGATGGCGGTGTCGTCCAGCGGCAGCGAGGTGCCGGGCAGACGCGTTTCGCGCAGCCCTTCCGACGGCTCGGCGCGGAACAGGCACAAGCGCCGGCCGTGGTCGATCACGTAGTACGATGCGCTCTCCCGCGTGGCCGCCGCCAGCGCATGCAGCACCGGTTCCACCACGGAAGACAAGTGGAAGGACTGTTCGTAGAGCTTGCCCAGATACAGCAGGCGCGGCCCGAGCGAATACGCGCCCGATTCGGCGCGGATAACGTAGCTCATGCGCTCCAGCGAGTTCATCAGCCGATACACCGTGGTCTTGTGCATGCCCGACGCTTGCGCCAGGGCCGCGAGTGACAAGGCTTCTGCCCCAGGCTTGAAGCAATCCAGCAAGGCCAACGCCTTCTCAACTGCGGCGACGCCGTCGTTTCCCATTCCCCACTCCCCGAACTGATGAACGACAGAATTGTACTATGTACAACGCTGTTGTACGTAACGAAAGGGTAAACGCTAGTGGATCGTCTCGGTTGCCGGGGCTATAGTGATTTCACTGAGTACACCATAGTTGTACATGGTACAACTTCATAGACTGAGGCAGCGTTTCCATGAGCACCCCTTCCACTGTTTCCGCGATCGTTCGCGATATCCAGCGTGTTTCTCCTGAACTGGTTGAGGCGACCGCCCGCTTCCAGGCCGCCATCCTGGCCGACGTGGCCGGCCGGCGCGGCACCTTGAGCGGCCGCGTCAAGCCGCTGTCGTCGGCCATGAAAGTGGCCGGCCCGGCGATCACGGTCGAGGTGCGCCCCGGCGACAACCTGGCCATTCACGCTGCCCTGGCCGTTGCCAAGCCCGGCGATGTGATCGTGGTGGATGGCAAGGGCGACCAGAGCTGCGCCCTGATCGGCGAGATCATGGCCACGCAGGCACACACCACGGGCATCGCCGGGTTTGTGATCGACGGTGCGGTGCGCGATTCGCACGAGCTGGCGCACGGCACGTTCCCAATCTTCTCCGCTGGGCTCAACCCGTGCGGCCCGACCAAGAGCGTGGCGGGGCGCGTGAACCTGCCGGTGTCTGTCGCCGGCGCGACGGTGCACCCCGGCGATCTGGTGGTGGGCGATGCGGATGGTGTGGTCGTCATCCCGCGTGAAGACGTCGAGCGCATTCTCGTGCTCGCACAGAAGAAGGTGGACGCGGAGGCCGCACGCATTGCCGCCATCCGCAAGGGCGACACGCGCCCGGGCTGGCTCGAGAAGGAACTGCGCGCCGCAGGCATGCTGGCCGAAGGCGAGGCCCTGTGATGAGCGCGAGTGCACACAAGCCCGTCGTGCTCGTCACGGCGGCGGACCTGGCGCCGCAGGCGCTCGACATGCTGGGCGATTTCGAAGTCGTGTTTGCCGGCAAGCAGCCCACCGAAGACGACATCGTCGCGCTCTGCGCACGGTACAAGCCGGTGGCGATCATCGTGCGCTACGGCAAGGTCAACGCCCGCATCATGGATGCGGCCGCGAACCTGCAGGTGATCTCCAAGCACGGCAGCGGTATCGACGTCATCGATCAGGAAGCCGCGGCGGCACGCGGCATTGCGGTGCGTGCTGCCGTGGGTGCCAACGCGGCGGCCGTGGCCGAGCATGCGTGGGCGCTGATCCTGGCGTGCGCCAAGGCCGTTCCGCAGCTTGATGCGCGCATGCGCGCCGGGCATTGGGACAAGGCTGTTCACAAGTCCGTCGAGCTGGACGGCGGCACGCTGGGTCTGGTCGGTCTGGGCGCCATCGGGCGTCGGGCAGCCGCAATCGGGCTGGCGTTTGGCATGCACGTGATCGCGTTCGATCCATACGCCAAGGAGGCGCCGGCAGGCGTGACGCTGGTCAGCCTCGACGAGTTGTACGCGCAGTCGGACGTGGTGTCGCTGCACTGCCCCCTAACCGCCGAGAACCGCAAGATGCTGAACCGCGATGCGTTCAGTTGCTTCAAGCGCGGTGCGATCCTCGTCAACACGGCGCGCGGTGGCCTGATCGATGAGCCGGCGCTGGCCGAAGCGCTCGCCAGCGGTCAGCTGCGTGCGGCCGGGCTCGACAGCTTCGATGTGGAGCCGATGCCCACGCCGCACCCGTTCCAGGGCGTTGCGAACGTCATCCTGTCGCCGCACATCGGCGGTGTGAGCGATGCGGCCTACGTGAACATGGGCAAAGGCGCGGTGGCCAATGTGCTCGCAGTGATCGAGGAGCGCGCCCGCACGGCGGCGTGATGGCCATGTTCCTGCTCTCGCCCCCCGTTGCGCGTGAAGCCGAAGTCTTCACGCGCATGCCGGCCAAATTCCGCAAGCCCGACGTCCAGACGGAGTGGGCGCGCGCCAATCGTGGCGGGCAAGCCACCGATTCCTTCCTCGAAGGGCCGGTGTGGTGCCCGGACGGCCAAGGTCGCGGCCATCTGTACGTGACCGACATTCCGCATGGCCGCATCTTTCGCATCTCGGCTGCGGGCGACTGGGAACTGGTGGCCGAGTATGACGGCGAGCCCAACGGCATGAAGTTGGTCGACGATGCGCATCTGCTCATCACCGACTACCGCAACGGGCTGATGCTGCTCGATATCCAGCGCGGCGAAGTCACGCCGTATCTGGAGCGGCGCAACTCGGAGCGTTTCAGGGGCGTGAACGATCTCACGTTCGATTCGCAAGGCAACCTGTATTTCACCGACCAGGGACAGACGGGCCTGCACGATCCGACGGGGCGGGTCTATCGCCTGTCGGTGGAGGGCAAGCTCGACATGCTGCTCGGCAACTGCCCCAGCCCGAACGGGCTCGTGCTGTCGCCCGACGAAAAGGTGCTGTACGTGGCCATGACGCGCGGCAACTGCGTGTGGCGCGTGCCGCTGCAGGCGGATGGGTCCGTCAGCAAGGTTGGTCAGTTCTTCACCTCGCACGGCCCGAGTGGCCCCGACGGTTTGACGATCGACACGGCGGGGCGGCTGTTTGTGGCCAACCCTGGCCTTGGCCGCGCGTGGGTGCTGAACCACCGCGCCGAGCCGGAGGTGATCGTGACCAGCCCGGAAGGGGCCTCGCTTACCAACCTGTGCTTCGGCGGCCCCCAGATGAAGACGCTCTTCATGACGGAGTCGGTGTCCGGCACGGTCCTCAAGACTGAGATGGATATCGCCGGCCCGCTGCCGCATCGGGCCAAGCCGACAAAGCCCAAGCCTTAGCTCATCGATACGCAACCCCTAGCGCTCAGAGAAGCGCGATGGAGGAGACCATGCACATGTCCCAGACCTTGAGTGCACCCACGCCGGCACACGGCTTGGAAGCACGCACCGCCGCCACGCTGCCCGACGCGGACTACCAGGCGAGCGAACGTACGCTGGCCAAGGCGTTCCGCCGCATCCTGCCGTTCATCTTTGCCTGCTATGTGATCAGCTATCTCGATCGCACCAACGTGGGCTTTGCGGCGCTCACGATGAACAAGGACCTCGGCCTGACCGCCGAGCAGTTCGGGTTCGGGGCGGGGCTGTTCTTCATCGGCTACTTCCTGTTCGAGATTCCGAGCAACCTCATCATGCAGAAGGTGGGCGCCCGGATCTGGATCGCGCGGATCATGATCACGTGGGGTGTGTTCTCGATGGCGACCGCGTTTGTGGTCGGGCCGAAGAGTTTTGCGGCTGCGCGCTTTCTGCTGGGGCTGGCCGAGGCGGGCTTTACGCCGGGCATCTACCTGTATTTCACGCACTGGTTTCCGGGCAAGTGGCGCGCCAAGGTAACGGCCGCATTCCTGGTCGGCATTCCGGTGGCGAACATGATTGGCTCGCCGATTTCCGGTGCGCTGCTTGAACTCGGTGGCTTGCATGGCCTGCGCAGCTGGCAGTGGCTGCTGCTGATCGAGGGGCTGCCTGCCGTGGTGCTCGGCATTGCGTGCCTGTTTGTGCTGGCTGACCGCCCCGAGAAAGCCACTTGGCTCACCGACGACGAGAAAGCCGTGCTCGCTCGCCGCCTTGCGCTGGAGCAGCGCGACATCGCCAGCAAGCACGGTACGAACCTGCGCGATGCGATGACCAACTGGCGCGTGTTCGTGCTGGCGTTCATCAACTTCTGCGGCATCGTCGGCTCGATCGGCGTGGGCCTGTGGATGCCGCAGATCATCAAGCAGTTTGGGGTTGAGCACGCCGTGGTTGGTTGGCTCACGGCCATTCCCTACGCGATTGGCGCCGTGGTGATGCTGTGGTGGGCGCGTGTGGCGAACCGCGCGCAGAACCGCATTCCTTACGTCGCCACTGCGTTGATTGTGGCGGCAGCCGCGCTGGCGGCCAGCACGATGTTGGATGCACCCCCGCTCAAGCTCGCAGCGCTGTGCCTGACGGTCAGCGGCATCCTCGCGTTCCAAGCCACGTACTGGGCGATTCCCTCCAGCTTCCTGACCGGCCGCGCGGCGGCGGGCGGTTTGGCGCTGATCGTATCGGTGGGCAACCTGGGCGGCTTTGTCGGCCCATCGATGATCGGTGCCATCAAGCAGTTCTCGCATGGCTTCACGGCGCCGCTGCTGGCGGTGTCGGGTGTGCTGCTCATCGGCGCGCTGGCCATCGCCTGGCTGGGCGATCCGGGCGCCGATGCCGGTGAAGCCGACGCGACGCACTGATGCAACGTGTCCCGCTCCGTTGACTTCATCCTCATCGAGAAAGCCCCGTGCAAATCGTCCATGCGCCGCATCTGCCGATCAGGCAAGCGTGGCTCGCCACCCGGCAGGAAGCGGTTCTGCTGCCTGAGCTGCCAATCATTGATGCGCATCACCATCTGTGGGATCGGCAGACCGGCCGCTATCTGACCGATGAACTGCAGCAAGACGTGAGCAGCGGCCATCGGGTCGTTTCGACGGTCTATGTGCAGTGCAGGTCGATGCTGCGGTGTGACGGCCCTGTTGCCATGCGGCCGGTTGGTGAGGTCGAGTTTGCCAACGGGGTTGCTGCCATGTTTGCCAGCGGCGCCTATGGGCAAGCACGCGGTTGTGAGGCGATCGTCGGCGGGGCAGATCTTTCATTGGGGCAGGACGTGATCCCGGTGCTGGAAGCCATGCTTGAAGTCTCCGGTGGGCGATTGCGCGGCATTCGCAATCCGCTTGCATGGCACGAAAGCGATGCGG
>CBJMVH010000092.1:0-13456 GCA_966433195.1 uncultured Ralstonia sp.
GATTATGATTCCGTCGCTCTAACCGACTGAGCTAATTCGCCGAAGAAGCGGGATTGTACCGTCTTCGGCGAAGTTGTCAACCCCCTTCGTCAATCGTTGCGATAAATATCCACATCCTTGGTCTCCCGCACGAACAGCGCGCCGATCACGAACGTGATGGCCGCGATCCAGATGGGGTACCACAGGCCGTGATAGATATTGCCGTTCTGCGCCACCAGGGCGAACGAGATGGTCGGCAGCAGCCCCCCGAACCAGCCGTTGCCGATGTGATACGGCAGCGACATTGACGAGTACCGAATGCGCGTCGGGAACATCTCCACCAGCATCGCCGCGATCGGGCCGTAGACCATGGTCACGTAGATCACCAGGATCACCAGGATCACCAGCACCATGACCGTGTTCATCTGGGCCGGATCGGCCTTGGTCGGGTAGTTGGCCGCCTTGAGCGATTCCGCCACCTGCTTTTTGAAGTCCGCGATCTTGGTCTTGCTCTCGGCGTCGAACGCCTGGCCGTCGGCGGTGCGGCTGGCGTTGAGCGACGTCAGCTCCTTGCCGGCGATCGTGACTGTGGCTACGGTGCCGGCGGGCGCCTCTTCCGTTTCATAGCTGGCCGACGACTGCGCCAAGGTGCGCTTGGCGATGTCGCACGACGAGCGGAAGTCGACTTCCCGCGCAATCGGGCTGCCCTGGAACGAGCACTCCTTCGGATCGGCCTTGACGACGATCTGCGCCGTTTGCTGCGCGCGCTCCAGCGCCGGATTGGCGTAGTGCGTGAGCGCCTTGAACAGCGGGAAGTAGGTCAGCACGGCCAGCAGGCAGCCGCCCATGATGATCCACTTACGGCCGACGCGGTCCGACAGCGAGCCGAAGAACACGAAGAACGGCGTGCCGATAGCCAGCGCCACCGCAATCAGCACGTTGGCCGTGAACGCGTCGACCTTCAGCACTTGCGTGAGGAAGAACAGCGCGTAGAACTGGCCCGTGTACCACACCACAGCCTGGCCGGCGGTCAGACCGATCAGCGCCAGGATCACGATCTTCAGGTTGCGCCATTGGCCGAAGGATTCCGTCAGCGGGGCTTTGGAGGTCTTGCCCTCGGCCTTCATCTTCTGGAATGCCGGCGATTCGCTCATCGACAGGCGGATGTACACCGATGTGGCCAGCAGCAGGATCGACACCAGGAACGGGATACGCCAGCCCCAATCGTCGAACGCCTTGCCGGTCATCTCACGCACCGCCAGGATGACGATCAGCGAGAGGAACAGGCCCAGCGTGGCGGTGGTCTGGATCCACGACGTATAGGCGCCGCGACGGCCGTGCGGGGCGTGTTCGGCGACATACGTGGCAGCACCGCCGTACTCACCGCCCAGCGCCAGGCCCTGCAGCATGCGCAGGGCGATCAGGATGACCGGCGCGGCCACACCGATGGTGCCGTACGAGGGCAGCAGGCCGACGATGAACGTTGACGTGCCCATGATGACGATGGTGATCAGGAACGTGTACTTGCGCCCGATCATGTCGCCCAGGCGGCCGAACACCAACGCGCCGAACGGGCGCACCAGAAAGCCCGCCGCAAACGCCAGCAGCGCAAAGATGAACGCCGCCGTCGGGTCCAGCCCAGAGAAGAACTGCTTGGCGATGATGGCCGCCAGCGACCCGTAGAGATAGAAGTCGTACCACTCGAACACCGTCCCCAGTGACGAGGCGAAGATGACCTTCTTCTCCTCTCGTGTCATGGGCGCGGGCTGCATGCGCCCGGCGGGCGCATTCGGTGCACTTTGCACGGTTGCCATGTTGTCTCCTGTTTTTTTGGATCATCCCGCTGGGCATGGACATGACAACGCAACACGGGTCGCCCGCAGAACTGTGAACGATTGTGGGAAGCGAAACTTACGGCGTTCTGACAAACGGATGTGCGCAGGCCCGGCCTCACACGCGCCCTGATCCCAGAAAAATCAAAGACTTGGGTATTTCAAGCACGCGTGACGGCGCTGCGGGCCCGCCGCTGCGTGTAGTGCGTTGCATCATCAAAACCAACCCAGGTGTGCTGCATGCCACAACGCCGTTGAACGTCGCGCCAATGTGCGTACGCACAAAATCGGCGCGAGGTTGGTGTCCTTCTCCACGCCATCTCAAACAGCGCGGTGTTGCAGCGGGCAGCCAAGCGGCCCGCATCGATAGGGAAAACCACTATCGCTACAAAGCCGCAGGAAAGCGGTCGAGTAAGAGTTCAGTCAGTTTCGGCAATAAGAATCGGCGCACTCGTTCCAAGAGAGAGATAGAGGAGACAGGCGATGGATTCATTGGTAGGAAAAATCGAGGCGCATCCGAAATATGCGCAGCTCAAACAGCGGCGTAACAAGCTCGGCGTTGTTCTGACGGTGCTGATGCTGGTCGTGTACTACGGCTACATCGCGCTGATCGCATTCGACAAGCCGTTTCTCGCCAAGCCCCTCGGTGCTGGCGTGATGAGCGTGGGCGTGCCGGTGGGCATGGCGGTGATTGTGTTCACCATCGTCATTACCGGCATTTATGTGCGCCGCGCGAATAGCGAATACGACCAACTGACGCAAGACATCCTGAAGGACATCGCCAAATGAAGAAGCATTTTTCGACGATGCTGGTGGCGTTGCTCGCCGCCGGCGCTTGTGACGCGGTGTTCGCCGCGGGTGGCGATGTGGGGCAGACCGCCAAGCAGGCCACCAACACCACCGCCATCGTGCTGTTTGCGCTGTTCGTAGCGGGCACGTTGTGGATTACCAAGTGGGCGGCGTCGCGCACGCGCTCGGCGGCGGATTTCTATACGGCGGGTGGCGGCATCACGGGCTTTCAGAATGGCCTGGCGATCTCTGGCGACTACATGTCGGCGGCCTCGTTCCTCGGCATTTCGGCAGCGGTCATGACGTCGGGCTACGACGGCCTGATCTACTCGATCGGCTTCCTCGTCGGCTGGCCGATCATCACGTTCCTGATGGCCGAGCGGCTGCGCAACCTGGGCAAGTTCACCTTTGCCGATGTGGCTGGCTACCGGTTTGAGCAAGGCCCGATCCGCAGCTTTGCCGCCGTTGGCACGCTGGTGGTGGTGGCGTTCTACCTGATCGCGCAGATGGTGGGCGCGGGGCAGCTCATCAAGCTGCTGTTCGGGCTCGACTACTGGATTGCGGTGGTGATCGTCGGCGCGCTGATGATGGTCTACGTGCTGTTCGGCGGCATGACGGCCACGACCTGGGTGCAGATCATCAAGGCCTGTCTGCTGCTGGCCGGCGTGACGTTCATGGCGATCATGGTGCTGGCGCAATACGGCTTCAGCCCCGAAGCGCTGTTCGCCAAAGCGGTGCAGGTGAAGACGGCCATTGCCGCAAACGCCGGCAAGTCGTCAGATGAAGCGGCCAAGATCGGCCTGTCGGTCATGTCGCCGGGCGGCTTTATCAAAGACCCGATCTCGGCCATCTCGTTCGGCATGGCGCTGATGTTCGGCACTGCGGGCCTGCCGCATATCCTGATGCGTTTCTTTACGGTGCCGGATGCCAAGGAAGCGCGTAAGTCGGTGTTCTGGGCCACCACCTGGATCGGCTACTTCTACATCCTCATCTTCATCATCGGTTTTGGCGCGATCACGCTGGTGCTCACCAACCCCGAAATGGCCGACGTGGCCAAGGGTGTGATCAAGGGCGGCGCGGGCACGGCCAACATGGCGGCCGTGCTGGTGGCCAAGTCGGTGGGCGGCGATGTGTTCTACGGCTTCATCTCCGCCGTGGCGTTTGCCACGATTCTTGCAGTGGTGGCGGGGCTCACGCTGTCGGGTGCCTCGGCGGTGTCGCACGACCTGTATGCCACCGTGTTCAAGCATGGCAAGGCCAACAGCGCTGATGAGCTGCGCGTGTCGCGCATCACCACGCTGGTGCTGGGCGTCGTGGCCGTGCTGCTGGGCATTGCGTTCGAGAAGCAGAACATCGCGTTCATGGTGTCGCTTGCGTTTGCGGTGGCGGCGTCGGCCAACTTCCCGGTGCTGTTCCTGTCGATGCTGTGGAAGGGCTGCACCACGCGCGGCGCGGTCATCGGCGGGTTCCTGGGGTTGATCTCGTCGGTGGGGCTGACGATCGTGTCGCCGTCGGTCTGGGAAGCCACGCTGGGTTATCCGAAGGGCTCGGCGTGGTTCCCGTACACCTCGCCCGCGCTGTTCTCGATGACGATCGGCTTTGTGGGCGTGTGGCTGTTCTCGGTTCTGGACACCAGCGTGCGCGCCAAGAACGAGAAGGCCTCGTTCGCCGCACAGCAAGTGCGCTCGGAAACGGGCCTGGGTGCAGCAGGCGCCTCGGGTCACTGAGGGGCCACTAAGCGAGCACGGCCCGCTGAGCGAGGGTAGGGCGATGCATTGCGTCGCCCGCCCTCGGCGGCCACTATGCCCAGCACCTTCAATTTCTCCGTCTGGCCATTCGATTGCCTGAGCCAGGACGAACAGCGTTTGGTCCACGGCGCCGTCGACATCGGCTATTACCCGGAAGGCGACGTCATCCTTGATGTGGGCGCGGCACCGCTGCACCTGTTCGTGATCATCAAAGGCGGCGTCGCCCAATACGACGGCGACGAACTGGTCGCCACCTACGGCCCCGACGATTGCTTTGACGGCCGCGCCCTAGTGGCGGGTAAAGCCAGCAGTCGCTTCGTCGCCACCGAAGAAGTCGTCGCTTATCAGATCGCGCGCCAAGCGGTGCGCGATCTCATTGCTGCCAATGCCACGTTTGGCGCGCTGCTCTTCTCAGACCTTGGCAGCAAGCTCAGCGCCATCGCGCAGCGGCAGAGCCTGGAGACGATGCAGTCGCTGGCCGTGTCCCGCGTGAGCGATGCGTTTATCCGGCCCGCGCACTTTGTGGAGGCGGACGCGGACGTCGTCTCCGTGGTCAAGCTGTTCCAGGCGCAGAACACCTCCAACGTGCTGGTGCGCGATAGCGCCAGCAGCCCGCCGCGGGTGGGCATCTTTACGCGCAGTTCTCTGCAGCGCGCCATCCTGCATGGCACGCCGCTCGATCGTTTGCCGGTCGGGCAGATGAGTCAGTTTGCGCTCATCACCGTGCCGGCCTCCGCGCAGATCGGCGATGCGCTGACGCTGATGCTGCGCCATCGCGTGCATCGCCTTGTCGTTACGCGTGACGATGCGATTGTCGGCCTGCTGGAATCGCTGGATGTGTTCAGCTTCCTGGCTAACCACTCGTATCTGCTGACCGTGCAGATCAACCTAGCGCAGGATCTGGACGCGCTCGCGCAGGTGGCGGGGCAGATCACGCGGATGGTGTCGCTGCTGCTGCGCGGCGGCTCGCGCGTGGACCACATCGCCCACCTCGTGCGCGAGATCAGCGCGCGCCTGTTTGAACGCGCCTGGCAGATGATTGCGCCGCCAGACCTCGTTGCCAACAGTTGTCTGTTCGTCATGGGCAGCGAGGGCCGTGGCGAACAACTGCTCAAGACCGATCAGGACAACGCCCTGGTGCTGCGCGATGGCTACGTGCCGCCGCCTGACCTGCAGCACATCGTTGAGCGTTTCTCCGATGCGCTCGCCGCGTTTGGTTACCCGCCATGCCCGGGCGGCATCATGCTCAGCCGGCCCGGGTGGTGCATGAGCACAAGTGATTTCGCCCGCCGCATCCGTGAATGGCTGATCCTGCCGAGCCCCGAAGGCCTGATGCAGTTGGCGATCTTCTTCGATGCGCACGCCGTGTGTGGCGATGCCGCGTTGCTCAAGCAACTGCGTCGGACCTTGCTGGACCTGACGCTCGACAACGATGCCGTGCTCGGCCGCTTTGCCGCTGCCATTGAAGCCTTCGGCACGGCCTCGGGATGGCGCGATCGCCTGCTCGGATTGGGAGACCCCGACCCGGTGCTCGACGTCAAGAAGGAGGGCATCTTCCCCATCGTCCATGGCGTGCGCAGCCTGGCGCTGGCGCACCACGTGCTCGATGAAACCGGCACCGTGCCACGACTGGAAGCACTGGTGCGCGCACAAGCCATCGATGCGCAGATGGCCAATGAGCTACGTGAAAGCCTGCACTTCCTGATGGCGTTGCGGCTCAAAGCCGGTTTGTCGGAAATCGACGCGCATCAGCCGGTGTCGTGCGACGTGCATCTGTCGCGCCTGTCGTCGTTGGAGCGGGATTTGCTCAAGGATGCGCTGAGCGCGGTCAAGCGGTTCAAGGCACTGTTGCGGCAGCGCTGGCGTACCGAATGGATGTAACCGCGCACCGGCCATCATGACGACATTGCTTTCCGGCTGGCGAGATGCGTTGCAAAGGCGCCGCCTGTTGCGCAAGCTGCGCGATCCGGCGTTCCGCTTTCTGTTCGACCCGCCGCCCGCCGATGAATGGATCGCGCTGGATTGCGAAACCACCGGCCTGAACGTACGTACCGACGCGATTATTTCCATCGGCGCGGTCCGCATCGCCGGAGACCGCATCCTGACAAGCCAACGCCTGGAGCTGCTGATCAAGCCGCAGTGCAATGTGGGCGCAGACAGCATCCGCGTGCATCGCCTGCGCAAGCGCGACCTGGCGGACGGCGTACCGATCGAGCAGGCCATCCACACGTTGCTGCATTTCATTGGCAGCCGGCCGCTGGTGGGCTACTACCTCGAGTTCGATGTGGCGATGCTCAATCGCGTGCTGGTGCCCATGCTTGGCATTGGGCTGCCCCAGCCAAAGATCGAAGTCTCTGCGCTGTATTACGACTATCAGTTCCGGCAATTGCCGCCGTATCGGCAGCAGGGCGATCCCGATCTCGACCTGCGTTTCGCCACCCTGATGCGCACGTTGGAACTCCCCACCTGGGATGCGCACGACGCGCTCAACGATGCGGTGATGGCCGCGCTCGCTTTCGTCAAACTCCGCCACCTGGGCGCGGCCTGACCGCTGGTCAGATCGAGGGTGGGGGTGACGTTTCAGGCGGGCGCGTCTGTATAGACTCGGCGTCTTCCTCGGCGGCGGCCGCGCGATTGGTGCGCCACGCATACAGCACCGTGATTAGCACGTAGACGATGGGCGCCCCTTGGCTCGCCACCCAGTACGCAAAGGGCCAGCCGAAAATGTGCATCGACAAATCGCGCGCGAAAAACGCCACGACGAACGTCACCACAAACCATACGCCCAGCAGTGCGGCGATCCAGCGCATGTTGGTGATCCAGCGCCGGCGTGCCGGGGTACCGGGGGTGATGCTCATGCGCTGGGCTCCTCGTCGGCTGCGCAGCGGTGCAGTGTGATGCGAAAGCGCGCGCCCGCCAGCCGCGGCGAGGTCTGGTACACGTTATCGAGCACCTCGATATCGCCACCATGCTGCTGGACGATTTCACGCACGATGGCCAATCCTAGGCCACTGCCTTCCGCCTGTGTGCCGAGGATGCGATAGAAGCGTTGCATCACGCGTTCGCGCTCGGCCACGGGAATGCCGGGGCCAGTGTCATCCACGTCAATGAAAATAAACGGCTCGAACGGTGCCGTGGTGATGCGCACGGTGATGTGCCCGCCGTCGGGTGTGTAGCGGATGGCGTTGTCGAGCAGGTTGTTGAGCATCTCGGCCAGCATCGTCGCGTTGCCAGATGTCATGACGGGCGGGCCCGGTTCTTCAAAGCCGAGGTCGATCTGCTTGGCCCACGCCTTGGGCAGCCAATCCGCTACGACCTGCCGCGACAGCGCGCAAATGTCCAACGGCACCATGCCGTCGGTCGCACCCATGTTTTCCATGCGCGCCAGCGAGAGCAGTTGTTTGACGAGGTGCGCGGTGCGGTCCGAGCTATCGGCGATATGCGCGAGCGTGCGGCGCAGTTCGTCCGGCGATTGTTCGCGTTGCGCCAACTCGGCTTGCATGCGCAGACCGGCCAGCGGCGTTTTCATCTGATGTGCCGCATCGGCAATGAAGCGCTTCTGCGTCTGCACCGATTGTTCCAGCCGCCCCAGCAAGTCATTGAATGACGCCACCAGCGGTGTCAGCTCCTGCGGCGCAGCGCCTTCGTCGATGGGGCTGGTATCGCCAGGGTTACGCGCGCGAATACGCTCCTGGATCGCATTGAGTGGCGCCAACCCGCGCGTGAGCCCGAACCAAACCAGGATGACCGCCAGCGGCAGGATCACGAACTGCGGCAGGATCACGCCCTTGATGATTTCGTTGGCCAGTTGCGCGCGCTTGTCGAGCGTCTCGGCCACCTGCACGAGCGCCGGTTTGCCGCCGTCGGTCCCCGGGCGCTGCACATACGTATACGCCACGCGGATGTCTGCGCCATGGATGCGATCGTCGCGCAGCTGCACGAGCCCGCCGGCGCCGGTGTCTTCCTCGGGCGGCAGCGGCAGGTCGCGGTCGCCGGAGACGAACTCGCCTTTCGCGCCGAGCACTTGGTAGTAGATGTTGTCGGTCTCGTCCGCTCGCAGAATCTCACGCGCGGAAATGGGCAACTGCAGCGTCACGCGCCCATTCACTTCGCGCAATTGCTGGCTGAGCACGATGGCACTCGATTCCAGCGCGCGGTCGTATGGCGCATTCGCAATCGACTTGGCCACCAGATACGTCACCGCAATGCTCATTGGCCAGAGCAGCAGCAGCGGCGCGAGCATCCAGTCGAGAATCTCGCCGAAGAGGGAGCGGGCGACCGGCCGAGTGGCGTCGTCTTCGAGGTGGGGCAGGGTATCGGCGAGGTCGCGATCGTCCGCCGGGGGCGCCGCGCTGGCCGGGTCAGGCTGCGGTGCGCGAGGACGGCGCCACGGCCAGGCCAGCCGATCACCCATGGGCGGCGGTCGCGGCCGGGGTTGGGGTGGCCGCGCGTTCCAGGCAATAGCCCAGCCCGCGCACAGTGGCGATGCGGATGCCATCCACTTCGATCTTCTTGCGCAGCCGGTGGATGTAGACCTCGATGGCGTTGTTGCTCACCTCTTCGCCCCAGCCGCACAGGTGGTCGACCAGCTGCTCCTTCGATACCAGGCGGCCGACGCGGGCGAGCAGAATCTCCAGCAGCCCGATCTCGCGCGCCGACAATTCGACCAACTGATCATGGATATAGGCAATGCGTCCGACCTGATCGAACGCCAGCGGCCCATGGCGGATGAGCGTGGCGCCGCCACCCGCGCCGCGCCGCACCAGCGCCCGCACGCGCGCCTCCAATTCAGACAGCGCGAATGGTTTGGCCATGTAGTCGTCGGCGCCCAGGTCCAGGCCTTTGACGCGCTCTTCCACGCTGTCGGCGGCGGTCAGGATCAGCACCGGCAGCATCGCCCCGCGCGAGCGCAGGCGCTTGAGCACCTCGAGCCCCGACATGCGCGGCAGGCCCACGTCGAGGATCAACAGGTCATAGGTCTGCGCCGTCTGCGCAGAGAGCGCAGCATCGGCGGTGGCCCCATCGGAGGCTTGGTCGACGGCATAGCCCGCCTGGCGCAGTGAGCGTGTGAGCCCGTCGGCCAAGGTGGCGTCGTCTTCGGCAATCAGGATGCGCATGCGTGTCTCCCCGCGATGCTCAGGCGAGCCTCTGGCCCGCCCATTCCGCCCGCTACATGGTTTTTGCGCGACATTCGTGTTGGAGACTTGTCAAAACCACTGGTTTTTTATACAGTACTCCGAATTCGCGGTGCTGTAGTCTTGGCGGCGCTAAAGTATCAGGATTGGTTCCGGCGTCGGGCCGGGTTGGACGCCCGCTGTTGCGGACAAACGCAGGAATCATCGGCCCTTGCGGCCCATTTATACACCAAATCGTACGAAGGACGACCATGGAAGACGGCAAGAAGGCAGCCCAGATGAGCGCAGAAAAGCAGAAGGCGCTGGCTGCCGCGCTCGCGCAGATCGAAAAGCAGTTCGGCAAGGGCTCCATCATGAAGATGGGCGACGCCGAGGTGGAGCCGGTCCAGGTCGTGTCGACGGGTTCGCTGGGGCTGGATGTGGCGCTGGGCGTGGGTGGCCTGCCGCGCGGCCGCGTGATTGAAATCTACGGCCCGGAATCGTCGGGTAAGACCACGCTGACGCTGCAAGTGGTTGCCGAAATGCAGAAGCTGGGTGGCACCTGCGCCTTCATCGACGCGGAACATGCACTGGACGTCACTTACGCAGACAAGATCGGCGTGAGCGTGCCGGACCTGCTGATCTCCCAGCCGGACACCGGCGAACAGGCCCTGGAAATTGCGGATGCGCTGGTGCGCTCGGGCTCGGTCGACCTGATCATCATCGACTCGGTGGCCGCGCTGGTGCCGAAAGCGGAAATCGAAGGCGAAATGGGCGATGCACTGCCCGGCCTGCAAGCCCGTCTGATGAGCCAGGCACTGCGCAAGCTGACCGGCACCATCAAAAAGACCAACTGCATGGTCATCTTCATCAACCAGATCCGCATGAAGATCGGTGTGATGTTCGGCTCGCCGGAAACCACCACGGGCGGTAACGCGCTCAAGTTCTACGCTTCGGTGCGTCTGGACATCCGCCGCATCGGCTCGATCAAGAAGGGCGACGACGTGGTCGGCAACGAAACCAAGGTCAAGGTCGTCAAGAACAAGGTGGCGCCGCCGTTCCGCGAAGCCATCTTCGACATCCTCTACGGCCAGGGCGTGTCGCGCGAGGGCGAGATCATCGATCTGGGCGTCGAAGCCAAGATCGTTGAGAAGTCTGGTGCCTGGTACAGCTACAACGGCGAGCGCATCGGCCAAGGTCGCGACAATTGCCGCGAATACCTGCGCGAGAACCCCGACCTGGCGCGCGACATCGAGAACAAGGTTCGCGAAGCCCTGGGCGTGACGCCCATGGGCGCCGTCGTCGCGATGGCCGAGGAAGTCGGCGAAGAGTAATTGGGTTGGCCGTCGGCGAAGATCGGCGGCTCTATCGAGCTTCATACGCCTGCCGTCCCCCAACGGCGGGCGTTTTTTCTTCTTGGGTGCATCTACGTATGCCATTGCCGCGTCAGCCCTTGTCGCTTAAGGCGCGTGCGCTGGGCTACCTGTCCCGGCGCGAGCACAGTCGTGCCGAATTGCGCCGTAAGCTGGCCCCGCATGCCGAATCCGCCGAAGAGGTGGATGCGCTGCTGGACTGGCTGGAAGGTGAGAACTGGCTGTCCAACACCCGTTTTGCCGAAAGCGTGGTGCACCGTCGTGCTGGCCGCTATGGCACTGCGCGGCTGATGCAGGAACTGAAAACGCATCAACTCAGCGAAGAGACACTCAGCGAGGTCAAGGTCCAGTTGCAAAGCACCGAGGCCGCCCGAGCCAAGGCGTTGTGGGACAGGCGCTTCGGCCACCCGCCCGCTGACTTGGCCGAGCGCGCCAAGCAGGTCCGATTCATGATGGCGCGGGGGTTCTCGCGGTCGGTGGTGTCGCGCATCATCGCGGGGGCGGAGGAACTGCTCGACGACGGTGATGAAGCGCTTTGAACGTCGCCGATCTCGCAACAATTTGCGCTGACAATCCGTTTGCGTGCGGATTCGCCGGGTTGCACCCCTGTTTGTTGTTGCAACCCAACTGACGCCGCATTGCAGCACGCGCCCCAGTGCGGTCGTGGCGACGTGTTAAAATCCGCGACTTTGATACCGCCCGCTATCTCGATGGCAGGGCGGTGGTGTTCGCGAGTGGCGGCTGATGCGCTGCTGTGCGCGTGCTGCCGGCGGTGCGTGAGATCCACGTGCGCCTGCCTCCATCGGTCCTATCGGTCTGTCCTGGTCCATGCCTCTGTCCAAGCCCGTCCCGCGCGTTGCGCGCCACCGCCGTGCCATCACGGTGGACGCCTATTTGCGGGAAGACGGCCTGTGGGACATCGAAGCGCGCCTGACCGACACCAAACCACGTGACATCCCCCTGGCCGGCGGTGGCGTACGCCCTGAAGGCGAGCCGCTGCATGACCTGTGGCTGCGCGTCACCATCGACACTCGCATGAATGTCGTAGACGCCGAGGCGTGTTCCGACTGGGTGCCGTATCCCACACATTGCGACACGATCGGCCCGGCCTACCGCAAGCTCATCGGCCTGAACCTGATGAAGGGTTTTCGAAAGGCCGCGCGTGAGAGACTCGGCGGCGTGGCGGGCTGTACGCACCTGACCGAGCTGTGCGGCGTGCTGCCGACCGCGGCCATCCAGGCTTTTGCGGGCGACGTCTTTCCGGTGCGCGACAACTCCAACGACCACCGGCCGATCGAGCCCGGCGAAACGCCACCGTATCAACTCCATGGCTGCCATGCCCTGCATTTCGAGGGTGAGGTGGTCCGCAAGCATTATCCGCGCTGGTTTGCTTATCAACCGCAACCCAAGCCCGAAACCAAAATCCTACCGCCAGCTACCGAGCCGCTTTCGGAGTCGTCGTCCTGACGACGCTGAGCCGCTCGCGTTTTTCAACATTCATCACACTCATCCAGCCTAGCAAAGGAAACACGCATGAATATCCATGAGTACCAAGGCAAGGAAATCCTGCGCAAATACAATGTGCCGGTTCCGCGCGGCATTCCGGCCTTCTCGGTCGACGAGGCCATCAAGGCTGCTGAAACCCTGGGCGGCCCGGTGTGGGTCGTGAAGGCACAGATTCATGCGGGTGGCCGTGGCAAGGGCGGCGGCGTGAAGGTTGCCAAGAGCATGGACCAGGTCAAGGAATACGCCAGCAGCATCCTGGGCATGACGCTGGTGACGCACCAGACCGGCCCGGAAGGCAAGCTGGTCAAGCGCCTGCTGATCGAAGAAGGCGCGGACATCAAGAAGGAACTGTACGTCTCGCTGGTGGTGGACCGTGTGTCGCAGCAGGTCGCGCTGATGGCCTCGAGCGAAGGCGGCATGGACATCGAAGAAGTCGCCGCAACGCACCCGGAAAAGATCCACACGCTGCTGATCGACCCGCAAGCTGGTCTGCAAGACGCCCAGGCTGACGACATCGCCAAGAAGATCGGCGTGCCGGATGCTTCGATCCCGCAAGCCCGTCAAACCCTGCAAGGCCTGTACAAGGCATTCTGGGAAACCGACGCGTCGCAAGCCGAAATCAACCCGCTGATCCTGACCGGCGACGGCAAGGTCATCGCACTGGACGCGAAGTTCAACTTCGACTCGAACGCGCTGTTCCGTCACCCGGAAATCGTGGCTTACCGCGATCTGGATGAAGAAGATCCGGCTGAAATCGAAGCGTCCAAGTTTGACTTGGCCTACATCTCGCTCGACGGCAACATCGGCTGCCTGGTGAACGGCGCCGGTCTGGCCATGGCCACGATGGACACCATCAAGCTGTTCGGCGGCGAGCCGGCCAACTTCCTCGACGTGGGCGGCGGTGCCACCACCGAGAAGGTGACCGAAGCCTTCAAGCTGATGCTGAAGAACCCGGACGTGAAGGCCATTCTGGTCAACATCTTCGGCGGCATCATGCGTTGCGACGTGATCGCCGAAGGCGTGATCGCGGCATCGAAGGCCGTGAGCCTGAGCGTTCCGCTCGTCGTGCGCATGAAGGGCACGAACGAGGACCTCGGCAAGAAGATGCTCGCCGA
>CBJMVH010000093.1:0-12573 GCA_966433195.1 uncultured Ralstonia sp.
TCTTCCGGGTAGTAGAACTCGACCACGTTGCGCGTCTTGGTCGGGCCCATCGGATGCAGCGTCGAGACCACCAGCACGTTCGGATACCACTCGACCATCACGTTCGGATAGTAGGTGAGCCACACCGCGCCGTACTTCGGCATCTCGCCATTGTTGAAGCGCAGGACGGCGTCGTGCCACTTCTGGTACGCCGGCGTGCCGGGTTTGCGCAAATTGGCGTGGATGCCGACCGTCTGCACGCTGTGCCATTCGCCGAATTCCCATTCCAGGTCGTCACACGAGACGAACTGGCCCAGGCCCGGGTGGAAGGGCACGACGTGGTAGTCCTCCAGATAGACCTCGATGAAGGTCTTCCAGTTGTAGTTGCAGTCGTGCACCTCGACGTGGTCGAGCATGTAGCCGGAGAAATCGAGATCGCGCGCCACGCCCAGGCGGGCGAGGTCTTCGCGCACATCGCGCTTGCCCTCGAACAGCAGCCCGTTCCAATTCTGCAGCGGCGAGCGCGACAGGTGCGCGCACGGCTGCTTCTCGAAGTGCGGCGCGCCCAGCAGGTCGCCCTTGAGGTCGTACGTCCAGCGGTGCAGCGGGCAGACGATGTTCTGGGCATTGCCGCGCCCATTGAGCATGATCGCCTGGCGATGCCGGCAGACATTGGACAGGAGTTCGACGCCGTTCGGATTGCGCACCAGCACGCGGCCTTCGGCCTCGGCGGCAAGCGTGTGATAGTCGCCAACCTCGGGGACCATCAGCTCATGGCCGACGTAACCCGGGCCATGCTTGAACAGACGTTCGATTTCAGTTTGATACAGCGCCTCGTCGAAGTATGCAGAGACGGGCAGCTGGGTTTCAGACGGCACCAGGTTCAGTGCGGTGCTGAGATTGGACATTATCCCCACTCCCAATAACGGTGAAAGCAGTGAACAACCCAACCATCGAAAAAATCGATATGGATATGGGAAAGAAGAACGCCATCGGCAGGTGGCCTGGGGACTGTTGAAAGGGGAAACGAACGCTGCCGGCCCCCGCTTGGGCCAACGACCATACGTTCATGGGCCAACAGACCCAACCCATCGTACGGAGCGGCGTGTGCCGGCCCGGCCTTTGGAGGAAAGGGGGCGATTGTACCCCAGGGGAATCGATAAGTCCCTGATTTTTGTCGTCTTTCGGTCTCTGTGCCGCGCATCGCTCGCCCCAATGTCGCCCTCAAGTCGGTGATGTACCGCGAGGCGGTGCCCCACGCCGAGTGCGCAGAACGCACGCCGAATTGCCGTAAAATGCCGGATTGTCCTTTTCTGATTCGCAATCGGCATGCCCCGTGCCTCAAACGACGCCCCAAGCGCGTCTGCCACGCCCTCTGCTGCGCCCGCTTCCTACGAGGCTGCCATGGCGGAACTTGAAACCCTTGTCGCGAGCATGGAATCCGGTGAGTTGCCGCTGGAAGCCTCGCTTGCGGCGTATCGACGCGGGGCCGAGCTGGTCAAGTATTGCCAGCAGGTGCTCGAGCGCGTCGAGCAACAGGTGCGCGTGCTTGACGGCGACGCACTGAAGCCCCTGGCCGACGACAGCAACGCAGACGAGCAAGGCGACGCATGAGCGCGTCCACACACTTCGCCGAATGGATGGCGTCCGTGGTGGCGCGCACGGAAAGCGCGCTGGAGCGTGCCTTGCCGGCCGAAACCGTCTCGCCGCAACGCCTCCACGCGGCCATGCGCTACGCAACGCTGGGCGCAGGCAAGCGCGTACGCCCGTTGTTGGCACATGCCGCCGGTGCGCTGGGCGATGCATCGGCCGAAGCACTCGATGGCGTGAGTTGCGCGGTGGAGATGATCCACGCGTACTCGCTGGTCCACGACGACATGCCCTGCATGGACGACGACGACCTGCGCCGTGGCCGCCCCACCGTGCATCGCGCCTATGATGAAGCGATGGCCCTGCTGGTGGGCGACGCGCTGCAGACGCAGGCGTTCATTGTGCTCGCCGAGCTGGGCGCGGTGAGCCCGGCGATACGCGCGGTGCTGGTGGGTGAACTGGCGCGCGCATCGGGTTCGCTCGGTATGGCGGGTGGCCAGGCGATCGATCTGCAAAGCGTCGGCATTGCGCTGTCGCAAGATGAATTGGAAGCGATGCACCGCATGAAAACCGGCGCGCTGCTGCGGGCGAGCCTGCGGATGGGCGCGCTGTGTGCTGGGGTGAATGCCGCTGCCCTGGAGCAGGTGGATGCCTATGCAGGTGCAGTCGGCCTGGCGTTTCAGGTGGTCGACGACATCCTCGACGTGACGGCCGATACCGCCACGCTGGGCAAGACCGCCGGCAAGGACGAAGCCAACGACAAGCCGACCTACGTGTCCATCCTTGGGCTGGACAAGGCCCGGGCGCTGGCCGATGAACTGCACGCCGCAGCGGGTGCGGCGGTCGCGCAACTGGCCCGCGAACTTGGCGAAGCGCGCACTGTCCGGTTGGCCGAGATGGCCGACCTGATCGTGCGGCGTGGCCACTGAACAACATTGCTTAGACGGTAGAAGTCTTTGCCCAAAATCGTTTGAGCGCCTGACCGGCGGTCCCACATGACGTACGAACTCCTCAACACCATCGACGATCCGGCCGACCTGCGCCGCCTGGACCGCCGCCAGCTCGGCCCCCTGGCCGATCAGCTGCGCGCCTTCGTGCTCGATTCCGTTTCGCAGACGGGCGGGCACCTCTCGTCGAATCTGGGCACGGTCGAACTGACCATCGCGCTGCACTACGTCTTCAACACGCCGGAAGACCGCATCGTGTGGGACGTCGGCCACCAGAGCTATCCGCACAAGATTCTCACGGGCCGGCGCGAGCAGATGGGGTCGTTGCGCCAGTTGGACGGTATCTCCGGTTTCCCGCGCCGCAGCGAGAGCCCATATGACACGTTCGGCAC
The DNA here is from genome assembly GCA_966433195.1 of uncultured Ralstonia sp. GTDB lineage: Bacteria > Pseudomonadota > Gammaproteobacteria > Burkholderiales > Burkholderiaceae > Ralstonia. The sequence continues at coordinate 2,909 of CBJMVH010000093.1, forward strand.
GGCGCACTCATCCACGTCGATCTCCGCCGCGCTGGGCATGGCGCTGGGGGCCAAGACCAACGGTGAAGATCGCGTCGCCATTGCCGTGATCGGCGATGGCGCCATGAGCGCCGGCATGGCTTTCGAAGCAATGAATAACGCGGGCGTCTATAAAGACCTGCCGCTGGTCGTGGTGCTGAACGACAACGACATGTCGATCTCGCCGCCGGTCGGGGCGCTCAACCGTTATCTGGCGCGGCTGATGAGCGGGCAGTTCTACGCGGCCACCAAGAAGGGTGTGGAGAAGCTGCTGTCGGTGGCGCCGCCAGTGCTCGAATTTGCCAAGCGCTTCGAGGAGCACACCAAGGGCATGTTCGTGCCCGCGACGATGTTCGAGGAGTTCGGCTTCAACTACATCGGGCCGATCGACGGGCACGATCTCGAATCGCTCGTCCCGACGCTGCAGAACATCCGCCAGCGCGCGCGGGAAGGCGGCGGGCCGCAGTTCCTGCACGTGGTCACCAAGAAGGGCCAGGGCTACAAGCTGGCCGAGGCAGACCCGATCCTCTATCACGGCCCGGGCAAGTTCAACCCGCAGGAGGGCATCAAGCCGTCTGGCCGCCCGGCCAAGGTGACATACACGCAGGTATTCGGCCAATGGCTGTGCGATATGGCAGCGGCGGACAAGCGCCTGGTCGGCATCACGCCGGCCATGCGCGAGGGCTCGGGCATGGTGGAGTTCGAGCAGCGCTTTCCCGATCGCTACTACGACGTCGGCATCGCGGAGCAGCACGCCGTGACGTTTGCCGGCGGCCTGGCGTGCGAGGGCCTGAAGCCCGTCGTCGCCATCTATTCGACGTTCCTGCAGCGCGGTTATGACCAGTTGATCCATGATGTGGCGCTGCAGAACCTGCCGGTGGTGTTTGCGTTAGATCGTGCCGGCCTAGTCGGAGCGGACGGTGCGACGCACGCCGGTGCGTACGATATTGCCTACCTGCGTTGCATCCCCAACATGATGGTGATGACGCCGGCCGACGAGAACGAATGCCGCCAGCTCCTGAGCACGGCCTTCGCACAGGATTGCCCCACGGCCGTGCGCTATCCGCGCGGCGCTGGCACGGGCGTGGCAGTGCAGCCGACGCTGGAGCCGCTGCCGGTGGGCAAGGCGGAAGTGCGTCGTGCCTCAACTGCACCGGCGGGCCAGCGCGTGGCGATTCTGGCGTTCGGCTCGATGGTCGCGCCGGCCACTGCCGCCGCCGAGCGCCTGGACGCCACGGTGGTCAACATGCGTTTCGTCAAGCCGCTGGATGTCGCCTGCGTGCTGGAAATGGCGCGCACGCACGATTACGTCGTCACCGTGGAAGAGGGCTGCGTGATGGGCGGTGCCGGCAGCGCCTGCCTGGAGGCGCTGGCCGCCGCCGGTGTGGCAACGCCTGTGCTGCAACTCGGCTTGCCCGACCGTTTCGTTGATCACGGTGACCACGCCGCACTGCTGGCCCAATGCGGGCTGAGCGCTGACGGCATCCTTGCCTCCATTCGTGAGCGCTTTGCCGTGCAGCCACGTGCGGCCGCACCGCGCGTTGCGTGAGGCGCTTTCGGCGATAGGCAGCATTAATCACCCGTATTGCGTTTCCGGGTTTGAGTAGTTGACTGCAGAGGTAGGAAATTTCTTTTACACTCCGCCAGTCTTATTTCTGAATTGTGTGCGCAGTCGCGGGATGGGTTGATTCGATCACTTGAGGGGTGATCACCGTCAGCCAGGTTCCGCGGTTTCACACTCGTTGCGTTCCGGCCGACTGCGATGGCCGGGCGACCGTAAAGGAAACCGATCATGAACGATATGAACCCGGCTTTTGCGATGCCGGACGTGCAGTCCAGCCACGACACCCGCCAGATCCCCATCCAGCGCGTGGGCGTGCGTGGCGTGCGCTACCCGATGTCGTTGCAGACCCCCTCGGGCGTGCAGAACACCATCGGCACATACAACCTCGATGTGCATCTGCCTGCAGACCAGAAGGGCACGCACATGTCGCGCTTCGTCGCGCTGCTCGAAGAAGAGCGCGAGCCGTTGAACCTGGCGCAATTCCAGCTCCTGCTGGAAAAGATGCTGGAAAAGCTCGAAGCTGACGCCGGCCGCATCGAAGTCCACTTCCCGTATTTCGTCAGCAAGACGGCCCCGGTGTCGGGCGTGCAGTCGCTGATGGACTACGAAGTGACGATGATCGGCGAAGTGCGCGACGGCCACACCAAGGTCCGCGTCAAGGCGCTGGTGCCGGTGACGAGCCTGTGCCCGTGCTCAAAGAAGATCTCGCAGTACGGCGCGCACAACCAGCGCTCGCACATCACGATCGACGCCGAGTTGGCGGCCGATACGCCGGTTGAAGCGCTGATCCGCATGGCGGAAGAAGAAGCTTCGTGCGAGCTGTGGGGCCTGCTCAAGCGCCCGGACGAGAAGTTCGTGACCGAGCGTGCATACGAGAACCCGAAGTTCGTGGAAGACCTCGTGCGCGATATCGCCATGCGCTTGAACCAGGACGACCGCATCGTCGCGTACACGCTGGAAGCCGAGAACTTTGAGTCGATCCACAACCACAGCGCCTATGCGCTGATCGAGCGCGACAAGCGCACCGATCAGTAATCGACGCAGCACCAAAGAAAAAGCCGCTCAACTGAGCGGCTTTTTTCATGCTGTTTGGATGCGGATGTCTTCCAGATCCCAGCGTGGCGTGACGCCGTAGCTGTAGCCGTCCTGCACCTGCGTCGGATCGGCTTGCAGCCGCATCGCGCCGGCAAAGGCGATCATCGCGCCGTTGTCGGTGCAGAACTGTAGGTCGGGGTAGTAGACGCGCAGGCCACGCTTCTTGCCCTCGGCGTTCAAGCCCTCACGCAACTGGCGATTAGCGCCCACACCGCCCGCCACGACGATGCGCTTGAGGCCGTGCTCGCGCGCGGCACGCAGCGTCTTCTTGACGAGCACCTCGACGATGGCATCGACAAACGCGCGGGCCAGATCAGCGCGCGGCTGGTAGCAGGTCTCGCTGTCGGTGAGGTTGAGCTTGCGCACCTGCGTCAGCACCGCGGTCTTCAGGCCTGCGAACGAGAAATCGAAATTGCCCGAATGCAGCATCGGCCGGGGCAGATCGAACACGCCCGGGTTGCCGAATTCAGCCAGGCGAGAGACGGCGGGGCCGCCAGGGTAGCCGAGGCCGAGCAGCTTGGCGGTCTTGTCAAAGGCCTCGCCGGCGGCATCGTCCAACGTTTCGCCGAGCAGCGTGTAGTGGCCAACGGCATCCACGCGCATCAACTGCGTGTGCCCGCCCGAGACGAGTAGCGCCAGGAACGGGAACTCGGGCCGATCTGCCTCCAGCAGGGGCGATAGCAGATGCCCCTCCAAGTGATGCACGCCCACCAGCGGCTTGCCCAGCGCAAACGCCAGCGCATTCGCCACCGAGGCACCGACAAGCAGCGCGCCCGCCAGGCCGGGGCCTTTGGTATAGGCGATGGCGTCGATGTCCGCACGCGTGGCGCCGGCCTTGCCGAGCACTTCTTCCAGCAGCGGAATCACGCGGCGGATGTGGTCACGCGAAGCCAGCTCTGGCACCACGCCGCCGTATTCGCGGTGCATGGCGATCTGCGAATACAGCGCATGCGCGCGCAGGCCGGCATCGGTGTCGTACAGGGCGACGCCGGTTTCATCACAGGAAGATTCGATGCCGAGGACCCGCATGGCGTGTGGGAAAAGAAATCCGTAGGAAGGCGCCGAAGATAGCACAAGCTAAAATGCGCGGTTTTCGAGCATATGGGTGGCACAGCGATCATGATGCGGTGCGATGTAGCGGTGATCGGCGCGGGCGCGGCCGGGATGATGTGCGCGGCTGTGGCTGGCCAGCGCGGCGCGCGCGTGGTGCTGATCGACCACGCCACCAAGCTGGCCGAGAAGATCCGCATCTCCGGCGGTGGGCGCTGCAACTTCACCAATGTGAATGCGGGGCCGGCCAACTATCTGTCGAATAACCCGCATTTCTGCCGCTCGGCGCTGGCGCGGTACACGGCGCAGGATTTCATCAGCCTCGTCTCCAGCTACCGCATTCCGTACCACGAGAAGCACAAGGGCCAGCTGTTCTGCGATGACAGCGCGGAAGACATCATCCGCATGCTGGAAGTGGAATGCGAGAAGGGCAATGTGACCTGGCGCACCGGCTGTTCGATTGCCGAAGTGGGCAAGGACGGGGATGCCTACCGCCTCTCGACCAGCGCGGGCGAGATCGTGGCCAACAAGCTGGTGATCGCCACGGGTGGCCTGTCCATCCCCAAGATCGGCGCGACGGATTTCGGCTACCGCATCGCGCGCCAGTTCGGGCTGAAGATCGTTGAGACGCACCCGGCGCTGGTGCCGCTCACGTTCAACGCCGAGCATTGGGCGCCGTTTTCGGCGCTGTCCGGTGTGTCGATGGAAGTGGATGTGACGGTTGCACAGCCTACGGGCAAGGGCGGTCGGAAAGGGGGTGCTACGACGTTCCGCGAAGACCTGTTGTTGACGCATCGTGGGCTGTCCGGCCCGGCCATCCTGCAAATCTCCAGCTTCTGGAACTCGGGGCAGCCGCTCATCATCGATCTGCTGCCCGAGGTCGACGCAGCACAGTGGCTGTGCGACGAGAAATCGGGCTCGCGCAAGCAGCTTGGGACCGTGCTGGCACAGCGCCTGCCGGAGCGCGTGGCGCAGGCGTGGTGCGCCACGCATGGCGCCAACCCGCACGCGCCGATTGCTGAGCTGTCCGACAAGCTGCTGCGTGCACTTGGTGGCGCGCTCAACCGCTGGGAATTGACGCCGTCCGGCAGCGAGGGCTACCGCAAGGCCGAAGTCACGCGCGGCGGTGTGGATACGCGGGCGCTGTCGTCCGCCACGATGGAGGCGCAATCGGTACCCGGCCTGTACTTCATCGGCGAGGTGGTCGACGTGACGGGCTGGCTTGGCGGCTACAACTTCCAATGGGCGTGGGCATCGGCCGTGGCGGCAGGGGAGGCCGCTTCCGCACGCTGATCCCTCCAGGTCGGGGCAGGAGCCGCCACGGTTCTGTGCTACGATCAGCGATCCACTTTTTCAAGTTTGCAACCCGCTGGGCCAGCCGCCTGAGCGGGTTTTGCCGTTTATCGGAGTTCCGAATGTCCCAGATGTCGTTGAAGGCCCAGATCACGGAAGACATGAAGGCCGCCATGCGCGCCAAGGAAATGGATCGTCTGGGCACGATCCGCCTGCTGCAGGCCGCCATCAAGCAGCGCGAAGTGGACGAGCGCATCGAGCTGGATGACGCCGCCGTGCTGGCCGTGGTCGACAAGATGATCAAGCAGCGCAAGGACTCCATCGCCGCCTTCGAACAAGCCGGCCGCGATGACCTGGTCGCCAAGGAAGCCGCGGAAGTGGCCGTGCTGCAGGTCTATATGCCCGCGCAGCTGTCGGAAGCCGAAGTCGATGCCGCCGTGCGCGACGCCGTGGCCAAGGCTGGTGCTGCTGGCCCGCAAGACATGGGCAAGGTCATGGGCATCCTCAAGCCGGCCCTCGCTGGTCGCGCCGACATGACGCAAGTCTCGGCCCGCGTGAAGGCCGTGCTGGCCGGCGGCTGATTCCCCTGCCCATTCGCAATACCCAAGGGGCGCATCCCGCGTGATCCCACAGCCGTTCATTGACGACCTGCTCAACCGCGTCGACATCGTCGACGTGGTGGGCAAGTACGTGCAGTTGAAGAAGGGCGGCGCCAACTTCATGGGGCTGTGCCCGTTCCATAACGAGAAGTCGCCGTCGTTCTCGGTGTCGCCTACCAAGCAGTTCTATCACTGCTTCGGCTGTGGGGCGCACGGCTCGGCCATCGGCTTTCTGATGGAGTTTTCCGGGCTGTCGTACGTGGAGGCCATCAAGGATCTCGCGCAGTCCGTCGGCATGGTGGTGCCGGAAGAGCGTGGCGGCCTGCCGCCCGCCGCCCGTGCCGAACAGCAGGCCAAGACCGTCGCACTCGGCGACATCATGGCCCGCGCCTGCGACCACTACCGCAAGCAACTGCGCAGCGCCCCCAACGCCATCCAATACCTCAAGGGCCGTGGCCTGACCGGCGAGATTGCCGCACACTTCGGCCTCGGCTATGCACCGGACGACTGGCAATCGCTCGAAGCCGTCTTCGGTCCGTACCGCGAAGACGCCACCGCCGTGCCGCTCATCGAAGCCGGCCTGGTCATCGAAAGCGAGAAGACCAGCGCCGACGGCACGCACCGCCGCTACGATCGCTTCCGCGATCGCATCATGTTCCCCATCCGCAATACCAAGGGCGTGGTGATCGGCTTCGGCGGCCGGGTGCTGGGGCAGGGCGAGCCGAAATACCTCAACTCCCCCGAGACGCCGCTGTTCAGCAAGGGCACGGAGCTGTACGGCCTGTTCGAGGCGCGCAACGCCATCCGCGAGTTCGACTACGTGCTGGTCGTGGAAGGCTACATGGACGTTGTCGCGCTGGCGCAGCTCGGGTTTGCCAATGCTGTGGCGACGCTCGGCACGGCCTGCACGCCCATCCACGTGCAGAAGCTGCTGCGGCAGGTCGATACGGTCATCTTCTCGTTCGACGGCGACAGCGCTGGGCGCCGCGCCGCGCGTCGCGCCCTGGAAGCCTGCCTGCCGCACGCCACCGACAACAAGACGATCAAGTTCCTGTTCCTGCCGGCCGAACACGACCCGGACAGCTTCGTCCGCGAAGAAGGTACGGAGGCCTTCGCGCGCGAAGTCCACAACGCGATGCCGTTGTCGCGCTTCCTGCTGCAGGCCGTGACCGAAGATCTCGACCTGCGCCAGCCCGAAGGCCGCGCCCGCGCGCAATACGAAGCCAAACCGCTGCTGACCGCCATGCCGTCGGGCGGCTTGCGCCTCCAAATCGTGCGCGGCCTGGCCGAGATGACGGGCACCACGCCCGCGGATATCGAGGCCCTATGCGGCCTGCGCAGCGACCCGGTCCACGCCGGCCGCATGACGCAGAAACGCCCGCGTGTGGCGCGCACGGCACCAACCGCGCTGGAGCAGAAGCTGCTGCGGCTGCTGATGCGCTACCCCGTCCTGGCCGCCCGCCTGGACGCAGATGCACGGGCCCAGTTGACTGCGCCGCAACTGCCCCAAGGTGAGGTATTGGCGGGGCTGCTGGCTGAGTGCGATGCCGCGAGCCCCGACATGCACTTTGGCGCCTTTGTCGAGCGCCTGGGTCAGACGCCGTATGCCGAAGCCTTTGCCGGGCTGCGTGTTGCGGTACTGGAAGACGATATTGAGCTGGAGCCGGCCACGGCCGAGTTCGACACTGCCGTGCAGAAGATGCTGGCCGAGCCGCTCAAGCGTGAGTTGGAAATGTTGCAGCGCAAGATGGAAGCCGGGCACGCCAGCGATGACGATAAAGAACGCATGCGTTGGCTCGTGGGTGAGATCAGCCGCCGGCGCAGGCTCGTGTAGCGCACACGCCGCAGCGGGCATTCCAAGCGCGGCGGGCAGTTGCGGGTAGCCCCTTGATTTTTCAGGCGAAAACCCGATTTTCGTTTAGACCGGCTTGGTCTGGCGTGCTAGAATAGCCGGTTTGGATTGCAATACCTTTTTCCCATTTCAGGGGGAGTGAGCGTGCCCATGGTGAAGGTGAAGACCTCCGCGAAGGCCGGTTCCAAGGCCAGTCCTGCTTTTGTTTCTGCTACGCGATCCTCATCGGCGCGTGGCTCCGGCGGCGGAAAGACCACAGCGGGAACGGCGAAAGTCGCAAATGGTCGGACACCTGTGGGGCAGGCGGTAACCAAGGCCACTGCGCCGGCAAAAACGGGGAAAGCCCAGCCGCGCCAGTCCGCCGACATCACCGTCGCCGCCAAGCCCAGCAAGCCCATCAAACAGGCAGCGCGCACAAAGGACGCGATCCAATCTTCAACCTCAGGCAAGGTCTCGACGTCGATGAGCACGAGCGCCAGACCTGGCGGCACAGCCGCTTCCGTCGCACTCAAGGGCAAGACAACCACCGTGGCGAAATCGAAAGCAACCGAAGTCGAGAGCAAGCAGACCCCTGCCAGCGCAAGCGCAACCAAGACGGGTACCGCTCGTACCAGCACCGCAAAGCCAGCCAAGGCAACCGCGGAAGACACCAAGCGCACCGCCCAGGCAGTGGCCACCCCCACAACTCCTCCCGCGCCCCGCGCCGAGGCAGCAGCCGAGCCCAAGAAGCGCGGCCGCAAGCCCAAGGCAGAGACGCAGGCAGACGACGACAGCAGCACGGACGTGACTGAAGAATTTGACACCCCCGCCGCTCCGGCACCGAAATCCGACAAGCTGAAGGCCCGTGACCGCAAGGCCAAGGAAAAAGCCCTGCTCAAGGAATTTGCTGCCTCGCAGCAAGGCGGTTCGGAAGAAGAGCTCGAGGCTCGCCGCCAGAAGCTCAAGGCGCTGATCAAGCTGGGCAAATCGCGCGGCTATCTGACCTACGCCGAAATCAACGACCACCTCCCCGACGACATGGTCGACGTGGAGTCGCTGGAAACGTTGGTCGCCACGCTCAACGACATCGGCGTTGCCGTGTACGAGCAGGCGCCGGACGCCGAAACGCTGCTCCTGAACGACAACGCGCCTTCCGTGACCACGGAAGAAGAGGCGGAAGAAGAAGCCGAAGCCGCGCTGTCGACGGTTGACTCCGAATTCGGCCGCACGACCGACCCGGTGCGTATGTACATGCGCGAAATGGGCACGGTCGAGCTGCTGACGCGCGAAGGCGAAATCGTTATCGCCAAGCGCATCGAAGCCGGCCTGAAAGACATGGTCATGGCCATCTCGGCCTGCCCGGTCACCATTTCGGAAATCCTCGCCATGGGCGAGCGCGTCGCCAACGACGAAGCCAAGATCGACGAGTACATCGACGGCCTGATCGACCCGAACGCTGAAGCCGAGGCCGCTGCGGCCGCCGAGGAAGACGAGGAATTCGAGGAAGAAGAAGCCGAAGAGGAAGGCGACGAAGAGGAAGACGAGGACGATGAAGGCGCCGGCGCTGCCGCCGCTTCGGCCCGTCAACTCGAAGAGCTCAAGCAGGCTGCGCTGGTCAAGTTTGGCGTGATTGCCGAGCAGTTCGACAAGATGCGCCGTGCGTTCGAGAAGGAGGGCTACAAGTCCAAGCCTTACGTGAAGGCGCAGGAAGCCATCCAGGCCGAGCTGATGACGATCCGCTTCACGGCACGCAACGTCGAGCGCTTGTGCGACACGCTGCGCGGACAGGTGGACGAAGTGCGCAAGCTGGAACGCGCCATCCTGAACATCGTGGTCGACAAGTGCGGCATGCCGCGCGGCGACTTCGTTTCGCGCTTCCCGGGCAACGAGACCAACCTGAAGTGGATCGAGACCGTGGTGGCCGACGGCAAGCCATACAGCGCCATCGTCGAGCGCAACGTGCCGGCCGTGCACGAACTGCAGCAGAAGCTGATCGACCTGCAGGCGCGCGTGGTGTTGCCGTTGTCGGAGCTCAAGGACGTCAACCGCAAGATGTCGGAAGGCGAGCGTCGTGCGCGTGAAGCGAAGCGCGAGATGACCGAGGCCAACCTGCGTCTGGTGATCTCGATCGCCAAGAAGTACACGAACCGCGGTCTGCAGTTCCTCGACCTGATCCAGGAAGGCAACATCGGCCTGATGAAGGCGGTGGACAAGT
>CBJMVH010000094.1:0-12515 GCA_966433195.1 uncultured Ralstonia sp.
AAGATCGAAGTCCGCGCCACACAGGGATTTACAGACGATTTTGGCGGAAGCGGTGGGGGCCAAACATGGCCCGCTATCCCTTGCCCAGTTTGGCTTTCCCATTGCCGGCCGCGCCGGACCCCCATTTTAACCCCTGTTACGCCAAGCCCACCTGGGTCGTGCCCATCGGTTCCGTGGCGGTGGGGGCGCGGCCGGCCTTCTGCGCTAGCCAGGCGTCGACGTCCTCTTCAATCCACGCCACGCGGCCGGGCGTCAATTCGAAGGGTTTCGGGAACTCACCCTTGGTAATCATGGCGTAAATAGTTGACTGGCTCAGGCTGATCTTCTGGATAACTTCCTTAATACGAATGGCTCTCATATTCTGGTCCTGGGATTCTCGTTTGCCCTCCGTGCTAGCATCGATTCACAGACGAACAAGAGGATGGAGAGGGGGGCTATGCGACTTGGTGTGTCAGAGCAAAGCTGGGTCGGCGCGCTAGTCGGTGGGTTCGTTGGGGGCATCGCTATAGCCACGACTTGGCGCTTCAGCCCGCAAAAGGACGCGTGGGATATTGTTGCCGCTCTGGGGACGGTGGGGGCGGCAGCCGTTGCCTTGTTTCTTGCCAACAGGGATTCGAGGAAGAGAGATCGTGAAGCAATGGATCGCGCGGCCCTTGCCGCAGCATCTTTGTCCCACCGTCTCACGATGACGAGCGATGACGTTAATAAGCTGTACATGGAGATTAGGACAGCCGGCCGGTTTGATTGTGATCCTCGCAGCTTCATTGCCTGGCATCAGAAAATCGAGAGCCTGGATCACCTTGGAGCCGCTGAGATTGCCCCGCTTATTCCTCTTGGCCACGGATGTGCGCCCGGCATTGCGGCGGCGCAAGACAGGCTCGTGGTCGTAAGCAGACTCCTCGTTCAGTTTAGCGTCGGCGGCAACCTCTATAACGACGAAGCACGGAAGGAGCGGGCGCATTCGGTCGCTCCATTGGTGGGAACCGCTGCGGACTTGCTGGAGCGCGCCGCAATCGAATGCCGCAAGGCTGCCAGTCCGGCGGTGTGGCTTTGAAGTGGTTCGTTGAATCATTTATTCTCCGCTGATTGCGATGCTGCACGCACTGGAATTGATCGCATGCTACCGGCATGAAGATTCACGAATGCCCCATGCCAGGTCAGCCGCCCATGCCTGAAAAACTCCCACAGGATGGCCAGCGCCGGAGTGACGACGGATTGATTAACGAACAGCTCCTGCCGCGCAAGCGCCTCGGCCAGGCCGCAAGACGGTGTGTCGTCTTCAGGCTCGGTGGTGTCGATGAGCTCGGGCAGCAGTTCGTACGGATAGGGCAGCGGGGCGCTGCCTACCGGATTGAATCGGGCGTTGTGGACCTCGTCCCCTTCCTGGTCTTCGCGCACGGTGCAAGGCGTTTGCCCGAAAACAACTTGACCGTCGCTGGCCCGATTGCCGAGATCCAGCACGTACGTATTAAGACGGTTGGATAGGCCGACGTCGATACCCTTGCGGGCCGCTTTGCTGTCCACGCACACGATGAAGATTGCGGGACGTGCTGCAGGGTATGTGTCGGCGCGGCGCTCGAATTTACGTGGCGTTGCGCGCCAGTCCAATCCGAAGAAATGGTTGATGCGCTGGGTGTGCACGCAGGCCTTGAATTGCCCGACGTCGGCCGGGCTGAACAGTTGCCGGCCGATGTTTGCATCGCTCACGGTGTCCGGGTCGTACACCTCCACGTCGAGGCCCGGGTGGCCGAGTGCGCGGATGGCGTGATCGAGCCGGGCCAGGCCCGTAAGCATCTGCGAGCCGTTGCCGCCGCAACCGATCAGCACGACGGCCACGCGTTCGGACAGCATGCGCGGCGGGGTGATGTGAACGGTCGTCATGCGCCGTCTCCGATCACAGCCGACACGGGTACATTCAGCGGCAGGAACAGGCCGAGCGCGCACAGGCGGAATTGAATCGACGGCGATTTACCGTCTGCTAGGTCGCCGACCACGCACGAGACCTTGACCTCGCCAGCGTCGTCCTGGTTGTCGGTGTCGCTGAAGAATGCCGCTGTGGCGCCGTGGCTGTGCAGGTCGACCACGAGCGACTCGTGCGGCTCAGGCGCAGGGCGCTCGTAGGAAATCGCCCCAGGCGATGCATTCGTGATCTTGAGCTCGCGGTACTGCAGATCGCCGGTGAGGCTGTTCCAGATCACCCAGGCAGCATGCTCGCTGGGAGCGGCAGCGCGAGCGGCTTCAATGAAGTTGCGCACGAATGGGAAGGCCGCGCCGAGGCGCTCGAAGGCCAGCTTGACCTTGGGCTTGACGGTGCCATACGGTGGGCGGACGGTCTGGCCGTTGAGTGGCGCCACTGGCTGGATCAAGTGCAGCCACGGGCGGCGCACTTCGACGAACAGGCCTTCGGCCGTTGCCAGGAAGCGGTGGCCAACCTCCTGCAGCTCCTGAAACTCTGCGAATTTCGGCACGGCCACAGTCGGAGCGCTGTCCCACAGCTTGGAGTCGAGATCGTATTTCTCGTCGGCCTGGTCGGCCGCGATGGGGTTGCGCATGGCCTTGGCCATCTTGTCGGCTGCGGCGGAAACAAAGGCCTGCAGCGCGCCGGCAATCGTGTCGACGCCTTGTTTCGTGGCGGCGTTGAATTCGGAAATGATGGTCTGCATGTCAGGCTCCAGATGTAATGCGCTTGATGGCCTGCTCCAGCGTTTCCTTTTGCGGCAGCAGGGCGTTGGTCGGGAATTCGGAAATTTCGGGATGATCGAGCAGGTGCGCCCACAACGCACCGCCGCCGCCTTTGTATTTGCAGATGCGCGGGTGGTTGGGGTGCGTGAAGCGGCTGCGGAAAAACGCCTGTTCGTACGTGCGCAACGCATCCGGCGTCGGCTTGTCGGGCAGCGCCACGTTGCCGGTGCACACCTCGCCGTTCGTCCAGACGTTGAAATACGGCGCGACTCGCAATGCAGTGCCAGGGGCGGGGCGCTCGTTGTTGGCCAGCGCAAACACAAACCACCGGCGCTCTCGAACGATGAACACCAGCGCGGGATGTGGCGTCAGCCCATGGCGCTCGCCAATCGGTGCGTTTGAGCGAAACCACGTGGTACGACATGCGGCCGGGCACCACCAAGCCATCGTGTTTGGCGCCACGTACAGCAGATCTGGGTCGATAAAGCCGCGATAGGCCGTCTGCGCCTGGGCGGCTTCCACAAACTGGCCGAGCTCGGCCATGTTGAGTGCCCGGCCCGGCAGCAGGTGGGCGCCGTCGTCCAGCAATTCGACGTCGTGCGTGGTGGCATAGACCGCGCCGTCCGGCGTGGCGGTGTCGTACAGCAGCACGGCGTGGCGCAGCTTGAGTTCGCTGTTGCTCGGGTCGGCGGAAATGGTGACTTGGCTCATGCCACCCTCACTGAACGCGAATCTGCTGGCGCAGCGGGTTCTGTGCTGCGAGCAGGTTGAGCAGGCTTTCCAATCGGCGTGCGAGCTGGCCGTTGGCCCGCATCTGTTGCAACCACTGCGCGAGGTCGGGGCCATCGATGGGCAGCACTTTCACGGTCGCCGCGTCGGTGTATTCTGCTTGGCAGACCTGTTGCAGAAAATCGTCAGCCAGGCGAAGCGTCAGGTCGTTCGGGTGCCAGATCAGCACCGCCGTCCAGCAAATGGAGTCACCTTCGGCGTCGCGCGTGCCGCAGTCGGCGTACCCGCCAGCGGCGAAGGTTTCGTGCGCGTGGCCGCAGATCTCGTCGACCGCGCCCACTACTTGCGCGGCGAGCGCGTCTTTACGAGCGGCGATTCGCACTTGGCGGTCCGTCAGCACGCGCTGGGGATGGATTGCCCACTCCGGCACATGCTCGAAGAAGTCTGCGCGTGTGGGGCCTTCGTAGGCCTCGGCGGCGTCCTCGCGCGTTTTGAATTCGCCCTCGTAGTAGAGGGATTCAATGGTCTCATCTTCGTTGTCGGTGCCGCACCAGTGCACCCAGCTGGCCTGATAGAAGGATTCTTGCGGCGTCAGCACGTTGGGGAGGTGGCGTAGCGCGTCATACAGCACGGCCAGGACCGTTTGGCCGAGGCCTTCGCGCACGGATTCCAGCCGCTCAAATGCGGGCCCGATGTAGAGCTGTGGCGCGGCGTGCGCCTGGTCGTTTTCATCTCCGATGAATACCCAGACGCGCTGCGGGTGCTCCGGTTGTCGGGTGGCCCATTGGCTAAGTTCTGTGCGCAGATGCAGATTCCACACGAGCAGGTTTTCGCCGACGGTCACTTCGGCCCAATGCCTTTGCAGCGTACGCAGTAGCAGAGCGCCCGCGCTGTTGGGCTTCGGTTGAGCATCGTCGAGCGTGAGCGCGCCGGCATCCAGCAGGGACAGCAACGCCGGGGCGTGCCACGCTTGACCGCCGCCTTTGCACAGGTGCTTTGTAGGAATGCCGCTCAGGCGCGGCAAGGCGAGCGCACTCATGCCAGCACCTGCAGTGCCGACGATGGCGGCACGAGCTGCGCGCTTTGTGCGCGAGCGCGGCCGCGCTGGTAGCGCTGTGTGGTCTTCCGCAACAGTTCGGCCGCTGGGTGATTCAGGTGGCTGGCCGGAATGAGCTTTGTCCGAAGCTTGCTGCCGATGGTGTCGCTCGCGATCTGTTCACGCAGCGCTGCCAGATCGTTGCCCTTGGTGCCCACGGCACGGCGGAAGGTGTAAACCTGCTGCGCGCCTTCAACGGCGGGACCGTCGATATCGGCATTCAGAATTTCCGGGTACGTGTTGGCGTAGAAATCGCGCACCTGCTCGAGCGTGAAATTGGGCGACGGGTCAGCCAGACGCACGCCGTTGTAGCGGAATTCGCGGGTGAGTTGGGTCGTTTGCATGGTCGGCTCCGGTCAGATCGGCAGGTCGAGGCCTGTGTCGCGCGGGTCGGTGCTGGCCGGCTCGGTGGGTTGGGCTTCGGCGGGCGCATCGGTCGGCGCGGATTGCTCGGCGGCGCTTTCAGCGCTGGCCTGATCGCCGGCAGCCTCAGCGTCTACGAGTGACATCTGGCGCGGGTCTACGTCCGGTGCGCCAGCGGCTTCCTCGCTGTTGGCGTCCGGGCAGTCCGCGGGTGGTACGTCCTTGCTTTCGGCAGCGTTGGTGCTGGCGTTCTTTGGTGGCCGCCCGGGGCCGCGCTTGGTCGACGTCCCGGCTGCAGCTGTCTTGTTGGGCTTGGCGTCGTCCTTCGTGGCGCTCTTCGCCTTGTTGCCGTTGGCATTGGCGGCGGCCTGAGCCTGCTGCAGCAGCGGCAGGGCGGACGGCTCAAAAATCTGGATAGCCTCGGGGAAGCCGGCATCGAGCTCGGCGGGCGTGCCCACCAGCACCAGCGGGTGCATGGCGGGGCCGCTCTTGCTGGTGGGCGCGGCATTGACGGTGACCCGCAGGGCATCGCCCTCTGCGGTTACCGAAATGAGCAGCGACGCGGCGCGGGCGAGGGAATGAATTTCAGCGAACATGGGTTCTCCCGGTGAGTTGGAATTTCAGGCGGCTGCGCGCAGGGGTGGGTGTGCATTGGCCGCGGCAATTGCCGCCATGCGCAGCGGCGCGTGCTGTTGGATGGCGGACTGGAGGCGCTGGAAGAGCGCCATCTCGGCGAGGCTGCCCGCTGGTACACGCGAGTTCGCGTAGTCGTCCTCGGCAACTGCAGCCGCGCGCCAGATGGCAAGCTCTGCCTCGAGCTCAGCGACGCGCCGCTCAAGGGTGGTAGTGGCGGCGCTCATTTGTGCACCTGCGCGAAATGCTGGTCTTCGACAAGGCGGTCGAGCTCGTCGAACAGGTCTTCGGGGCGGCGGTCGTTCTGGATTTCCCAATCGCCAAGGCACACGGCAATGCCTGCTTCGCTGCTGTGCGGCGCAACGCGGAGGGCAGTGCTGCGGCGCAAGTGCACGACCACACCACGGTGTTTGCGGATCATCGCGGCTTCGATCTCGTGTCGTACATCCGAGATCACGACCTCGCGGCCGAGCGTAACGTGCTCGGCCAAAACCTTGTCCTCTGCTAGGCGCACCCAAATCTCGTCGTGCACAAGGTTGCGTCCCCATTCCGTTGCCAGCGATTGCATGAGTTGGCGCGGTGACTTGCCCAGGTTCGGCAGGAGTTCTTCTTTGCGGCCGTGCTCGAAATCCTTCGGCTCAAGCGGAAATGCCGCTTGCAGCATCGCGCGGATGGGATCGGCAAACGCGATTTGCCGGAAACCGTGGGCGGCACGCAGATAGCCTGCGGCCGTGTCTTTACCAACGCCGGCGTTGCCGGCCAGTCCGATCAGCATGTCGGTGCTCCAGGTAGGTCAGTCGAGGTCGTTGGCCTGCAGCTTTTTCAGGTCAACGGCGGGGAAAAAACGGGGGCGTGGCGTTTTGTGTTGCGCCTTGCGATGCGCGCGCAGTGACCGTGCGAGCTGGCGCCGAATGGCTGGAATGTCGACTTGATCCTCGGCACGGCCGGAGCCGCGCACGCGGTGGAATTCGGCGATGAGATCGGCACGGGAAAAGCGCGCGCGGCTCATGGCAGGCTGGCAATGTCCGGGGCGATTGCGCCGGCCAGGCCGAAGAGCAGCAGGAGCAGGGCAAGCGCCAGCGCGGGGCGGTCGGAAAGCGGGCCGTAGGCAATCCGGGTGGCGAGAGAGGTGCGGCGGCTCAGCATGCTGGAGCCTCCGCCCGCGCCTCGCTCAGTTCCTGCTCCGCCATTTCAAGCGAGCCCTGGCGCAAACAGGAAAGCCTGAAATTCACTCGCCCTTTCCGGAACGTGGGGCTCGGGTACGGGGCCTCGCCACGCTCGGTCAACTTCCAGCCAGAGCGGAGCAGGGCCTTGACGAGTCGCACTTCGTCGAAACCCATGTGCCCTGAGTACCGAAGGGCTGAGCCGGCGAAGTCGCGCGCAATGCTTTCGCCGAAGAGGCGGTAACCGTTGCGCTCAATTTCCGCGCGTTCTAGCTCCAGGGCCGCCAGCGCTTTCGCCATGGCCTGGATTTCCGCCACGCGAGCGCGGTGCCGTGCGTTTTCATGGTGAACGGCTTGCTGCAGCAGCGGCAGTGCGCAAATTTCTTCGAACGTGAGGTGTTCCTTCGCCATGGCTGAACTCACGCTTGCCGCTCAGCGATGCGGGCAGGCACGCCGCGTTGCGCCTCTTCGTCGAGGTGCAAGGCATAGGCGTGGACAACCAGAGCCGCGCCAGTGGCGGCGAGGTAGATCAGGGCGTCTTTGAAGGCGGCGCCGAGTCGGCGATTGGTTCGCATGATTTGCTCCATCGGTGATGCGCGATGGAGCAAAGATTAGCGATACGCAAAACTTCCGTCAATAGCGAAACGCGAAATATAGATTAGCGTTACGTTTTTCGCTTCGGAGAGGGACAAAAAAAAGCCCGCCGAAGCGGGCTTGTCTCGATGCGGGGCTTTCAGAGCCGATTGTCGTTCCAAATAGCGCGTCCCACGATCATGGTTCGATCATCAGGAGGCAGGATCTTGTCCGGGTGGGCGATTTTGTCAGGGTTGTCGCTGCGCATGATCCAGACCTGGCCGCCAATACTCGGGTGGTAATCGCGGACCAGTCGCTTGAGCACGAGTCCGCCCTCCGGCGTACAGATCGCATACACCTTGCCGTCCTTGGGTTCTTTGTCGGCGGTGTTGATCAGCACTACGCATCCGTCTTGGATGTATGGCGCCATGCTGGTGCCAGACGCGTAGATGATCCGAGCAGTCCTCTCGGTAACTCCGAAGTCCTTCAGGCTCTTGCGTTTGAAGGCAAGCCCGCCTTTGACCACAACATGGTCAACAAACATTCCGGTACCGCACGCGGCCTGCACGTCGAGCTGCGGCACCAGTGCGAACGAGTCATCAGACGGAGTAAGCGCTTGGTCGGTTTCCTGGGGATGCGGAATGTCGAGGTAGCCACGCTCAACTCCTGCGGCGTCTTCAATCTTCCAGGCTGTCTCCTTGCGCATGCCGCGCGGCTTGCCCGTCTTGGAGTCCTTCGCGCCATCCCGCAGGTTGTAGAACTGCGACAGCGACATGCCTGCCTTCTTCGCAAGCGTGGGCGCGCCGTGGATAGCCTCCAAGTCGCGAATGTTCTGGCGTCTGATTTCGTCGATGTCCATGCGGGCGATTAGATTGCAAAACGCTAAGTTTGGATATGCGCGAAACGCGATTGACGCACTGTTTGCGTATCGCTACTATTCGATGGATGACGCTAACGAACTACCTACGCTCACGACCCCGAGGCGCACTGCGCTGGCTGGCTGAAGCCATCGGGGTTAACCAAAGTGATGTGTCGAACTGGGCCACCGGCAGGCGGCCCGTACCAGCTATCCGCTGTGTAGCTATTGAGCGTGCCACTGACCGTGCTGTGACTCGTCCCGAGCTTCGTCCCGACGACTGGCATCTGATCTGGCCGGAGTTGACCGAAGTTCCTTCGCTCGTCTCAGGCGCCCCAGAAAAGCCCACGGGTACCACGTCCCCGTAGCCGTACGCAGTCAATTTCATCTCGCACCTATCTGTTCACCGTTCTGCGGGCATGTGCCTGCGGAGGGGATTGTTTTGTCTCGATGCCTGTAATCGTAAGTGCGGGCATCCCGGAAGAAAACGGCCGAATTGACGGAGGTTTACCGTGACCCACCTGTATTCCGATGTAAGCGAACACGAAGCGCTCTATAACGCAGCGCGGAAATATCCTCGCGGGATCGAAGGATTGGCCGATGCTTTGTCGGCACGTTTGAACAAACGAATTTCGCCAAACGTCCTGCGCAACAAGCTGCGCCCGGGCATCGATACACACCACATCACCCTCGAAGATTTCTCGCTGGTGCTGGAGCTTTGCGAGGAAGCGCGCGTCGACGCAGCAACGCAGCCGCTCGATGCGCTGTGCTGGCGGCACGGCAAAGTGGCAGTCGGAATCCCCGACGCCGACCCACAAGATCCGAACCCCGCGCGCACCGTATGCCAAGTCATGGCCAAGATCGGCACCGTCGCTGAAACGGTGACGCGGGCCGCCGAGGATGGCGTTATCACCGAGGCCGAACTCGAAGAGATCGAGGGCGATTTCTTTCGCGCCCAAGCCGCCCTGGCGAGTTGGCATGCAGCGATCCGCGCGCAGGCCGAGTTGCAGGCGCGGAAGCGCTAAGGGGAGGGCGGATGGTAACTACCAAATCTACCCGTGCTAACCAGGCCCGCAAAGAGCGCCGCGTGCGTGCACAAATCGAGGTGCATTTGATCGAGAACGCCGGCGAGCGTTACAGCGAAACGCAGCTTGGCAGGCAATTCGGACTGACCGGCGGCGCGGTCAAGCGTGTGATGGCGTGGCTCATGGCACATAACCCGCGCATCGCCACCTGCGGCGGCTCGATTCGGCATTACAGCGCTATGGAGTTCGGCTTGCTGCATAGCCGTGGCGCTGGTGACCTTGTGGGCTACACCGACGGCCTGTTTCGCATGGCCGAGGTTCGTATGGCCTTGCGTGGCGCGCGTTGGCGCTTGGATCGCCCTGCAGGCTGGCGCCCAGGTCAGGATGCATGACGCAACGCAAATCGGGCGCGAACGCAGAGGCCATCCGATTTGGCCCTGACCTCATCTGCTGCAAGCCGGCGCGTGCGAGCGCCGGCTTGGGCTGTGATCGGCCCACTCAGCAGTGCTGCGCGTGGCACCACATCCGCCTAGTGGTGCACCATCGCGGCGATTCCACCCTTATCCAGTTTGCCGAGCACCTGCTGGCGAAATGCCAGTGGGCGCTTAGCGAGGTGTTCTTTTCCTTCAACGCGGCCGGCGAGTCTTCATCGCTGGCCGTGGTGTGCGCCAAACGCTGGCGCGCCATTCCGACTGCGGCCGATCGCGCCGCGTACCGCAATCAAATCAGCGTCGACACATCGCCGGAATTCTTGGCGGTGTTCGACGTGCTGTGCGAGGCCGAGAGCGGCCCGAAGTGAGGTTTCTATGGATTACGCAATCGTTTCTTGGGGCAGTGTCGTAGCCGAGGGTGCGGCCGCCCGCCAAGCAGGCAAATGCATCGAGCGCTGCCCATACATGCGCGAGACGGATCACGCAAAGGCCTGGTGCACCGGCTTTCTTTCCCCGGCCTCGGCCGAGCGCGCGGCAGTGGTCTCGATTGCCTCTCGGGGGCGGCTGCAATGAGCGCGGGCTTCCTGACTAGTAACGCCGAATGGCAAGCGCTGCGCTTAGTCGACCATCTCGCACGCGATCTCTACCTGGCGCTGCGCCGCTGCATGGACTTCCGCACCGGCGTTGTCGGTGGCCCGCACAAGGCGATTTCGTGGCAGGCCCTTCGCGAGGATTGCGAGGTGCCTGGGCGCCCTGGTGTTCGCTGCTTTCGGCCGACGGAGCAGCAGCTGCGCCGGCGCGCTGAGCAGCTGGAGAAATGCGGCCTCGTCCGCCGCATCAGCGTGGGGTTATGCCTTCAATTTCGGATGCTGATGGCGAAGACGGATTCGTGTGTCCCAAAAAAAGCCGGAGGGGGTACGCGAGGGGAGAAAAAGCCGAAGCGGCCCAGTACTGGTGCGGTTGAGCGGGGGTTATCCACATCGAGCGGTTTGCGAAAAGCCGACACACATCCGAACCCCGGTAAAACAACTAATCCCTCCTCACCTCCCTTAGACGCTCTGGCGGATGAGGATGGGGCAGATTTGTACAGACACCCTCCGGCGGATGCGTCGATGCCGATGGAAGACGCGGAGCAGGCGCACCGGCCCTCTGAGCAACGCCGCCGCGAAGCCGAGGCGGTAGGAGATGGCCCTCCGGGCCAGCTTGCAGAGAGTAAAAAAGGCGACGCACCGCCGTGGTCGCCAGTGCTGGCGTGGCCAGCGCGCATTCCGCTGCATGAACGCGCTGCGTATGCGCACCAGTTGGCAACCTTGCCGCATGCAGTGCGCCAGCGCGTGGTCGATGAATGGGCTGGTGCGATGGACACCGGCAAGATCGTCAAGCCGGGCAAGTTCTTCGAATCGTTGATCGGGCGGGCGCGTTCGCCAGGGTGGTTGCCGGACCATGCCGACGCAGTCGCCGCGCAGCGTGCGCAGGCGCGCTCTGCTGCTGCAGCCGTGGAGCGTCAGCGCGCAGCGCCGGCAGCGGTGCAGTCGCCGCGTCGCGTCGATTCGCCGACCGTTGCCCGCATGCGCAAGTGGGTTCGCCAACGGAGCGAGCCATGACACCGGAACAGGCTTTCGCCGAAGCCGTCGAGCAGATGCCGCGCCGTGCTGCCCGGGCCGACTCGTGGTCCTCGCGCACGGTCTTCTGGGTGGCCGTGCGAGCGGGTGCGGCCACGCTTGCTAAGCCATGGGCCGAGGTGCGCGACAGGTGGGCGCAACTCTGGGCGGTTGCATGCGAAGAGCATTTGCCGCCGATACCTGGCGCGGCGCATGTGGGTGCACCGCCTTCGCAAGCTGCAGCTGAGCGCGGGCTCAGCGAGATCAAATCCATCGTTGGCATTCACAGGGGAAAAGGGCATGTACACCGCTAATCCGGCACCGCCGCGTGTTTCCGCGCTGCGCGACTATCCGTACGACGCGCTCGACGATCTGCTGTACGACTGGTTCTTGTGGGAGGGCACGTACAGCGCAACGCGTGGCTATTCGTCGGTCGACAAGACCTGCGGCGCTGCTGGCAGCTCACGGCAATGGGAAACGACAGACGCGATTCTTGAGGGCGGTGTCGTCGCATGGCAGATGCAGCAACTGAATGCGTGCGTTGACGAGTTGTCGGGCGATCATCAACTGGCCATCCGCATCGAGATGATGAATCGCAAAGGGCCTGCCGTTTGGCGCAACCCGCGTGCACCAGCGCGGCAGCACGTGGTGTACCCGCAGGCAAAGGACGCGCTGCGCCCGATCTTGCATCGTCGCGGCGTTGAGGTTGAGTGTTGACATCGTCGAATCGCAAGCCTATATTCCGCCCCGTGGGACGACGCACGTCCCTACAAAACGCAAAGCCCGACCCTTACCCGGTCGGGCTTTTTTCATTTCCGCGCCCGCCATGCCTGCACGTCCCCACTCGATCTGCCGCCAGGCCGGCTGCGGTGTAACGATCGCAAAGCCCGGCTACTGCGACAAGCATCGGCGCCCAGCTGGTGGCTGGCGTGCCGACAGTGAGCGAGGCTCTCGACATGCGCGCGGCTACGGTGCCGAGTGGGACCGCACCCGGTTGCGCATCCTCGCCCGGGCTGGTGGCCTGTGCGAGTGCGACGAGTGCAAGGCGCTCGGTCGTGTGCGTCTCGCTACCGAAGTCGACCACCGCGTGCCGAAGGCGCAAGGCGGTACGGACGACGACGACAACCTGTGCGCGATCAACGTCGATTGCCATAGGGCGAAGACGCTGCGCGAACGGCGCAAGCCGAAGCCCAAGAACACGTCCCGTGCGCCGGCCGCCCGATGGGTCGCCGGTGCCTTCCTGCTGCCGCGATCGCGGCGCTGAGCGCGGGGGGGGAAAGGGGGTTGGTCACCACCCAAAGGGGGGGGGGGGGTAGAGGACGGGGGAGGAAGTGCCCCAGAAACCCCCTCCCAACACGTTTTT
>CBJMVH010000095.1:0-12462 GCA_966433195.1 uncultured Ralstonia sp.
ATCCGATGGG
This sequence comes from uncultured Ralstonia sp., assembly GCA_966433195.1. Taxonomy (GTDB): domain Bacteria; phylum Pseudomonadota; class Gammaproteobacteria; order Burkholderiales; family Burkholderiaceae; genus Ralstonia. The sequence continues at coordinate 11 of CBJMVH010000095.1, forward strand.
CCCGACCAAGACGCGCAACGTGGTCGAGTTCTACTACCCGGAAGAGATCGTCCTGTTCGAGCGCGAGTTTGTTGAAGCCGAGCGCGCCGCGTACATGGAAACGTGCATCGAAGACGACGAGATTGCCGAACGCATGGACGCCGGGCGCCTCGCGCTGATGAAGCGCGGCACGAGCGAAGTCGGCCCGTACCAGTCGCCCATGGAAGACGGCATGCAGCACTTCCATGAGTGGTATCGGCGCGTCATGGATTACTGACATCGGCGGTAGGCATCCGCCGCCTTCCGCGTCACAATACGAACGGTGCAGCCATGTGGCCTGCACCGTTTTTTTTCGCCCCGCCCCATGTCCAGCAACCTCGCCACCCAAGTCGCCGAAAGGTCCGACAGCTCGTCCCGTCAATCGCTGTGGATGATCCTTGCTGCGTTTGCCTTCTCGGCGATGGGCGTGTGCGTAAAACTGGCCTCGGCGCACTACAGCACGGGCGAAATCGTCTTCTACCGCAGCGTGATCGGCATGATCGTGATGGGCGCCATCCTGGCCAAGACGGGCGCCGGCATCCGCACGCCCTACCTCACGTCGCACATCAAGCGCAGCGTGTTTGGGGTGACCTCGCTGCTGCTATGGTTCACGTCCATCAGCCTGCTGCCGCTCGGGACGGCCATGACGCTGAACTACATGTCGCCGGTGTGGATTGCGCTGATCATCGGGGCCGGCGCGGCGCTGGCTGGCAAAGCTGGCGGCGCCGACAAGAAGATGGTGGCGGCGATCCTGATGTCGTTCATCGGCGTGGTGTGCCTGTTGCAGCCGAGCGTGGGCGGCGGGTCGTCACAGCTTGCCGGCGGCATGGTCGGCCTGGTGTCGGGTGTGTTCACGGCCCTCGCCTATGTGGAGGTCCGCCAACTGGGCGACCTGGGCGAGAACGAAGCGCGCATCGTGTTCTACTTTTCGTTCGTCAGTGCGATTGCCGGCGGCGTGTGGATGCTGATCGGCGGAGCGCAGCCGCATACGTGGCACACCGCTGGCCTGCTGCTGGCCGTGGGCCTGCTGGCCACATTGGGCCAGACCGCCATGACGCGCGCCTACAAGCGCGGTAACACGTTGCTGACGGCCAACCTGCAGTACACCGGCATCGTCTTTGCGAGCGGCTGGGGTATGTTGCTGTGGAATGATCGCCTGAACACGCTGTCGTGGGCGGGCATGGCGCTCATCATCGGCAGCGGCATCGTGACGACCGTCATGCGTGCCCGCCAGTCCGGCACGGAGCATCCGACGCCGCAGACGGCCGTGTCGGGCCCGGAAGCCGAGATTCACCCGGAAGTCTGATTGATCGAGTCCCAGGAGATTGTCGCCATGAGCGAACGCGCTCACTACGCCACCCTCATCACCGCGCCGCAACTGGCTGCGCTGCAACAAAGCGCGCCGGAAAGCGTGGTTGTCATCGATTGCAGTTTCGACCTCGCCAACCCGGCCGCGGGGCGCGATGCGTATCACGCCAGTCATATTCCGGGTGCGTTCTATATGCATCTGGACAACGAGCTGTCAGGCCCCAAGACAGGCACCAATGGCCGCCACCCGCTGCCGGATGCCGAAGCGCTGGTGGCGCGCTTGCAGGCGTTGGGCGTGAACGACGACACGCAGGTCGTCGCGTATGACCGTCAGAGCAGCATGTTCGCCCCGCGCCTGTGGTGGCTGCTGCGTTGGGTGGGGCACGCCGATGTGGCCGTGCTCGATGGCGGCCTGCAGGCCTGGGAGGCGGCGCATTTCCCGGTCGACAACGTCGTGCCGGAAGAGCCGCAACTCAACGCCACGCCGGGCAACCTGACGCGCAAGCCATCGCTTTCGCCACTGGTCACGGCCGACATCGTCCAGAAGTATTTGGGCCAAGCCGGCAAGCCGATCATCGACGCCCGCGCGCCCGATCGCTACCGCGGCGAGAACGAAACGCTGGACCCGGTCGGCGGCCATATCCCCGGCGCGCGCAACCGCTTCTTCCGGGACAACCTGCAGGCCGACGGTACGTTCAAACCCGCCGAACAATTGCGCGCCGACTTTGCCGCCGTGCTGGCCGGCGCCAAGCCGCAAGACGCCATGCTGCAATGCGGCTCGGGCGTGACCGCCTGCAGCAACGCGCTGGCCATGGAGATTGCGGGGCTGCCGGGTGCAGCGCTCTACGCCGGCTCGTGGAGCGAGTGGTGCAGCGACCCATCGCGCCCCGTGGCCACGGGGCCGGCTCCGTAATCTACGCGGCAGGCGCATAGCAAAAAGCCCGGCATCGACCGGGCTTTTTTTGGACCAAGTTCTCCCGCTCAGTGCTCGTGGCCGTGCAGGCCATTGGTCAGCAGAAAAATCATCAAAACACCGGCTGCAATCAAGGCAACCTGGATGGCAGATTCGACTTTGCGCGGCCGGCGCTTCATCTGCGGCATCAGATCGCACACCGCAATGTAGATGAAGCTACTGGAGGCCACCACCAGCACATACGGAATCCACGACGTCAGCCGATCCAGCAGGTAATAGCCGAGCACCGCCCCCACCAACGCGCAGACGCTGCAGATCAGGTTGTAGACGAACGCGCGCGTCTTGGAAAAGCCAGCGTTGAGCAGCACCATGAAATCGCCGATTTCCTGCGGGATTTCGTGCGCGGCAATTGCCAGAGCGGTCACGATACCGACCTTGGTGTCGGCCAGAAACGCCGCGGCGATGACGATCCCGTCCGAGAAGTTATGCAGCCCGTCACCGACCAGAATCATCAGGCCGCTGCGACCGGCTTCCTGGCGATCATGGCCGTGATGGTGGCCATGCCCATCGCCCTCGTGGTGGTGCGAATGGCGGATCAGCGAAATCTTTTCCAGCAGGAAGAAGCCGAGAAGCCCCGCCAGCAACGTGGCGAACAGCGCATGCGTGTTGGGTTCGACACCGTGGTGCGCCTCGAACGCCTCCGGCAGCGAATGCAGCAGCGATGTGGCGAGCAGCACGCCCACCGAGAAGCTGACCATGCGGTCCACCACGCGCGAGAGCACGGTCAACGACAAGACGGCGGCGCCAGCCATGCTGCCGATGCCGGACAACGCGGTAGCCAGGAGAATGCCCAACAGGGTGGTATCGAAGGTCATGCAGGGGACAACAAACGCAACAGAGTTGCAACAGGACGCGCATTGTATGCCCGTTCCGCAACCTTTGCCAGCACGCATACAAGAAAAAGCCCCGAGGGGTGGCCCGGGGCCTGTCGCTGCAGATTGGATTGCTTACGCCACGCCGTGGTCCTTGAACCACGCGAGACACTTCTTCCAGCCATCCTCCGCGTCGGCCTTCACATAGCTTGGGCGGTAATCGGCGTGAAAAGCATGGCCGGAATTCGGATACACGACGATGCGCGACGCATGCGCCTTGGCGTTCTTCGATTTTTCCAGCGCGTCTTTCATCGCGCTCACGGCATCCTGCGTGATGCCGGTGTCCTTGGCGCCGTACATGCCCAGCACGGGCGCCTTCAGCTCGTCCACCTTGTCGATCGGGAAGGTAGGCTGCAGCGCCGTCGGGTTCCCCTTGGGTTGGCCATACCACACCACGGCGGCCCGGATGTCGGGGCTGTGTTCAGCAAACAGCCACGTCTGACGGCCACCCCAGCAGAAGCCAGTGATGCCGATGCGCGCCGGATCGCCACCGTTCTGCTTGGCCCACGCTACGGTCGCATCCAGATCGCCCGTCACCTGGGCATCGGGCACCTTCGAGATAACGTTGGCCTGCAGTTCCTGAATGGTCGCGTATGACTGCGGATCACCCTGGCGCACGAACAGCTCTGGCGCGATGGCGAGGTAGCCGAGCTTGGCAAAGCGCCGGCAGACATCGGCGATGTACTCGTGCACACCAAAGATTTCGCTGACGACAATGACCACCGGCAGCTTGGTCTTGCCTTCCGGCTGCGCACGGTAGGCGGGCATCTGGAAGTCGCCCACGGGCACCGAGACTTCGCCGGCCGTCAGCCCGTTGAAATCAGTCTTGATGGCCTGGGCGGACACTGGCAGCACCGCCGCCGCAAAGGCCGAACCCAGGGCCGTCTTCATGAAGCCGCGGCGATCAAAGCCGCGGCCCGGTACCAGACTCTCCACTTCTGCTTCCAGCTGCATCGCACTCTCCTCGCGCCACGCGGGCGGTTACGGTGAACGAAGCGGCTAGTCTACCGAAGCGGCAGCATCGCTGCCGGGGCTAGTGCAGCTTGACGCGCGGATTGGTCTTGCTGCGCAACCAGTGCATGACGGTATCGACCGACATGCGTACCCAGCCGTGCAGCGCCAGCACGTGCATCCGATACAGCGACGTGTACATCAGCCGCGCCATCATGCCCTCGATGAACATCGAGCCGCCGATCAGCCCGCCCATGAGGCTACCCACCGCACTGAAGTGACCGAGCGACACCAGCGAGCCCAGGTCCTTGAAGGCGAAGGGCTCGACCGGCTTGCCCTCCATGCGCAGGCGCAGGGCCTTGTAGAGGTAGGTCGCCTGCTGGTGCGCGGCTTGGGCACGCGGCGGCACGCTGGTCGAAGCCTCCGGCCATGGGCAGCTCGCGCAATCGCCAAACGCGTAGATGGAATCGTCGCCCTCCACTTGCAGCGTGCGCGAAACGACCACCTGTCCAAGCTTGTTGACCGGCAGCCCCAACTCGCCCAGCACCGAGGGGGCACGAATGCCGGCCGCCCACACGGTCAGATCGGCGGGAATGGACTTACCGCTGGCCGTGTTGACCGCGCGCGCAGTGACCTCGGTCACGCGCTCGCTCGTGATGACATCCACGTCGAGCTTGTGCAGCAGTTCGGTGGTGGCGGCCGAGATGCGCTCCTTGAGCACCGGCAGAATACGCGGGCCGCCTTCGATCAGGTGGATGCGGATGTCGTGGCGCGGGTCTAGCTTGTGCAAGCCGTAAGCCGCCAGCACGTGCGCGGTGTTGCGCAGTTCGGCCGACAACTCCACACCCGTGGCGCCCGCGCCGACGATGGCGATGTCCACCTGCGGGCGCGCATCGCCCACGCCATTCTGTGCGCGCATACACGCGGAAATCAGCTTGCGGCGGAAGCGTTCGGCCTGCCAGGCGGTGTCCAGCGCGATGGCGTGCTCGGCCGTACCGGGCACACCGAAGAAGTGCGTCACGCTGCCGATCGACAGCACCAGCGTGTCGTACGCAATGGCGCGCTCGGGCAGCACCTCGGTGCCATCGGCATCCAGGCTGCCGGAGATGGTGATGGTCTTGGCGGCCCGGTCGAGCCCCTTCAATTCGCCCTGCTGGAACTCAAAGCCATGCCAGCGGGCCTGCGCGGCATATTCGAGCTGATGGGTGTTCGGGTCCATGCTGCCGGCGGCGACTTCGTGCAGCAGCGGTTTCCAGATGTGTGTCGGGTTACGGTCGACCAGCACCACCTGCGCAGCGCCACGCTTGCCTAGCTTGTCGCCCAGGCGCGTTGCCAATTCCAGCCCGCCTGCCCCACCGCCCACCACCACGATGCGCGGGCCATTCGCCGCCCTTGCGCCATCCGCGAGCCCTGCCATGTGTTTCTCCTACAAGCCTTGAAAAACTGTGCGATCAGGTGATCGATTAGATGCAGTCTGCTGCAATGCAAAATCGGCCGCAACCCCAAGCAACCAGATAGGCCGGATCATGAATGGCACATGGCACGATCGTTCGCAGACTGCCTTGGCAGGAAAGTCACTGTCAATTCTTGTGCGGCGGTAGGGGCAGTACCTCAGTGCGCCTCTTCCCAGTTGGCGCCCACACCCACTTCGGCCACCAGCGGCACGCGCAGCGTGGCAACGCTGCACATCAACTCGGGCAGACGCTCACGCACCACGGCCAATTCGTCCTGCGGCACCTCCAACACCAGTTCATCGTGCACTTGCATGACGAGACGCGACCGCATCGATTCGGCCTCCAGCCAACCCTGCACGGCCAGCATCGAGAGCTTGATCAAATCGGCCGCCGTCCCCTGCATGGGCGCGTTGATGGCAGCGCGCTCGGCCGCCTGGCGGCGCGGGCCATTCCCGCCGTTGATGTCGGGCAGCCACAGGCGGCGGCCGAAAACGGTCTCCACATAACCGCGCTCGCGTGCGGTCTGCCGGGTTTCGTCCATGTAGCGCGCGGCGCCCGGGTAGCGGGCGAAGTAGCGGTCGATGTACAGCTTGGCGGCGTCGCGGCCGATGCCCAGGTTGCTCGCCAACCCGAACGCGCTCATGCCATAGATCAGGCCGAAATTGATGACCTTGGCCACGCGGCGTTGGTCTGCCGTGACTTCCAGCGGCGTCACGTTGAACACCTCGGCGGCGGTCGCGCGGTGCACGTCCTGGCCTTCCTGGAATGCACGCATCAGGCCTTCGTCCTGCGACAGATGCGCCATGATGCGCAGTTCGATCTGCGAGTAGTCGGCCGAGACGATCATGCTGCCTTCCGGTGCAATGAACGCTTCCCGAATGCGCCGCCCTTCTTCCGTGCGCACCGGAATGTTCTGCAGGTTCGGATCGGTCGAAGCGAGACGCCCCGTCACCGCCGTGGCCTGGCCGTACGTGGTATGCACGCGGCCGGTGCGCGGGTTGACCATCTTCGGCAGCTTGTCGGTGTAGGTGGACTTGAGCTTCGCCAAACCCCGATAGTCGAGCAGCAGCTTCGGCAGCGGATAGTCTTCCGCCAGCTTCTGCAACACTTCTTCGTCCGTCGACGGCGCACCGCTCGCCGTCTTCTTGATAACCGGCAACTTCATCTGGTTGAAGAAGATGTCGCCGATCTGCTTGGGCGAGCTCAGGTTGAACGGCTGCCCCGCCAGCTTGTGCGCCTCGGCTTCCAGATCGATTAGGCGCAAGCCCAGCTCGTTGCTCTGCTTGGCCAGACGGTCGCTGTCGACCAGCACACCGTTGCGCTCCATTTTTTGCAGCACGACGGAGGTGGGCATTTCGATCTGCTCGTAGACGTAGCGCAGCTTGTCGTCCTGCTCCACCTTGGGGAACAGCGTGCGATGCAGGCGCAGCGTGATGTCGGCATCTTCGGCCGCGTATTCGGTCGCGCGGTCGAGCGGCACCTCGTCAAAGCCGATCTGCGATGCACCCTTGCCGCACACCGCTTCGTAGGTAATCGTCTTCAGATGCAGCACGCGCTCGGCCAGCGCATCCATGCCGTGATTGCGGTGCGATTCCAGCACGTACGATTCCAGCATCGTGTCGTGCTGGATACCGCGCAGCGCGATGCCGTGGTTGGCAAACACATGCGCGTCGTACTTCAGATGCTGGCCGACCTTCTTACGCGATTCGTCCTCCAGCCACAGCTTCATGCGTGCGAGCACCGTGTCGCGCGACAACTGTGCCACCGCATCCAGGCCAGCCACATCGGGCCCGCGATGCGCGACCGGGATGTAGCACGCCTCGCCCGGCTTGACCGACAGCGAAATGCCCACGAGCTGCGCGAGCATCGGATCAATCGACGTCGTTTCCGTATCGATGCAGACGAGGTCGACTTCATCCAGGCGCTGCATCCACGATTCAAGCTGCGCTTCGGTGGTCACCGTTTCGTACTGGACTTCATCGGGCGGGGCTTCCACGTCGAACAGATTGGCCTGCGCCGGCTGCTGCGCCTCCGCAGCGTAGTTCTTCACGGGCGTCGCGGCCTTGCGTGCCGCACCCACACTGCGTGTATCGGGCAACGCCTCGCCGGAAGCTTCGCGCAGCCAGGTCTTGAAGCCATAGCGGCTGAAGAAATCGACGAGCTCAGCCTTGTCTTCACCGCCGTCGATCAACGCATCAAACGTCGGCACTTCCTTCGACAGATCGCAATCGAGCTTGACCGTCAGCAGCTCGCGGCCTTTTGGCAGCCACTCGAGCGTATTGCGCAGGTTCTCGCCTACCACGCCCTTGATCTCGCCCGCGCGGGCAATGATGTTGTCGAGCGTGCCGAATTCGGTCAGCCACTTCACCGCCGTCTTCGGGCCGACCTTAGGCACGCCCGGCACGTTGTCGACCGTGTCACCAATGAGCGAAAGGTAGTCGACGATGCGCTCTGGCGGCACGCCAAACTTGGCTTGCACGCCAGCGGGGTCAAGCGTTTCGTTAGTCATGGTGTTGACCAGCGTAACGTGGTCGTTCACCAGTTGGGCGAGGTCTTTGTCGCCCGTTGAGACGATGGTGCGAACACCTTCCTTGGCGGCACGTTCGGCCAGGGTGCCGATCACGTCGTCGGCTTCCACGCCATCCACCATCAGGATCGGCCAGCCCAGCGCGCGCACGGCTTCGTGGATGGGTTCGATCTGCGCGCGCAGGTCGTCCGGCATCGGCGCACGATGTTCCTTGTAGGCCGGATACAGGTCGTCGCGGAACGTCTTGCCTTTAGCATCGAAAACGCAAGCGCTATACTTGGCCGGGTAGTCGTTGCGCAGTTTGCGCAGCATGTTGACGATCCCGTAGATGGCCCCCGTAGGAAACCCTTCTCCATTTCTCAAGTCGGGCAGTGCGTGATAAGCACGGTACAAATAACTCGAGCCATCGACGAGCAACAGCGTTTCTTGACTTTCCGACATTCCCATGGACTCTAATGTGACTGGAACGCCTAAGGGCGCTTCCGACAATGACGCTTCCGCTGAAGGTTCGACACCTGGCGGCGTGGCGAAGCAGGCTGCTGATGTGTCCGCGACGGAGCTGACCGGGGTCATCCCCGCGCGCCAGGCCACCACGGCTGATATGGACGTCAACGTGACGGTGGGCGTTGAACACGAGCCTAAAGCTGACGTGGCACACGGCCGCACCGATCGCAAGATGATCCCCAGCCTGCGGGCACTCGCCGACGAGGAACGCGCCACCGCAAAGAAAGCGCGCGCCTCCTGGCAGATGTTCACGATTATGGCAGAGTTCATCGAGGCGACCGAGTACCTCTCGGAGATCCGTCCGGCCGTCTCGATCTACGGCAGCGCGCGGCTTCGCGAGGATTCGCCGTACTACGAACGCACCATCGAAATCGCGCGGTTGTTCTCGGATGCGGGTTTCGCCGTCATCTCCGGCGGCGGGCCCGGCATCATGGAAGCGGCCAACAAGGGCGCGCACGCGGGCAAGTCGGCCAGCGTCGGACTGAACATCGAATTGCCGCACGAACAGCAAGGCAATCCGTATCAGGACATCTCGATGCGCTTTCGCCATTTCTTCACGCGCAAGGTCACCTTCGTGAAGAACTCCGACGCGTTCATCGTCATGCCCGGCGGGTTCGGCACGCTCGATGAACTGGCCGAGGTGCTCACGCTCGTGCAGACGGGCAAATCGCGCAGCGTGCCGGTGGTGATGTTCGGCAGCCGCTTCTGGAAGGGCCTGCTGGATTGGTTCCGCTTCACGCTGCTGCCGATGGGCCTGATTGCCGAGCACGACCTCGACATCATGCGCATCGTCGACGAGCCCAAGGACGCGCTCGACGCCGTCTACGAGTTCTACGAAAAGCGCGAAGGCACGTCGCCGATTCCGCCCAAGGAAGAGATGTTCTATCTGTAAGCCCGGGTGTGACGATCGGCTCCATCCGATGGACGATGGCTAGGGGGCTGGACTGCTAGAATGTAGGGTCCCAGATCACTCGCCGGAGTCCATCATGGATTCGCTGTTTCACCCGTCCGCCGCCGCAGTTCACTCCGGCTTTGCCAATGCCGCGCGCCTGATGCGACGCGTGCGCCATGCAGGGCTGCTGGCAGGCGCTGTTCTCTGGCTGGCCCTGCCCGCGCACGCCGAGGTGACATCCGACAGCGCAGGCCTGGACCTGCCCGACGTCAAGGCCATCAACAATCAGCCGCTGGCCAAACCCACGCGCGGCGCCATCCACAACGAAACCGTCAAGCCGAGCTTCGAGTACCGCGACAACGACGGCACGCAAGTTGAGGAATACCGCTTTCAGAAGGGTCGGGCGCCGGATATCCACGTCAAATCGGGCATGGGTACGTCGTACAACCTGAGCAAGCCGGAAGACAGCTCGCCGCGCATCCGTGAACGCGGCGATGTTGATCGGGTGCCCTCGGTCAACGTCCTGAAGTTCTGAGTTTCTGCTTGCGCCGCAGGGCGCATCGGCGCGGTAACGTTGGTATGCCGCGCCCTCTCCTTTCACCCGTTTCCGACTCCTGAAGCATGGCTGTTTTCACCCCGGTCTCTGACGCCGAGATCGCTCTCTGGCTGGATCAATACGATGTGGGCGCCGTGCGCGCATTTCGCGGCATCCCCTCCGGGATCGAAAACTCCAACTTCTTCCTGACCACAGAGAAGGACGGGCAGACACACGAATACGTCGTCACCCTGTTCGAGCGGCTGACGCTCGAGCAACTGCCCTTCTATCTGCACCTGATGCAGCATCTGGCACAGCACGACATCAGCGTGCCGGCGCCGATCCCCGGCCGCGATGGCGAGATTCTGCGCATACTCAACGGCAAGCCGGCAACCATCGTGACGCGTCTGCCGGGCCGCTCGAACCTGGCGCCGACGGTATCCGAATGCGCCATCGTCGGCGACATGCTCGCACGCATGCACCTGGCCGGCCGCGACTACCCCCGCCATCAGCCGAACCTGCGCAGCCTGCCGTGGTGGAACGAGGTGGTGCCCGACGTGGTGCCCTTCGTGCACGGCGACACGCGCGCGCTGCTGGAGAGCGAACTCGCGCATCAGCAACGCTTCTTCGCCAGCGCCGACTACGCTGCGCTGCCCGAAGGCCCGTGCCATTGCGACCTCTTCCGTGACAACGTGCTGTTCGAGCCGGCCGCCGATGGCCACCCGGAGCGCTTGGGCGGCTTCTTCGATTTCTACTTCGCCGGCGTCGACAAGTGGCTCTTCGACGTGGCCGTCACCGTCAACGATTGGTGCATCGACCTGGCCACCGGTGTGCTGGATGCCGAGCGGGCACGCGCCATGCTCCACGCGTATCACGCCGTGCGCCCGTTCACCCAGGCAGAGGCACGGCACTGGCAAGACATGCTGCGCGCCGCCGCCTACCGTTTCTGGGTCTCGCGCCTGTGGGATTTCTACCTCCCGCGCGATGCCGAACTGCTCAAGCCGCATGACCCGACCCATTTTGAACGCGTACTGCGCGAGCGGGTTGGCGCCAACGGCCTGACTCTGGACCTTCCCCAACCATGCAACTGATTGAAGTCCCGGCCAAGCAAGGCTACGTCTGGCTGCGCCAGGGCGTGTGGCTGTTCCGCAAGAATCCGATCGCGTTCTTGCTGCTGACCATGCTGTATAGCTTCGCCGCGTTGACGACGCAGTTGCTGTTGCCCGTGTTGTCGCTGCTGCTGGTGGCGCTGGCACCCGGTATCTTCGTGGGCTACATGTCCGCATGCCGGGACACGGTGGCCGGCAAGCCGATCGGTCCGGCTTCGCTGCTGACGGGTTTTCGCGCCTACGGCAAGGACGCCGCCCGCGGCCTCTGGCGCCTGGGCCTCGTACACGTGGGGCTGTGCTTCGTCATCGTCTTGCTGATCACGACGCAGATTGATGCCGACATCGCCAAGGCTGTGTTTGACGGCAATGTCACGTCCGACATGGCGCGGCAACTGTATCTGCTGAGCCTGTTGGGGCTGGCGCTGTATCTGCCGGTGGCCATGCTGTTCTGGTTTTCGCCACTGCTGGTGGCGTGGCACGACATTCCCGTGAAGAAAGCCCTGTTCTTCAGCTGGATCGCGGTCTGGCGCAACCGCATGGCGTTTCTGCTGTACGGGCTGATGTTCGCCGTGCTGATGGTCGCCGTGCCTTCGTTCCTGGAAGCCGCTCTGGCGGCAATCGGCGCGAGCACGATTGCCCCGGCGCTGATCGCGCCTTACCAGATGGCGGTGGTGACGGTGCTGTACTGCTCGATCTACGCCACTTACCGCGGCTGCTTCAACGTGACACAGGCCGCCGGTCAGACGACTGACACGACGGCCTGACTTGGCCGAGAGCCCGATCGACGCTCAGTTGATCGGGTCCAGCTTGGCGATGCCCAGCGCCAGCACCTTCACCCCGTGGCGGTTGAACTTGATGTGGGCGCGCGCCTCGGCGCCCTCGCCTTCCAGCGTCGTGATGACGCCTTCCCCGAACTTGTTGTGGAACACGGACTGCCCGACGCGGAAGCCGGTGGCTTCGGCGCGCTTGGCATCGGCGTAGTTCTTGCCGGTGTCCATGCCGCCGGTCGGGCGGGTGCCGGTGTAGGAGTCTTCGTCGCCGCGCTGCGGGCGTTTGAACCAGTCTTTACCCCAGGCGCTGTCGGCTTGCACGTTGCGCGTGGACTGGTAGCCCGAATGCTGCGGCGTGAGCCACTTCAGCGTTTCCTCGGGCAACTCATCGAAGAAGCGTGAGCGGATGTGATAACGCACCTGCCCGTGCAAGACGCGGCTTTGCGCAAAAGACAGGTACAACCGCTCGCGCGCCCGCGTAATGGCCACATACATCAGGCGGCGCTCTTCCTCCAGGCCGTCCTTTTCCATCTGGCTGT
>CBJMVH010000096.1:0-11725 GCA_966433195.1 uncultured Ralstonia sp.
TGGTCATCATCGCCCACCGCCGTGAAGGCCGGCGCACGCAGGTGCGAGCCGCCCGCCAGCAGCTTGAGCAACTGGTACTGGCAGGCATTCGTGTCTTGATATTCGTCGACGAGGAAATAACGCAGGCGGTTCTGCCACTTCAAGCGCACTTCCTCGTTGCGCGCGAACAGCTCGGCCGGAATGCGGATCAGGTCGTCAAAGTCCACCGCCTGATACGCATGCAGCGTGGCAACATAGTTGCGGTACACCAGCGCGGCCTGGTGGTCATCGACGTTGTTGTTGGCGAGCGCCTCGGCAATGGCGGTCTCCGGATCAACGAGACCGTTCTTCCACAGCGAGATCGTGCTCTGCACGCGGCGAATGAGCTGCTTGTCGGTGGTCGCCAGTTGCTCCTGGATCATGCCGAAGCAGTCGTCCGAATCCATGATCGAGAAGCGCGGCTTCAGGCCCACGTGCTCGGCCTCGGCCCGCAAGATCTGCACGCCCAGCGAGTGGAACGTACACACCGTCAGCTGCTTGATGGGGATGCGCTTGCCATCTTCGCGCGTCTTGCCTTCCATCAGCTTGGCCACGCGCTCCTGCATCTCCTTGGCCGCCTTGTTGGTGAATGTGACGGCGGCGATGTGCTTGGGCTCGAAGCCCTTGTCGAGGATCAGGTGCGCGATCTTCTGCGTGATCACGCGCGTCTTGCCCGAGCCTGCCCCGGCCAGCACCAGGCAAGGGCCGTCGAGGTAGTGCACACCTTCGGATTGGGCAACATTGAGCCCGTGGGCGAGACCAGAAGACATGGGAACAGGCGGAGGAAATCAGGCGGGAACGTACAGCGGAGGGCGATGGTAGCACGCGGGGATGGCGCTGCTCATGGCCTGTGGCGGGGGCGATCCGGAGGGCGCAGAAGCTATAGGGGATAGGCGTTTTCTGATTGGTTCTGAGCCGAATGCCTGATGGGTTTTTCACATTTTCATGTCAGGGATTTTATTTCTAAAGCGGTTAACCCCTTATTGATACCCCGGCAGCATCCACCCTAAATCCGATATTTCTTTATTGATCACAGTCAAATAAAAAAATCAGAATTTACTGATTTTTGGAATTTGTTGTGACGTATCGAGTGCCTCGTCTGCATGGCAGTGCGAAAGAATGCCGTCGCAACAGGCGGGCATCACACCTCTTTGGCATCAGAGTTTTCTGGTTTCACGATTTCCACCATTCATTGCGATTTGCACGCAACTCAACGGAATCTGCCCCGCGATTTGTACAGACTCTGCGATCGCCAATCATCCATTTATTTGGATTGGCATCGAATTTCTATTTGATATCCGCAGGGGTGATGGACATGAACAAAGCGTATCGGGTTGTCTTCAATAAGGCGATCGGTGTATGGATGGCGGTTTCGGAGATTGCGCGTGGGCGTGGGAAGGGGCGTGCGGTTGTACAAACGTCGGCGTCCGCCTTGATTGCGGGGGCCGCTATCGTGCTGGCGCCGAGCGCAGCCGCTGCCGACTTGGTAGTGCAGGATCCCGATACGGGTACGATCAACGTAGGCAGAGACGTTGGTAACGGGCCCGGTGGCTCAACCGGAACTGTGGATATTTCGAGCTTGTTAGACGGCAACCGTCGTCTAACGGGTGTTGCGGTCGGCAGGGACATCAATGACGCAGTGAACTATGGTCAGTTCGCAGGCGTAAATGCCGGTATTGCAAGGGTCTTGGGTGCCTCAATCAATTCTGTCACCGGTCAAGTGGTTGACCCGACATATACCCTGGGTGCGGACAGCAAAGGGGACACGACCTTTCGTAATGTGAGTGGTGCACTAGGTAACCTTGACGATCGCATCAAGGGCAACGCCGCCAGCATCGCTAACAACACCACCAACATTACCAACCTGACCAACGGCACGGCCGGCATGGTTCAGCAAGCTGCGCCTGGTGCGGACATCACCGTGGCGAAAGACACTGATGGCACTGCAGTGGACTTCGCCGGCAAGGATGCCACCGGCAACACCATCACCCGCAAGCTGACCAACGTGGCCAACGGTACGCAAGCAACCGATGCCGTCAACCTGAGCCAGCTGGAAAAGGCCACCTCCAACAACTACGTTGCGTACAACGCGGTCGCCGAGACCGGCCCTGCCGCTGCCACTGGCAACGACGCTCTCGCAGTGGGCGGCGCCAGTCTGGCAAGCGGAGCCGCCTCTACCGCGGTCGGCGCGGGCACGGCGGCAGTGGGCAATGGCAGCGTAGCCGTGGGCAACAATGCTGGTGCACTTGATACGGGCGCTGTGGCCATTGGCCAGTTCGCATCTGCCAACTTTGCGTCGAGCATCGCCATTGGCGCGGGCGCGGAGATTGGTGGCAAGGATGCTGTTGCTATCGGTGCAAATAGCCGCGTTCTCGACACGGTGGAGAACTCGGTTGCGCTGGGCACTGGCTCAGTGGCGGACCGCGCATCTACGGTGTCCGTGGGGTCGGCTGGCAAGGAGCGTCAGATCACGAACGTGGCTGCCGGCACCAGCGGTACCGATGCCGTCAACTTTGGCCAACTGAGCGCCACAGCGAGTTCCGTCGCCGAAGCACTGGGCGGCGGTGCAGCCGTCGGTGCGGATGGCAAGGTGACTGCGCCAACCTACTCGCTCGCCACCAGCACCGGCGACGCAACAAAGAAGGATTTCGATAACGTCGGCTCCGCGCTGGAAAACCTCGACACGCGCACGTCGGACAACACCACCAACATCAACAACCTGAGCCAGCAGATTGGCGAAGGCTCGATTGGCCTGGTGCAGAAGGATGTCGCCACTGGCAACCTCACGGTGGATTCGGCGGGCGCCGGCACCGAGATGAGCTTTGCTGGCACGGATTCGGCCGGCAATACCATCACCCGTAAGTTGACTCACGTAACGGCAGGTACGGCCGACACCGACGCCGCCAACTACGGTCAGGTCAAGGCCGTGCACGACGATCTCCAGGCTGCCAACGCACTGGCGGCCGCCAATGCCGGCAACGTTGCAGCCGCACTGGGTGGCAGCGCCAAGGTGGACCCGGCCACAGGTCTGATCACTCCGCCGACTTACGTGCTGAGCCCTGATCCCATCTCGGGGCAGGACATCTATCACAACGTGGGCGACGCGCTCTCCAACCTGAACAACCACATCGTCAACAACGCTGAGGACATCGACAAGCTGGGCACGCAACTCGGCGAACTCGACACGCGCGCCGTCAAGTACGACACGACCGGCAACACCGTCACGCTCGACAACGGTAGCGGCAACGCCATCCAGATCAAGAACGTCGCCGATGGCTCGGACGACACCGATGCCGTCAACGTGCGCCAGCTGAGGGCTGCTGGCGTGGTGGGTGACGATGGCCAGATCGCCAACGTCG
Source organism: uncultured Ralstonia sp. (assembly GCA_966433195.1). Lineage (GTDB taxonomy): Bacteria > Pseudomonadota > Gammaproteobacteria > Burkholderiales > Burkholderiaceae > Ralstonia. The sequence continues at coordinate 3,378 of CBJMVH010000096.1, forward strand.
TGACCTACACCGGCGACACCAAGACCGAGGTCAAGTTCGGTAACGACGGCACCCCCGTTTTGCTGCGGAACGTGAAGGCTGGCGAAGCTGACACCGACGCCGCCAACGTCGGTCAGGTCAAGGCGGTTCAGGCTGTGGCCAATAATTCCGTTCAATACGATGCGTCGGGCACCAGCGTCACGCTCAAGGGCGCAGGCACGGGCCCGGTGCAGATCAAGAACGTGGCCGATGGTTCGGAGGACACTGATGCCGTGAACGTCCGTCAGCTGAAAGCCGCTGGCGTCGTCGGCGAAGACGGATCGCTCGCCAACGTCGTGACGTATGACAGCGCCGACAAAACCTCCGTCACCTTCAACAAGGGTGGCGAAGCGACGCGTCTGCAAAACGTGGCGAATGGCGTAGCTGCCTCGGATGCGGTCAACTTCGGTCAGCTGACTGGTGTGGGCTCCAACCTCGCCGGCGCGCTGGGCGGCGGTGCCTCATACACTGGCGGCGTATGGACCCCGCCGAGCTATACCGTGGGCGGTGAGACGCACTACAACGTTGGCGACGCGCTGGCCAACCTCGATGGCCGGGTCGTCAAGCTTGAGACGGGCAGCGGTGGTACCGGTGGGCCTGCCGGCGGCGGTGAAGGTCAAGCCAACGCGATGTTCGCCAGCACGGGTGCAACTCCTACCTCGAAGGAAACCGCCACCGCCTCGGGCAACAACGCCACGGCTGCAGGCGCCAATGCAACCGCCACGGCAAACAATAGCGTGGCGTTGGGTGCCAACTCGGTGGCCGATCGGGCCAACACTGTGTCGGTCGGCTCCGTTGGTAACGAGCGCGCCATCACGAACGTGGCCGATGGCGCAATCACCGAGAACAGCAAGGAAGCTGTCAACGGTGGTCAGCTGTACAGTGCGCAAGCCAAGATTGCTGACATGCAAAACAGCGTCAACAGCCTGCAAAGCCAAGTCAACCAAGTCGACACCAAGGTCAACCGGGTTGGCGCGATGAGCGCGGCCATGTCCACCATGGTCGCCAGCGCGGCCGGTCTGCAGACCGACAACCGCATGGCGATCGGCACGGGCGTGTATCGCGGGCAAGCTGCACTGGCGATCGGCTACCAGCGCAAGATCGGCTCGCGTGCGACCGTCACGATCGGTGGCTCGACCGCTGGCGGCAGCGAGTACAACGTGGGTGTTGGCGCCGGCTTCGGCTGGTAAGCCCATGGCAGCGTTGACTGCTTGAAGCTGACGGACGCGCACCTCACGGGCGCGTCCGTTTTTCTTTGCGCGTCGGTTCTTATGGCGCACGCAATCGTTTGTGCCCCTCGCTTTCTCCGATGCCGTTACACGGCTTACGCCCGGTTACACGACGGCCGTAAGCCGCCGGCCGAAACCGGCCGTTATGGACGGGACAGCGGCTGAAATCAGTCGGCCGCCCACCGGAGGAAAACCATGAACCGCATCGTCAAGACCCTGGCTGTTGCCGCCGTTGCCCTGTCCGCCACCACGGGCGCTTTTGCACAAACGCAGTGGCAAAAGGATCACCCGCGCCGCGCCGAGGTCAACCACCGCCTGGCCAACCAGAACAAGCGCATCCATAACGAGGTGAAGGAAGGCGAGATCACCAAGGGCCAAGCCAAGGCGCTGCACAAGGAAGACCGCCAGATCCGCCAGGAAGAGCGCGACATGGCCGCCCAGAACGGTGGCCACATCACCAAGCAGGAACAACGCACGCTGAACCAGCAGGAAAACCAAGTGAGCCGTCAGATCGGCAAGTAAGCGGCAACTGCGCCGCGTTCCCGACGACCCGCTATCAGCCGCACCCGATTTGGTGCGGCTGTTTTCTTTGGCGCGGCCGTGCGAGATGGCTGATGGCGACCTAGGCGCGGGCGGTCAGCCCCAATTGACAATCCCAGCCCCCTTCCGTACATTCCGCGCATCCATCCGGGAGAGCGCGTCAGCCACATCAGGCCTGCCGCCGCCGAAGGGGTAGCACCCGAAAACTCTCAGGCATCCAGGACCGGGCGGATCGGCCAGACATGCGTCTGACCGCACTCTGGAGAGCTGGCGCTGCACGACCACTGCAGGCGCCCACCGAAGGGGCTCACGAACGGCGCGCACCGCTATGCGCCCCGCTCGCAATCTCTCAGGTACCAAGGACAGAGGGGCCATCTGCGCAGTTTGATGATCGTCATGGTGTCACCATGAGGCATCAGGCTGCGCAGGTGGCCTTTTTGCTTTTCTGGTCCCGAATAACGCGTCGCTGCCTGGCCACCCTTGAGGTCAACCCCGGCGGCGCCACACGCCGAGAGATTCCATGACGCTCCAACACACGCCGCTCAACGCCATCCACCGCTCGCTGGGCGCCCGCATGGTCGACTTTGGCGGCTGGGACATGCCCGTCAACTACGGCTCCCAGATCGAAGAACACCACGCCGTGCGGCAAGACGCGGGCATCTTCGACGTTTCGCACATGTGCGTGGTCGACGTCACCGGCGCGCGTGTGCGCGACTTTCTGCGTGGGCTGCTCGCCAACAACGTCGACAAGCTGCAAACTCCGGGCAAGGCCCTCTACAGCTGCATGCTCAACCCCAAGGGCGGCGTGATCGACGACCTGATCGTCTACTTCTTCCGCGAAGACTGGTTCCGCCTGGTGGTCAACGCCGGCACCGCGCCGACCGACCTCGAGTGGATCGTCGCGCAGAACGAAGCCGCCGGCACGGGCGTGACCATCACGCCGCGCCGCTCCGACAACAACGCCGGCGCTGAGCCCCTGGGCATCCTGGCCGTGCAGGGCCCGAACGCCCGCGCCAAGGCCTACGCGGCGCTGCCCGGCACGCAGGCCGTGGGCGACGCGCTCAAGCCGTTCAACGCGGGCTTCGTCACCGTGGAAAACGTGGGCGAGATCATGGTCGCGCGCACCGGCTACACCGGTGAAGACGGCTTCGAGCTGGTGGTGCCCGCCGCGCAGATCGCCGGTGTGTGGGAACGCCTGCTGCAAGCCGGTGTGCGCCCGGCAGGCCTGGGCGCACGCGACACGCTGCGCTTGGAAGCCGGCATGAACCTCTACGGCCAGGACATGGACGAGCACGTTTCGCCGCTGGACGCCGGTCTCGCCTGGACGGTCGATCTGCAAAGCGAACGCGATTTCACCGGCAAGGCGGCGCTGCAAGCTGGAGGCCAGCGCCAGCAGTTCGTCGGCCTGATCCTGCGCGACAAGGGCGGCGTGCTGCGTGCCCATCAGAAAGTCATCACCGCCGCCGGTGATGGCGAGATCACCAGCGGCACCTTCAGCCCGAGCCTGTCGCTGTCCATCGCGCTGGCGCGCCTGCCCAAGGACGTGGCCATCGGCACCGACGTGCAGGTGGAGATCCGCGACCGCAAGTTGACCGCGACTGTGGTTAAACTGCCGTTCGTGCGCAATGGCAAGGCGCTGGTCAGCTGAACCCCGAATTCCAATCATTCCAATCTTCCGGAGAAACCTTTCATGAGCAACTTTCCTGCTGATCTGAAGTACACCGAACACGACGAGTGGGTCCGCGTTGAAGCCGACGGCACGCTGACCGTCGGCATCACCGACTTCGCGCAAGACGCGCTGGGCGACATCGTGTTTCTGGAGCTGCCGGAAGCCGGTCGCGCGGTGTCCAAGGATGAAGCGATTGCCGTGGTGGAATCGGTGAAGGCCGCTTCGGACATCTACGCACCGGTGTCGGGTGAGATCATCGACACCAACGCGGATGCGGCTGGCGCGCCGGAATCGGTCAACGCCGATGCCTACGCCGCGTGGCTGTTCAAGATCAAGCCGGCCAACGCCGACGATGTGAACGCGCTCATGTCGGCCGACCAGTACGCTGCCACGAAAGGCTAAGCCACACCACAAGCCGATGCGCCTGACCCGTGCATCGGCTTTTTCAGTTTGATTCGAGCCCTTGCCATGAACGCTCCGCACCCCGCTTCCTCGGCCCTTGCTGCCGAACGTCCCACGCTGGCTGCCCTGGAGGCGCGCGACGCCTTCGCCGCCCGCCACATCGGCCCGTCGCCCGAAGAGCAGGCGACGATGCTCTCCACGCTGGGCTACGCCAGCCGCGCCGCGCTGATCGACGCCGTGATCCCCGCTGCCATCCGCCGCCAAGACGTGATGCCGCTGGGCGAATTCACCGAGCCGCTGACGGAAGAAGCCGCACTGGCCAAGCTGCGCGGCATCGCCAGTCAGAACCGCGTGGCCAAGAGCCTGATTGGCCAGGGCTACTACGGCACGCACACGCCGGGCGTCATCCTGCGCAACATCCTCGAGAACCCGGCCTGGTACACGGCGTACACGCCGTACCAACCGGAAATCTCGCAAGGCCGCCTGGAAGCGATGCTGAACTTCCAGCAGATGGTGATCGACCTCACCGCCATGGACATCGCGAACGCGTCGATGCTGGACGAAGCGACCGCCGCCGCTGAAGCGATGACGCTGCTGCAGCGCATCGGCAAGTCGAAATCGACCGTGTTCTTCGTGGCCGACGACGTGCTGCCGCAAACGCTGGAAGTCGTGCGCACGCGCGCCGAGCCGATCGGCGTGCAAGTCGTGACCGGCCCGGCGGCGGACGCTGCCAAGCACGACGCGTTCGGCGTACTGCTGCAATACCCCGGCGCCAACGGTGCACTGCTGGGGGATCTGTCGACGTATCAAGCGCTGACCGATGCCGTGCACGCTGCCGGTGGTCTGGTGGTTGCCGCTGCTGACCTGCTCGCACTGACGCTGCTGGCCGCGCCGGGCGAATGGGGTGCCGACGTGGTGATTGGCAACACGCAGCGCTTTGGCGTGCCGTTCGGTTTCGGTGGCCCGCACGCCGGCTACATGGCCGTGCGCGATGCGTTCAAGCGCTCGATGCCGGGTCGCCTCGTGGGCGTGACGGTCGATGCGCAAGGCAATTCGGCGTATCGCCTCGCACTGCAAACGCGCGAACAGCACATCCGCCGCGAGAAGGCCACCTCGAACATCTGTACCGCGCAGGTGCTGCTGGGCGTGATGGCGTCGATGTACGCCGTCTACCACGGCCCGCAAGGCCTCAAGCGCATCGCGCAACGCGTGCATCGCCTGACCGCTACGCTGGCCGCCGGCCTGCGCGCAATCGGCTACACGCTGGAATCCGATGCCTTCTTTGACACGCTGACGGTCGCTACCGGCCCGCGCACCGCCAACCTGCACATCGCTGCGCAGGCGCACGGCATCAACCTGCGCCAGATCGACGATGCGCGACTGGGCATCTCGCTGGACGAGACCGTCACGCGCGCCGACGTGGTCGCGCTGTGGGACATCTTCGCGCACGCCGCGCACGCAACGGCACCGGACTTCGACAAGACCGAAGCAGCCGTCGCCGATGCGTACCCGGCTTCGCTGGTCCGCCAGAGCGCGTATCTGACGCACCCGGTGTTCAACGCGCACCACTCCGAGCACGAAATGCTGCGCTACCTGCGTAGCCTCGCCGACAAGGACTTGGCGCTCGACCGGACCATGATCCCGCTGGGCTCGTGCACGATGAAGCTCAACGCCACCGCCGAGATGCTGCCGGTGACGTGGCCCGAGTTCTCGAACATCCACCCGTTCGCGCCGGCCGACCAGACCGTGGGTTACCGCGAGATGATCGACCAGCTCGAACAGATGCTGTGCGCCGCTACCGGCTACGCCGCCGTGAGCCTGCAGCCGAACGCCGGCTCGCAGGGCGAATACGCTGGCCTGCTGATCATCCACGCGTACCACGCCAGCCGTGGCGAAGGCCACCGCAACGTGTGCCTGATCCCGTCGTCGGCCCACGGCACGAACCCAGCATCGGCACAGATGGCCGGCATGCAGGTGGTCGTGGTCGCTTGCGATGAGCGCGGCAACGTCGATCTGGCCGATCTGGAAAAGAAGGCCGCGGAGCACAGCAAGAACCTCGCGGCGATCATGATCACCTACCCGTCGACGCACGGCGTGTTCGAGGAAGGCGTGAAGCGCGTCTGCGAAATCGTGCACAGCCACGGCGGTCAGGTGTACGTGGACGGCGCCAACATGAACGCCATGGTCGGCACGGCCGCGCCGGGCCACTTCGGCGGCGACGTGTCTCACCTGAACCTGCACAAGACGTTCTGCATTCCGCACGGCGGTGGCGGCCCGGGCGTCGGTCCGGTGGCCGTGGGCGCGCATCTCGCACCGTTCCTGCCGGGGCGCGCGGCGTCGGGTGAAGACGCCAGCAAGAACATCGGCAACGTGTCGGCGGCGGCCTTCGGCTCGGCGTCGATCCTGCCGATCTCGTGGATGTACATCGCCATGATGGGAGCGGCGGGCCTGACTGCCGCCACCGAGACGGCCATCCTGTCGGCCAACTACGTGGCCAAGCGGTTGAGCCCGTACTACCCGGTGCTGTACACCGGCGCGCACGGCCTGGTCGCGCACGAGTGCATTCTCGACATCCGTCCGCTGCAGAAGGAATCGGGCATCAGCAACGAAGACATCGCCAAGCGCCTGATGGACTTCGGCTTCCACGCACCGACGATGAGCTTCCCAGTGCCGGGCACGCTGATGATCGAGCCGACCGAGAGCGAGCCGAAGGTGGAACTCGACCGCTTCATCGACGCGATGATCGCCATCCGTGGCGAAGTCGACAAGGTGATCTCGGGCGAATTCGACCGCGAAGACAACCCGCTCAAGCACGCGCCGCACACCGCTGCCGTGGTGATGGCTGACGACTGGCAACACAAGTACACGCGCGAGCAAGCCGCCTACCCAGTGGCGTCGCTGCGCAAGCAGAAGTACTGGCCGCCGGTTGGCCGCGCCGACAACGTCTATGGCGACCGCAACCTGTTCTGCGCCTGCGTGCCGATGAGCGAGTACGCGCAAGACTGACGGCGACCTCGGCGCCTGAGCGCGCCAAGCGTCTTAGCGGCCGCCTCGTACCCCGGGGCGGCCGTTTGCATCTGAACAACCCGTGCGCGGGCGGCCATAAGCCGACTCGCGCTGTTTATCCCCGCGCCCCCGGAGCCCTACCCCATGGCTGTTTCTGTTTTCGACCTCTTCAAAATCGGCATTGGCCCGTCCAGCTCGCACACCGTTGGCCCGATGCGCGCCGCGCTGATGTTCGCCAGCGGCCTCGAAGCCGATGGGCTGATGCCCCAAGTCGCCAGCGTGCGCGTGGAGCTGTATGGCTCGCTGGGCGCCACCGGCAAGGGCCACGGCACGGACCGTGGCGTGATCCTCGGCCTGATGGGCGAAGCGCCCGACACCATCGACCCGGACACCATCGAGACCAAGCTGGCCGAGTTGCGTGCGTCGCAATCGCTGTCTTTGCTGGGCCGTCACGCCGTGCGCTTTACCGAGAAGGAGCACGTCGCCTTCTATCGCCGCGAGGCCATGGCCGAGCACCCGAACGGCATGAAATTCCATGCCTTCGATGCGGCCGGTGAACGCTTGCGCGAGGCGCGCTACTTGTCCGTGGGCGGCGGCTTTGTCGTCACGGCCGGGGCGCCAAACACGCAGGTGCTGGCCGCGCACGACCAGCTGCCGCATCCGTTCCGCAGCGGCAAGGAACTGCTGGCGATGTGCGCATCGACGGGCAAATCCATCGCCAGGTTGATGCTAGAGAACGAACTGACGTGGCGCACGGAAGCGGAAGTGCGCAGCGGGTTGCTGAACATCTGGCACGTGATGCAGGCGTGCGTGACGCGCGGTTGCCGCACCGAAGGCGAACTGCCGGGCCCCTTCCATGTGCGCCGTCGCGCGGCGGAGCTGTACACCCGCCTCACGGGGCAGGCCGAGCGCACGTTGTCTGACCCGCTGTCGGTGATCGACTGGGTGAATCTGTATGCGATTGCCGTGAACGAAGAAAACGCTGCCGGTGGGCGCGTGGTCACGGCGCCGACCAATGGCGCAGCGGGCATCATCCCGGCGGTGCTGCACTACTACGACCGCTTCGTTCCCGGCGCGAATGACAACGGCGTGGTGGATTTCCTGCTCACCGCGGGTGCGATCGGCATGCTTTACAAGATGAATGCGTCGATCTCCGGTGCGGAAGTCGGGTGCCAGGGCGAAGTGGGCGTGGCGTGTTCGATGGCGGCTGGCGCGCTGGCGGCTGTGCTGGGTGGTACGCCGGCGCAGGTGGAGAACGCTGCTGAGATTGGCATGGAGCACAACCTCGGCCTGACGTGCGACCCCGTTGGCGGGCTGGTGCAGATTCCGTGTATTGAGCGCAATGCGATGGCGTCGGTGAAGGCCGTGAACGCTGCGCGCATGGCACTGCGCGGGGATGGCACGCACTATGTGTCGCTCGACTCCGTCATCAAGACGATGCGGGAGACGGGGGCGGATATGAAGACGAAGTACAAGGAGACGGC
>CBJMVH010000097.1:0-10422 GCA_966433195.1 uncultured Ralstonia sp.
ACCCGCAGCACCAAAGTGAATCTGGGCGTGGGCGTGTACTTCACCGACGAAGGGAAAATCCCCGTGCTGCGCGCCGTGCAGGAAGCCGAAAAGGCCCGCCTGGCGACCATCGCCCCGCGCGGCTACCTGCCGATCGAAGGCATTGCCGCCTACGACCAGGCCGTGCAGAAGCTGCTGTTCGGCGCCGATTCCCCGCTGATCGCCGAAGGCCGTGTGGTCACGGCGCAAGCCCTGGGTGGCACTGGCGCACTGAAGATCGGCGCGGATTTCTTGAAGCGCCTGTACCCGAACGCCAAGGTCGCCATCTCCGACCCGAGCTGGGAAAACCACCGCGCGCTGTTCGAATCGGCTGGCTTCGAAGTCGTCAACTACGCGTACTACGATGCCCCGTCGCACGGCCTGAACTTCGCCGGCCTGCTGGATTCGCTCAACAGCTACGCAGCGAACACCATCATCGTGCTGCACGCCTGCTGCCACAACCCGACCGGCGTGGACATGACCGCCGACCAGTGGAAGCAGGTCGTGGAAGTGATCAAGGCCAAGAACCTGATCCCGTTCCTCGACATGGCCTACCAAGGCTTTGCCGATGGCATCCAGCAAGACGGCCTGGCCGTGCAACTGTTTGCGGAATCGGGCCTGCCGTTCTTCGTGTCGAGCTCGTTCTCGAAGTCGTTCTCGCTGTACGGCGAGCGCGTCGGCGCCCTGACGATCGTGACGACCAGCAAGGACGAAGCCACCCGCGTGCTGTCGCAAGTCAAGCGCGTGATCCGCACCAACTACTCCAACCCGCCCACGCACGGCGGCACGGTGGTCGCCACGGTGCTGAACAGCCCGGAACTGCGCGCCATGTGGGAACAGGAACTGGGTGAAATGCGCGATCGCATCAAGTCGATGCGCAATGCGCTGGTCGACAAGCTGGCCGCCAAGGGCGTGAAGACCGACTTCTCGTTCGTGAAGGCGCAGCGCGGCATGTTCTCGTACTCGGGGCTGACCTCGGCACAAGTGGATCGCCTGCGTAACGAGCACGGCATCTACGCGGTGTCGACGGGCCGCATCTGCGTGGCCGCGCTGAACACCCACAACATCGACGCCGTGGTCAACGCCATCGCTGATGTGCTGTAAGGTGCTGGAAGCATCACGCTTCCTGCCCAATTGAAAAAAGAAAAGCGGCTTCGGCCGCTTTTTTGCTGCATCGGTCTAGACTGACACGGGCGCATCATATAAGCCCCGTAACACTCTGTTATTAGGGTTTTTGCTGCATCGCAGTAACATGCACCTGAGCGCATAATCGTTTGCGTCGTCGCCCCTCGCCACCACAGACCGGTCCAGCCATGCTTTACCAGCTCCACGAATTCCAGCGCGCTCTGCTCAGCCCCATGACGGCCTGGGCCCAAGCCACCGCCAAGACTTTCACCAACCCGCTGAGCCCGCTGTCGATGGTGCCCGGCGCCCAACGCTACGCGGCCGGCTACGAGCTGTTGTACCGCCTAGGCAAGGAATACGAGAAGCCGGAATTCGGCATCCGCTCCGTCAAGTCCAACGGCCGCGACATCCCGATCGTCGAGCAGACCATCATCGAGAAGCCGTTCTGCCGCCTGATCCGCTTTAAGCGCTACGCCGACGACGCCGAGACGATCAAGCTGCTCAAGGACGAGCCCGTTGTGCTGGTGTGCGCGCCGCTGTCGGGCCACCACTCGACGCTGCTGCGCGACACCGTGCGCACGCTGCTGCAGGATCACAAGGTCTACGTGACCGACTGGATTGATGCCCGCATGGTGCCGCTGGAACAAGGCGCGTTCCATCTGTCGGACTACATCAACTACATCCGCGAGTTCATCAACCACATTGGCGCCGAGAAGCTGCACGTAATCTCGGTGTGCCAGCCGACCGTGCCGGTGCTGGCCGCCATCTCGCTGATGGCCTCGGACGGCGAGAAGACGCCGCGCACCATGACCATGATGGGCGGCCCGATCGACGCGCGTAAGAGCCCGACCGCGGTCAACTCGCTGGCCACCAACAAGTCGCACAGCTGGTTCGAGAACAACGTGATCTACACGGTGCCGGCCAACTATCCGGGGCACGGCCGCAAGGTTTATCCGGGGTTCCTGCAGCACGCCGGCTTTGTGGCAATGAACCCGGATCGCCACCTGTCGTCGCACTACGACTACTACCTCAACCTGATCGAAGGCGATACGGAAGACGCCGAAGCGCACGTGCGCTTCTACGATGAGTACAACGCCGTGCTGGACATGGCCGCTGATTACTACCTCGAAACCATCCGTGACGTGTTCCAGGAATTCCACCTGGCCAACGGCACGTGGGTGATCGAAGGCAAGCCGGTGCGCCCGCAAGACATCAAGACCACGGCGCTGTTCACTATCGAGGGCGAGTTGGACGACATTTCCGGCAGCGGCCAAACCGAAGCCGCGCATGATCTGTGCACCGGTATTCCGAAAACGCGCAAGCAGCATCTGACGGCGCCCAAGTGCGGGCACTACGGCATCTTCTCGGGCCGCCGCTGGCGCGAACAGGTGTATCCGCAGTTGCGCGATTTCATCCGCCAGTACGACCAGAACACGCCGCGCATCAAGGCCGTCGCCTGAGTCAGGCGTGCCCATGAAAAAGCCTCGCGATTTGCGAGGCTTTTTTGTTTGCAGCGGCGGTCACGTCAGCCTTTGGGCCGCTCCAGATACGCCAACAGCATCTTGATGTGCAACTGTGCGAAGGCCTCGTGTTCATCGGCCGAGGCGATGTCGCGCCCCACCACCGCGCTGATCGTGTAGCGGTTGGACAGCACGTAATACCCCAGCGCCGAAATCGTTAGATACAGCCGCGACACGTCGACATCGTCGCGAAAAACGCCGCTGCGCTGCCCACGCTCGACCACGCCGCGCAGCACATCGATGACCGGATTGACCAGCTCACTCAGGTGCGGCGACGTCTTCAGGTGCCGCGCTTCGTGCAGGTTCTCGCTGTTGAGCAGACGGATGAACTCGGGATTCTCGTAATAGAAATCCCAGACGAAGCGCGCAAGCTGGACGACCGCCTCGCGCGGGTCGGACGACTCGATCTGCACCTGCTCCTCCGCCTGCTTGAAGCGGAAGTACATATGTTCGAGCACGGTGAGAAACAGCTTCTCCTTGCTGCCGTAGTAGTAGTACAGCATGCGCTCGTTGGTCTCCGCGCGCCGGGCGATAGCATCGACCCGTGCGCCGGCGAAACCACCGCGCGAGAACTCCTCGAGCGCCGCTGCGAGGATGCGGCGGCGCGTGCCCGCCGGGTCACGGCGTGTGCGCGGCGTGGCGGAATCGCTGGGGGAGTCGATGGTTTCGACGTCGGAGAACGGCGCGGCGGAGTAAGACGACATGGCACGTCGGTCCGTTTAGAACGAAGGAATTATGTCACATGGTCAACGCGTGACTTGGCGCAAGCGGTGTCAGGGCATGCACCCCTTGCGGATCAGGCAAATCGGCGATAATGGCAGGTTATTCAAACGACAACTCCCATCGTGGTTTCCTTAGCCGACCGGCTCGAAAACCTCCTGCCACAAACGCAATGCACCAAGTGCGGCTACAACGGCTGCCGGCCGTACGCTGAGGCGATGGCCAGCGGCGAGGCGCTGCCCAACCGCTGCCCACCCGGCGGCGTAGAGGGCATCCGCCGGCTGTCCGACGCACTTGGCCGCACGGGCGAACTGCTGCCGCTCGATCCGGCCAACGGCGTCGAGCAAGCGCGTGCAATCGCCGTTATCGATCCGCAACGCTGCATCGGCTGCACCCTGTGCATCCAGGCCTGCCCGGTCGACGCCATCGTCGGCGCGCCCAAGGCGATGCATGTGGTGCTCGAAGACTGGTGCACCGGCTGCGACCTGTGCGTCCCGCCCTGCCCCGTCGATTGCATCGACATGGTGCCCGTCACCGGCGACCGCACAGGCTGGAGCGCCTGGAGCCAGGAACAAGCCGACACTGCCCGCAACCGCTACGTCTTCCGCAACGCACGCCTGAAGCGCGAGCAGGCCGAGAACGAAGCCCGCCTCGCCGCCAAGGCCGCCGCCAAGCTGGCCGCAGTGAGCGCGGAGCAACCCGCCGATGACGCCGAGCTGGCCGCACAGGCGCGCAAGAAGGCGATCATCCAAGCCGCCATCGAGCGCGCGCGCCAGAAGCAGGCCGAGATGGCTGCACGCGGGCAAGGTCCGCGCAACGTGACCGACGTGTCAGCGGACGTGCAAGCGCAGATCGACGAAGCCGAGGCCCGCCGCAAGCGCATCGCTGACCAAATCGCGCACCGCGCCAACCCCGACGCCGACCCCACCTGACGCCCCGACGATGAATCCCGCCAAGCGCCGCGCCATCTTCGAGACCCTGCGCGAGAACAACCCGACGCCAACCACCGAGCTGGAATACACCACGCCGTTCGAGCTGCTGATCGCCGTGCTGCTGTCCGCCCAGGCGACGGACGTGGGCGTGAACAAGGCGACGCGCAAGCTGTTTCCGGTGGCCAATACGCCGGCCAAGATCCTGGCCCTGGGCGAGGAAGGGCTGACGGAATACATCAAGACCATCGGCCTGTACCGCACCAAGGGCAAGCACATCCTGCAGACGTGCCGCATTCTGCTCGACCAGTACGGCGGCGAGGTACCGCGTGACCAGGCCGCACTGGAATCGCTGCCCGGCGTGGGCCGCAAGACCGCCAATGTGGTGATGAACACCGCCTTTGGCGTGCCGACCATCGCCGTGGATACGCACATCTTTCGCGTGGCCAACCGCACCGGGCTCGCACCGGGCAAGAACGTGCTGGAAGTCGAGCTGAAGCTGCTGAAGGTGGTACCGGAGGAGTTCCGCCAAGACGCGCACCACTGGCTGATCCTGCACGGGCGCTACGTGTGTAAGGCGCGCAAGCCCGAGTGCTGGCACTGCGCCATCGAGCCGCTGTGCGAATTCAAACCGAAGACACCGGCGCCGAAGGAATAAAAAAACGGGGACATTCGAGTCCCCGTTTCTCTTGGCGCGATCAGCTGTCGATCAGACGATCTTGCACGCCTCTTCGAACGACAGGCGCGGGTTGCGTGGGTGCAGCTTCTCTGCATCGCCGTAGCCGATGTTCATGATGAAGTTGACCTTCCACTGGCCGTCGGGGAAGAACGTCTCGTTGACCTTGTCGGCGTCGAAACCGGCCATCGGGCCGCAGTCCAGGCCCAGGGCACGTGCGGCAATCACGAGATAGCCGCCCTGCAGCGAGCTGTTCATCAGCGCGGCGGCGTTGATCTTGGCCTGGTCACCGGCGTACCACGAACGCGCATCGGTGTGCGGAAACAGCTTGGGCAGTTGCTCATGGAACTGCGTGTCGTACGCCACGATCACCGTCACGGGTGCGAGGCGGGTCTTCTCCTGGTTGCCAGCCGACATGCACGGGACCAGGCGCTCCTTGGCGGCGGCACTCTTGACGAAGACGAAACGCGCCGGCGTGCTATTGGCAGCGGTCGGACCGTACTTCACGGTGTCGTACAGGGTGTGCAGCAGTTCGTCGTCGACCGGCTTGTCCAGCCACACGTTGTGAGTGCGGGCTGCGTGAAACAGTTGGTCCAGCACGGACGGTTCAAGCATCGGCATTGCTAGGCGCTCCAGGAAAGAGTTGAGGAGCGCATTGTAATGCGGTGTGCCACGCCTCGCAGGCCCGCTCTTACGCACCAAGATGCGACATCCACGTCGCTAAAGCAGCCAGAAATGACACGCGCGCTTTGTAGTTAATCACCTTTCGATAACCTCACGCAGAATCGAGACTATCTTTTTTACCATCCCGCCGCGTGCGACGAAAAACAGACCTTTACAACGGTTTCCTTACGAACTACTTTTTTGTTCGTTATTGGATGACCCGCAGGTTGGAAGCCATCCGGCCCGCGACCTGATTTACGGAAAGCCCGCGGACCTGTTTGCGCCAACGTTTTCGCAAAGCGCCGTTAACTTTGCGCGAACGCGCCTGCAACCTGACCCCAAGCAGTTCTTGGTTTTGAAACTCCGATGAGTTTCAGGGGAGACGCTTTGCCCAATCAAAAATCCTTGCATTAATTCCCGAATCACGCACGGGAAATCAGAATATCCGCTTTGCGCTGGATAGAAATTACAAAACGCAAACCCGGATATGGAGCCAGCTTAAAACCATCCGTTTTAAGTGATGGCGTTCGTCACCCTGAAAAAGGCCATTATCGCCATGAAAAAATCCAGGTTATCGACCAGTGATTTTGCAGGTTTGCCCAGAGCCATGGGCGCATCGTTGGTGGCAGCGGCGTTGTCCGCCGTGCTGCTGGCGGGTTGCGGCGGCGGGGACTCATCCGCCACAGCCAACCCCAGCGGCGTTGCCTCCAATGCGGGCAATGCGACCACGCAACCGGTCACAGCGGCGGTGCCGCCTGACCAGCCCTATGTGGACCCAAACGTCTACGGCACCGGCCCCAATGACGCGCTGTCCGCCGACCCCGGCGAAAACGCCGCCATCACGCACCACACGGTCACCATCGGCGGCAAGAGCATCGCCTACACCGCCACCGCCGGCCATCTGACGACCATCGACCCCGTGACCTCGCAATCCAACGCGTCGATGTTCTACGTGGCCTATACGCAGGACAACCCCGACCCGTCCAAGCCCCGGCCGGTGACGTTCTTCTATAACGGCGGCCCGGGCTCGTCATCGGTGTTCCTGCTGCTGGGTTCGTTCGGGCCGAAGCGGCTGCAGTCGTCGTTCCCGAACTTCACGCCGCCCGCGCCGTACAAGCTGCCCGACAACCCGGACAGCCTGCTCGACCGCTCCGACCTCGTGTTCATCAACCCGGTGGGCACCGGGTATTCGGCCGCCATTGCCCCGGCCAAGAATAAGGACTTCTGGGGCGTGGACCAGGACGCACGCTCGATCGACCGCTTCATCCAGCGCTACCTGACCAAGTACTCACGCTGGAACTCACCCAAGTTCCTGTTCGGCGAGTCGTATGGCACGGCGCGCAGTGCAGTGGTGTCGTGGGTGCTGCATGAAGATGGCATCGAGCTGAACGGCATCACGCTGCAGTCGTCCATCCTCGACTATGCGAATGCGCTCTCGGCCGTCGGCATCTTCCCGACGCTGGCTGCGGACGCGTGGTACTGGAAGAAGACGACGGTGAACCCGCCGCCCGCTGATCTCGACAGCTACATGGCCCAGGCACGTGACTACGCGGACAACACGCTCGCGCCGCTGGCACAGGCACCAAGCGCTGCGGATGGCGGCTTCGTCAACGTGCGCCTGAACCTGAATCTGTCGGCTGCGCAGACGATGGGCTCGTACATCGGCACCGATCCGATCTCGCTGATCCAGACGTTCGGCAATCCGGCTGCGCTGGGCAATGTGCCGTCGCAGAACAACAACCCGCCCTACACGTTCTTCCTGACGCTGAACCCAGGCATCCAGATCGGCCAGTATGACGGCCGCGCCAACTACACGGGCAAAGGCATCGCACCGTTCATCCTGCCGAACTCGGGCAGCAACGATCCGTCGATCTCCAACATCGGCGGCGTGTACACGGTGCTGTGGAACAGCTACCTGAACACCCAGCTCAAGTACACGTCGACCTCGTCGTTCGTGGACCTGAACGACGCCGTGTTCAACAACTGGGACTTCAGCCACATCGACCCGACAGGCGCCAACAAGGGCGGCGGCAACACGCTGTACACCGCCGGCGACTTGGCATCCACAATGAGCCTGAACCCCGACCTGAAGGTGCTGCAGGCCAGCGGCTACTACGACGCCGTCACGCCGTTCCACCAGACCGAGCTGACGCTGGCGCAGATGCCGCTGGACTCGGCCATCAAGGCTAAGAACCTGACGATCAAGAACTACCCGTCGGGCCACATGATCTATCTGAACGACGCGTCGCGCACCGCACTCAAGGGTGATCTGGCCGCGTTCTACGATGGCGTGATGGCGGACCGTCCGGCCCTGATGCGGGTGCAGAGCCTGCAACGTCTACCGGCAGGCGTGAAGAAGTAACCGCAAGAAGGCAGAAAGCAAAACCGCCCGACTGGGTTCACGTCGGGCGGTTTTCTTTTGGAGCGATGATCGGGGCTTCAGGCCATGTCACTCGCACCGTGGTCAGCGGGTTTTGCATCGGCCCGCGTGAGCCACAGCACGCCTGCCAGGATCAGCGCGCCGCCCGTCATCTGCATCGGCGCAATCGACTCGCCCAGCAGCAACGCCGCCAGCAACACCGTCACCACAGGCTCCAGTGTTGACAGCATCGATGCCTGCGCCGCGCCCAGCTTTTGCAGCCCGGCAAAGAAGGTCAGGATCGCCACCACGGTTGAGAGCCCCGCAATAGCCAGCGCTGCCGCCCACCCAGCAACGGTGCCGGGCAATTGCGCAGGCGCGCCCACCAACGCCATGCCCGTGTAGACCACAGCCGCTGCCGTGCAGATGACGGTTGTGCATGCCAGCGGATCCAGCCCACGCGTCACGCGCGCCCCGACCGTGATGTAGATCGAGTAGATCACCGCCGACGCCACGCCCAGCGCAATGCCAAGCAGGCTGCCGCCCGACAGGCCGGCGCCGCCCACCGTCAGCCCCGCCCCCACCGAACACAGCACCAACGCGATGATCGCCGTCGCGGTCAATCGCTCCCGCAAGAAAATCGCCGCCAGCACCGTCACGAACATCGGATACAGATACAGGAGCAGTGCCACAAGGCTGGCCGGCGCGTAGTTCAACGCAGAGAAAAATGTGAACGACTGCCCCGCGTAACCAATACCGCCCATCGCCGCCAGCCCGGCCACACGCGACCACGGCGGGATGCCGATACGCCGCACGCGCATCACCAGCATCAGCGCGGCAGCGGCAATGACGAAACGCACCATCAACAGGCCCACCACGTTGGCGCCGCTGGCATAGGCGTAATGCGTGAAGATGGCCATCGCCCCGAACGACGCGGCGGACACAGCGATCAGCAGCACGCCCAGAAGCTTGTCGGCAGCGCGTGCGGCGAGCGAGGAATCGGCGTTTTGTCTCATGGTTTGCAGCGTTGTTTAGGAGATCGCCGTCTGTGGTGTGGGGCGGCCATTGTAGCGTTGGCGTCGCACCGACACGCGGCGGGGCACGCCGGTACAATGGCGGGATCATGTTCAATCCCTCCCGCGACGAAGTCCGCCAGTTCTTTTGCGGCGCCTGGCGCAAGCACCGCCAGGCTGAAATCCTCACGCCACTCGAAGCCATGGCGGTCGACTGGATGCAGCAGCATCCCGAATACCACGACACCCTGGAAGCCGGCGACGAAGCCCTCGCCCGCGACTACACACCCGAAAGCGGCCAGAGCAACCCGTTCCTGCACTTGTCGATGCATCTGTCGATCAGCGAGCAGGTGTCGGTGGACCAACCGCGTGGCATTCGCGCCGCGTATGAGGCGCTGGCCCAGCGGCTCGACTCGCCGCACGAGGCGCAGCACCAGGTGATGGAGTGCCTCGGGCAGATGCTGTGGACAGCGCAGCGCACCGGCCTGCCACCCGACGGCGAAACGTACATCGAATGCGTGCGCAAGCGCGCTACCGCCCGCTGAATCTGCAGCCAACAAAAAACCGCTCCGAAGAGCGGTTTTTCTTTGCCGACGCGGTGCTTACTTCTTGAGCACCAGCGAGCCCGGCAGCGATTCGATATACGCAGCGATGTCCTTCAGCTCCGCCTGCGTAAACGGGCGCGGCTTGCCGTCGGCACCGATGGTGGCAGGGTTGCTGTTGACCTGCCCCGCCATGATGGCGTTGCTGCGGCCCACCAGCGGGTTGTTGCTGGTCTGATAGGCCAGCAGCGCGTGATAGATGTAATCGCCATGCTGGCCAGCCAGCTTTGGATAATCCGGCGAGATCGGGGCGTTCAGGCCCGCACCATGGCAAGCCACGCAGCCGCCCTTCTCCACGAGCTGCTTACCCTTTTCCAGATCAGCAGCGTGCGCGGACACAGCGGCACCGAGCACCAACGCGCCCAAACCAAGCGAGATCTTCTTCATATTCGTCCTTGTCACTTCTGGGGGTTGTTTTGGGTGGCGGCCGTCTGCTGCGAGTAGTACGCAGCGAGGTTGGCGATGTCCTGATCGTTCAGTGACCCGGCGATGGCGCGCATGGTCGGATGCTTGCGATCACCCTTCTGATACGCATGCAGCGCGCTTTCGATGTACTTGGCGTTCTGGCCGCCCAGATAGGGCACGCGATACACCTCGGGGAACGACGTCTTGTAGTCGGGAATGGCATGGCAGCCGATGCACATGGCGACCTTGTTTTCGGCGGCGGCCGCGTTGCCTTGAACTTCGGCTGCGGCGGCGGTACCGGCGGCGGTCAACGCGCCTAATGTGCCCAATGCGGCCACCATGGTGAGGATCTTTTTCATCTCGTTCTTAAGCGTGGAGTTTCAGAATCCTGC
>CBJMVH010000098.1:0-10179 GCA_966433195.1 uncultured Ralstonia sp.
GCTGTCGGAGACTTGGGTGTATCAGTGGACGCCGCCGGGGGATCGGGCGGTTTGAATTTTTGTTAGTGGTGCATCCCTTGTTTCATCCCCTGCCGGGGCTGACTCACTTTCTTTGTCTTGCCAAAGAAAGTAAGCAAAGAAAGGCGCGCCCGAGATGGCGACTTCCCCTTGAATTTCTGTCGCAGAGAGGGGAAGGGGAAAACTCGCTGCGCTCAAACAGTTCCCCTTCCTTTTTCCTCTCTGCAACAGAAATTCAAGGCGCCATCTAGGGCAGGGGACGGCCACACCGTCTGAGCGCGTGGGCGAGCGCCGGGTGTGCGCTTAGTTGTGCTCCGGCTTCTCGCTGAACTTCTTCGCCATTTCTGACCAGCCTTCCCGGCCCAGCCGCTCCATCGTCGCAATGTTCCGTTCGTAGATGTCCGCTGCATCGGGTACGGCTGCGGCGGCGCGGGCGATGCTGTCTTCGCGTAGCAGATGGAGGATGGGGGCGGGCGCGCGGTTGGTGGCGTTGGCGATGTCGTCCGGCTCGGCATCGGCGAAGACGAAGTCGGGGTGGAAGCTGGCGAGCTGCAGTTCGCCTTCAAAGCCGGCTTTGGCGAGCAGCGCTTCGGCGCGGTCGGTGAGGGTGTGGAAGTCGAAAAAATCGGCCAGCGCGGGGACGATCAGCAGCGTGGTGTCGATCTGCGAGGCTGGGGTGGTGTGCAGCAGGTCGGCTTCGGCGCGCAGGTGGTCGAGCACGTCGCCGTCCATGGTGGCGCGGCTGACGACGTAGCGGACCTGGCGCTTGACGTGCACGGCCTTGGCGAAGGGGCACAGGTTGAGGCCGATCACGGCGTCTTCCAGCCAGCGCTGCACGCGCCTGACGTGGCCGGCGGCGGCGTCTTCGGCCAGGGCTAGGGCGTCGGCGGGCGGGTCGAGCAGGGTGAACTCGGGGGTGGAATCAGGCACGGCGCAGCATCCGGGGAGAAACAGCGCGCAGTGTAGTGCATGGCTCGGGAGCGCTTCTTGCGCCACCAAGAGTGTTGTCTCTTGCAACGCTCCGGCACGTGATCTTTGATGCGCGCCGAGACTGTTTTGGCGGTGCGTTGCGCGCCGCTTGAGTGGTCAGACATTCCCGTGACTGTGTAAAAGAAGGAGCCCAACCATGATTGAACTGCGCCTGAAAACCGCCCTCGCCGTGGCTGCCACGCTTGCTGCGTCGGCTGCTTTCGCACAGATGACGCCGGCGCCGCAGACTTCGCCGCAGACGACCGGCACTGTGCAAGCCGCACCGCAAGGCGGGCCGGCCACTTCGTCGTCCGACCCGTTGGTGCAGAAGCGCATTGAGGACAAGGCGGCCAACGATGAATACAAGGCCCGCAAGTCCGACGCTAAGGCCGCCTACAAGGAAGAAAAGAAGGCAGCGAAGGCCAACCGCAAGGCTGAACGGAAGGAAGCCCGCGCCGAGCGCAAGGAAGCCATGAAGGAACAAGGCGGCCCTGCGCAGACGCCGAACAGCGAAGGCAAGTAAGCCGTCCATCGCACCATGAAGAAAGGCGACCCTGGGGTCGCCTTTTTTTGGGCCGCTACGTTGCGGTTCAGTGCCCGCGCGTGGTCGGCAGGCGGACCTGCGCGACCGCCATTTCCCACTGCGCGATGCGGTGCGCGGCCTCGTCTCGGCTGATGACGGGATGGAACGTGCGTGAAGCGCGCCACTGCTGCGCGACTTCGTCTTCGCCCTTGTAGAAACCGGTGGCGATGCCGGCCAGATAGGCCGCGCCCAGCGCCGTGGTCTCGATGATCTCCGGGCGCACGACCGGAATGCCGAGCAGATCCGCCTGGAATTGCAGCAGCAGGTTGTTGGCCGAGGCACCTCCATCCACGCGCAGCTCCGAGATGGTGGAAACCGCGTCGCGCGTCATGGCTTGCAGCAGCGCGGTGCTCTGGAAGGCGATCGACTCCAGCGCCGCACGGGCGATATGGCCGATGGTCGTGCCGCGCGACAGGCCGACGATGGCGCCCTGCGCGGTCGGGTCCCAATACGGCGCGCCCAGGCCGGTGAACGACGGCACGAAGACCACGCCGCCAGAATCGGGCACCGACGCGGCCAGACCTTCCACGTCCGCCGAGCGCTGGATGGCGCGCAGGCCATCGCGCAGCCACTGCACCACCGCGCCGCCCACAAACACGCTGCCTTCCAATGCATAGCTGCGCTTTGTGCCGCTCTGGCAGGCGGCCGTGCTGATCAGGCCGTTGTGCGATTGCACCGCCTTGTCGCCCGTGTTGAGCAGCATGAAGCAGCCGGTGCCGTAGGTGTTCTTGGCCATGCCGGGCTTGAAGCACGCTTGGCCGAACAGGGCCGATTGCTGGTCGCCCGCAATGCCGCCGATGGTGAGCGACGCACCGAGCCAGTCCGCATCGGTCTGCCCGAACTGGTACGCAGACGGATGTACCTCGGGCAGCAGGCTCGGATGGATGTCGAGCGCGCGCATGAGGTCGGCATCCCACTCGCCGGTGTGGATGTTCCACAGCATCGTGCGCGAGGCGTTCGATACATCGGTCACATGCAGGCGGCCGCGCGTGAGTTGCCAGACGAGCCACGTGTCGATAGTGCCGAAGGCGAGCTCGCCACGCGCGGCGCGCTCGCGGGCGCCATCGACGTGGTCAAGAATCCAGCGCAGCTTGGTGGCCGAGAAGTACGGGTCGATGATCAGCCCGGTGCGCTTGCGCACTTCGTCTTCCAGGCCCTCGGCGCGCAGGCGTTCGCAGATGGCTTCTGTGCGGCGGTCTTGCCACACGATCGCGTTGAAGATGGGTTTGCCGGTGGCGCGCTCCCACACCATGGTGGTTTCGCGCTGGTTGGTGATGCCCAGCGCGGCCATGTCGGCGGCTGTCAGCTTGGCTTGCTCGAGTGCGGCGCGGCAGGTGGCGAGCTGGCTGTTCCAGATATCGAACGGATCATGCTCGACCCAGCCGGGCTGCGGAAAATGCTGCGGAAACTCCTGCTGGGCGCTGGCGACGATCTGGCCGGCGCGGTTGAAGACGATGGCGCGTGAGCTGGACGTGCCCTGGTCGAGTGCGAGGAGGTATTCCATAAGGCAGAAAAGAGTGACCGCCGGGCAAGACGGACTCGCGCGGCGGTAAGTGAAACGAATGCAGGCATGGTAGCCCGCCGGCCCCGTATTGGCGACCGGCGGACACGCGATTTAACGCACCTTGCCAGCCTTCCAGGCGGCGAGCAGCTTGTCGTAGGCCACCGTCTCACCCTTCGGACGCTCGTTGTCGAGCTTCTTCCACGGGGCGTGTTCGGTCGACAGCCACTTGTTCGGATCGCTTTCCGGGTTCAGCTTGGGCGCGCAGTTCTTCATGCCGGCGCGCTGCAGGCGGCCCATCACCTGGTCCATTTCCTTGGCCAAGTTGTCCATCGCGCCTTGCGGGGTCTTCTCGCCCGTGACGGCCGTGGCGACGTTCTTCCACCAGAGCTGGGCCAGCTTCGGATAGTCGGGCACGTTGTTGCCGGTCGGCGTCCAGGCCACGCGGGCCGGGCTGCGGTAGAACTCGATCAGGCCGCCGTACTTGGCTGCGTTCTTGGTGAAGTAGTCGCTGTGGATGTCGGAGTCACGAATGAACGTGAGGCCGGTGATCGACTTCTTGAGCGACACGGTCTTCGACGTGACGAACTGCGCGTACAGCCATGCCGCCGAGCGGCGCTCGAACGGGGTGGACTTGAAGAACGTCCACGAACCGACGTCCTGGTAGCCGTTCTGCATGCCGTCCTTCCAGTACGGGCCGTGCGGCGACGGGGCCATGCGCCACTTGGGCGAGCCATCCGCGTTCACGACCGGGCCCGGCTTGGTCATCGGCGCGGTGAAGGCGCTGTACCAGAACACCTGCTGGGCGATGTGGCCTTGCGCGGGCACCGGGCCGGCTTCGTTGAAGGTCATGCCGGTCGCCTCGGGCGGGGCGTACTTCTTCATCCAGTCGATGTACTTGGTGAGGGCGTACACGGCAGCCGGGCTGTTGGTGGCACCGCCGCGCGAGACGGACGCGCCCACCGGGGTGCACTTGTCGTCGGCCACGCGGATGCCCCATTCGTCGACCGGCAGGCCGTTCGGGATGCCCTTGTCGGCGGAGCCAGCCATCGACAGCCACGCATCGGTAAAGCGCCAGCCCAGCGACGGGTCTTTCTTGCCGTAGTCCATGTGGCCGTAGACGCGCTTGCCGTCCAGTTCCTTCACGTCATTCGTGAAGAAGTTGGCGATGTCTTCATAGGCCGTCCAGTTGACGGGCACGCCCAAGTCGTAGCCGTACTTGGCCTTGAACTTATCCTGCAGATCCTTGCGGGCGAACCAGTCCGCGCGGAACCAGTACAGGTTGGCGAATTGCTGGTCGGGCAGTTGATACAGCTTGCCATCCGATGCGGTGGTGAAGCTCGTGCCGATGAAGTCCTTCAGGTCCAGGCCTGGGTTGGTGAACTCCTTGCCTTCGCCAGTCATGTAGTCCGACAGCGGCATGATCACGCCATAGCGGTAGTGTGTGCCGATCAGGTCGGAATCGGAGATCCAGCCGTCATAGATGCTCTTGCCCGATTGCATCGAGGTCTGCAGTTTCTCGACGACATCGCCTTCCTGCATGATGTCGTGCTTGACCTTGATGCCCGTGATCTCTTCGAAGGCCTTGGCCAGCGTCTTCGATTCATACGCGTGCGTGTCGAGCGTTTCCGACACGACGTGGATCTCGGTCACGCCCTTGGCCTTGAGCTTGGCCGCGGCGTCGATGAACCACTTCATTTCCGCCATCTGCTTGTCTTGCGACAGCGTGCTTGGCTGGAATTCGCTGCTGATCCACTTCTTGGCTTCGGCCTCGCCGGCGTGTGCTGCGCCAGCGGCCAGGGCGCTTGCCAGTGCAATGGCACTGATCTGAAGCGTCATGCGCCAGGATGTTTTCATCGGTATCTCCTCGTGCTTTTGTTCTCCCCGCAGCGAAAACATCCGACATTCCGACGCGGGGAGCGTGGTGGAATGCGTGTGCCCGACCATCCATGTGGGCGTGGAGGCATCAGCCCGTGCTGACACCCCCGGACTTGCAAATCCGGATACGAATACAGCGGCGCTTCAACCGCGCCACATCACCAAGACCAGCACCACCATCGAGGCGATGAAGCCGCCCCATGCGCTGGTCTCTTCTGACGTGAAACCTACCCACGCCAAGTTGATGTAGGCGGCGGTCAGCAACCCGATGAAGAGGCGGTCGCCGCGCGTGGTGGCAATCGGCAGAAAGCCCTTGCGTTCCACCGTCGGGCGGGCCACTTCCCACACCGTCATGCTGGCCAGCATCAACGCGATGCAGCCAAAGAAGATCGCCACTTCGGGCGTCCAGGCCATCCAGCTGAACATGGCTGTGTCTCCTGTTGTTCTTTTAGACGCGGCCCATCGCGAAACCCTTCGCGATGTAGTTCCGCACAAACCAGATCACCAGCGCGCCGGGAATGATCGTCAGCACGCCGGCTGCCGCCAGCACGCCCCAGTCCATGCCCGAGGCCGACACCGTACGCGTCATCACCGCGGTGATGGGCTTGGCATCCACCGACGTAAGCGTGCGCGCGAGCAGCAGCTCCACCCAACTGAACATGAAGCAGAAGAACGCCGTCACGCCCACGCCTGCCTTGATGAGCGGCAGGAAGATCTTCAGGAAGAACGCGGGGAAGCTGTAGCCGTCGATGTAGGCGGTTTCGTCAATCTCGCGCGGGATGCCCGACATGAAGCCTTCCAGAATCCACACCGCCAGCGGCACGTTGAACAGCATGTGCGCCAGCGCCACGCCCAGGTGGGTGTCCATCAGGCCGACCGTCGAATACAGCTGGAAGAACGGCAGCAGGAACACCGCGGGCGGCGTCATGCGGTTGGTCAGCAGCCAGAAGAACATGTGCTTGTCGCCAAGGAAGCGGTAGCGCGAGAAGGCGTAGGCCGCCGGCAGCGCCACCACGGTCGAGAGCACCGTGTTCATCGTCACGTAGATGATGGAGTTGATGTAACCCCAGTACCACGACGGGTCCGTGAAGATGATCTTGTAGTTGTCGAACGTGACGA
Organism: uncultured Ralstonia sp.; assembly: GCA_966433195.1. Taxonomy (GTDB): domain Bacteria; phylum Pseudomonadota; class Gammaproteobacteria; order Burkholderiales; family Burkholderiaceae; genus Ralstonia. The sequence goes on from CBJMVH010000098.1 coordinate 6,069, forward strand.
GCTTCGGCCAGAACGAGAAGCCGGCCAGCGTCTCCTCGTTGGTCTTGAGCGACATGCTCAACATCCAGTACAGCGGCAGCACCGCAAACGCCACGTAGATGACGAGCGTGATGGCGCGGGCGATCTTGCGCTTGTGTTCGTTCTGTTGATTACGCATGGTCGTCTCCCACGGCCGTGCTGGCACTGCCCATGCGCTGCATCCAGTTGTAGAGGACGAAGCAGAACAGCAGGATGATGAGGAAGTACACGATCGAGAACGCCGCCGCCGGCCCCAGGTCGAACTGGCCGACCGCCTTCTGCGTCAGGTACTGCGACAGGAACGTCGTGGCATTGCCGGGGCCGCCGCCGGTCAGCACGAACGGCTCGGTGTAGATCATGAAGCTGTCCATGAAGCGCAGCAGCACGCCGATCATCAGCACGCCGCGCATCTTCGGCAGCTGGATGTAGCGGAACACGGCCAGGCGGCTCGCGCCGTCAATCTCGGCAGCCTGATAGAACGCATCCGGAATCGAGCGCAGGCCGGCATACGCCAGCAGCGCCACCAGCGGCGTCCAGTGCCACACGTCCATGATCAGCACGGTGATCCACGCGTCGAACGAGTGCGACGTGTAGTTGTAGTCGATGCCCAGTTGGTTGAGCCAGTAACCGGCCAGGCCGATGTCCGAGCGTCCGAAGATCTGCCAGATGGTGCCGACCACGTTCCAGGGAATCAGCAGCGGCATGGCGAGCACCACCAGCGCAGCCGAGGCCTTCCAGCCCTTGCTCGGCATCGACAGCGCCAGGCCGATGCCCAGCGGAATCTCCACGGCCAGCACGCACAGCGAGAAGATCAGCTGACGGGTGAGGGCGTCCTGTAAGTCGCCATCGCGCAGGATCTGGCGGAACCAGTCCACGCCCACGAACACGTGCTGCTCGGGGCTGATGATGTCCTGCACCGAGTAGTTCACCACCGTCATCAGCGGCAGGATGGCGGAGAACGCCACGCACAGAAACACCGGCAGGATCAGGAACCACGCCTTGTTGTTGAGCGGCTTGTTCATCGGCCGATCCTCTCGTCATTGCTGTAATACAGCGTCTGCGGCGCATCCAGGCGCAGCCATACGCGCGATTCGGTCACGCTCACTTCGTTCGGCAGCTTGGCCTTGATGGGCAGGCCGCCGGCTTCACCGAGACTCGCCGTCAGCAACTGGTGCGTACCCAGTTGCTGCACTTGGTGCACGTTGGCCGCCACGGTGCCGACTTCGCCCGGCGTAGCCAACTGCACAAACTCCGGACGGATGCCGAGCTTGAGCGAACCGTTTGCGTTCTTGAGCGTGGCCAGCGTCTCGCGGCCCACGGACAGGCGCTGATCACCCAGCGCAATCACGTCGCCATCCACCGTCACCGGGTAGAGGTTCATGCCCGGGCTACCGATGAAGTAGCCGACGAAGGTGTGGTCCGGCCGCTCGAACAGCGCTTCCGGCCCGCCTTGCTGCACCACTTTGCCTTCGGTCATGACGACCACCTCGTCGGCGAAGGTCAACGCCTCCACCTGATCGTGCGTCACGTAGATCAGCGTGAGCTTGAGCTGCTGGTGAATCTTCTTGAGCTGGCGGCGCAGTTGCCATTTCAGGTGGGGGTCAATGACGGTAAGCGGCTCATCGAACAGGATGGCCGCCACGTCCTTGCGCACCAGGCCACGGCCCAGTGAGATCTTTTGCTTGGCATCCGCCGCCAGGCCCGAGGCACGGCGCTTGAGCGCGTGCTGCAGTTCAAGAATCTCGGCGACTTCTTCCACGCGCTTCTTCACCTCGGCTTCCGGCGTCTTGCGGTTGCGCAGCGGGAAGGCGAGGTTGTCGAACACGGTCATCGTGTCGTAGATGACCGGGAACTGGAACACCTGCGCGATGTTGCGCTCGCGCGGGCTGGCGTGCGTGACATCCTGGCCGTCAAACAGCACTTGGCCCTCAGACGGCACCAGCAGCCCCGAGATGATGTTCAGCAGCGTGGACTTGCCGCAGCCCGACGGGCCCAGCAGCGCGTAGGCACCGCCGTCGCGCCACGTCATGTTCATCGGCTGCAGCGCGTAGTCCGACAGCGATTGCGGGTTGGGGCGGTAGCTGTGCCCCAGGTTGCGGAATTCAATGCGCGCCATGGGCACCTCCCTGCTTGGGCGCGCTCACCAGCTTGCCCGCGTCATCGAACAGGAACAGCTCGGCCGGGTCGACAAATACGTCCAGCGCCGCCCCCAGTTCGAACTCATGCACGCCTGGCAACTGCGCGACCAGACCGATCGTGTTCGCTTGGCCCGCAGCGTGGGCACGCACGTGCAGATACGTCTCCGAGCCCGACAGCTCGGCCAGTTCCACCGTGCCCGGTAGCGCGACACTGCCGCCATTGCGCGGCGCCAGGCGGATGTGGCTCGGGCGCAGGCCGATACGGCAGCGCGTGCCGGCCGCCATGGGCAGTGGGCGCGTCCAGGGCACATCAATCCCTTGCGGTAGCCGGATGTGGTTGCCTTCCGTCACGGTGGCATCCAGCACGTTCATCGGCGGGTCATTGAAGATGGCCGCGGCGTTCACCGACACTGGCACTTCGTACATCTCCAGTGTCGGGCCGTCCTGCAGCACACGGCCTTCGTGCATGACGACGGTGTGGCCGCCCAGCAGCAGCGCTTCCTGCGGCTCGGTCGTGGCGTACACCACCGTCGTGCCGCCATCGGCGAAGAGCGAGGCCAGCTCCGCGCGCAGTTCTTCGCGCAGCTTGTAATCGAGGTTGACCAGCGGCTCGTCCAGCAGCACCAGCGGCGCCCGCTTGACCAGCGCCCGCGCTAGCGCGCAACGCTGCTGCTGCCCGCCCGACAGCTCGGCCGGCAAACGCTGGAGCAAGTGATCAATATGCAGCTTGGCGGCGACGGCACGCACGCGCGAGTCGATCTCGCCCTTGTTGGTGCCCTGCAGACGCAGCGGCGAGGCGATGTTGTCGAACACCGTCATCGCCGGGTAGTTGATGAATTGCTGGTACACCATCGCCAGATTGCGATCGCGCACCCCCACGCCCGTCACGTCCTTGCCGTCGACCAACACGCGGCCGGTGGTCGGCCGGTCCAACCCGGCCATGATGCGCATCAGCGTGGTCTTGCCGGCCTGCGTGGGCCCAAGCAGCACGTTGATCGCGCCGGGCGCCAGCCGCAGGCTGGTCGGGTACAGGTGTGTCTGTGCCCCGACCACGGCCGTAACCTGGTCCAGTTCCAGAATCAATTGCGTCTCCCGTCTTTGTACTTCTCTACAGCTTGATCTTTCGGGCCCCCCGGCCCGTGTGCTGCTTTGTTGCCAACCTCTGGGGATCAGGGGGCTTGTTCTGCGGCCGGGGCGGCTTCGTTATCCGGCAGATGCCGCATCAGCCAGCCCTCCAGCCCGCTGCGATCAGCATCGCTAGCGTGTAACCCCAGCTTGGTCCGTCGCCACAGGATGTCCTGCGCCGTGCGGGCCCATTCGTGTTCGATCAGGTAGCGGATTTCCGCTTCATACAGGCCCGGCGTAACCTCCGCGCCCAACTCTTCCAGACGTGTCGCTCCAGCCAACAGCGTGTTGACGCGCGTGCCGTACTGGTGCGCATAGCGCGTCGCCAGCTTGGTCGGCAGCCACGGCAAACGTTTCTGTAGGCGCGCCACAAAATCGTCGAAGGTGTATTCGGCAACGAGCTGCCCCGGCGCCTCCAGATCGCCGCCCGGCAGCGATGCGGTGGCCGTCCAAGACGGCTTGCCGGCGGCCGGCAGGTGCGGAGCCAATTGGTCCAGCGCCTCTTCGGCCAGCTTGCGGTAAGTCGTGATCTTGCCGCCCCACACGTTGATGAGCGGTGCGCTGTTGCCGTCCGCGCCGGTCTCGCATTCGACCAGGTAGTCGCGCGTGATGGCCGACGCGTTGGCGGCGCTGTCATCCAGCAGCGGGCGGACCCCCGAGTACGTCCACACCACATCAGCCGGTGTCAGCTGCTGCTCAAAATAGCGGCTCGCCATCTCGCACAGGTATTGGATTTCGCCCGCGTCGATCGCCACCTGGTTCACGTCACCCTTGTATTCCAGGTCGGTCGTGCCGATCAGCGTGAAATCGTTCTGGTACGGGATCGCAAA
>CBJMVH010000099.1:0-10060 GCA_966433195.1 uncultured Ralstonia sp.
TTTCTTTTGCTTACTTTTCTTTGGCAAGACCAAAGAAAAGTGAGTCGGCCCCGGCAGGGGACGATACCAGGGATGCACCACAAGCAAAAAATTAGAGGAAGCACCAAACACAAACCAGCAAGCCACCACCTCCTTCCCCTCCTATAATCCGCGCCACAAGCCCCCTCTTTGGAGACCCGCAGGATGCAACCCCTCCATCCCCCCAAGCACATTTCGGCAGGCAACCTGCCCGAGCTGACGCTGCGCGGCATGATCCTCGGCGCGATCATCACCGTCATCTTCACGGCGTCCAACGTGTACCTCGGCCTGAAAGTCGGCCTGACGTTTTCTTCGGCAATTCCCGCAGCGGTGATCTCGATGGCGGTGCTGCGCATGCTCGGCGGCACGAACATCCTTGAGAACAACATGGTGCAGACGCAGGCGTCTGCGGCCGGCACGCTGTCTTCCATCATCTTTATCCTGCCCGGTTTGGTGATGATCGGGCATTGGCAAGGCTTTCCGTTTTGGCAAACGTTTGGAGTCTGCATGGCCGGCGGCATGCTGGGCGTGGTGTTCACGATTCCACTGCGCCACGCGATGGTGGTGCAGAGTGATCTGCCCTACCCCGAAGGCGTGGCGGCGGCGGAAATCCTGCGCGTGGGCAGCGGGCAGTCGGCGGATGGCTCCGATGCCTCCAGCGATGAGGCCGTACCCGCCGCCACTGGCATGCGCGATCTCGCTGCAGGTGGCATCGTGGCCGCCATCGTCGCGTTTGCAACCAGCGGCCTCCGGCTGCTCGGCGAAGGCGCGAGCTGGTGGTTCGCCGCAGGCGCTGCGGTGGTGCGCTTGCCGCTCGGTTTTTCGACGGCGCTGCTGGGCGCGGGCTACCTGATCGGGCTAGTGGCCGGGCTGGCCATGCTCGTTGGCCTGATCATCGCCTGGGGTATCGCCGTACCGTACCTGACGTCCATCACGCCGATGCCAGCGGGCAAGGCGCTCTCTGCGTTCGGTACCGACATCTGGCGCACGCAGGTGCGCTTCATCGGTGCAGGCGTGATTGCCGTGGCCGCCGTGTGGACGCTGGCCACGCTGATCGGCCCCGTGGTGCACGGCGTCAAGCGCTCGTTCGGCAGCCTGCGCCCGCAAGCCGATGGCGCAAAGCGCACCGAGCAAGACATGGCGCCGCGCTGGATCCTCGTGGTCACCCTGGCGATGGTGGTGGTGCTGGTGACCACCTTCGCAGCGTTCCTGGCGCCGACCATGCTGTCGGCTGGGTCACGCTGGACGCTGATTACCTGCGCGGTGATCTTCGCCGTGGTGTTCGGCTTTTTGGTGGCGGCGGCGTGCGGCTACATGGCCGGGCTCATTGGCTCGTCGTCGAGCCCGATTTCGGGCATCGGCATCATCGCCATCACGCTGGTGTCGCTGCTGCTGTTGGCGATTGGCGCGGACAACGGCCTGATGGGCTCGCCGGAAGGCGCCAAGCTGGGCATTGCGCTGGCGATCTTCACGACCTCCGCCGTGGTGGCCGTGGCGACCATCTCCAACGACAACCTGCAGGATCTGAAGACCGGCTGGCTGGTCGGGGCCACGCCGTGGCGCCAGCAGGTGGCGCTGCTGATCGGCTGCGTGGCCGGTGCGGCGGTCATCTCGCCGGTGCTGGAGCTGCTCTACAACGCGTACGGCTTTCCGGGCGCGCTGCCGCGTGCGGGCATGGACGCGGCGCAGGCGCTGTCTGCCCCCCAGGCGACGTTGATGACAGCCATCGCCACTGGCATCTTCACGCACCAGCTCGAATGGAACATGGTGATTGCCGGCATCGTCATCGGCGTGATCCTGATTGCCATCGACTGGGCGCTCAAGCAGCGTGGCGGTGTGGCCCGTCTGCCGGTGCTGGCGGTGGGCATCGGCATCTACCTGCCGCCGACCATCAGCACGGTGCTGGTGACGGGCGCAGTGCTGGCCTGGATCATTGAGAAGATTCTGGCCAAGCGCGCGCAAGCGGCCGGCGTGCCCTACGAGCGCTATGCCGAAGTGCCGAACCGCCACGGCGTACTGCTGGCCTCGGGCCTGATCGTGGGCGAAAGCCTGATTGGCGTGCTGATGGCCGCCATCATTGGCGGCACGGGCAAGGATGCGCCGCTGGCCGTCGTCGGCGCGTCGTTTGAAGGCACCGCGCAGTGGCTGGGGCTGATTGTGTTTGCGCTGGTGTGCTGGGCGTTTGCGCGCCGTGTGCTGGCAGTGCGCCCAACCCACTAACGGATCGACACCTACGCGGGCTGCGCCAGGGCCTGCGTCCAACGCCCGCAACCCCGTCGCACGGTCTCGTGCAGGTTGCGGGTTTCATTTTGGGCGCGGCGGATCCACTCGGCATCCGTATCGCGCGCCTCCACCACCTCGCGCACCATGTCGAGCGCCCCCTCGGACGACAGCGCTTCGGCATGCGTCGAGAGCACCTTGCTCGTCTCCAGGATGTGATCGGCCAGCGCACCGCGGTTGCCCGTGGCGGGGTCGACGTATTCCCCCGCCAACCCGAAGCGGCATGCCTGGAAGCGGTTGAAGGTATAGACGAGGTAGTCGTCTTCCACTGGCGTGAATGGGCGATCGAGCAGTAGCCAGCGGCCCAGCGCCTGGATGTAGGCGGCAATGGCGGCGGCTCGCTCCACCGTCAGCGGGGTGTCCATCACGCGGACTTCGATGGTCCCGTATTCGGGCTTGGGGCGGATGTCCCAGTAGAAGTCCTTCATGCTTTCGATCACGCCGGTGGCGTGCATCTTGTCGAAATACGCGATGAAGGCGTCCCACGTAAGCACGAATGGCGCGCGGCCCGACAGCGGGAAGGCGCTGACCGAGTTCATCCGCGCGGAAGCAAAGCCCGTATCCACACCTTGCACGAACGGCGACGACGCGGCCAACGCAATGAAGTGCGGCACGTAGCGCGACATGGCGTGCAGCAGGTACAGCGCGTCGTCCGGGTTCGGGCAACCAATGTGCACGTGCTGCCCGAACACGGTGAACTGCTTGGCCAGATAGCCGTACAGATCCGAGATGTACTGATAACGCGGCGATTGCGAAATCGTGCGCTGGCTCCACTGCTGGAACGGATGCGTACCGCCGCCGCAGATCCCGATGTTCAGCGCTGTGGCCGCTTCGGCCATGCGGTCGCGCATCTCGCGCAGTTGCCAGAGCGCCTCGTCGTGGCTGTGGCAGATGCCGGTGGAGATCTCGATCATCGACTCGGTGATCTCCGGCTTGATGTCACCGGGGTGTTCCTTGCCCTTGAGCATGCGCAGCAGATCGGCCGACGCCGAGGCAAGGTCATAGTCGTGACGATTGACGAGCTGCAGTTCCAGCTCCACGCCAAACGTCAGGGCTTCGGATTTCGAAAAGGGTTCGAGCGACATGGTGGCCTCTTAGCGGTTTCCGTTTTCCTGACGCACCTCACCGGCCCACCGCAGGGACCGTGCCGTCAGGATCGGCGCAGCAATCTGCTGGATCGCCACTGTGCACAGGATGATGGCGGCCAGCGGTCCGCCGGTTTGCGGATACAGCGCCGCCATATCGTGCATCAGCAACCATGACAACCCCGACATCGGCCCAAGCGCCAGGCCCAGCGCCACGCTCTGGCGCATCGACAGCCCAGAGAACGAACCCAGCGCTGTGGTGCCGGCTAGCTTGGCGACAAAGCGCGCCAGCACCAGCGCCACGGCCGCCACGCCGCCCATCGCCCAATCCGACGCCTTCAGCGGCAGGCCGAGCGACACGATCATCACCACGATCAGGATGCTGCCCGCACTACCGAAGTGCGACGGCCACACGCGTGGATGGTCGTCCTGGTGCTTGAAGACCACGCCCGCCAGCAGCAGCGTCAACGGCACCGACAGCTTCAGCAGGTTGGCCAGCGCCAGGGCAAACAGCACGAGGCCGACCAGCACCAGGAAGGCATAGTGATCATCGCCTGTCATGCGGTGGTACAGCGCGTGCCCCACCTTGCCGACTACCCAGGCCAGCGCGACAGAGCCCACCAGCAGGTAGAGCGGATGCAGCAGCGCCGCGCCCCAATGCCCATATTCGCTATGCAGCCAACCGGCCGTCAGCGGCACCAGCACGCTGGCGTAGATGCTGTTGAGCGCCCCGAGCGAAAGCAGCCGCTCCGTTACCTGGCCTTCGGCGCGCAGCTCATTCTTGAGCTGCAGCAGCACGGTGGGCGAGGTGGCCACGGCAATGGCGCCTGCGGCCACCGCCACGGGCACGGCCACGCCAATCGCCTGCAGGATCCAGGTGACGAAGCCCCAGGTCAGCAGACTCTCAAAGCCGCTGGTCAGTAGGAGCCAACGATTGGCACGCAGCCATTCGAATGAGAGCCGGTGCCCCAGCTCGAATAGCGCCAACGCCAACGCCATCTCGATCAGGATATGGGTCTGGTCGAGCATGTCGGCGTCGATCAGCGGACGCCCCAGCACGCCCGCCGCCAGGCCCGCTACCGCGTAGCCCACGATGCGTGGCAGCTTGAGCGCCACACGCGCGAATTCGCCGCACAGCGCCGCACCCACCAGCGCCAGCCCGATCCAGAACAGGCCGCCAGGAGCGGGCGGCCACGCAGGGAAGAGATCGTGAAGTCCTGTCATGGCCGACATGGTACCCGAAGCCCTCATCCGGAAAAGTCAGCCAAGCACTGACACGCGTTAGAGCCTCGTTACACGATATTTAATAATAGATCGACGGTTTTCGTTGCAGATGCCAGCAACTCTGTGTTTGGAGGCCTGCGTCATGGCCAAAGAAAAACCGCCCCGTAGGGCGGTTTTCATACTGCGAATGGAGGAAACCGAACGGCTTACTTGCCGCCGACGCTCTCCAGCGGTGCCCACTTGCCGCCGGTGACCTTGTAGACGGTGATGCCGCCGTCCTTGAGGTCTCCCTTTTCGTCGTAGGCGTAGTGCTTGGCGGTCACGCCTTGCATGTTGGTGGCGGCCAGGATCGGCAGGTACTTGCCCGGGTCGGACGAACCGGCTGCCACCATGGCCTTCATCAGGGCCATGGCGCCATCGTAGGCGTACGGCGAGTACGTTTCCACCGGCGTGCCGAAGCGCTTTTCATAGCGCGCCTTGTAGCCTGCGCCACCCGGCATCTGCTCCAGCGGCAGACCGGCCAGCGAGCACACCACGCCTTCGGCCGCCGGGCCCGCCAGCTTGATGAACTGATCGGTCTTGGACATTTCGCCCGACACCAGCGTGGCCTTGATGCCCAGTTCGCGCATTTGCTTGACCAGCGGCGCCGACTGGCCTTCCGCGCCACCGTAGAACACGGCGTCCGGGTTCTTCGACTTGATCTGCGTCAGGATGGCCTTGAAGTCGCTGGCCTTGTCGTTGGTGTATTCGCGGCGGACGATGTTCGCGCCGGCAGCCTTGGCGGCCTTCTCGAACTCGTCTGCCAGACCTTGGCCGTAGGCCGTGCGGTCATCGACGATGGCGATGTTCTTGTAGCCCAGCTTCTTGACGGCGTACGTGCCGACCACCGAACCCTGCTGGGTGTCGGAGGTCATCATGCGGAACGCGTTCTTGTAGCCCTGCTTGGTGTATTCCGGCGCCGTGGCCATCGCGATTTCTGCAATGCCGGCGTTGTTGTAGATGCGCGAGGCCGGGATGGTCGTGCCCGAGTTGAAGTGGCCGAGCATGCCCTTGATGCCGTTGTCCACCAGCTTCTGTGCGACGGTCGTGCCGGTCTTCGGGTCAGCCTGGTCGTCTTCCGACACCAGTTGGAATTTCACGTCCTTGCCGGCGATCTTCGGCTTGGTGGCGTTGAACTCTTCGACAGCCAGCGTCAGGCCGTTCTGCATGTCCTTGCCGTACTGCGCTTGTGCGCCGGTCATCGGGCCAGCAAAACCCAGCTTGATGACTTCCTGCGCCGATGCAGCGCTACCCAAGGCACACAGTGCCGCCGCCACCCACAGTTGCTTCAATTTCATTTGTGCGTCTCCTAGATCAAACGCAATTTGGATCAATAGCGCGACGGGATCACCATCGCCCTCCTCCCGCTTCGCATTCCACCCGCACCCGTCGTGTGGGTGAAACCGCGAATCCTGCTCGTGCTCCCCGTCAGCCGATGGTCATCAGGCTGGCGTTACCACCCGCTGCGGCCGTATTGACCGACAGCGAACGCTCGATCAGCAGGCGCTCCAGCGCCAGCCCTTCCCCGCCATGCGGCAGGCCTTGCACGCCCACGATTGGCCCTGCGCGTCGTGCGAGTCCTTCGCAAATCGCGCGCAGATGGTCCGAATCGCCGTGGTGCAGTACTGCATCAAACGTTGCGTCGTCGGTTGAGCCGACCACGCGGACGCGCGATTGTACTGCCGCCGGCAAGCCCCGCAGTACCGCTTCAATGGCAGGGTTTTCCTGCACAACGGCGGTGCTGCCGACCGCCAGAACGGCCGCCAATTGGCGCAGCCAGTCGGCCGTATCGGCCGCCACGCACAGCACCGCTTCGCGCGGCAACAACGTGTAGGTGTTGCGCTCGCCGGTCGGGCCCGGCAGCGTGGCCGTGGCGCCGGTGGCCGAGGCAGCAGCCAGGCGGTCGCACAGCGTTGCCAGTTCTGGTGATTGCTTGCGTGCCCACTCCGTCAGGGCATCAAACGGGGCCAGCAACGCGCGGCGCGCATCGGTATTGAGTTCCGTACCTGCGCCTGCGGTCAGTTGCAGCGCGGTGCGCATGCCGTCCTGCGGGCACGTCGACAGCAAACGCAGCAGATACAGCGGCCCGCCCGCCTTCGGGCCGGTGCCCGACAGGCCTTCACCGCCGAACGGCTGCACACCCACCACGGCGCCGACGATATTGCGGTTCACATACAGGTTGCCGACGTGCGCGCGGTCCACCACGTGCGCGATGGTCTCGTCGATACGCGTATGGATGCCCAGCGTCAGGCCGTAGCCCGTGCCGTTGATCTGCTCGATCAGCTTGGTCAGGCCGGCGTTGTCACCCGAGCGCTTCCAGCGCACCACGTGCAGCACGGGGCCGAAGATCTCGCGCGTCAGGTCCGACAGGCTGTCGAGTTCGATCACCGTCGGCGGCACGAAGGTGCCGTGTGCGCACGCATCGGGCACCGGCGTTTGATGTACACGGCGGCCCTTGGCGCGCATCGCTTCGATGTGGCCGACGATGTTGTCGCGCGCTTCGGCGTCGATCACCGGGCCGACATCCACCGACAGACGATCCGGATTGCCGATTGCCAGTTCGGCCATGCCGCCCTTGAGCATGGCGAGCACGCGGTCGGCGACGTCGTCCTGCAGGCACAGCACGCGCAGCGCGGAGCAACGCTGCCCCGCCGAATCAAACGCGGACGACAGCACATCAGCCACCACCTGCTCGGCCAACGCGGATGAATCGACGATCATCGCGTTCTGGCCGCCGGTCTCGGCGATCAGGGGGATCGGCGCGCCGTTGGCATCCAAGCGGCCAGCCAGCGTGCGCTGCAGAATGCGCGCGACTTCGGTGGAGCCCGTGAACATCACGCCCTTGGTGCGCGCATCCTTGACCAGCGCAGCGCCGACGGTCTCACCGCGGCCCGGCAGCAGTTGCACGGCACCGGCCGGCACGCCAGCTTCGCGCAGAATGCGCACGGCTTGGGCGGCAATCAGCGGCGTCTGCTCTGCCGGCTTGGCCAGCACCGGGTTGCCGGCGGCCAGCGCGGCGCTCACTTGGCCGGTGAAGATCGCCAGCGGGAAGTTCCACGGGCTGATGCAGACCACCGGGCCGAGCGGGCGGTGCGTGTCGTTGGAGAACCCCCCACGCACCTGCGCCGCGTAGTAGCGCAGAAAGTCGACAGCCTCGCGCACTTCGGCGATGGCATTAGACAGCGTCTTGCCGGCTTCGCGGATGATCAGCCCCATCAGGTGCTGCATTTCGCCTTCCATCAGGTCGGCGGCGCGATCGAGCAACGCGGCACGCGCTTCGGGCGGTGTGGCTTGCCAGATCGGTGCGGCAGCGGCGGCGGCAGTGAGAGCGGCATCGACGTCGGCCTCGGTGGCTTCCGTCACGTGACCAACGACATCGCGCAGGTCCGCCGGGTTGCGCACCGGCTGCGGCGTACCACCCACGTAAGGCGCATCGCCGATGGTGGGCGCGGCCGTCCAGACCGTGCTGGTGCCGGCAAGAAGGGCGGACGACAACGACGCCAGGCGCTGCTCGTTCGCCAGGTCAATGCCCGACGAGTTTGCGCGAACGTCACCGTAGAGGTGGCGCGGCAGCGGAATCTTCGGATGTGGCAGGCCGAGCGTCCCTTCATCGGCGTGCATCTTTTCCACCACCGCCACCGGGTCGGCGACGAGGTCGTCCAGAGGAATCGACTCGTCCGCAATGCGGTTCACGAACGAGGTGTTGGCGCCGTTTTCCAGCAAGCGGCGCACGAGGTAGGCCAGCAGCGTTTCGTGCGTGCCGACCGGCGCGTAGATGCGGCACGGGCGGTTGAGCTTGCCCGGCTTGTTGCCGACCACTTGCTCGTACAGCGGCTCGCCCATGCCGTGCAGGCACTGGAATTCGTACTGGCCGGGGTAGTAGTTCTGACCGGCCATCTGGTAGATCGCGGCCAGCGTGTGCGCGTTGTGCGTGGCGAACTGCGGGAAGATCGCGTCCGGCGCAGCCAGCAGCTTGCGCGCGCAGGCCAGGTACGACACATCCGTGTAGACCTTGCGCGTGTAGACCGGGTAGCCCTCCAGGCCGTCGACCTGGGCACGCTTGACCTCGCTGTCCCAGTAAGCGCCCTTCACCAGACGGATCATCAGGCGGTGCTTGCTGCGGCGGGCCAGATCGATGATGTAGTCGAGCACGAACGGGCAGCGCTTCTGGTAGCCCTGCACCACGAAGCCGATGCCGTTCCAGCCAGCCAGCTCGGGCGCAAAGCACAGGCGCTCCAGCAAGTCGAGCGAGAGCTCCAGGCGGTCCGCCTCTTCCGCGTCGATGTTGATGCCGATGTCGTATTCGCGGGCCAGCATCGCCAGGCTCTTCACGCGCGGATACAGCTCATTGATCGTGCGGTCGTACTGTGCGCGGCTGTAGCGCGGATGCAGCGCCGACAGCTTGATCGAAATGCCCGGGCCTTCGTAGATGCCCCGCCCGCCCGACGCCTGGCCGATCGCGCGGATGGCCTGCTCGTACGACGCCAGGTAGCGCTGCGCGTCTTCCTCCGTCATGGCGGCCTCGCCGAGCATGTCGTAGGAGTAACGGAAGCCTTCGGCCTCGAACTTGCGCGCGTTGGCCAGCGCTTCGGAAATGGTCTCGCCGGTGACGAACTGCTCGCCCATCAGGCGCATCGCCATGTCCACGCCCTTGCGGATCAGCGGCTCGCCGCTCTTGCCGATGATGCGCGTGAGCGCCTTCGACAGCCCGGCTTCGTTGTGCGTGGCGACCAGCTTGCCCGTGAGCAGCAGACCCCAGGTGGCGGCGTTCACGAACAGCGACGGGCTCTGGCCCAGGTGCGAATGCCAGTTGCCGTTGCTGATCTTGTCGCGGATGAGTGCGTCGCGCGTGGCCTTGTCGGGAATGCGCAGCAGCGCTTCAGCCAGGCACATCAGCGCCACGCCTTCCTGGCTCGACAGGGAGAATTCCTGGATCAGGCCTTGGACGAGGCCTTCGCGGCCGGTGCCGGCCTTTTGCGCACGCAGCTTGCTGGCGAGGTTACGGGCGAGTTGCTTGGCTTCCGAGGCGAGCGCGCCCGGCAAGCGGGCCTGCTCCAGCAGCATCGGAATGGCTTCGGTTTCCGGCCGACGATACGCGGCGGTAATGGCAGCGCGCAGCACCGATTGCGGTTGCACGCTCTGCGCGAATTCGAGGAACGGTTGCACCGCGGGCTCATCACCCTCGTGCACGTCCGAGACGGCTGCGGCAGCGGACGGGAGGCCATCCGCCACCGTGCCGTTTGCATCAGTTGGCAGCTGCCCCCGCTCCACTTGGTCCAGATACGTGAAGATCGCCTGCTTGATCAGCCAGTGCGGCGTGCGGTCAATGGACTGCGCAACGCGCTTGAGGCGTTCACGCGAAGCATCGTCCAGCTTGACCCCGAGGGTGGTTGTAGCCATGTGGGTTCCTATCC
>CBJMVH010000100.1:0-9752 GCA_966433195.1 uncultured Ralstonia sp.
AGGGGCAGATGGGCCGCATGGCGTCGTTGCGGCCGGCGTGCTTAGCTGGCTAAGCGGCGCCGTCCGCGCCTCGCCCTACGGCCCATCTGCCCCTCGCGTGCGCGCGTTTCATAGGTAGAGAGACCCTAGCGCGTTGGGGCGTTGCGCAAGTCGGCCACAAAGCGCTCGCGCCAGACCGTCAGATTGGCCACGCGCAGCCGATCCATCATGTGGGCGTAGCGCGCCTTGCGTTCTTCCAGCGGCATCGTCAGTGCACGGTTGAGCGCCTCGGCCATGCCGCGCGTGTCATACGGGTTGACGATGAGCGCGGCGTCCAGTTCGCGCGCCGCACCGGCAAAGCGCGAGAGCACCAGCACGCCCGGGTCTTCGGGGTCTTGCGCGGCCACGTATTCCTTTGCGACCAGATTCATCCCGTCGCGCAGCGGTGTCACATAGCCGACCTGCGCGCTGCGGAACAGCGCCATCAGCACACGTCGCTCGTATTGCTTGTTGATGTAGCGGATGGGGGTCCAGTCCAGCTCCGAATGCTTGCCGTTGATGCGGCCTGACTCAGCTTCCAGCCGCTGGCGGATCTGCTGATAGCTCTGGACGTCTTGGCGCGAGGTCGGCGCGATCTGGATGAAGGTCACGTGCCGGCGGTGGTCGGGAAAATCGTCCAGCAGTTGCTCAAACGCTCGGAAGCGTTCGGGCAGGCCCTTGGAGTAATCGAGCCGGTCCACGCTCATGATCAGCTTGGTCGGCTGCCCCTGGCCTTGGCTGCCAAGGCGCTCGCCGCGCAGGTTGGCATGTCGCGTGAAGGGGTTGCGCCGTGCGAGCGAAGACTTCGCCTGCTGTGCGATCTCGTCCGGGTGCACGCCGATCGGGTAGACCTCCGCGCGCAGCGTGTGGCCATAGGCGTGCACGGGGCCGTTCTGCTCTTTCTGCTCGATGTAGCCGCGCGCCTCGCGCTCGATGTAGTCGTAGAAGGCCACGCGGTCGGTTTCGGTCTGGAAGCCGACCAGGTCATACGCGCACAGTGCGCGCATCAGGTCTTCATGCGGCGGGATCGTCGTCAGGATTTCTGGCGACGGAAACGGAATATGCAGGAAGAACCCGATGCGGTTGTTGAGGCCCAGCGCGCGGCACTCCGCCGCAAACGGGATCAGGTGGTAGTCATGCACCCAGAGGATGTCATCTGGCTGCACCAGCGCCTTGAGCTGATGCGCAAACTGCGCATTGACGCGCCGGTAGCCGTGGTACTCCTCGCGCTGGTAACGGGAGAGGTCCACGCGGTAATGGAAGATCGGCCACAGCGTGGCGTTGGCGAAGCCACGGTAGTACTGGTCGTAATCCTTGCGGTTCAGGCCGACAGTGGCGTAGGTGATGTTGCCCTTGGTGACGATGTTGGGTTCATGCGATACGGTAGCCGCGCTCTCGCCGCTCCAGCCGAACCAGATGCCGCCGGTTTCGCGCAGCGCGTCGAACACGCCCACCGCCAGGCCACCGGCGGTTCCTTGGCCCTCCGCCACGGGCGCAACGCGGTTGGAGACCACGATGAGCCGGCTCATCGAGCGCCCTCCGCGGCAGCGCTCCCTGCAACAAGCCCTGCCAACCATGCGCGCAGCCCCGCTGGGTCCGGCACGCGCCAGCGCGCCTGGCTCGGGCCGGTGCCCACCTTGACGGACCACCCCCCCAGCGCATTGATCGCGTAGAAGGCGCTTTCGTCCGTGAGGTCGTCACCGGCAAACAGCGCCTGGCGGCCCATGAAGGGGGGCTCTGTCATCAGTGTGTGCACTACGTCGCCCTTGCTGGCGCCGCGCGGCTTGAGCTCGACGACCATCTTGCCGGCTTGCAGGCGGACGTGATCAGCGTGGTGCCGCGCCAGCCGGTCTGCCAGCGCGAGCACGGCGCTTTCCGCATCGGGCGCGTGGCGGTAGTGCAGCGCGAACGCGATGCTTTTGTCTTCCAGCACCACGCCCGGAAATGACGCAGACAACTGTGCGAACTGCGTATGCACATCCTGTGCGAGTTCGGCCAGCGCATCGGCATTGGTGTCGAGCCGGACGAAGCGGCCATCGGCGTAGCGCCGTTCCGCGCCGTGCACACCGGCAATCACCAGCCCGGGCAGCGCGAGTTGCGATTCCAGGTCGTGGACCGTGCGCCCGCTGATGATGGCCAACGCGCCGCCGCTTGCGGCATGCAGGCCGGCGAGCATCTCGCGCAGCGGCGCGGAAACGTGGACGGCATCGGGTTGCGGCGCAATGTCGACGAGCGTGCCGTCAAAGTCGAGCAGAAAAGCCGTTCGGTTGAGATCGAGCGGGGGCAGGGGCGCCGCGCTGGCGGAAGACTGGGGTGCAGCGTGTTTGGACAAACCGGTTCATGGGGATGTGCGTGATGCGTTGTTTTACGCAAGAACCGGGCCGCCCTCGCTGGGCCTTGTCATTTCGCCATTCGGCGCGGGTCTGAGGCGCGGCGGGCTTGTAAAAACGGGCGCAGGATGCAAATCCTTCACACCGGGCGCGCCGTGAGCGTCACAGCGCTGCGGCCAGCCGCGTCCCTTGGTCAATGGCACGCTTGGCGTCGAGTTCGCGCGCCTCGTCTGCGCCGCCGATGACGTGCACCTTGGCGCCGCCAGCTTGCAGCGGCTCGACCAGTTCGCGCAGCGGCTCCTGGCCGGCGCAGAGCACGATGGAATCGACCGGCAGCCATTCGGTGGCTTCGCGCTTGTCGCCGTAGCTCACCAGCAGGCCCTCGTCGCCGATGCGCTCGTAGTTGACGCCGCCCACCATGCGCACGCCCATGTTTTTCAGGCTGGTGCGGTGGATCCAGCCGGTGGTCTTGCCCAAGCCCGCGCCCAGCTTGCCGGCGCGACGTTGCAGCAGGGTGATTTCGCGCGCAGGGGCTTCGGGTTGGGGGCGGATGCCATCCACGCCACCTCGCACCTGCGTTGGGTCACCCACGCCCCATTCGGTGCGCCAGGTCTGCAAGTCCAACGTGGGGGAGTGGCCGCCCAGCGCCAAGAATTCCGCCACGTCAAAGCCGATGCCGCCCGCGCCGACAATCGCCACGCGTTTGCCCACCGGCTTGCGATGGCGCAGCACGTCG
Organism: uncultured Ralstonia sp.; assembly: GCA_966433195.1. GTDB lineage: Bacteria > Pseudomonadota > Gammaproteobacteria > Burkholderiales > Burkholderiaceae > Ralstonia. Next base: position 3,085 of record CBJMVH010000100.1, read on the forward strand.
ATGTACGACAGCACGCTCGGATGCTCCTGCCCCGGAATCTTCGGATTGCGCGGCGATACACCGGTCGCGATGATGATCTCGTCGTACTGGCCCGCCAGCAGTTGCTGCGCATCCACGCGCGTGCCCAGGCGCAGCGTCACGCCCGTCGTTTCCACGCGGCGCGTGAAGTAGCGCAGCATCTCGTGAAACTCTTCTTTGCCCGGAATCGTCTTGGCCATGTTCAACTGGCCGCCGACTTCTGGCGCGGCGTCGTACAAGTCCACCGCGTGCCCGCGCTCGGCCAGCGTGATGGATGCGGACAATCCCGCAGGGCCCGCACCCACGACTGCAAAGCGCCGTTTCGCCGGCGTGGGCCGGATCACGAGTTCCGTCTCATGGCACGCACGCGGGTTGACGAGGCAGCTCGCCACCTTCGCCTTGAAGGCATGGTCGAGGCACGCCTGGTTGCAGGCGATGCAGGTGTTGATGTCTTGTGCGCGGCTGGTGGCCGCCTTGCGCACGAAGTCCGGATCAGCCAGGAGCGGGCGTGCCATCGACACCATGTCAGCGCAACCATCGGCCAGCACGGCCTCTGCCACCTCGGGCGTGTTGATGCGGTTGGACGTGACCAGCGGAATGCCGACCTCGCCCTTCATCTTCTTGGTCACCCACGCGAAGGCCGCGCGCGGCACGCTGGTGGCAATGGTGGGGATGCGCGCCTCGTGCCAGCCGATGCCGGTGTTGATGATGGTGGCGCCCGCACGCTCCACGGCCTTGGCGAGCTGCACGACTTCTTCCCACGAGCTGCCGTCGGGGATCAGGTCGATCATCGAGAGGCGGTAGATGAGGATGAAGTCTTTGCCGACCGCCTCGCGCGTGCGCTGCACGATCTCCACCGGCAGGCGCATGCGGTTGGCGTAGCTGCCGCCCCAGTCGTCCGTGCGCTTGTTGGTGTGGGTGACGAGGAACTGGTTGATGAAGTAGCCCTCGGAACCCATGATTTCGACGCCGTCATAACCGGCTTCACGGGCGAGTTGGGCGCAGCGCACGAACGCGCGGATCTGCCGCTCGATGCCGCGGGCGGACAATTCCCGTGGCGTGAACGGGCTGATGGGGGAGCGCAATGCCGAAGGCGCGACTGCAAACGGGTGATAGCCGTAGCGGCCGGTATGCAGAATCTGCAGCGCGATCTTGCCGCCTTCCTGGTGCACCGCTTCGGTCACGATGCGATGGCGGCGCGCGGCCCCATGCGTGGCCAGGCGCCCCGCGAACGGCTTGGTCCAGCCGGCAATGTTGGGCGCAAAGCCGCCGGTGACCATCAAGCCGACATCCCCACGCGCACGTTCGGCAAAGTAGGCGGCCAAGCGATCGAAGTGGTTGCCGTCTTCCAGCCCGGTGTGCATCGAGCCCATCAGCACGCGGTTCTTGAGCGTGGTGAAGCCGAGATCGAGGGGGCGGAGCAGGTGAGGATAGGGGGAGGAGGACATGTCCGGCGCGGGAGAAGTACCCACGGTGATATGGAAACGCGCCGGACGGTAGCACCCAAGCGCCCGTTGGAACAACAGGGCGGGGCTCTAGATGTGTGGAGCGCGCGTCAGGACTTTTTGGTGTCGTCTTCGGCGGGCTTGCCGAGCAGCGCTTTCAGCAGTTTGTTGTTCTGCGGGATGGCCTTGCCGGCACCTTGGCCGGGCTTGCCGGCGCGCTGGCTGTCGCGCTTGAGGTTGTTGGCGATCTTGAGGCCCTTGAGTTTTTCGAGGTCGGTTTTCTTCACGATGGGGTCAGATAATGGCGTGTTACGCTCGGCAGGATACGCGAAACCCATCGCCCGCCCCGTTTTTCCTGCATGCCGCCAGCCTTGACACCGCCCGCCACGCCGGTTCCCGACTTGTTCCAGCCCAGCCTGCAAGACTGGACAGACCAGCCTGCACAAGCCTTTGAACACTGGCTGGCGGCGCGCGGTTACCGAGAGTCTTCCGCGACGGTGTACCGCGCCATGTGGCGCAAATGGCTGCGCTGGGCGGAGTCGCGCCAGCGTGCACTGGCCGATTGGAGCGCCGGCGACATCGCCGCCTTCCTCGACGAGTCCGGCCTGACCAAGCTGCACCGTTACCGCTATGCACGGCTGATCGAGCGCGTCTTCCACCAGATCGAGCAACTCCCTAGGGGTACGTCCAACCCGGGCACGCACAACCCGGCCAGCTCGGCCGTGCAGCAAAAGCTGGCGGAAGGCGAGAACGACCCGACCACGTTTCTGTCCGTGGCCGAGCGTGCCGCCATCGAGGCGTCGCTAGAGGTGGGTGCCAATGGGAGTGAAGCTGCAGCCAATGCCAGCGCCTTCAAGCTGGCACGGGATCGGGCATTGGTGGCCGTCTGCCATGGTGCGGGGCTGAAGGTGGCGCAGGTGCAGTCGCTGTTGCTCCGCCAGGTGGAGGAGGCACTGGAGACGATTACGGTGGAGCCCACGCGTGGCCCGGCGTATCAGGCGCCGCTGCTGGAGGCGGCGCGCCCTGCGCTGGCGGCGTGGCTGGCCGTGCGTCGGCATGCCGAGGTGCAGGGTGAGCGCGTATTCGTGGCCGACGCGAGCGGGCGGGTTATGCATGCGGCCTCGGTCTATCGGCGGGTGGAGGCGTGGCTCGCGGCGCTCCAGGCATTGACGCACCGCAGCGAACGGCTCTCGCCCCAGACGCTGCGCAACGGCTACGCGGCCGCGTTGTTCGATGCCGGCGCAGCCCCCGCGGACGTGGGGTACGCACTGGGCTTGCGCGACCAGACGTCGGCCTGGCGTTTGCGTGCTGCTTATGCGGACTGGCAGGCGGCCGCTCACCCGGACGGCCGGGTGGACACCCGATCGGATGACGGATCCGAAGACCCGATCCGAAGCCGACCCGCCACCCGCGCAGACACGGCTTCGTAGGGCCGTTTTTCCGCATGTTTTTGCGGCACATCGCCCGCAAATCCATGCGGCGCTTTGCTATGATCGCGCTGTTTCATCGCGCCGGTGGCTTTGGTGCGGTGCAACCCGATGCCGCACTCGAACCGGCACGACACAACTCTCTTCCTCCTCGATACCTCGCACCCAATGACCGAAACCATTCTATTGACCGGCGCCACCGGCTATATCGCTTCGCACACCTGGGTTGAACTGCTGGATGCGGGCTATCAGGTGATCGGGTTGGACAATTTCTGCAACAGCAGCTCGACCGTGCTGTCGCGCATCGAGCAGATCACCGCCAAGACGCCGAAGTTCGTGCAGGGCGATGTGCGTGACCGCCGCCTGCTCGACGATCTGTTTGCCAGCTCGCGCATCTCGGCCGTCATCCATTTTGCGGCGCTCAAGTCGGTGGGTGAATCGGTGCAGAAGCCGCTGGCTTACTACGACAACAACATGGGTGGGCTGGTGACGCTGTGCGCGGCCATGGCGCATGCCAATGTGCGCCAGCTCGTGTTCAGCTCGTCAGCCACGGTGTATGGCAATCCGCATACGGTGCCGATTACCGAATCGTTTCCGTTATCCGCCACCAATCCGTACGGCCAGACCAAGGTGATGGGCGAGCAGGTGCTGCGCGATCTCGAGATTTCCAACACCGCCTGGCAGATCGCCTATCTGCGCTATTTCAACCCGGTGGGCGCGCACCACAGCGGCCTGATCGGCGAAGACCCGCGCGGCATCCCGAACAACCTGATGCCGTATGTAGCGCAGGTGGCAGTGGGCAAGCGTGAGAAGCTGTCCGTCTACGGCGGCGATTGGCCTACGCCCGATGGCACCGGCGTGCGCGACTACATCCACGTGGTGGACTTGGCGCGTGGGCACCTCTCCGCGCTCGATGCGCTGCGCCGCGATGGCCGTGGCTTTACCGTCAACCTCGGCACGGGCCGCGGCTATTCGGTGCTGGAAGTGGTGGAAGCCTACAAGCGCGCCAGCGGCCGGCCGATCCCATACCAGATCGTTGACCGCCGCCCGGGCGATATCGCTGCCTGCTATGCCGACCCGGCACTGGCCGCCACGCTGCTGGGCTGGCGCGCACAGTACGGCATCGAGCGCATGTGCGAAGACTCCTGGCGTTGGCAGAGCATGAACCCTGACGGCTTCCAGACGCGCGGCTGATGCACCGGCTTTCTGACGCATCCGACACCGGAGACTTCCTGCAGTGAACGCGGCGCTTGTCGATCATCTTGATCACCTGGTCAGCACACTGGTTGGTGCGCTGTTGCCGTTTCTCGTGGCGTGCGGCGCGGGCAACCTGTTGCTACGTCTGCTGGATGGCCTGCGCAGTGCGACAGCGATGCGCACGCGCTTGCCACTGGTCATGACAGCGCTGTTTTCAGCGATTGCGTTGTGGACGGTGGCGTTGCTGCCACTGATCGGACGTTGGCCGCTGCAAGAAGACACGGCGCCATACGTGATGCCGCTGGCCGCGTTTGCCTGGAGCCTGGCGGTGGCCGCGTTGTGGTGCGTGCTCGGCGGCCGGGCGGGGACGCTGCGCGCGCTGCTGTTGGGGGTGTTGCTCAGTGTGAGCGGTCCGGTAACGGTGTTGTTGCTCGCAGGGGTGGCCCGCTTTGATTCGGTCGCGTGGCAGGATGCGGGGCTGCTTGGCATCGTGATGGTGCTGTCTGCCATTGCTTGCGCTGCGGCGTTGCAGTTTGCCTTCACGGCGCGCTCGGGCGCATCGGGTGTGGCGGTGCGCCGCCCAGCCGTCAGCCTGTTTGTGAGCGTGCTGTTTGGTATTGGACTGACGCTCGACGCCGTGTACGCCGCGTCATTGGCCAACAGTGCGCCGGCTTCCGCGCAGAGCGCCCCGGCTTGGCTGCAAGGGCTCGTGGTGTTGGGTGCCGCTGCCTCCGTGCTGGCGGGGTACTTGCTTGGCTATCGGGATCGTGCGGCGGGCGATGCCGCTACCGCCGTCACCGCGCGCGAAATCCGCCGTCGCAAGGAAACCATGCAGGCCCTCAACGACCTGGAGCAAAGCTATCGCCAGCGTGAGGCAGAGCTGTCGGCGCGCCATCAACTGTTGCTGGACGGTGCCGACGTGGGCTTGTGGGAGTTCGATCTGGTGACACGCAGCGCGCAGTTTTCCACGCGTTTTGCCGCCATGCTGGGTTACACGCTCAAGGAGATCGGGCCGAGCACCAGCGAATATCTGCGCCTGGTCCACCCTGACGACTTGCCGATGGTACTCAACCGCATTCAGGCGCACGTGGATGGCAGCGTGCCCGCCTACACGGCGCAGTTCCGCATGCGGCATAAGGACGGCAGCTACCGTCAGATGGTGGCGCACGGCGTGGCATCGCGTGATGCTGGTGGGCGTGCGGTGCGCATGGCCGGCTCGCATGTCGAGTTCATCGTCGAAAAAGCCGCCAACGTAGAAAAGCCCGCTGCGGCCGACGCTGCCTCGGCAGAAGTCGCCAGGGCTTCGGCAGCGCCGGAGACGATCCGGCGTCAAGGGTTGTGGGAATCGTGGTCCCCGCTGGAGCACGAACAGCAACCCGCGCCCGTTGTGACGGAGCCTGCGTCCACGGTCGACGCAGTACTGCCCAGCATCAATCCCAACGCCTTGCGCTAAAGCTGTCAGCGCTGCCTAGGCTGTCAATCGCGCGCAGAGGCCGCTAGCCCCGCACGCATTCAAGTTTCCTTTCCATCTGCCCGATAGCGCATATAGAGCGCGTGCAATCGCGCCGGGGAGCGCCGCGCATCACGCGGATACAAAAACACATGGAGGGAAGGGAAATGAATCGACTGACGCTTCGACAGAAGCTGTGGCTGCCGCTCGTCCTGAGTTGGGCCTGCCTGCTGGTGATCGCACTGTGGAGCGCATGGAGTGCGCGCACGGTCCGTATGGAGGAGCGGCAGCGCGATCTCCAGAACGTCAGCGCAACGGCGTTCAGCGTGATCAAGGAATACGCCCAACTGGCGCAAGAGGGAAAGATGTCGGTGGACGAGGCCAAGGCACAGGCCATGGCCCGGCTCAAGGACATGCGTTACGGTACCGATGGCTACTTCTCGCTGTCGCACAGCGATACGGTGTCGGTCATGCACCCGTTCAAGCCGGAGATGGTCGGCAAGAACATGTCGGCCGCAACCGACCCGGCCGGCACCCACCTGTTCTCCGATATTGCGCGCACGGCCAAGGCCGGCGGCGGGTTCGTACGTTATCTCTGGCCGAAGCCCGGCAGCGACAAGCCGGAGCCCAAACTGACCTACGTTGCGTACTACGAGCCCTGGGATTGGTCCATGACCACAGGCCTGTATATCGACGACGTTGAAGCAGCGTTTCACGCATCGCTGGTCCAGGCCCTTGGGATGTTGGTCGGCGTGGGGCTGCTGATGACGCTGGTGGTGGTCACGCTCACGCGTGGTGTTCAGCGCCAGCTGGGCGGTGAGCCGGCTTACGCAGCGGATATTGCCGCGCGCATCGCCAAAGGCGATCTCGCCATGCACGTGCAGACGCGTGCGGGCGATCAGGACAGCATGCTGTACGCCATGGCGCAGATGCAGCGTGAGCTGACGGGCACGATCGCCCATATCAAGACTTCGGCCGATTCCATTGCCAGTGCAACCAAGCAAATTGCTGCCGGCAATGCCGACTTGTCACAGCGCACGGAGCAACAAGCCAGCTCGCTGGAAGAAACCGCATCGAGCATGGAAGAGCTGACCAGCATCGTGAAGCAGAACGCCGACAACGCGCGTCAGG
>CBJMVH010000101.1:0-9568 GCA_966433195.1 uncultured Ralstonia sp.
ACAAAGAAAAGTGAGTCAGCCCCGGCAGGGGATGAAACAAGGGATGGACCAAAAAAACAAAACTACCCATGCTGCCGAGCCGCCATTACCACTCCGCTCACCAGCAAGACCGCAGCAGTCAACTCCAGCCCATGCGGCCACCGCCCCTCATAAACAAACGCATAGAGCAGCGCAAACACCGTCTCAAACACAATTAACTGCCCCGACAGCGTCAACGGCAGCATGCGGCTGGCCGCATTCCACAGGCTGTTGCCCAGCACAGACGCCCCCAGCGCCACGCCCGCGCTCACGAGCCAGAACATCAGCCAAGCCGATGCGGGCTGCGCTGAAGCCGTTGCCATACCCGGTATGAAGAACGCCGGCACGGCCAGTGCCAATGACAACACCCCCGTGGCAACGCCCGTCAACAGCGACCACTCCCGGCTCGTGAACTGCGGATGTTTGCGCAAATACCGTGCATTGCACACCGCGTAGACCGTCCAGCAGAGGAGCCCACCTGCCGCCATCAGCAAGCCGATGAAGTACGTGCTGCCGCCCGCATCCGCATGCAGGTCCGGGGCATCCAGATAGATGCAGACTACGCCGGCCACCGCCATCAGCAACGGTAAGGCCAACCGCCGCAGGGGCAGGCTGCCGCGTTCGGCCGCACCGGCCAGCGTGACCGTCACCGGCAGCAGCCCGACGATGAGCGATGCCGGCGCAACCCCCGCCCGCTGCACACCGCCGGCCACGCACAGGTAATAGAGGATGTTGCCGGGCAGCGACAACAGCAGCAGCGCGGCCCAATCCCGCCGCGTGGTTTTGCGCCACAGCGTGCGCCACATGGGGAGCGCCAGCGCCAACGACAGCACGCCATACAACACATACCGTGCCGCCGACAGCGCCAGCGGCGAGAACTGCGGCAGCATCTTCGGCGCCAGAAAGATGATCCCCCATAGCGCGCCGGCCGCGACGCCGCATCCCAGCCCCACGAGCTGCTCGCGCCCGTTGTGCTGAGGGTGATGAAGGTGGGTTGCGGCAGCGTCGCTAACAGCCATGAGAAGTCCGGTCGGGTGGGTCAATCGAACCGGCACTTTGCGCGTGCATGCGTGCGGCGTCTTGGTGAAGACGGCCGCGCTTTGGCGAAAACGGAAACGAGATGGTTTAGCCGCGCCGCACGGCGGCGGGCGTGATGCCGTGTGCGGCCTTGAGGTGGCGGGTGAGCGCGCTTTGGTCGTAGTAGCCGGTGCGTGCGGCAATCTCGGCGATGGGCAGGGCGGTGGTTTCGAGCAACGTCAGCGCGTGGCGCAGCCGGACTTCCGCCAGGCGCGCATGCAGCGTGGTGCCATACGCGGCGCGAAAGAGCGTCGCCAGGCGCCGCGCGCTCACGCCCACATCGGCGGCGAGCGCCTCCACGGTGAGGGGTTCGGCGTAGCGGTGTTCGATGGCATGCCACGCGCGCTCGGCACGCGCATCGCGGCGTGCGTGAATCTGCGTTGAATGGTTAGCCGGATGCGCGGCCAGCGTGGCCAACGCTAGCGACGACCACGCATTCGCCAACGCCGCATCCACGATGGGGGCATCCTGCAGCCAGGTGGTCAACGCACGCAGCCCCGGTGTGAGGGGGAAGAACACGCGATCCGCCAGGCCGCCCAGGCTGGGTGCGTCCACGGCTTGGCCGGGAATGTCGAGCACGATGAAGCGGTTGGCGCCCGTGGCTTCAAACGCGTGCGTGGCGCCGGCGGGGATGAGCGCGGCGTGGTGCGTGTCGACGCGGCCGCCGCGGCCATTTACGTCCATCTCCAGGACACCGCGCGCGGGCATCACGACCTGCATATAGTCGTGTGCGTGCGGAGGCGCGGCGAGGCCGTAGGTACGGAAGTCCAGCATCGGCGCAGGATACACCGGCTGCCGGGCAAAAAAATACCCGGCCACTGGGTCATCCCACGCCGGGTCTTGAACTTTCACGGAAGAGGCTCCGTGAGAAGAGGAACGTGCGCATCGTGCCGCGCGCGCGTGACAACGGCGTGTCAGCGGCAAGCGAGCGTTCATGCCTCCTGAATGGTCACCTTGTTCGGATAGAAGGCCAGATAGCTGCCCACCTCGCGCGCAACGGGTTTGGGGCTTTCGTATGTCCAGACGGCGTTTTCGGCGCGTTGGCCATCCGCAACGATGGTGTAGTACGACGCGTCGCCCTTGTACGGGCAATGCGTGTGATGCTGCGTGCGCTCCAGGAGGTTCATCTGCACGTCGTCGCGCGGGATGTACTGCACCGGCGGCAGCGACGCCTCCCGCAGCGTGCGCGCCATGCGTGTGTCGGCGATGGTGTAGCCGTTGAACGTTACGGTCACGCGGCGTGGGTTGGCTTGGACGGTGATGGGGTGGTTGGGGTCAACATCGATATCGGGCATGCGGCACTCCTGCAGTGAGGGGGAACGCCTTTCACTCTAGCAAGCGCCGCACTCGGTGTTCGATCGATGGGCTTACCAGTGCGTTTCCGATTCCGGCGTGGACGACACGCGGTGGATCGCCAGGTCAGCGCCCATGAATTCGGCCTCGCGGTCCAATCGAAGGCCCACCACCTTGCGCAGCGTGCCGTACACCACCGTGCCGCCAATCAACGCGATCACGATGCCACCCGCCGTGCCCGCCAGCTGCGCCCAGAACGACACGCCGCCCAGGCCGCCCAGCGCCTTCTGGCCGAAGATGCCGGCTGCAATGCCACCCCACGCACCGCACAGCCCGTGCAGCGGCCACACGCCCAGCACGTCGTCGATGCGCCAGACGTTCTGCACGCGTGTGAACATCCACACGAACAGCACGCCCGCAATGCCGCCGACAGCCAGCGCCCCCAGCGGGTGCATCACGTCTGAGCCGGCGCACACCGCTACCAGCCCGGCCAGCGGCCCGTTGTACGAGAATCCGGGGTCGTTCTTGCCCATCCACCACGCGGTGAGCGTGCCGCCCACCATGGCCATCAGCGAGTTGATGGCAACCAGGCCGCTCATCTTGTCCAGCGTCTGCGCGCTCATCACGTTAAAACCGAACCAGCCCACCGCCAGCACCCAGGCGCCTGCGGCCAGGAACGGGATGTTCGACGGTGGATGCGCGGCGATGCGGCCGTCGTCCTTATAGCGGCCGTGGCGTGCACCCAGCAGCAGCACGGCGGGCAGCGCGATCCAGCCACCCACGGCATGCACGACCACCGAGCCCGCAAAGTCGTGGAACTCCGCGCCTGTCATGGTCTGCAGCCAGTGCTGGATGCCGAAGCGTTCGTTCCAGGCGATGCCTTCGAAGAACGGGTACACGAAGCCCACCAGCACGAAGGTCGCCGCCAGTTGCGGTTCGAAGCGCGAGCGCTCGGCAATGCCGCCCGAGATGATGGCCGGAATGGCCGCCGCGAAGGTCAGCAGGAAGAAGAACTTCACCAGCTCGTAGCCGTTTTGTTGTGCGAGCACATCGGCGCCGGTGAAGAAATTGACGCCGTAGGCCACGGAATAGCCGATGAAGAAGTACGCGATGGTCGACACAGCAAAGTCGACCAGGATCTTGACCAGCGCATTGACCTGGTTCTTCTTGCGGACGGTGCCCAGCTCAAGGAACGCGAAGCCAGCATGCATGGCCAGCACCATGATCGCGCCCAGCAGGATGAAGAGCGCGTCGCCCCCGGTTTTGATGGTGTTCATTGCGGTTGTCGTGCGGGTGGATGGTCAGCGCCATCCGGGTGCACTGTGTGCCCACAAATGACGCAAAAAGCGCCGACAGACGCAAAAAGTGTTCCAACTCTGTGCAAAAGCGTTGCGTGGCGCACCGCTGCCGTGCGCAGCCACACGAATGGCAAACGTAGTGCCGCGTTCGCCCATGTTTGGGGCGTTTGCGCTTTGGTTTGGTGCGATTGGGCGTCTAATTTGCGCCGAGATGGTGCGTATGCCGCCTATGGCTTGGGCGCCGAGACGGCCAGCGAACTGGCGACCGCGTTCCACAAGCCGTCGTAGCGCTGGCGCACGGTACTGGCTTGCTCGGGCGAGGTGGCGGGCGACTGCATGTGCAGCATCATCAGGGCGCCGTCGGTGGGCACGATGACGACGCGGCCCACCAGCGTATTGCCGCCAGCGCGCGCCACACGCGGGCCGGGAGATTCGCCGATATACGTGGCCCAGATGCCCGGCCGGCCGCCAAACGACTGCGTGCCCCAAGTGACGAGCCGGCACGGCGCCGCCACCGCCTGGCGCACGGCATCGCGCATCCAGCGCGGCTCTCGGTTGTCGGGCACGGTTTCGGGCTCGCCCTCAGTGGGGCGCACGATCAGTTCAATGCGCGAGAGCCCGGAGCCGCCCTGGTTGGCCCACGCACCAATTGCCACGCGGGCCGGGTCCGGCTTGCGCGGCGCGGCCGGCGGCACGCGCTCCCACGAGAACGGCAACCGTAGCGTCAGGTTCGCGCCACGCGCGTTCGGCCAGTCCGACAGCGTGACGGTTTGCGTAAAGCGGCTGGCCAGTTCGTCAGCAGGGCGCTCGTCGTACACGACGGCCAGCAGGGCTTGCAGTGTTGGGCGGTCTTGGGCGCCCTGGGCGCGCGCAATCACGCGTTCGGCCAGGGCGTGCGCAGTCTGCTCCGTCTGCGTGGCGGTCACGACGCTGGGTTGGTGGAGGTCGAGTGCGCGCTCGATCAGCAATTGGCGTTCGTCGTCCGTCAGCGGAATGCCGGCGATCAGCCGGCGCGTGCGTACCAGCGCCTGCGGAAACGTGTTGTCGAACTGGTTGCGGGCGCGGATCAGTTCTTCGCGCTGGGCGGGAAAGCGTTGGATGGCGCGATCAAGCGCCTGTGTCTGCGCCGTCAGGAAACCAAGCACGCTGATCAACCCCGGGATGGCGCCAGGCGTGTAGTCCCACGCCAGCGCGTGGCCGGACCACGCCAGCAAGGCGATCAGACACCAGCGCTTCGTGGCGCGGCTTGGCATTGGAATGTCCCCCTCCGGCCGTCCCGTTTCCGGCCAAAGCAAGACTGTAGCGAGTTGTATCGATTGTGTGCAAGCCGGGGTTGCACCGAGATGGCGCCCGCGCGGTGGGTGGGCGCGTCTCGGTGGATTCGGCCGTCGAAAAGAGGACGCGGGCCGGGGCGGTAAGGGCTTACTTGAAGGAATAGCCCATGGTCACCATGAACCCGCTGGTCCAGAACAACTGGACCTCGGTCCGGAACTGGCCGACCTTGTAACCCAGCGCCGGCAGGATGCCTGGCGAGAAGCCCTTGTAGTTCAAGGGCACCTTGTTCTGGTATTCGCCCTTGTAGCCGTGCAGGATGCCGCCGGTCAGCTTGCCGTAGACGTTGGTATTGCCCAGGTTCCAGAGGTAGCCGCCATACATCAGCTGCGTCGGCTGGCCGAAGGAGTTCTGGAACACCGCGCCGCCCACCAGCCAGCCGTTGTCGCGGCGCCATTCCACGCCCAGCAGCGGCGAGTACTTGATGTAGTGGTCGTCGTGGCTGTAGTGCATGTTGTACACGCTGGCCTGCACGGAGATTTCATCGCCGGGTTCGAAGATGTCGGCCAGCGCCGGAGATGCGCTGGCCAGAAATGCCGCGCCAATGGCGACGCTGCGGAGCCGCGTGATCAAAGAAGAAGCGTTAGTCATGTGTCGTCGACACGCCCGGGCTCCATCGCCCATGTGGCCCTTGCCCGGGCCGACGTGAATTCGTGTGATTTGTGTGATGGAGATGTTGCGTGAAGTTGAACGACGTTTCCGTCAGATCGGTCCGAAAAATAAGAATCGGCTTACGTGCAGGCGTGGCGACGTGCGGCAAGTTGACGAGTGCGTCAGCCCCGAAAATACTGTCGGTTCGACCTGCTGACCGGCAAACCGCGTTCTGTGCGGCCTACAACACATTCAGCGCCGGCGCCCACTTAACCAAGGTGGAGACATGACCGATCTTTCCGCTGCACGCGCGGCTGACCCGACACCCGCCACCGAGCCCCTAGTGAGAAGCGCGGTGCGCAACAAGGTGCGGTTCGTGACCGCCGCCTCGCTGTTCGACGGGCATGACGCGTCGATCAACATCATGCGGCGCATCCTGCAGTCGATGGGCTGCGAGGTGATCCACCTGGGCCACAACCGCTCGGTGGATGAGGTGGTGAACGCCGCGCTGCAGGAAGACGTGCAAGGCATTGCCGTGTCGAGCTACCAGGGCGGCCACGTCGAATACTTCAAGTACATGATCGACGCGCTGCGCGCCCGCGGCGGCGAGCACATTCAGGTGTTCGGCGGCGGGGGCGGCGTGATCGTGCCGGCGGAGATCCGCGAGCTGCAGGACTACGGCGTCGCGCGCATCTACAGCCCCGAAGATGGTCAGCGCATGGGCCTGGCCGGCATGATTGCCGACATGGTGCAGCGCTGCGATATCGATCTTTCCACCTTTGCGCCCGCCACGCTCGAACCCGTGGCCAACGGAGATCGCCGCGCGCTGGCGCAGTTGATTACTGCGCTGGAATCGCGCCGCATTGATCCGGCATTGCGCGAGGCAGTGCACGCGACTGCGGCGGCCACGCACACGCCGGTGCTCGGCATCACGGGCACGGGCGGCGCGGGCAAGTCGTCGCTCACCGATGAGTTGATCCGCCGCTTCCGGCTCGACCAGCAGGACAGGCTGCGCATCGCCGTCATCTCGATCGACCCATCGCGGCGCAAATCGGGCGGGGCGCTGCTGGGCGATCGCATCCGCATGAACGCGATCAACCATCCGCACATCTTCGTGCGCTCGCTGGCCACACGCGAGGCGAGCCGCGAGATTTCAGACGCGCTGCCCGATGCCATTGCCGCCTGCCGTGCGGCGGGCTTCGACCTGATCCTCGTGGAGACTTCGGGCATTGGCCAGGGTGATGCGGCCATCGTGCCGCACGTCGATCTGTCGCTGTACGTGATGACGCCCGAGTTTGGCGCTGCCAGCCAGCTGGAGAAGATCGACATGCTCGACTTTGCCGACCTGGTGGCCATCAACAAGTTCGACCGCAAGGGCGCGCATGACGCGTGGCGCGACGTGGCCAAGCAGGTGCAGCGCAACCGCGAGCAATGGCACGCCCGGCCTGAAGACATGCCCGTGTTCGGCACACAGGCGTCGCACTTCAACGACGACGGCGTGACGGCGCTGTACCACGCGTTGGCTGACCAACTGGCCGAGCGCGGCATGGCGCTGGCCGAACGCACATTGCCGCGCCCCGAGGGCAAATGCTCCACCAGCCATGACGCGATCGTGCCGCCAGCGCGGGTGCGCTACCTGGCAGAACTGGCCGACACCGTGCGCAGCTACCACCGCCGCGTTGATGCGCAAAGCCGACTCGCACGCGAGCGTCAGCAACTGCAAGCGAGCCACCGCATGCTCGAGCAAGCCGGTGCGACAGTGCAGACGCTCTCCGCGCTCGACAAGCAGGCCGCCGAGCGCGACGCGCAACTCGGCGCCACCGAACGCAAGCTGCTCGCCATGTGGCCGGACCTGCGCCGTGCGTATTCCGGCGACGAATACGTCGTCAAAATCCGCGACAAGGAAATCCGCACGCAGCTCACACACACCACGCTCTCGGGCACCGTCATCCGCAAGGTGGTGCTGCCACCGTACGAAGACGACGGCGAAGTGCTGCGCTGGCTGATGCGCGAGAACGTGCCCGGCAGCTTTCCGTACACCGCGGGCGTGTTCGCCTTCAAGCGTGAGAACGAAGATCCGACGCGCATGTTTGCAGGCGAGGGCGATGCGTTCCGCACCAACCGCCGCTTCAAGCTCGTCTCCGAAGGCATGGAGGCCAAGCGGCTGTCCACTGCGTTCGACTCCGTCACGCTGTACGGCGAAGACCCAGCCGTGCGCCCGGACATCTACGGCAAGGTGGGCAACTCGGGTGTGTCCATCGCCACGTTGGACGACATGAAGGTGCTGTACGACGGGTTTGACCTGACGAGCCCGAACACGTCAGTGTCCATGACGATCAACGGCCCCGCACCGACGATCCTGGCAATGTTCATGAACACCGCCATCGACCAGAACCTCGACAAATTCCGCGCCGACAACCAGCGCGAGCCGACGCAGGATGAAGAGGCGAAGATCCGCGCGTGGGTGCTGCAGAACGTGCGCGGCACGGTGCAGGCCGACATCCTCAAGGAAGACCAGGGGCAGAACACCTGCATCTTCTCGACCGAGTTTTCGCTCAAGGTGATGGGCGATATTCAGCAGTATTTCGTGCACCACCAGGTGCGCAATTTCTATTCGGTGTCGATCTCGGGGTACCACATTGCCGAGGCGGGGGCGAACCCGATCTCGCAACTGGCGTTCACGCTTGCCAACGGCTTCACGTATGTCGAGGCGTATCTCGCGCGCGGCATGCACGTCGATGATTTCGCGCCCAACCTGTCGTTCTTCTTCTCCAACGGCATGGACCCGGAATACAGCGTGCTCGGCCGTGTCGCCCGCCGCATCTGGGCGGTGACGATGCGCGATAAGTACGGCGCGAACGAACGTAGCCAGAAGCTGAAGTACCACGTGCAAACGTCAGGCCGATCACTCCACGCGCAGGAGATCGCCTTCAACGACATCCGCACGACATTGCAGGCGCTGATCGCCATCTACGACAACTGCAACAGCCTGCACACGAACGCCTACGACGAGGCCATCACCACGCCCACGGCTGAATCCGTGCGGCGCGCGCTGGCCATCCAGCTCATCATCAACCGCGAGTGGGGGCTGGCTAAGTGCGAGAACCCGAACCAAGGCAGCTTCATCATCGATGAGCTGACGGACCTCGTGGAAGAAGCTGTGCTGCAGGAGTTCGAACGCATTGCCGAGCGCGGCGGCGTGCTCGGCGCGATGGAGACGGGCTACCAGCGCGGCAAGATTCAGGAAGAGTCGATGCTCTACGAGCAGCGCAAACACGATGGCTCGCTGCCGATCATTGGGGTCAATACGTTCCGCAATCCAGAGGCTGAGAACGCCGTGCCGCCGCATATCGAGCTGGCGCGTTCAAGTGAGGAAGAGAAGCAGAGCCAGCTCACGCGCCTGCAGGATTTTCATGCGCGGCATGCGGGGGATGCGCCCGCCATGTTGCAGCGCCTGCAGCGGGCGGTGATCGAAGATCAAAACGTGTTTGCTGTGCTGATGGATGCGGTGCGCGTCTGCTCGCTCGGGCAGATCACGCATGCGTTGTTTGAGGTGGGTGGACAGTACCGGCGGAATATGTAGCGGTTGCAGTGGGGCTTTTGGTTTGTTTTTTTGTTTTTGGTGCATCCCCTGTTTCATCCCCTGCCGGGGCTGAGTCACTTTCTTTGTCTTGCCAAAGAAAGTAAGCAAAGAAAGGCGCGCCCGAGATGGCGACCCCCTCCTTGAATTTCCGTAACCGTGCGGAGACGGGAAAAACTCGCTTCGCTCAGACAGTTTCCCGTCTTTTTTCCGCCCGCTTACGAAAATTCAAGGCGCCATCAAGGGCAGGAACGTCAAAAGACAAAGGCCAACCCCTCGCGAGGTTGGCCTTATCGTTTGGGCTCAAGTCCAGATGGTTCGCTTTACCCTGCCCTATGCGGCGCCTTGAATTTCTGTTGCAAGGAGGAAAAAGGAAGGG
>CBJMVH010000102.1:0-9126 GCA_966433195.1 uncultured Ralstonia sp.
AATACGCCAGCGACAGGTCGCGCTGGTTGATCAGCGCCTTGGTCGGGCGCACCTCGATCTTGCCGCGCGTCGGCGCACGGTGATATTCGAATGCGGCGCGGCGCAGTTCGGCCTCAGCACCGTTGTCTTGGGTATCGGGCGAGGCGTCGTGGAGCTTGTCGTTCATATTGATGAATCCTGAAGAGGTGTTCCGCCGATGAAGCGCGCAAGCGCTCAGGCAGAAGCACCCAAGTACGGAGTGGCGAAAAACAGGGGAAACCTGAGAAATACGGAAGGGAGGCCGCAAGCGTTGCGGGGCACCGTCAGAAGGGTAGCGACGGGGCGCAGGTGGCGCCGGCCAAGGGTGGCGGTCGGCGCAAAGCGGAATGGATTGACAACGCTCAAGCGAAGTACGGCTGGCGGCCTACAAATTAGGTCCCGCATTCTAACGTAGACCGCCGGCCAAACCCACTCGGGCGCACTACTTAGCCGCCGGTTTCACCTTTGGATCAACAGGCAGTTCCACGAGGATCGGCCGCGCGTTGGGCGCCGGGAAATTGGCGAAGGCGCTGCGGATCAGGTACGGCATCACGGCGGTGAGCGAGCCGTCTCCGCCCTGCGTCTGCGCCGTCACCTGGTAGACGCGTTTGCCGGTGGCTGCCTCGTCAATCTCCGCATGAAAGGCATAGAACGGCACCTGCACGTTGGTTTCCACATATTGCGGACCCCACGGACCCCAGGGCCCCCACGGACCGCGCCATGGGCCCCACGGACCCGGCCCCCAATACGGATCGGGGTAGACAGGCTGCCGCACCTGCACCAGACCGGTGGCGGTCGAATAGTTCAGGCGGACGACATAGCGCGCGCTGGCACGTGGCACGCTGGTAAAACCGTGGGCCGCCAACTGATCGGACGTCCAAGCCTCGTACGTCTGCCGCTCTAGGTCATTTTGCTGCGCTGCACTATGCTCGAATGCATAGGTGCGCGGCGACGTATCGTCCCAGCCTGGCTGCTTGAAGGCCGTCACCTGGCTGGTCACGGTACTGGCGCACCCCGCCAGCAGGCTGGCCGCCATCAGCGCGCCGGCCATCGGCCAGATGCCCGAGGTCTTCATCCACTTCCACATAACAATCCCCCTACGCTCAATCAGACAGGTACCTGCAGCGCCAGAAACATTGCGCCCGGCGCTCTATTCAGAGTCATGCCGCGCGCCGAAGATTCCCGCCAGTACAATGGCCTTTTGCGACCGCAGACAACGCAGATAAGGATGTTACCGATGTTGCGCACCGATACCGCCGTCACGATTTATCGCAAGGACTACACCGCGCCCGCCTTCCGCATCGACGAAGTCGCGCTGGAAATCGACCTCGTGCCCGAGCGCACCCGGGTGGTGAACCGCCTGCGCATGACGCGCACGACGGCCGGCAAGCCGCTCGTGCTGACGGGCGAAGGCCTGGAACTCGCGGGCGCAACGCTCGACGGCAACACCCTGTCCGGCCTGCAAGCCGACGGCGATACGCTGACCATCGATGCCGTGCCAGCAGAAGTTGACGCGAGCTTCACGCTCGAAATCACCACGTACTGCAACCCCGCGGCCAATTCGTCGCTGATGGGGCTGTACGTGTCGAACGGCAACTTCTTCACGCAGTGCGAGGCCGAGGGCTTCCGCAAGATCACCTACTTCCTCGACCGCCCGGACGTGATGACGGTCTACACCGTCACGCTGCGCGCCTCGAAGGCGGAGTACCCCGTGCTGCTGTCCAATGGCAACCTCGTCTCCGAACGCGACCTGCCGGACGGCCTCCACGAAGCCGTGTGGCACGACCCGTTCAAAAAGCCGTCGTATCTGTTCGCGCTGGTGGCGGGCAAGCTGGAATGCATTGAAGAACGCATCCAGTCCGCCTCGGGCAAGGAGAAGCTGCTGCAGGTGTGGGTGGAATCGCAAGACATTGGCAAGACGCGGCATGCAATGGATTCGCTCATCCACTCGATCCGCTGGGACGAGCGCCGCTTTGGCTTGGAGCTCGATCTGGACCGCTTCATGATCGTCGCCGTGGGCGACTTCAACATGGGCGCGATGGAGAACAAGGGCCTGAACATCTTCAACACGAAGTACGTGCTGGCCAATGCGGAGACCGCCACCGACGTGGACTTCGCCAACATCGAATCGGTGGTCGGCCACGAATACTTCCACAACTGGACGGGCAACCGCGTCACCTGTCGCGACTGGTTCCAGTTGAGCCTGAAGGAAGGCCTGACGGTGTTCCGCGATCAGGAGTTCTCCGCCGACATGGCCGCCCAGGCAGGCAACGAAGCCGCTGCCGCAAGCGCCCGCGCGGTCAAGCGCATCGAAGACGTCCGCCTGCTGCGCCAAGCGCAATTCCCCGAGGATGCGGGCCCGATGGCCCACCCGGTGCGCCCCGACAGCTACGAAGAGATCAACAACTTCTACACCGTCACCGTGTACGAGAAAGGCGCGGAAGTCGTGCGCATGTACCAGACCTTGCTGGGCCGCGACGGCTTCCGCAAAGGCATGGACCTGTACTTCCAACGCCACGACGGCCAGGCCGTCACCTGTGACGATTTCCGCGCCGCCATGGCCGATGCCAATGGCCGCGACCTCACGCAATTCGGCCGCTGGTACAGCCAGGCCGGCACGCCGGTGGTTGCCGTGGAAGGCCATCACGATGCCGCCACCCACACTTACACGCTCACGCTGCGCCAGCGCTGCGAGCCGGTCGGTATCGAAGTGAACAGCGGCATCCAGAAGCAGCCGTTCCACATTCCGTTTGCAGTGGGTCTGATCGACAGCCAGGGCCGTGACCTGCCGCTGCGCTTGCGCGGCGAAGCCGCATCGGCCACGCCCGTCACCACGCGCGTGCTCGACTTCACCGAGACCAAGCAGACCTTCGTATTCGAAGACGTGGCCGAAGCGCCGCTGCCCTCGCTGCTGCGTAATTTCTCCGCGCCCGTGATCGTCGAATACGGCTACACCACCGAGCAACTCACCTTCCAGCTTGCGCACGATTCCGACCCGTTCAACCGCTGGGAAGCCGGCCAACGCCTCGCCACCGACGCGCTGCTACGCATGGTGACGGACATCCAGCATGGCCGCGCACCGGCAGTCGATCCTGCGCTAGTGGAAGCCCTGCGCGCAGTGGTGGCGGATAGCGCCCTCGACCCCGCCTTCCGCGAGCAAATGCTCATCCTGCCCGCAGAGAGCTACCTGGCCGAACGCATGGACGTGGCCGACCCGGCCGCCATCCACACCGCGCGCCGCACGCTGCGCCGCACGCTGGCCGAAAAACTCAACGCCGAACTGCTACGCGCCTACCAAGACAACCAGACGGAAGGCCCCTACTCGCCCGACGCGGTATCGGCCGGCAAGCGCGCGCTCAAGAACATCGCGCTGGGCTATCTGGTGGAAACCGAGGCCCCCGAGGCGCTCAGGCTGGCCGAACAGCAGTATGCAGGCGCCACCAACATGACCGACCGCATGGGCGCGCTGTCTGCCATGGTCACGAGCTACGCCCCGGGCCGTGAAGCCGCGCTGGCCGATTTCTATACGCGCTTTGCCGACGACGCCCTCGTCATCGACAAATGGTTCTCACTGCAGGCCATGCAACCCGGCGCAGCCGGCAAGCCAACGCTCGCCACCGTGCGTGCACTGATGGCACATCCGGCCTTCACGCTGCGCAACCCGAACCGCGCGCGCTCGCTCATCTTCAGCTTCTGTTCGGGCAACCCGGCGCAGTTCCACGCAGCCGATGGCTCCGGCTATGCGTTCTGGGCCGAACAGGTGCTGGCGCTGGACGCCATCAACCCGCAGGTCTCTGCCCGCCTGGCGCGCGCGCTGGACCGCTGGCGCAAGTACGTACCCACGCTGCGCGACGCCATGCAAGACGCACTCAAGCGCGTCGCCGCCCACCCCAACCTTTCGCGCGATGTGCGCGAGATCGTCGGCAAGGCTCTGGCCTGACGGCACAGAATGTCACCGCTTGTATCGTAAAATCGCGCCCGTCTCAGGAGAACCCATGAAGCGCATCAACCTCACCCGCTACCTGATCGAAGAGCAGCGCGAGCACAACACCATCCCGGCCGAGCTGCGCTTGCTGCTCGAAGTCGTGGCGCGCGCCTGCAAGGCGATCTCGCACAGCGTCAACAAGGGCGCCCTTGCCGGCGTGCTCGGCTCGGCCGGCACCGGCAACGTGCAAGGCGAAACCCAGCAGAAGCTGGACGTGATCGCCAACGAAGTCCTGCTCGAAGCCAATGAATACGGCGGCAACCTGGCCGCCATGGCCTCGGAAGAGATGGAATCGTTCTACGAGATTCCGCACCGCTATCCGAAGGGCGAATACCTGCTGCTGTTCGATCCGCTCGACGGCTCGTCCAACATCGACGTGAACGTGTCGATCGGCACGATCTTCTCGGTGCTGCACATGCCCAAGCCCGGCGAGGCCGTGACCGAAGCCGACTTCCTGCAGCCCGGCGCCAAGCAGGTCGCCGCCGGTTACGCCGTGTACGGCCCGCAGACCACGCTGGTACTGACTGTCGGCAACGGCGTACACATGTTCACCCTCGATCGCGAAGTCGGCAGCTTCATCTTGACCAGCCGCGACGTGAAGATCCCGGTCGACACGAAGGAATTCGCCATCAACATGTCGAACATGCGCCATTGGGCCCCGCCCGTGCGCCGCTACATCGACGAATGCCTGGCCGGCACCGAAGGCCCGCGCAGCAAGGATTTCAACATGCGCTGGATCGCATCGATGGTGGCCGACGTGCATCGCATCCTCACGCGCGGCGGCATCTTCATGTATCCGTGGGACAAGCGCGAGCCGGGCAAGGCGGGCAAGCTGCGCCTCATGTACGAAGCTAACCCGATGGCGTTCCTGGTGGAACAGGCCGGCGGCGCGGCCACCAACGGCCACCAGCGCATCCTCGATATTCAACCCGAGAAGCTGCACCAGCGTGTGTCCGTCGTGCTCGGCTCGAAGAACGAGGTGGATCGTGTCACGCAGTACCACCTCGAAGCAGAGAAAACCGCGTAATCACGCCATGTAAGGCTGTTGTTGCAGCGGCTCTTGCAGAGCGACAAAAAGTTCTGTTAGAATCGCTGTTTCCGACGCCGCTGTAGCTCAGTCGGTAGAGCAGCGCATTCGTAATGCGAAGGTCACCAGTTCGATTCCGGTCAGCGGCACCAGGACATCACACAAAACCCAAGCCTGTGCTTGGGTTTTGTCTTTTTTGGCGTAAATCTGGCGTACTCCCAACTCGCCACAGCCGCCATCAGCCGCTAGCGCAGCAGTACATACCGCGCGCGGCACGCCCCTCGTCCCCATCCCTTTTCCGCGCCACTATCGGGAAAAGGTAATCTCGGTAATCCGTCGAGCCAACTCGGCCGCAAACCGTTGTGGGACAAGGCCTCGCAGGTCATCGAACAAAGGTAATTTTTTGGTAACCTGTAGGTAACCTCGTTACCTTTGTAGAGAGTCATCTCTCGGCTTGCTAGAACCTATAAGAATCAAAGACTTACAAGGATATTACCTTTTCGATTACCCAACATTACCTTCTCGGGGTAATCCGAAAAGCGCTGTTAGATCAGAGAGTTACGTTGCTTTTTTGGGCTGGATTACGGAAATTACCTTTTTCCGATGCTGATCCCAGACCAGAGGGACAAGTTGGGGGCACCAAGCAGACACCTGGATCTTCCACTGCATGGCTGTCACCCACCTAGCGGCGTGTTCGCCTGGACACACGTTCCGAGTGCACAACCGCCATTGCATGAGCCGTCAGAGCCCAGGCGCTCCTAGCATGAGGCGCCTTCGGCAAGCACTGCCAACCGTATTGCACCGCGCGGAAGATATTCCCCTTTGCCGGGGGTGAAGCGCGTATGCTGGGGACTGCCATCTGGCAAGCGATGCAACAGGAGTATCACCATGGCCAAGAGTCAATTGCGCGGCAACCGCGAGGCGAAGAAACCTAAGCAACCGAAGAAACCCGCTGTGCCGGCGACTCCGTTCAGCACAGTTCAATCGCGGGTCGGGAGCGAGGGTGCCACCAAGAAGAAGACGTAATCGGGTTGGCCGCAGACCTGCCATGCAGGGCCGACGCGTAAAGGCGTGACGTTCTCTATCGCGACTCTAACCATCCGCATTGAAAGTCGAAAGCGCAGACCGATTCGGGAGGCGCACCATGATCCACCACGACACACATCAGACATTCCGAGGGCTTCCGCTAACGACCGAGCAAGAGGCGGAAGTCCGTCATTACTTGAATAGGCAGCGCCGGCTGGGCAAACCATGGAATACCCCGGAGTTGCGGGCGATGCTGAAAGATATGCTTCTGCCGCCAAGCACCGAGGACGACGGCCGGAGCGCCGCCACTCAGGAGGCGTCGGCTGCTGCGGAACGCGCAGCCACGCTTGTGGATGAGGCCATGGAGCCAATTGAGGCGTACGAGGAATGGATCGCCGCCATGGAAACCGAGAACATGAAGAAAGACGTGCGCTAGGTGCGCGCGTCGGCAATTTCGAACCAAGAAAGATTACTTTGCGATGGCGCGGGTACGTCTGCATCGTCGCGCAAAGCCTGATGGTTTACTACCAGGCAATGGATAGTTCGATGGCGCGGATGGAAAGAGCCTACAGTGGACCACTACCCCTTCCAACGGAGATCGCTGTGGATGACTATCCAACTTGCTGCTGCAAGGGGTTCGATGTTTATCCCCTGGTCTACCGGTTCGACGCGCCCCGTGAGTGGCATGAGCGGCGCCCTGACCGGTCGTACAGCGCCTCCGTGTTGATCTGCCTGGCGGGCGAGTCGCCAAATTCCGAGCACTCCCGCATCTTCCCGCTGCTGGCGATTCAATGGGAGAACATCGGAACCGCAAAACGCGCGGCTGCGAAGATGGCCGAAGACATCATCGATGGATTTGTGCCTGGCCAATCCATGAATGCCGTGTAGCTGCATCAGACCTGCGGCCAGTGCCGGCGCAGCATCGCCCATTACCTGCCTTCGCCGACAAATAAGCGACGCTGGAGGCAGGCAGCAGGAGGTCGCATGGTCCGCATGCGCTATGCGGTCGGCTTGAGTTATGAGGTGCACGACCCGACCGCCGATTTTATCTTCAATTTCCACGCCGCGCAGACGGCGCGCCAGGCGGTCTTCTCCGAGTCACTGCAATTGACCCCGGCGTTGCCCGTTGAGCCCCACACGGAAGCCACGCTGCTCAATCGACGCCTACGTGTGCGGGCACCCAAGGGGCACTTTTCCGTCAACTACGCCGCAACCGTCGACATCGACCATCTGCTGACGCCCCCTGAACAACTGTTCGAAGTCCCCATCGCCGATCTTCCGCTGGATGTCATCACCTACCTGGCCCCCAGTCGCTACTGCGAGTCGGATCGCCTCATGGAATTTGCGCTGCGGGAGTTCGGCGGTTCTCAACGTGGCTACCCGCTTGTCATCACGATTCGGGACTGGGTCTGCGGCTATGTGCGATTTACCCCGCAATCGACGAACGAGCGAACATCTGCCGTCAGCACGCTGGTTGAGCGAAAGGGGGTGTGCCGGGACTATGCGCACCTCATGATCGCCTTGTGCCGCGCACTGAGTATTCCGGCGCGCTTCTCGAGCAGCCTCGACTACGGTGCAGATCCGCTGTTAGGCCCCTCGGATTTTCATGCGCTTGTGGAAGTGTTTCTGGGGCAACGATGGTATCTGGTCGATCCATCGAATGTGTCGGTACCCATGGGGCTTCCGCGAATTGGTACCGGGCGTGACGCAGCGGATGTCCCTATTGCCATGGTCTTCGGCAATGTCAAACCGTCGCGACCGATGGTGGAAGTTCAGGCCATCGCAGGCAGCGCTCCAGGATTCAACATGCCCATCGACACCGCGCAGGGGATCAGCACGTGGTGAGGGGGTGACCGTAGCTCACCACTCGTCCGTTGAGGGCGGCTCCTCCACAACCCCAAGGATCACGTCGATCGCTGCCCGCCCAGCCAGCTCGCCAATCAAGTGCGCCCAACGTTGTGAGAAGGGGCCGCCGTGGACTTTGATGCGTTTACCGATTGCCGCGACGCCGGGGGGCTGTATTGGACCTTCGATACAAAACCACAAATCAAACATGTCCTCGGATGTGCCCACAAGCTCCAAGTGAATTTCGTAACCACGGTATTCGGTCGTACGAGTCATCGCGCTACTCCCGTTGCTGGTCACGATCGCATCTGGAAGAGTAGGAGCTCGATTTTTTAACCGCAATGACTTTTGCGATGCAAGCTAATGGGAGTTCGGCTACGTCGAAACTGATGCCCTCGCATACCCTGACTGCATAAATCTGCATACGTCTGCCGCTTTCAAAGTCCCCGCGCCACGCCTTGCTGCGGGCCGTTTTTGGGCATCTATGCACCTGCATAAAATCAACTCAATGAAGCGCGCAGGTGAGGCGGGGTCCCAACCGCGCGCGCGGGGCGGCTGAGGCGGGCCAGGACACCCCCGCCCACCCTCCGCAAAGGCCTCCCAAGCCGCACGAGCGGGCCGTAGAGGAACGATCTGCTGCCGGACACCCCTGGGCGACTACGCGACCGCAAAGCGCCCAGAAGGCCGCAGGTGCCGTCCGAGCCACGTCTGCAATGTCTGCGTTGACGGATCCTTCCGCGCCTTGATACTGTATGCATATACAGTCTTCGCGCTATGCCCTACCCCCTCCGAATCCAATACCCAGCGCTCTCGCGGGAGCAGCTCCGCCGGATCAGCGACCGATACGGCGCAGATCTGGTCGTGCATCGGCTGTTGATCGAAGTGCGCGCGCTCAAGGTCATCGTCCGCCGCGCGTACCAGGTAGCGGAAGCAGCGGGGCCAGGCCATCGAACCGACGAGTTCGGAATTGCAACCGCAGCGCTACACCTCGAACTGGAGGCCGAAACATGGTTCCAGGAGGAGCTTGCTGCGCGACAGGCCTACCGCGACCGTCTCGCCGCCAGCGACGTGTCGCAGCATAAAGAGCGCGCATTGCGGCGCGCGTGCAAACCGTGACGGTGTGCCGATGCCGAAACCAATTCGTGAGCGGTTTGCATCGCTGTCGCTCGGTGAACTCCATCAGCTTTCCCAAGAGCATCGTGACAACGAGACTGTGACGCGGCTT
>CBJMVH010000103.1:0-8593 GCA_966433195.1 uncultured Ralstonia sp.
CACCGCTTCCGCCAAAATCGTCTGTAAATCCCTGTGTGGCGCGGACTTCGATCTTGCGCTACTGCTGACCCACACTGCAACCAAGCACGCCGGCAACCCGTGCCGCGTCGTAACAAAAAAACAACATAGACCGGGCGGTAGCTGCTCACCCTTCTCCAGCACCATGGGTTCGATGCTACGAGCGGGAATGCTTGGATTCGTTGATTTGCGCGGGATTACCTCACCCTGGGTTGCTCCGTCAACACAATCAAGCACGTTGCCGAATGGCCGTCCACTCGTGGAGCGAACCCTGGCGAAGGCGATTGGTCTGGACGGGCCACGCCTCAATCAGTGTATTGAAACAACGGCACTTTTGAATTGCGCATCACCTTCTGGACTGAGATGATGGCCGCCCTGATAACATCACCGCGCCTAAAACGAGAGAGACATGAAGTGAGTCAGCCTAGCTCCGAAGGTTTCGTAGCACGCTTGGAAGCGCTGCGTGGCATTGCCGCGCTTGCAGTGGCGATTTTCCACGCATTCATCTGGATTTCTTTCGGTGAACAGCGCGCGCTGTTCACGAAACCCGTAATGGACGTTCACGGCTTGCAGGCCACCACCGCAAGGATGGTCATCGCCGTCTTCTGTGGCCCAGCGGCGGTCAACGTATTCTTCGTGCTCAGCGGCTTCGTGCTTGCGCGGTCGTTGCGCAAGGCCCCTCTCAGCGCCAGCTTGTATTTCGGCTACTGCATTAAACGCACGTTTCGAATCTTTCCAGCGCTCATTGCCTCTATTGGCGTCGTACTTCTCTATCGCGCATTTCTATACCCCGGCTATGAAGAATTTTTGGCCGCGTCGATCTGGTTCAACTGGTGGCACAAGAATCCAATTACGGTCAGCGAAGTGGTAAAGAATTCGCTGATGCTTTCCGCGTCCCTAAACTCGAACGCGTGGACCCTTCGAATCGAAATGCTCGCTTCGTTGATCTTGCCCTTTGTTATGGTCGTAATGGGCAGATCCGGATGGCTGAGAACCGGCCTGATCCTAGCAGCAAGCATGACCTGGGCTGTGTCAACCAATAACCAAGAAACCGCCCCAGGAGAGTTGGCCCACTACGCTTATATGTTTGTGTTGGGCGCAGCGTTGGAGAAGCACATTGAGCATATGCCCCGTGCCCCTAAGAATTTCGCGATAGCCCTATGGCTCATCAGCATAGGGGCAGTTGTTTTCATCAATGCATTCTGGCAACTCGCTCACTTCCTTTCCACGGATGCCGTGATTGCGGTATGCGCAGTGATTTGGATTTGGCTGATTTTGGTAGATAACAACTCGAAGTATTTAGCGTTCCTTGACTGGAGCGCGATCAGATACCTGGGCCGCCTATCTTATAGCTTCTACATTCTCCACTTCGTCTTCTTTTATGCTCTCAGCAACTTGGTACTCCACCGAGCGTCAGAACACACTCTAATTCGGTACCCGATTGTCGTCGCAGCCGCAATGGGACTGGCCTCCGTCGCTCTCACGTTGCCATTCGCATCATTGTCGTATCGGCTCATCGAGATGCCCATGATCGAAGCTGGCAAGAGGCTTGCTATGATCCCGGGATCGATAAAGACCGTCGTCTGACTCGTTGGACAGTCAATCGCACAGCACGCCTAATGACTCGTTGCGGCTCGGTGGATCAAGCCGCTTTGCTTCTTCAGTTCAACACAGCGCGGCGATCCTGACCGCTCCTCTTGCCCCCCATCTATCTACTTTCCGACCCACATAAACAGAATCGAGTCAGTGCCATTGCCGGTGATCGTCATACTCGTGCTTTAGCCGTTGCCGACCTTCACGGCATTGGCGGCCGTGTTGTCGGTCGCCGTGCAAACATAGCTAGCCAAGGAGCCGAACACCGCCGATCCGCTGAACGTAACAGTCGCGCTGCCAGATGAGAGCGCAATGTTCCCGGTCACCATGTGCGGACCGCCAGCACCAGTGCCCGCGGTGTTGTACATGGGGAGCGTGCCGCTTCCGGTTCGTGACGTTCCAGCTAGCCGTGATAGTGGTGAACCGCCCGGTGCTCGCCGGCCGCCAAACCAGCCAGGCAAAGCTGATATAGTCGCGTCGGCTCCGATTTCTGATTCTTGCGATGTCCTTCGTCTTCCGCCGAACCGTTCTCACGTTCGTCGCCGCGGCTTCTGTTGCGGGCGCCGGGCTGGCTCATGCTCAAACCTCCGCGCCGCAAGCGCCTGCGGCCTCCACGGCAGCATCGGGCGGCACTGTGGCCGAGTTGCAGCAATTGCTGGCGCAAAAGCGCCTGACCGAATTGCGCACCACGTACAACGGCGACTACGGCACAAGCCTGCTGCTGGTGAACGAAGACACCACCGCCTACGTGGCACTGTCGTATCGCAAAGAACTGTGGCGCGTGTACAAGTTTGCGTCTGTGGCGCCGGCTGAAGGTGCGTATGAAACGCTGGCCCGCCAGACCCGCGCGTGGGCCGAAGACGATCTGCGCCGTGCCGTTACAGCTGGCCAGAAAGCCCAGCTGGAACGCGAAGCGCAAGCTGCAGAACAACGCGCCGCATCGCTCAACCAGGAAGTGCGCATCATGCAGGCGCAGCGTCAGAAGATGCTGGAAGAACAGCAAAGCATGCGTCAGCAGACCCAGGCGCTGGACATCGAGCGCCGCGCCTACAAAGCGCAGATCGACTCGCTGCAGCAGCAGATTCGCCTGCTGGAAAAGCAGCTCAACGACCCGCAGTGGTCGCCCACGCCGTAACACGCCCGCACGCCTGCCCCCTGCTCGCCCTGGCTTGCCGCCGCGCGGCAGGCCTTCGGCCATCCAACATCGGCACACTTATCCATAGATTTAGGATCAGTCCGATCGACCACGTCCCCGCCCGCTCTTAGCATCTCAGCTGTTCCGGCAGGCGGCCCAGAGGCCTCTGCGATCATCTGCGGAGGCGGTTTTGGATTCCCTCAATTTCACCATCGACGGACACCTGGCCCTTCCGGGCTTCGTCCGTGTACCGCCTCCGTTTGGCACGCCGCGCGATGCCGTGCGCACGATCAAAGCCGCCCAGGCCCGCGTGTCGGGGAAACAAGCCCCCGAGGCGCATCCTGACGGCGTGCAATTGCTGCCGACACCTTGGCGTCAGCGTTTGACGGTGGTTGCGATTGGGCTGGCGTGCACGGTGGCGGCAGCCCTGGTCGGGTTCCATACGGGGCAGCGGCGGCACCCGCTGCCTCAAGTCGATCAGACGCACATGGCTGCCATCGCGAAACCGCCGACCTCAGCGGTTCCGTCGGCGATGCTCCCTGTAGACGCGGTATCGACTGGGGTGGCCGATAAACATGCCGCTGCGCCGACGGAAGCCAGCACGACCGCTCCGGCGACAGCAGCGCAGCCAGCAACGACACTGGCCGACAGCGCAACGGGAGCTCACCCCGCGCCCGTCACAGCACAATCGCCGGCGAAGATCGACAAACCGCGTACCCTTGCCAGGGCCAGCGGCCGCCCCGCCGCGCCAGCCGCCCCGGCCCGCCCGGCGACTTCTACTTATGAAGACAGCCAACCGATCGAAAGCTACCGCGCCATGACGGACACCTTCCCTGTGGCATCCGGCTACGTGGCACCCACTGAACCGGTACGCATCGAGCTGCAACGCCATACCCGCCTGACCGACTGATCCGGCGGTACCTCACCACCGGAAACGGGCGGCGGTTGTTAGTGCAACTGGCCGCCCGTTTCGCGTATGTCTTGTGCGTTTCGCAGCGTGGCTTCAATGACGATGCGCAGACCCGCCACCAGGGTGTCGTGCGCCATGCTGGGCTGGCCGGGGTGCTTGGCCGCCTGTGACGGCAGATACGGAATATGGATAAACCCGCCGCGCACCGGCAGCTTTTGACGGGCGATGGCGTGCATCAGCCCATAGAAGACGTGGTTGCAAACGAACGTGCCCGCCGTCTGCGACACCGCTGCGGGAATGCCGCCCGCACGCAACTCGCGCACGATGGCCTTGATCGGTAGCGTGGAGAAATACGCCGCCGGCCCCTCATGCTCAATCGCGACGTCGATCGGCTGCTTGCCTGCGTTGTCGGCAATGCGCGCGTCATCCACGTTGATGGCGATGCGCTCGATCGACATCTCGGCGCGGCCACCGGCCTGGCCCACGGCGATTACCACGTCGGGGCGCAGCGTTTGCAGCAGCGTGCCGAGCACCTTCCTGGATTCACCAAAGACGGTGGGCAACTGGCGCGCGATGATGTCGGCGCCGGCTATTCCCTGACCGTCGAGCGTGCGCACAGCTTCCCACGACGGGTTGATGGGTTCGTTTTCGAATGGATCAAAACCCGTGATGAGGACGGTAGGCATGATGTTCTCCTGCAACTGCATCTAACAACAACGATGATAGTTACCCGTTGAACATCATGCCCAGGCGCTGCGCCAGCCTTATTTGGCCTTGCTGCGCTTGTTCTCGAAGCTCAACAGGATGTCGACTTCTTCCGTGCCCGCCGTGTGCAGCCATTCGCGCGTCAGGCGTTCGCCCAGGCGGCGCATGTCGCCCTGCAGGTTCACGTCGGGATTGAGCACGCGCACGCCGGTCTTGGCGAGTTCTGCTTCATCGCGCTCGTAAGTTTGGCGGCTGGACTCCCAGCCCCGTGCCTCGTAGTCCTTGGCGAGCTTGAGCACCGTCTGCTGCACCGCCGGCGGCAGCTTGGCAAAGCGCGCCTCGTTGACGAACACGGCGTTCTTCGGAATCCACGCATTGACCTTGTAGTAATAGGTCATGCGTTGGCCAGCCTTGGTTTCCAGGCCGGTGGACGGCGAAGTCAGCATGGTGTCAATGCGACCGGCACCGATGGCCGCGCTCAGGTCGGGTGCCTCCACCTGCACAGGCTGCGCACCGTACAGCTCGGCGATGCGCTTTTGCGCAGCGTTGTAGGTGCGCAAACGATGGCCTTTCAGGTCGGACAAGCGGGCAATGGGCGTTTCGGAATACAGGTTCTGCGGTGGCCAGGGCACGGCGTACAGCAGGCGCAGGCCGTTGGCCTTCATCAGCGCCTCAACCTTGCTGCGCGAGGCGTCCCACAGCAGGTGCGCATCGTTGTAGCTGGACACCACGAACGGGATCGAGTCCACGCCGAACAGCGGATCGCGCTGGGCCAGCGTGGAGAGCATCACTTCGCCCGCTTCAGCCTTGCCGTCCTTCACGCCGTCGAAGATGGTCGCGGCCTTGAGCAGCGAGCCGTTCGGATACACCTCAAGCTTGAGCCCGCCATTGGTGGCACTGTTGACGGCACCAGCGAAGGCCTGCAGGTTTTGCGTATGGAAATTGACTGCAGGGTACGGCGTGGCCACACGGAACGTTTCGGCGCCGGCTTGCGCGGCAGAGAACAGCGTCAATGCGCTGGTGGCGAGAACACAAAAAAAGCGGCGTCCCGACGTGGAACGGCCGCGCGTCATCTGGCTGCTCATTGAATCCCCCCGGAGAAGAGCGCGATGCGAGGTCAACGACCGCACACCCCATGGGCCCGGGTGGCGATCACGTTGGCGGCGCCCGCTGGCATCAGATTGACCAGCGTGGCGCGCGCCGCACGCGTCGCATTAGACACGATTCATGCGGCATCAGGAAGTGCTGCCGCACGATATTGGGTGCATGCAACAGCGGCGCGGCGGGGGGCTTGCGCTTTGATCATGGCGGGCTTATCGGACAGCTGAGGCAGTGTCTGACCACCTCAATGCACCGGCTCCAACGCCAGCATGGCGAAGGTGGCCAGCCAGTGCTCGCCGGCATATTCGCCGCTGACCACATTGGGCAAGCCAGCGTCGATATGGCGTTGTGCTGCCGTGGCAAGCACGGCGCTCGCCGGCGCATCTTTGGGAAGATGCCGCGCAATCCGCTTCATGCACCAGGCTCGGCTCAGGTTCAGGCCGTTCAGGTGCGCGATCTTGGGGTCGCTGTGGTCGCTGACATCGGCTGGGGTCATCAGGCGGGGGATCTCGCCGGGTGTCGGCAGGTACTTGGCGAACCAGCCAGGAAATGCATCGTCGCCCAGCACGTCCGACATCAACAACGCCTCGGTCAACGCTGCGGACAGGAATTCGTCGCCGCCCGGCTCGTAGTGCGCCGGATAGTTCGTGTCTTCCAGGTAATAACGACGGGAGGCGGAGACCACCAGCTCCTCCAACTCCACGTCACGGCGATGGCGCGCGAAATCCAGGATCAGCTTCAACGCGAAGGCGCTGTTGTAGTGCGTGCCCACGCGAATCGGATAGCTCAGCTTGGTGAAGTAGCTGAAGACGCGGCTGCGGATTTCCATCGTGAGCGGCTCCATGGCGGCCAGCCACGTTTTGGCCTTGGGGTGCTGCCAAACATCCAGCTCCTGAGCCAGTGCCATGACCCAGGCGAAGCCATAGGGGCGCTCAAACGACATGCGCCCCGGCGCCTGGAAATACGAGCACTCCTGTTGCATGTTCTCGACAGTGAAGTGCTCGTCAAACAGTGCCGTGGTCGCATCCTGTTGTGGCAACGACGGATACAGCCTGGCGCAGCGCGCCAGCAGCCAATAGCCATGCACCGCCGAATGCCAGTCATAGCAGCCGTAGAACACCGGGTGCATTGCACGCGGTGACAACACATCTTGCGGCCCATTCAGGACATGCATGATGTGGTTCGGATATTCGTGGCGCAGCGAGCGCAACGGCAGCGCTGCAAAGGCCGAAGCCTGTTCGACGGTGAGTTGCATGGTGTCTCTTTAGCGGAAAACCAGGAAATACATGAGCAGAATGTTGGCGCACAGCAGCACCAGCGCGGTCGGGATCTGCGTCTTGATGACGAGATACTTGTCCTTCAGCTCCAACAGCGCGGCCGGCACGATGTTGTAGTTGGCACCCATCGGCGTCATCAATGTCCCGCAATAGCCGGCCAACATGCCGATGGTCACCAGCGGCGCAGGGTCCGCGTGCTGGCCGACCACCAGCAGCGGCAGCGCAATACCGGCGGTCAGCACCGGAAACGCCGCAAACGCATTGCCCATGATCATGGTGAACAACGCCATGCCCACGCAGTAGATCACCACCAGCAGGAACCGGTTATTCGGATCAGCGAAGAGGCTCACGATGTCCTTCACCGACTTACCGGTCTGGGCCGCAACGAACACGCCGCCCAGCATCGCCAGCATTTGCGGCAGCACCGCAGCCCAGCCGATCGAATCCAGCAGACGGCGCGACTCGCGCACTGCATGCAGCGGCGACCCGCCGGTCAGCCCCCAGCCAACCAGGATGGCAACCACACAGCTCACGCAGAGTGCGGCCAAGGTCAGTTGCTTCTGATCGAGGATGTACATGCCTCCAACGGACACACCCTTCAGGAACAGCGTGCACAGCACCGTGACGACCGGGATCAGCAGCGCCGGCACAAACAGCTTGTTGCGCAGCTTGTTGGCAGAGGCATGACGTTGTTCCGGGGTGCTCTGCTTGTAAGAGCCGATCGATAGCAAGCCAGCCCCTGCGATCAGTGCGATCAGCACAACGATGACACCGACGATGCGATACGCCATCGGCTTGCCAAGCGTCGCCACCATCAAATCGCTGAACAGGAAGACCGAGCCGAACAGGAACCAGAACAACGCCGTGGTCAGGCGCTTGGGGTTGCCCTTGTCTCGCAGCGTCATGCCAACCAGCAGCATGACGATAAAGCCGATCAGATAGAAAACACTGTTAATGGTCAGCAGAGTGCTCATGCTGTCACCTCATTCGTCTTGGACGGATTGGATTGTTTCCACGCATCGACATCACGCTGGATGCTGGCATCGAGCCGCACCAGGCGGAACATGTGGATGACCAGCGCGGCAATGGCGGTCGGGATCGCCCACAGGCCGAGGTGCAGGGGCTCAATGCCGGTGATGCCGTTTTCCTTGAGGAACGCATCCATCAGCAGCACCGCACCGAAGGCGAGGAAGATGTCTTCGCCGAAGAAGATGGCGATGTTGTCGCAGGCAGCCGAGTGCGCGCGCAGCTTGTCGCGGATGTGCTGCGGCAGATCACCGTGGCGTGCAGCGGCGGCACCTTCCACCATGGGCGCCAGCAGCGGCCGCACAGTCTGCGCATGGCCGCCGATGTAGGTCAGGCCGAGTGCGCCCAACCCTTGGCGCACCACGAAATACAGCATCAGGATGCGGGCCGACGTTGCGCTCGCCAGGCTGGAGATCCAGTCTTGCGCACGCTCTTTCAGGCCGTAGCTTTCCAGCAGACCGATGATCGGCAGAATCAGCACATAGACGGCCAGCGACCGGCTATTGATGAACTTCTCGCCGAAGGTTTCCAACAGCGTGCCAAGGTCCATGCCGACGGACAGCCCCGTCGCCAACCCGGCCACGGTCACCACCAGCAGTGGATTGAATCGCAGGATGAACCCGACGATGATGATGACCACCCCGATCAGTGGCCATAGATTGACTGCCGTACTCATGTGGCGCTTCCCCCCAAGTTGCTATAAAAAAGCCCCGCATGGAAGTTGCGGGGCCCGTGTCTCAGGCGCCGGCGCGCACAGCGATCCCTTCGCTGTGCAGCCGTTCCCGAATGCGTCGCGCGAACGCCAGCGCATGCGCGCCGTCGCCGTGC
>CBJMVH010000104.1:0-8265 GCA_966433195.1 uncultured Ralstonia sp.
GCAAGACAAAGAAAGTGAGTCGGGCCCGGCAGGGCACGAAAGGGAGGTGGACCAACAAGGCTCACTTCCGG
Source organism: uncultured Ralstonia sp. (assembly GCA_966433195.1). Classification (GTDB taxonomy): domain Bacteria; phylum Pseudomonadota; class Gammaproteobacteria; order Burkholderiales; family Burkholderiaceae; genus Ralstonia. The sequence goes on from CBJMVH010000104.1 coordinate 72, forward strand.
CAGGGCATGAAACAAGGGATGCGCCACAAAAACAAGCAGTAGGGCAAGACCCTCAATAAACCCCCGGAATCAACCGCCAGGTCCGTGCACGGTACGCGTCGTATTCCGCACCAAACTGCGCGCGCAGCAGCGCTTCTTCGGCACGCATGCGCGCCACCAATGGGGGAATCAGCAACACGGTCAGCACCACGCCGGCCAGCGCACGGAATCCCAATCCCCACCCCAGCGTGGTAACCAGCAACCCCAGGTAGCTGGGATTGCGCACATAGCGGTAGATGCCGCTGGTCACCAGCGTATGCCCCGGCTGAATCGCCACCAGCCCGCTGAACCGGTTGCCCAGCACGTACACCGGCCATAACCGCAGCGTGCCGCCAGCGGCATAGAGCACCACGCCCAGCCAACGCACGGCATCACCGTCGATGCACCAAAGGTCATGTCGATCGGTGTAGGCGGGCAGCCACGCACTCGCCAAACCGATCAAGCCAAACACCGGCAACACCCAGCGGTTGGATCGATCTTCTCGCTCACCGGCGCTGAGGTTGCCGCCGGCAAACAGCGCGGCAAGGGCCAGCAGCACGGTAACCACCACCAAAGCGACGCGCGCAGGATGCGACAGCAACGCACCCACACCGCCCCAGCCCAGTGCTGCCAGGCCCAGATAGCCCGCTACCGATACGATGGCTGCCAGGCCGAATTTGGGAGACGTCGCCATGGTGTTGTTCACGTAGGAGTGTGTGTGAACGCAGTGTAGGCGGGCCTCCACCCGGCAGGCGTTGACTCAGCCCAAAAGAAAAGGCCGCATCACGCGGCCTGTTTCCGGAGTCGGGCGGGCAATCAACGACGCTCGTATTGCGTGGCGCCGAAGAGGATTTCCTTCGCCTTGTCGTCCTGCACAGCGGGGCGCTCCTTGGCCAGCACCTTCACCGCGCGCTGCACGGCGGGGCGTTCTTCAATGGCTTCAAACCAGCGCTGGAGCTTGGGGTAATCCGACAGCTCAATCCCCTGGTTCTTCCAACTGCGCAGCCACGGCCACGTCGCGATGTCGGCGATGGAATACTCGGGGCCGCCCAGGTATTTCGATTCGCCCAGGCGCTTGTCGATCACGCCATACAGGCGCTTGGCTTCGTTCGTGTAGCGGTTGATCGCGTACTCGATCTTCTCGGGCGCATAGATGCGGAAGTGGTGCGTCTGGCCGAGCATCGGCCCGACACCGCCCATCTGGAACATCAGCCACTGCAGCACTTCGTACTTGCCGCGCACGTCTTCGGGGAGGAACTTGCCGGTCTTGCCGGCGAGGTACAGCAGGATCGCGCCCGATTCGAACAGCGAGATGGGTTTGCCGTCCGGGCCATCCTGATCGACGATTGCCGGGATCTTGTTGTTCGGGCTGATCTTGAGGAACTCGGGCTTGAACTGGTCGCCGGCGCCGATGTTGATGCCGTGAACGCGGTAAGGCAGCCCGCATTCTTCCAGCATGATGTGCACTTTGTGCCCGTTGGGCGTGGCCCAGCTATAGACGTCGATCATGACTTGCGTGCTCCTGAACGAGAGGGAGAGAGAGCCGGTCATTCAAGCACAGAACGCCAAAACGCGCAGACGGCAGCCACGGGCAAAAAAATCCCCGCTTGAGGCGGGGTTAAGGAGTGATCGGTACTGCGGGCAGTGTCTGTCGTTATGCGCCGCGCGTGACTGGCATATCGGGCACATCCTTCAGGTGCAGGTGCTTAGCCAGTTCCAGCTTGGCGATGGCCGCGCGGTGCACTTCGTCTGGACCATCGGCCAAGCGGAGCGTGCGCTGGTGCGCATAGGCCGACGCCAGCGGGAAGTCGCCCGACACGCCGCCGCCGCCGTGCGCCTGGATCGCCCAGTCGACGATCTGGCAGGCGATGTTCGGGGCCACGACCTTGATCATCGCGATCTCGGCCTTGGCGACCTTGTTGCCGACGGTGTCCATCATGTACGCGGCCTTGAGCGTCAGGAGGCGGGCCTGTTCGATCATGCAGCGCGCCTCGGCAATGCGCTCGTGCCACACGCTGTGCTGCGCGATGGCCTTGCCGAAGGCGACGCGCGAGCTCAGGCGCTTGCACATCAGTTCCAGCGCGCGTTCTGCCACGCCAATGCTGCGCATGCAGTGGTGGATACGGCCAGGGCCCAGGCGGCCCTGTGCGATCTCAAAGCCGCGGCCTTCGCCCAGCAGGATGTTCCCCACCGGCACGCGCACGTTCTTCAGATCGACTTCCATGTGGCCGTGCGGGGCGTCGTCGTAACCAAAGACGCTCAGCGGGCGCATGACGGTAATGCCCGGCGCGTTGGCCGGCACCACGATCATCGATTGCTGCTCGTGGCGGCCTGCGTCCGGGTTGGTCTTGCCCATGACGATGTAGACGGCGCAGCGCGGATCGCCGGCGCCCGACGACCACCATTTGCGGCCATTGATGACGTACTCATCGCCCTGGCGCTCGATGCGGCATTCGATATTGGTGGCGTCGGACGAGGCCACGGCCGGCTCGGTCATCAGGAAGGCGGAGCGGATCTCGCCGCGCAGCAGCGGTTCGAGCCAGCGGTCTTTCAGTTCTTCGGATGCGTAGCGCTCCAGCGTTTCCATGTTGCCGGTGTCCGGCGCGGAGCAGTTGAACACCTCCGGCGCCCAGGGCACGCGGCCCATGATCTCGCACAGCGGGGCGTATTCCAGATTCGACAGGCCTTCCGGCGCGCGCGGCGAGCGCGGCAGGAACAGGTTCCACAGCCCGGCCTTGCGCGCCAGCGGCTTGAGCTCTTCGATCACCTTGGTGGGGATCCACGCGTTACCGGCACGGCGGTTGGCTTCCACTTCTTCGTGGAAGCGGTGCTCGTTCGGGTAGATGTGCTGGTCGAAGAATTCGAGCAGGCGTGCCTGCATTTCCTTGACCTTGGGCGTGTAGTCGAAATTCATGGTGTCTCCTCCGAAAGTCGAATCGTTCAGTTCTGGCTGGCCACACTGCCGCCGAGTACTGCAAACACTGCGCTCGCGCGGGCAATCAAGCGGTCGCCGCGGTGGAAGAGGGCTTGCGCAAAAGCCAGCTTGCTGCCGGTGCGCAACCCTTCCGGGGTGATCTCGATCCAGTCGCCTTCCGCTGCGGAAGCGATGAAATCCACGGTGAGGCTGGCGGTGGACATGGCGATCGCACCGCCAGTGCCTTCGCCGGGCTCGGCCAGGCAGTAACCCAGCGCCGCATCGGCCAGGGATGCCACCACACCGCCATGCAGGATGCCGCGCCGGTTCAGGTGGTGCTCGAGCACATGGAAGCCCATCACCATCGACGGGCCCATGCCCTTCGCATACACCGGCCCCAGCATCGTCAGGAAAGGGCTCGGCTTGACCAGCTTTTCAAAGCCGGTCGGCACGGTTAGCACGTTGGGCACGGTCGGGTCACTTGTCATGCAGGCAGCATAAGCGTTCGCCTACAATAAGAAAAATGAATTTCGTGGATTGCCGTTCATCAACATCATGCATATCTCCCGCGTCGACCTGAACCTGTTCGTTGTCTTTGACGCCATCTACACCGAAGGGGGGATCACGGCGGCCGCGCGCACGCTCAACCTGACCCAGCCGGCCGTCAGCCATGCGCTCGGCCGGCTGCGCGAGCTGTTTGACGACGCGCTGTTCGAGCGGCGCGGGCAGGGCATGGTGCCGACGCCCCTGGCGCGCACGCTCATTGCCGAGGTCCGGACGGCGCTGCGGGGTTTTGAGCGCACCTTGCGTGAGGGCACGCGCTTCGACCCCGCCACGAGCGAGCGCCGCTTCACGCTGTCGATGCGCGATGCGCTGGAGGCGACGCTGCTGCCGCCGCTCATGGCCGCCATCGCCAAGGAGGCGCCGCGCATCGACGTGACGACGGCGCGTGGCGACCGCCGCCAACTTGAGGCCGAGTTACTGGCCGGCACCATTGATGCGGCGGCGGATATCCTGCTGCCCACGTCGCCCGCGATCCGCCATGCGCCGCTGCTGAGTGATCCGATGGTCGTGCTGGCGCGTCCTGGCCACCCCATCGCCAACGGGCCGTTGACGTTAGAGCGCTACTTGGCGTGCGAGCACGTGCAGGTGTCATCCCGGCGTCGTGGCGCAGGCTTGGAGGATGTGGAGCTGCGCCGGCTCGGGCATGAGCGGCGCGTGCGGCTACGCTGCCAGCATTACCCGGCCGCTTGCCGCGTGGTGAGCTGCACCGATCTGCTCGCCACGCTGCCGATCCGTTACGCACGCATCGCCAACGAGCCGTACGGCAACGTGATGCTGCCGCTGCCGTTCAACGTGCAGCCGCTGGAGCTGTACCTGTACTGGCATACCAACAGCGATCAGGACGCTGCCAGCCGCTGGTTACGCGATCATGTCTTCGCCGCAATGGCTGAGGTGGCGTTGGACGATACCGTCGCCGCCTTTGGCGACCGACGTTGACGAACGTAAGGCCCGACGCAATCATCGGGGCTGCGCAGCACACAGGGCCTAGCCGTGCCGGTTGATGCCAGATCGATCGGTGGCACTCGACGGTCCAGCGCCTGCGCTTCCGGGCAACCCGTTTCCCCTCCCGATGTATGACTGCGACAGCGTCCGCGATCAGCTTCCAATCTGACAACACCGGTCTTATCTGCGGCTTCCGGTTCGAGCCCGGCAAGCCAGGCACCGCCCTGGAGCCATCGCAGATCGACGACGCATTGGAGCGCGCGGGGCGCGACGGCGCCCGCGATGCAGACGGTATTGACGGGGCTGACGACACCTTCCTCTGGCTGCACTTCAATCTGTCGCGCGCCGGATGCATGCGGTGGTTGCAGAACCACCTCGACCTGCCAGAGCCGTTTCTCGAGATGCTCGGCGAGGAGGCGCACTCCACGCGCGTCGAACAGCTCGAAGGTGCGCTGGTCGCCGTCTTCAACGACGTGATCTTCGATTTCGAGCGCACGCCCACGCAGGTGGCAACGCAATGGGTGTACGCGCATCGGCGTCTGCTGGTGACGCTGCGCCGCAAGCCGCTGCATTCGGTCGACCGCCTGCGCGAAGGTGTGCGCAGCGGCGAGACATTTCGATCGCCGGCCGACCTGCTCGGCCATCTGATGCGCGATCAGGCGGACCTCATGACGCAGATCGTCCGCACGACCGGCATCGACATTGACCGGATCGAAGACCGCTTTCTCGCGTCGAAAATCACCTCAGGGCGGCAGGAGCTTGCGGGCACGCGGCGTGTGCTGGTGCGTCTTCAGCGGATGTTGGCGCCTGAACCGGGTTCGGTCTTTCGCCTGCTGGCGCGGCCGCCGGGGTGGCTGCATCCGGAGGATGTGCAGGAGTTGCGCGAATCCACCGAGGAGTTCTCCGTCGTGCTGCGCGACATGGCCGGGTTGATCGAGCGCATCAAGCTGCTGCAGGAAGAGGTGATTGCACGGCTCGATGAGCAGAACAACCGCACGCTGTTCACGCTGACGCTGGTGACGGTGCTCGCGCTGCCGATCAACATCGTCGCGGGGCTCTTCGGGATGAACGTCGGCGGTATTCCGCTGGCCGAGAACCACCACGGCTTCTGGCTCATGGTTGGGCTGGTGGCGGCGTTCACCGTGGTGATCGCGTGGTGGGTCGTGCGCCGCCGCAATAACCAATAGCCGATAGCCGGCTGGCGCCTACGTACTCGCGGTAAGGGCGGAGCGGGCTTTGGTGGACTTTGCCGCCGCCGTTGCTGCCGTTGCTGACGGAAACGGATAGCGCGCACTGAACTCCGCAAAGCGTGCGGCGAGGAAGTCCGCACAGGCCGTCAGCCGGGCTGGCCGGTGACGACGCGCCAGGCTCACGAGCTGCAACGGCGTGGGCGCATGGCTCCACGCCGGCAGCGCGACTTCCAGCCGTCCGGCGTACACATCCCGGGCCACATCCAGCCACGACTTGAACGCCAGCCCGCGCCCCGCGACGGCCCAGTCGCGCACGACGGCGCCGTCGTCGCATTGGAAATCGCCGCGTACGTCGATGGGGGCAGCGCCGCTCGCGTGGGTGAGCTGCCAGCGCGTGACGGGCTCGCCGTTGCGCAGAAGGATCAGGCAACGGTGGTCGGCCAAATCGCTCGGATGCGCAGGGCGGCCATGCTGCTTGAAATACGACGGCGCACCGACGATCACGCGCGGATGCGACGCCAGCGGCCGCCGCACCAGTGCCGAATCCTGCAGATGCCCATAGCGCAGCGCGAAGTCGAGGTCTTCGCGCATCAGGTCGGCCAGCCGGTCGCCCAGCACCAGGGTGATACGCACACCGGGGTGCTGGTCACAGAATGCATCGAGCCACGGGCGAAGGATGTGCCGCCCGAGGTCCGATGTGGCGGCAATACGGATGGGGCCGGACAGCTCGGTGCGGTCCTGGCCGAGGCTTTCGGCACCTTCATCCAGCGCTTCCAGCGCCTGTCTTGCATAGCCTAGATAACGCTGGCCGGCTTCGGTGGGCCGCATGCTGCGCGTGGTGCGCTCGAACAGGCGCGCGCCGAGCTCGGTTTCCACGCGTTTGAGCGCGGCGCTGGCGGTGGCGGGCAGCCAGCCGAGTTGTCGCGCGGCGGCGGAAAGGTTGCCGGCATCCGCAATGCGCACCAGCAGGCGCAGGTCGTCGAGGGCGATCATTGTCAAAGCAGATTTGGAGAATCATCAAAGCATAGCCAGATTGTCTAGCTTTTGTTTGATGAAAGAATGGCCCCAGTCGAGTAACGGCTTTTCTTTTCTCTTCTCAAAGGAGCATTGGCATGATTTCGAAGACTTTGCAGAGCCAGTCGGTGGTGGTGTTGGGCGGCACGGCGGGCATTGGGCAGGCGGCGGCACGTGCTGCCCTGGCCGCGGGCGCCCGCGTGACAGTGCTGGGCCGATCGGCCAAGCCGGAAGACGGTATCGCTGGAATTGCCGTCGACGCCAACGACACGGCCTCGCTGGCCAACGCGCTGGCGCAGGCGGCTGCCGGCGGCAAGATTGACCACCTCGTCATCACCATCGGTTCGCGCAACAGCCCGCCGCCGTTTGCCTCGCTGCAACGTGCAGATCTGGAGCAGGGCTTCGGCACCAAGCTGTTTGCCGCGCTGATGGCGGTGCAGGCCGCCTTGCCGCATCTGGCCAAGCGGGCATCGATTACGCTGACGTCGGGTTTGCTCTCGCGCAAGCCGACGGCGACGGGCCTGCTACGTGCGTCCATCAACGCCGCGGTGGAGGCGGCGGGCAAGAACCTGGCGAAGGAGCTGGCGCCACGCCGCGTCAACGTGGTCAGCCCCGGTGTGGTGGATACGGAAGTGTGGGGCGCACCGGCTGACCGTGAAGCCATGCTCGCGCGCATCGGCAGCGGCCTGCCGGTCGGCCGCGTCGGCACGCCGGAAGACCTTGCACAAGGCTATCTGCTGGCCATGACCAACGGCTTCATGACCGGCGCCATCATCGATCTCGACGGAGGCGGTTTGCTATGACAACGGAAGGCGGCTGGACATTCGACCACGTGAACTTTCACGTGTCGGGCGATGCACCCATCCTGAAGTTCTTCGCCGATGTGCTTGGCTGGAAACCGGGGCCGCGCCCGGCGTTTCCATTCCCCGGCACGTGGCTGTACCAGGGCGACGATGCGCTCGTGCATCTGGTCGATCAGGAGGGCGATGCTCCGGAACTGGTGTTCTCCCACGTCTGCTTTCGCACGCAGCAGGATGCGGCTGATGTGCTGGCGAAGGTGCGTGCGAGCGGCATGCCGTATCAGGTGCGGCGCCACCCGGAGCGCGCCGCCGCCCAGATCTTCGTGCAGATGCCGGGGGCGGTGATGCTGGAGCTGGAAGCGCGCCTGTCCGGCCCGCTGGACGAGGCGCGCGCGTACTAAGCGGCGGCCTCAGGCGCCGGCTTGCTGAGCGTACTTCCAGCCCAGCTCGGCCATGGGGCGGGCGCGCTTGCCCGCTTCCAGCGCCTGCGCAGAAGACGCCGTGCCATCCACCACGCGCTTCATGATCCCCTGCAAGATGCCGGCGATGCGGAACATGTTGTAGGCGAGGTAGAAGTTCCAGTCGCCGGTGATGCGGCGGCCGGTGCGCTCTTCGTATTGGCGGATGTACTCGGCTTCAGTCGGAATGCCGAGCGCCGCGAAATCCAGCCCGGCCACGCCGCGGAATTGCCCCGGCTCGATGTGCCAGCTCATGCAGTGGTAGCTGAAGTCGGCCAGCGGGTGGCCCAGCGT
>CBJMVH010000105.1:0-8121 GCA_966433195.1 uncultured Ralstonia sp.
GCACGAGCAGGCGCGCCGCATTCAGGCGCGTGGCCATGTCGGCCAGCATGTTGGCAATGGTCTGATGCTCGCGCAGGGCCTTACCGAACTGGATGCGTTCGTTCGCATAGTTGCGTGCAGCATCGAACGCGGCACGCGCAATGCCCACCGCCTGCGCGGCAATGCCGATGCGCCCACCTTCGAGATTGGACAGCGCGATCTTCAACCCCTCGCCCCGTTCGCCGAGCAGGTTTTCTTCAGGCACGGCGCAGTCTTCCAGCGTGATGGGGCACGTATCCGACGCGCGAATACCGAGCTTGTGTTCCGGCCGCCCTACGTGGAACCCCGGCGTGTCCGTCGGCACGATAAAGGCGGAGATGCCGCGCTTGCCCGCCTCCGGGTCGGTCACCGCAAAAACGATGGCGAGGTCGGCGCGTGAGCCATTGGTGACGAACTGCTTGTTGCCGTTGAGTACCCACTTGCCATTACGCAAGACGGCGCGCGTGCGCAGGTTGTTGGCTTCCGACCCGGCATGCGGCTCCGTCAGGCAGAACGCGCCAATCGCGCGGCCTGTGGCCAAGTCCGGCAGATAGCGCGCCTTCTGTTCTTCGGTGCCGAACTTCAAGATCGGGCCGCAGCCAACGGAGTTGTGCACGCTCATCATCGTCGCGCAGGCGGCGCACCCGGCGGCCACCTCTTCCAGGGCGAGCGCATAGGCCACGTAATCGGTGTACGAGCCGCCCAGCTCCGCCGGAACGATCATGCCGAGCAAACCAAGCTCGCCCATCTCGCGCACCACGTCATCGGGCAATGCACCATCGCGGTCCCACTGCGCAGCATTCGGCGCCAGGCGCTCGGTGGCAAAATCGCGCGCGGCGTCGTGGATCATCCGCTGCTCTTCGGTATAGAAGTCGTCCATCGCTTGTTCCCTGCTTGTTCCCTGCATGCCGAGCGCACGGCGCAACATGACGCTGCGTGTGCAGGCTGTCTTACACTGGCAGCCCCGCGGCGCGTTGATTCGATGGGGAAAAAGTGTAGGCACGCGGCCACCCGGCTTCGATGCCCGTCACGATCAACTTGCGTGAGCGGATTTGCCATGCTGGCCATGTCGGCCATGGCGCCTCTTGCTACGACGATGAAGAACAACGAAAAGGGAACCGTCTCCGTCAGCCTCGTCAACGAGGCGCTCAGCCGTGCGCAGGCGGGTGGGCTGGACGTCCAGCCGATCATTGCCGCTGCGGGTATCGCGCCGCAGGTGCTGACCTCACCCAGAAGCCGCGTGTCGTCCAGCCAGTACGGCGCACTGTGGGCCGGCATCGCGCAGGCCATGGACGATGAGTTCTTCGGGCAGGACTCGCACCCCATGCGCTGGGGCAGCTTTGTGGCGATGACGCAGGCAGCGCTCACCGCGCGCACCGGCCGGCAGGCGCTGGCGCGGGCCACGGGTTTTCTGCGCCTGGTGCTGGATGATCTGCACGTGCAGATTGAAGAAAGCGCGGAGCACGTACGCCTGGTCTTCGTGCACCGCAAAAGCACGCGCGTGCCGCCGATGTTCACCTACGCCACGTGGCTCATCATGGTGTACGGGTTGACGTGCTGGCTGGTGGGGCGGCGCATTCCGCTCATTGCCGCGCGCTTTCGTTGCGCGACGCCGCCCGATGCGCAGGAATACCGCCTGATGTTTTGCGACGACATGGCGTTCAAGCAAGACGCGTCGTACGTCGACCTGTCCCCCGGCTTCCTGGACTTGCCGGTGGTGCAGACGGCGGCAACCATCAAGTCGTTCCTGCGCGACGCGCCGGGCAGCTTCATCGTCAAATACCGCAATCCTGATTCGTTCGCGGCGCGCGTGCGCAAGACGCTGCGCACCGTGCCGGTCACAGCATGGCCTGCGTCCGATGCGATGGCGCTCAAGCTGAACGTGGCCGAGGCCACCATGCGGCGGCGGCTCAAACAGGAGGGCCACACGTATCAGTCCATCAAGGACGACCTGCGGCGCGACATTGCCATCAGCGCGCTGCAGGACACGCGTCGCACCATTGCCGACATCGCGGCTGCGGTGGGCTTTGCCGAGCCAAGCGCCTTTCACCGCGCGTTCCGCAAGTGGACGGGCATGCGGCCGACGGATTATCGGGCGAAGGACTAGGCGTTCAGACGGTGCGCGTCGGCGCCTGCACCTCAAACGCATCGCCCGTTTCAAAGAACGCGCCACCCGAGAGGTAGTGCACCGTCTTGCTGCCCGCATCCGGAAAATGCCAGCGCCCGTGGCTGAACAACTTCGGGTCTGCCCAAGCGGCCGTCACTTCGCCGATGAAGAGGTCATAGCGCTTCTGGTTGTGCGGCTCGGGAATGACTCGGCATTCCAGCCATGCGGCGCAGCCGGCCACCAGCGGTACGTCGATGGTGCGTGCGGGCACCGTCGCCAAGCCCAGCACATCGAACTTGTCGCCGTCGCGGCCGGAGAGCGTACCGACGGCTAGCGTCGTGTCGGCAATCGCGCGGGTGGGGATGTTCAGCGCGAATACGCCGGAAGCCTCGATCAACTCACGCGTGAGCGTGCGGCTGTCGACAACGACCAGCACCTTGGGTGGGTCGAAATCGAGTGGCATTGCCCATGCCGCGGCCATGACGTTGCGCACGCCGTTGTGGGCACTGCTCACCAGCGTGGTGGGGCCGTGGTTGAGGAGGCGGTAGGACTTGGCTAGCTCCACTGGGGCTAGCGTGATGGGATCAGACATGATGGGCGGGGCTATGGGTGAGACGCGCCATCATAGGGGAATACTTGGGGGGCTTGCTGGGTGGGTGTTGTTGGCCCACTGGGGTTTCGTCCCCTGCCGGGGCTGAAACAAGGGATACCCCACCAACAAAAAACCCCGGCGATTAAACCGGGGCTTCAACCTCACTCAGCAACGCGCTTGGCAATATGCGCCAACGCTTCCTCCACCTGATCAATCAAGATCAAGCAAAGGTCCCCCCGCTGCAGGCGAGCCAACGCGGTATCAATGGCCAGAAACTCGCCACGAATTTCCTCAACGTGCGTCGTGCGCTGGGCACCCTCCAGCCCTTCGCGCAGCAGCGCCAACACCTCGCCATCCGCACGCCCGCGCTGGCACTGGTCTTCATACAGCACCACGTCGTCAAACACGCCGCCAAGAATCTGCGTCTGCCGGCGGATGTCCTCGTCGCGGCGGTCGCCAGCACCGCTGATGACCACCGAGCGGCGCTTGGCCGGCATGCTTACCACGGCGTTGCATAGCGCCTGGATAGCGTCGGGGTTGTGCCCGTAATCGGCGATCAGCGTGGCGCCCTTGTAGTCGAATACGTTGAAGCGGCCCGGCGCCGTGGCGGCATCGTTCACAAACGTCGCCAACCCACGACGGATGACCGTCCAGTCAATGCCGAGTGCCCACGCGGCAGCAATCGACGACATGGCGTTCTCAACCTGGAACCCGATCGTGCCATTGCGCGTGAGCGGAATATCGGCCAGCGCAATGCGTGTCTCGTTTGCCCCTTCCGCGGCGACGATGTCGACACCGTCCACGAACACCACACGCTTGCCCTGCGCACGATGCAGCGCCATGGTCGGCAGGCTGACGTCTTGCGCAAAGAAGGTGACCGAACCGGGGCAACCATCCGCCATGCGCGCAACCATCGGGTCAGCAGCGTTGAGCACTGCCATACCGCGCGGCGCTACGTTCTGCACGATCACGCTCTTGAGCACGGCCAGGTCCTCCACCGTGCTGATGTAGTTCAGGCCCAGGTGATCGCCTTCACCCACGTTGGTGACCACGGCGACATCGCAGCGATCGAAGGCGAGCCCCTCACGCAGCAAGCCGCCGCGCGCGGTTTCAAACACGGCCGCATCCACGTCTGGGTGCAGCAGCACGTTGCGGGCGCTGCGCGGGCCGCTGCAATCGCCGGTGTCGATGCGTTGGCCCTGGATGTAGATGCCGTCCGTGCCCGTCATGCCCATGCGCAGGCCGCTTGTCGCCAGCAGATGGGTGATCAGGCGGACCGTCGTCGTCTTGCCGTTGGTGCCGGACACAGCCACCACGGGGATGCGCCCATCGTCGCCGTCCGCAAACATGGTCGAGATGATGGCCTCGCCCACGGCACGCCCTTTACCGTACGACGGCTGCAGATGCATGCGCAGTCCCGGTGCCGCGTTGACTTCAACAATGCCGCCCGCCTGTTCTTCGAACGGCTTGAGCATCGTTTCACACACCGCATCGACACCACAGATGTCGAGGCCGACCATCTGCGCGGCCGCCACGGCACGTGCGGCAATGGCCGGGTGGACGTCGTCGGTTACGTCGGTGGCGCTGCCGCCTGTGGACAGGTTGGCGTTATTGCGCAATACCACACGCGTGCCCTTCGGCGGGACGGCGTCTGCGCTCAGGTTCTGCTTGGCCAGCGTGGCCAGTGCAATGTCGTCAAAGCGGATTTTGGTCAGCGATGTGGCATGCCCTTCGCCGCGGCGCGGGTCACGGTTCACTTCGTCGACGAGTTCGCGCACCGTGTGCTTGCCGTCGCCAATGACTTGCGGCGGGTCGCGGCGCGCGGCCGCCACCAACTGCTTGCCGACCACGAGCAAACGGAAGTCATGGCCGGGGATGTAGCGCTCGACGATCACGTCCGACGAGATGTCGGCCGCCACTTCGTAGGCCGTCATCACTTCTTCACGCGTGCGGATGCGCACCGCCACGCCCTTGCCCTGGTTGCCATCACGCGGCTTGACCACGACGGGGCCTTGAATTTCTTGCGCGGCTTCCCACGCCTCTTCGGCGCTGGTGACCGAGCGCCCCAGCGGCACCGGCACGCCGGCTGCGTGCAGCAGCGTCTTGGTCAGGTCCTTGTCCTGCGCAATCGATTCCGCCACGGCGCTGGTCATGTCGGTCTCGGCAGCCTGGATGCGGCGCTGCTTGCTGCCCCATCCAAATTGCACCATCGAGCCCTGCGTCAACCGGCGATACGGAATGCCACGCGCCACGGCGGCGTCGACGATGGAACCGGTGCTTGGTCCCAGGCGCACGTCTTCATCCAGGTCGCGCAGGCGGTGCAGCGCGTCGTCCAGATCGAACGGCTGGTCGTCACGCGCAGCCAGGCAGAGTTGACCGGCCAGTTCGAACGCCAAGCGGCCGACTTCCTCTTCGGAGTATTCGACCACCACCTGGTACGTACCGGGTTCGAGCGTCGGCTCGGTATGGCTGAAGGTGACCGGGCAGCCGGCAGCAGCCTGCAGGCCAAGCGCAGCGGCTTCGAGGGCGTGCGCCATGGACGGCGCATCGGCTTCGTCATCCGGGCGCAGCGGGCCGATGGCGGGAAAACGCGCGCGCAAGCGGTCTTCAAAACCCGGCAGCTCAGCCAGCAGAAGAGATTGGTCCGAGCAGGCCACGATGGCCTCAATGGCCGTGTGGCGACACCAGAGGTTCGGACCGCGCAAGGCCCGGATACGAGAGACTTCCATGCAATCAGGTTTCCGTTGTGCTTTGGGCTTTTTTTGTGATGTCAGACCCGGTTGTCAGGTCCGGGATTCGGCGCGGCCCATCCACTGGTGGACTTGCTCGACAGTGGCCTCGATCGCGCACTCGTCACATTGCAGGACGAGCAGATCGCCAGCCTTGAGCCGCGACAGCGCGGCATCCACCACGTCACGACGCTTGCCACCTTCGACGACGATTTCGGCGACACGGCCGCCTTCTTGCAGCCCTTGCTTGAGCAGTACACGCGCTTGGGCGTTGAACTGGTCATCGGCTCGCTTGACGCTTGCGTCTTCACACAGCAGCACGCGGTCGAACGTCTTGCCGATCACGGCGCCCTGGGCCACCAAGTCTTCATCGCGGCGTTGCAGGCCGGCGCCAAACACCAGGGTGCGCCGCTCAGCCGGGAAGTTGTCGAGCGCCGCTGCCAGCGCTTCGAGCGCCGCTGCGTTATGCGCGTCGTCCACCACGATCGTCGCGCCGCTGTGCTGGATGAGCGTGAAACGGCCCGGCACATCGACCTGCCCCACGTCGAACGTTACGATGCCCGCGCGAATTAGATCACTGGAGATGCCCAGCGCCCAGCCGGTAGCCACGGCGGCCAGCACATTCTCGACCTGGAACGGCACCCGGCCAGCGTAAGCCAGCGGAACCGCAGACACATCGGCCAGCACAACTTCTGCCTGGCCGGTGGCGAGCACCACCTTGCCATCGCGCACGAACACGGCACGCTTGCCTTGAGCGCGGTGTTCAGCAATGGCCGGCAATTCGCCTGACAGCGCGAAGAAAATCACGTCGCCATCGCACAGTTCGGCCATTTCAACGAGACGCGCATCGGCGGCATTGAGCACGCCCACGCCGGTCTTCAGCACAACGTCGATCTGCGTGCGCAGGACGCTGTACATACGGTCTTCGTCTTCGATGTAGAACTCGCCCAGGTGGTCGGGCTTGCCGAAGTTGGTGACCACGCCGACCTGGCAACGGTCATACGGCAAGCCCTGCGAGAGCAGCATGCCGCTGTCATTCTCGAACACGGCGGCTTCCACCGCGCGGTTCATCAGGATGCGGTGACAGGCGTCCCACGCTGCGCGGTCGCTGCGCGCGCCGGGTTCGACTTGGCGGCGGTCCAGATACAGGCCGTCGCTGCAGCCCAGGCCCGTGTGCTTGCCGGAAAGCTGCAGCAGATGCGCCACCAGCTTGGCCACGACCGTCTTGCCGTTGGTGCCCGTGATGCCGACGATCGGAATGCGGCCGTCATCCTCAGTGCCATCCTTCTCGGCGAACAGGTGATCGACAATCGCGCGGCCAACCGGGCGCGGTTCGCCCTGCGCCGGACGGATGTGCATCAGCAGGCCCGGACCGGCATTCACCTCGACGATGGCGCCGCGCTGCACGTCGAGCGGGCGCGAGATGTCTTCTGCCACCAAATCCACGCCGGCAATGTCGAGGCCGACTACGCGCGCTGCCAACGCGGCATGCGCTGCCACGCTCGGGTGCACCCGGTCGGTCACGTCGAATGCCACGTTGCCATTGCGCTGGATCAGCACGCTGCGGCCAGCCGGCGGCACGGCGCTGCCATCGGCATAGCCCTGGCGCTTCAGTTCCAGTTGCGCCGCAGAATCCAGGCGCACGGGGTTCAGCGGATGTTCTTCGGTGTTGCCGCGACGGGGGTCGGCGTTGATCTGGGATTCGATCAGTTGCTCGATCGTGGAAGTGCCATCGCCAACGACCGATGCGGACTCGCCCATGGCCGCTGCAGCCACACGGCCCCCCACCACCAGCAGACGGTGTTCGTTGCCAGAGACAAAGCGCTCGACAATCACGCCGTTACCTTCTTCGATGGCCACGGCGTATGCGGTTTCCACTTCCTCGCGCGTCATCAGGTTGGTGAACACGCCGCGGCCATGGTTGCCGTCATACGGCTTGACCACCACGGGCACGCCGATGTCCTCTGCGGCGTCCCAGGCGTCTTCGGCGCTGTCGACCATGCGGCCTTCCGGCACCGGCACGCCGCACGATTGCAGCAGGCTCTTGGTCAGGTCCTTGTCGCGGGAAATCGATTCGGCAATGGCGCTGGTGCGATCCGTCTCGGCCGTCCAGATGCGGCGCTGGCGGGCACCGTAGCCCAGCTGCACCAGGTTGCCGTCAGACAAGCGAATCGACGGAATGCCCCGGTCTGAAGCAGCATCGACGATGCATGCCGTGCTGGGGCCGAGGCAGTGCTCTTCCACCAGGTCACGCAGGCGTTCGACAGTGGCGTCCACGTCGTAGGGGCGATCTTCGATGGCCGCCATGACGAGATCCCGGGCGGCATACAGTGCTGCACGCGTCACGTCTTCATGCCAGGCACGCACGATCACTTTGTAGACGCCGCGGATCGGAGTCTCACGGGCCTTGCCGAAACCACCCGGCATGCCAGCCAGGTTCTGCAGCTCAAGCGTGATGTGTTCGAGGATGTGGCCCGGCCAGGTGCCTTCCTTCAGGCGCATCAGGAAGCCGCCGCGCACGCCAGGGCTGCAGCGGTGCTCGATCAGCGTTGGCAGCCACGTCGACAGGCGCTCATAGAACCCCGGAATCGTGTTGGAAGGGAAATCCTCCAGTTCACCGATGTCGACCCATGCCTCCAGCACTGGCCGATATGTCCACATATTCGGGCCGCGCA
>CBJMVH010000106.1:0-7969 GCA_966433195.1 uncultured Ralstonia sp.
ATCGACGGCCGCGCAGGCTGGGAGTCAGCTGCGGTCGCGTCGGTCGATGCGGGATCGGTGGAGCGGGGCACAGCGCTGCCAGCGGCGGGCGGCACAGGATCATACCCGCCTTGTGCGAACGGATGGCAGCGGCATAGACGTTTTGCCGCAAGATAACTGCCGTACCCGGGCCCGTGCGTGAGCACGGCGTCGCGCGCGTAGTCGGAACAGGTCGGCAGGAAGCGGCATTGCGCGCCCACAAACGGGCTAAATGCCACCTTGTAGACGCGCAGCAGAAGCAGCAGCACGCGCGTCATGGCGCGCTCCCGACAGCGGGTGCGGAAGGTGTCGTAACGGGCGCTGGTGTTGGCGTTGCGGGCAGCGGCCGGGCGGCAATCTCAAACAGATGAGACAGCTCTTCACGGCAAATGCGCTTGAACGCCGCCACGGTGGGCGCGTCCTGGCGCGGAAACTTGCTGTGCAGGCGGATCAGCACATCGCGCCCACCCAGCACGGGCTGCCGCAGGCGGAACAGCTCGCGGCACTGGCGCTTGATGAGATTGCGCTCGACGGCGCGCTTGGCAAATTTCTTGCCGATCACCACGCCCAGACGCGCTTGCGGGTGCCCGTTGGCGCGTACATACAGCACGAAGTGACGACTACGCCGGACCGGCCGCAAAGCAAAAACGGATGAAAACTCATCCGTTTTTGTCAGCCTTGCGGCCTTGGGGTAGGCGTGCGGGCCCATCGCCAGCGTGCCGCTAACGCCGTGGGCAACGGCCAGAGCCGCCACCCGGCGTGGCACTCTTAGATGGCCAGGCGCTTGCGGCCCTTGGCGCGACGTGCGTTCAGCACGGCACGGCCACCGCGGGTCTTCATGCGAACACGGAAACCGTGGGTGCGCTTGCGACGGGTAACGGAAGGTTGATAGGTACGCTTCATGATGCACTCTCTTGTTAATGGGTGGTGCGGACGCTGCCGCACGCGCCGGGCCTAGGGCTGCCCCGCGGCCTAGTGTCGATTCAGTAGGAGAAATCGCCCACGCAGACCGCCGTGCGCTGTGTTGTTCAGGTCTTGGGCATCAAGCCGGTTGACTCGCGCCAGGATGGCTCCCGACGCCGCGTCTGACGCGAACCAGCGTGCGCTCCCCTGCCGCGCATCGCAGAACCCGCCATTTAAACGATATTTGCCGGATCTGTCAAGCCTCCCTGGTTGGGGATAAAACCTGTCCGGCGGCAATAATCCACCCCTTGGTGAGTTGTCCCCAGCGCGTTGTGCGGCTTGGATCGCTCGGCGGAAAAGCTTGTCAGTACTGGGTTTGCGGGAGGTAGTCAAAATGGGTTGTCCACCGCTACTCACAGCAGGTCCACAGGTTATCCACAGACTTATCCTTTGTGGATAACTTTCGGCCGGGGGTACAATCCCGTTCCAATAACGAAAGCCACCCGGTTTCTGGTCAGTGCCAGAGGCCCGGCGGCCGGCCCACCCGGGGACGTCGTCGATGACGTGTGTGTGGCGCCGGTCAAACACCTAACGATAACGATGCAGGATTTCTGGCATGCGGCATCAGCCCAGCTCGAGAGTGAGTTGACGCCGCAACAATTCAAGACGTGGATCAAGCCGCTGACGCCGCTGTCGTTTGACGAGCAGGCGTGCATGCTGCGGATCGCCGCGCCCAACCGCTTCAAGCTCGACTGGGTCAAGAGCCAGTTCTCGGGCCGCATCCAGTCGCTCGCGTGCGACTACTGGGAGATGCAGGTCGACGTGCAGTTCGTGCTCGACCCGACCGCCGGCCAGCGTCAGGCATCGCTGCAACCTGGATTGGCGCCCATGCCGATGCAAACGCCGGCATCTCAATCGATTCAGCCCCGCCCACCCATGCCGGCCGCTATGCCCGCTGCCAGCGGCCTCACGCATGACGCATCGGCGATGCGTCCGGCGCCTGCGGTCTATCGCGAAACCGCGCTTGCCACGGCGAGCCATGGAGCGGGTCATGCGGTGGCCGAGATCGATGTGCCTGTGATGGACGTCGCCGAGGTGAGCGCCCAGTCGTACCGCATGCCGCCGCAGGCGCCTGCCGTAGCCGCTGGGCTGGCCACGCCGCCGCAAGCACCGGTGGACGACTCCGTGCACGAGCGCTCGCGGCTGAACCAGATCCTCACGTTCGACAACTTCGTCACCGGTAAGGCGAACCAGTTGGCGCGTGCCGCGGCCATTCAGGTGGCCAACAACCCGGGCAAGTCGTACAACCCGCTGTACCTGTACGGCGGCGTGGGCCTGGGCAAGACCCACTTGATCCACGCCATCGGCAACTTCATGCTGATGGAGAATCCGCGCGCCCGCATCCGCTACATCCACGCAGAACAGTACGTTTCCGATGTAGTGAAGGCTTACCAGCGCAAGGCGTTTGACGACTTCAAGCGCTACTACCACTCGCTGGATTTGCTGCTGATCGATGACATCCAGTTCTTCTCGGGCAAGAACCGTACGCAGGAGGAATTCTTCTACGCGTTCGAGGCGCTGATCGCCAACCGCGCGCAGGTCATCATCACCAGCGATACGTATCCGAAGGAAATCACCGGCATCGATGACCGCCTGATCTCCCGCTTTGACTCCGGCCTGACGGTGGCCATCGAGCCGCCCGAGCTGGAAATGCGCGTCGCGATTCTGATGAAGAAGGCGCAGGCCGAGAACGTCACCGTGCCGGAAGAGGTGGCGTTCTTCGTGGCCAAGCACCTGCGCTCGAACGTGCGTGAGTTGGAAGGCGCGCTGCGCAAGATCCTCGCGTATTCCAACTTCCACGGCAAAGAGATCACGATCGAGGTCACGCGCGAGGCGCTGAAAGACCTGCTGACCGTGCAGAACCGCCAGATCTCGGTGGAGAACATCCAGAAGACCTGCGCGGATTTCTACAACATCAAGGTCGCGGACATGTACTCCAAGAAGCGGCCGGCCAACATCGCGCGCCCGCGCCAGATCGCCATGTATCTGGCCAAGGAATTGACGCAGAAGAGCCTGCCGGAAATCGGCGAATTGTTTGGCGGACGCGATCACACCACCGTGCTGCACGCGGTGCGGAAGATTGCCGACGAGCGCACCAAGGACGCCCAGCTCAACCACGAGTTGCACGTGCTGGAGCAAACGCTCAAGGGCTGACGTACCTGCACACCGCGAAGGCGCATGGCAACGCCATTCACCCTGAATTAAGTCTCGACAGACGCCCGCTCCAATGCGGGCGTCTTTTCATGCACAATAGACATATTTGCCGCGCGCGCGACGCTATCCAGCGCCCCCTTCTTTGCGGTATAATTTGTGATTAACCCCTTGATTTACAACAACTTTGGGGTTAATCGCGAATGCTCCTGCAGGCACCTGCCATGAGGGGCGCGCGCGGTGTCACCTCAAACTGCAAGGATCGCCTTCATGCAATTGGTCAAAACCTCGCGAGACAACCTGCTGCGTCCGCTGCAAATCGTGAGCGGCATCGTGGAACGCCGTCACACGCTGCCCATCCTGGCCAATCTGCTGATCACCAAGAAGGGTGAACGGGTTTCCTTCCTGTCCACCGACATCGAAATCCAGATCACCACGCACGCTGACTGTGGCGCCGGCGCCGGCGATATCGCCACCACCGTGGCCGCCCGCAAGCTGGTCGACATCCTGCGTGCGATGCCCGACGGCGAAGTGGCGCTCACGCTCAACGACAAGCGCATGACGGTGCAATCCGGCAAGAGCCGCTTTGCCCTGCAGACGCTGGCCGCCGAAGAATTTCCGACCGTCGCGGAGGCAACCGATTTCGGTGCCCGCATCACGCTGCCGCAGAAGACGCTCAAGCACCTGCTGGCGATGGTGCACTTTGCGATGGCCCAGCAAGATATCCGCTACTACCTGAACGGCATGCTGCTGGTGGTGGACGGCAAGCAAGTCATGGCCGTTGCCACCGACGGCCACCGCCTGGCCTACTGCGGCGTGGAAACGGGCGAGCAACCGGCAGGTGCCGGCGGCCGCCACGAAGTCATCATCCCGCGCAAGACGATTCTCGAACTGCAACGCCTGCTGGAAGACGTGGACGATCCCGTCTCGGTGCAATTGGCCTCGAACCAAGTCAAGTTCACCTTCGGCAATATCGAGCTGATCTCCAAGCTGGTCGAAGGCAAGTTCCCGGATTTCCAGCGCGTGATCCCGAAGGGTTACCGCAACAGCTTCACGATCGACCGCACGTTCCTGCAGAGCGCTCTGCAACGTACGGCCATCCTGACCACCGACAAGTTCAAGGGCGTGCGCTGCATGCTCGACACCAACGTCCTGAAGATCAGCTCCACCAACGCTGACCAGGAAGAAGCGCAGGAAGAACTCGAAATCGACTACCAGGGCGACGCGCTGGATATCGGTTTCAACGTCACCTACCTGCTGGACGTGCTGGCCAACCTCAAGGCCGAAAAGGTGCAGGTGAGCCTGGGCGACTCCAATTCGAGCGCGCTCATCACCCTGCCCGACGACGACACCTTCAAGTACGTCGTCATGCCGATGCGCATTTGATGAGGCTTTTTCCAAAGCCGCGCCAACAAAACATCGAAAGCAAGACGAGGGGCTGGATCGAAAAGATCCGCCCCTTCGCCGTTTTTAAGCAACCCCGCTGTGTGCACTGAAGCAACCATTTCCGTGCCCATGGCAGCGAGCAGAACGACATGACCGAAGAGCAGAAACCGCAATCCACCCCCGCCGAGGCCCACAGCTATGACGCCGCCTCGATCCAGATCCTGGAAGGCCTGGAGGCGGTACGCAAGCGGCCCGGCATGTACATCGGCGACACGTCCGACGGCACCGGCCTGCACCACCTCGTGTTCGAGGTGCTGGACAACTCCATCGACGAAGCGCTGGCCGGGCATTGCACCGAGATCCAGGTCACCATCCACACGGACAACTCCATCTCCGTGATCGACAACGGCCGCGGCATCCCGACCGGCATCAAGTTTGACGACAAGCACGAGCCCAAGCGCAGCGCGACCGAAATCGCCATGACCGAGCTGCACGCCGGCGGCAAGTTCAACCAGAACAGCTACAAGGTGTCGGGCGGCCTGCACGGCGTGGGTGTGTCGTGCGTGAACGGCTTGTCGAAGTGGATGAAGGTGACGGTCCGCCAGGGCGGCAAGGTGCACTACATCGAGTTTGCCCAGGGCGTTCCGCAAAACCGCCTGATCGAAACGGTCAAAGCGCCGGACGGCACGATGGTGGAGGTGTCTCCGCTGCACGTCACGGGCACGACCGACAAGCGCGGCACCGAAGTGCACTTCCTGGCCGACGAGGAGATCTTCACCAACGTCGAGTACCACTACGAGATCCTCTCCAAGCGCATTCGCGAGCTCTCGTTCCTGAACAACGGCGTGCACATCAAGCTGACCGATCAGCGCACCGGCAAGGAAGAAGACTTCGCCTTCTCGGGCGGCGTGAAGGGCTTTGTTGAATACATCAACAAGAACAAGAGCGTGCTGCACCCGACCATCTTCACCGCCCAGGGCGAGAAAGACGGCGTGGGCGTGGAAGTGTCGATGCAGTGGAACGACGGCTTCAACGAGCAGGTGCTCTGCTTCACCAACAACATCCCGCAGCGCGACGGCGGCACCCACCTCACGGGCCTGCGCGCCGCGATGACGCGCGTCATCAACAAGTACATCACCGACAACGAGATCGCCAAGAAGGCCAAGGTGGAAACCTCGGGCGACGACATGCGCGAAGGCCTGACCTGCGTGCTGTCGGTGAAGGTGCCGGAGCCCAAGTTCAGCTCGCAGACCAAGGACAAGCTCGTGTCGAGCGAAGTGCGCCTGCCGGTGGAAGACATCGTCGCCAAGGCGCTGTCGGACTTCCTGCTGGAAACGCCGGTGGACGCCAAGATCATCTGCGGCAAGATCGTTGAAGCCGCCCGCGCGCGTGAAGCCGCCCGCAAGGCCCGCGAAATGACGCGCCGCAAGGGCGTGCTCGACGGAATGGGCCTGCCGGGCAAGCTGGCCGACTGCCAGGAGAAAGACCCCGCGCTGTCTGAACTCTTCATCGTCGAGGGTGACTCCGCAGGCGGCTCGGCCAAGCAGGGGCGCGACCGCAAGTTCCAGGCGATCCTGCCGCTCAAGGGCAAGATCCTGAACGTGGAGCGCGCGCGCTTTGACAAGATGCTCTCCAGCCAGGAAGTGCTCACGCTTATCACCGCCATGGGCACCGGCATTGGCAAGGACGACTACAACCTCGACAAGCTGCGCTACCACCGCATCATCATCATGACCGACGCGGACGTGGACGGCTCGCACATCCGCACGCTGCTGCTGACGTTCTTCTACCGCCAGATGCCCGAGATCATCGAGCGCGGCCACGTGTACATCGCCCAGCCGCCGCTCTACAAGATCAAGCACGGCAAGGAAGAGCGCTACATCAAAGACGACGTCGAGATGGCCGCCTACCTCGTGCGCCAGGCGCTGGACACCGCCGTGCTGGTGCGTGCAGACGGCACCGAGATTGCCGGCGACGCCCTGGCCGAACTCGCACGCCAGTACCAGCTCAGCCGCGGCGTGATCGAGCGCCTGTCGCGCGTGATTGACGCCGATGCCCTGCGCGCCATTGCCGAAGGCGTGGCCCTGGACCTCAGCAACGAAGCCGCCGCAGAAGCCAGCGCCCGCGCCCTCAAGGCCCGCCTGCTGGAAATGCAAGGCAACGCCAGCAACGCCAACGGCGGCGCCACGGCAGACGCCTTCATGCAGTACGACGAGAAGAGCGAGAAGTACCGCGTGATGATCGTCCGCCGCCAGCACGGCAACCAGCGCCTCAGCCACATCGACGCCGACTTTGTGGCCGGCGCCGACTACGCTGCACTGTCCAGCACCGCCGCCACCTTCCAGGGCCTGATTGGCGACGGCGCCAAGGTGCGCCGCGGCACCGGCGACAAGATGCGCGAGCAGACCGTGGCCGACTTCCATGCCGCCATGACGTGGCTGCTGAGCGAAGCCGAGCGCGGCGTGAGCCGCCAGCGCTACAAGGGCCTGGGCGAAATGAACCCCGAGCAGCTGTGGGAAACCACCATGGACGTCACCCAGCGCCGCCTGCTGCGCGTGCAGATTGAAGACGCCATTGCGGCGGACCAGATCTTTACGACGCTGATGGGCGACGACGTGGAACCGCGCCGGAACTTCATTGAGAGCAATGCGTTGGTGGCGCGGAATATTGATGTTTGAGGGCTGTAGGTTCTCAGAAAAGTTGATGTTATTCACAAATAAGTGAAGCGATCTGGGCTGGTGTGTTGCTGTGGGTTGTCAGATCCAACTCCCTAGCATTCGCACGACTGCAAAAAGGCTGCGTCCCTCATGGGGTGCGGCCTTTTTGCTTAGGCGTCGGATTGATGCAGTGTAGGGAGCCGGAATTAACTGGGCCACCAGCGATTTCACTGAACTGGAAATCCGGCATTAGCTTACGTCTTCACGTCGCTGCTCAGTGTCATGACCCTATCTGGCTTTTGGGGCAGACCGACCTTCTACTTAAAGGCCCACAAAGGCTCCTTCACCCGTCAGAGGATAAGGAGCGCTTCCAGTGCTGTTCAGTCACCGAAAAAGCGCAGTACATTTGCAGTACGCGAGATTCAGGACCGTGTCATGAAGCGCCCCAAGGATGAAACTCTGTCCATTCGCACCTCGGCAGACATCAAGCAACTGCTGCGGATGGCTGCCGAAAAGGAACATCGTTCCATCGCATCGATGATGGAAGTGCTGATCCTGAGCTATGCGCACGAACATGGACTGAAGGCCGTTACCGCACAGGAAAAGCCGCAGAAAAAATGAAATGCACGCCCGCAGTCAGCGGGCTTTCAAAATCGACATGGGCTGCTGCCCAGAGAAGAAACGAAAAGAATGGATCACTCAGTACATAACAAGATCGTCAGCTTCATCTGGTCAATTGCTGGAGCGGCCCCACGTATCTGAGGACACAAGGACACTCTTAAAATAAGGGATAG
>CBJMVH010000107.1:0-7882 GCA_966433195.1 uncultured Ralstonia sp.
GCCGCGTCATCAACCTAACGGTGTTCGCGTGTCCTGAGTTACAGGGGCAACTCCAGCTATTGCGACGGCTGACCCTTGTCTTCGAGCTCGCAAGTGCACCCTGGTGCCTTACAGCAAGTCCGGCTCGGGCCCTGCCAACTGGGCAGGTAAGGGATGCTGCCCGGGTCAGACGGGCCACCACCTGTTGCCTGACGCCATGTTCCGAGATCCCAGTCCCGCGGCACGCGACTCAGCATTTGAGCAGTGGAAGAAATCGTATTCCGGGAAGAAGGCAGCTGCGGATCTCAAGATGAGTGATATGCCCCGCGACAAACTGCCCAAAGGCAAATGTTGGGACGGCTACACGGAGTCAGGAGCCCCCACCATTTGTCTAGAGGGCACATCCAACAATCATGGGTCTCATGGCTTGTTGCATGGGGAGACAGAAGTCCTCATGGAGCGGCATCGTGCACAAAGCGAGATGAAGTACACGCAGGCACGTAGCGAGATCGCCAATGCCGTCCATCACACGTTTGGTTGCGACAAGGCGTTTATCGAGAAGCAGTTGGACGAGTACTACAAGAACGCTTACAAATGCGGGGGCTTGAAAGACGCAAAAATCACGCCCCACTCGGGGATGTCGGGTGGTGGTCCGAAGACTGGTGGCGATCACGATACCAGCATGGATTAACCGCCCACATGCGAACGTGCAGTTGCTTAATTGGAGAACAGGATGATTTTTGATAAGGCGACATGGGAGTCATTTGCGCAGGGCTATACGGTGTACGACGTTGCGGTGAGCAGCTCGACACGTTTTTGGCTAGAACTGATCGAACAGACCGCCTCGCCTCATCGCGACCCGCTCCCTCGGACCCGCTTCTTGTCGGTGAATTTGAAGAAACCCCTGACTGAACGATTCTATTTCCACGAGTTCGGTCACTTCAAGTTCTCGCGACTTGCCTTCAACAAAGGAGCAAGAACTGAGGTTGTCGCCGTTGATACAGGGGGCCATGTGTACTGCTACGCAGCTGACGGCGACAAAGAGGAATCCAGTATTGCCACTCAGTTGGAGGGCAGCGACCTTGTGTCGGCGGTAACCGGTCTTTTTCGGATTGGTGAACATCTGTACGCTGTGGCAACCGATAGGCGCATTTTCCAGCGCGTCAATCCCGACGAGTGGAAGGAGATTACGAAGGGCGCCGGTGGTATCCCTGTCGACAAACGCTCGTTGACGGGCGACGCGGGGATGAGCTTCGGATTCCGATCCGTTGCTGCATTCGCCTCGGACGACGTGTACGCGGTTGGCGGTGAAGGAGACGTTTGGCATTTCAATGGCATTCGGTGGACGCAGCTTCCTTTTCCCTCAAACGAACTGCTGTACACAGTTTGCTGTGCCGGTGACGGGAACGTTTACATCACCGGAAGCATGGGATCACTTTGGGTGGGGCATAAGGAGCGGTGGAAGCGCCTGACGCACGGCACATTCTCAGTACCATTCAAGGACTCAGTTTGGTTTGCAGGCCGTCTTTGGTGCGGGTCCGACTATGGACTGTGGATTCTCCAGGACGGCAAGCTTCAAGCCCCCGACCTACCTGCCGAGGTCCGTACCTCCTGCGGTGCAATTGACGTTACCCCCGATGGGTCAGTCATGTTGACGGCCAGCGCAACAGGGGCAGCCCTCTATGACGGAAATAGGTGGGAACTACTGTTTTCCAGCTACGCCTTCACAGAGCGCTCCGCAAAAGCCGAAGCACGACAGCAGCTAGGACGTGGCGAAGAACGCTTGACGACGCACGATGGGATGCAAGCATTACTCGACATCATCGGCAACGATGGC
Source organism: uncultured Ralstonia sp. (assembly GCA_966433195.1). Lineage (GTDB taxonomy): Bacteria > Pseudomonadota > Gammaproteobacteria > Burkholderiales > Burkholderiaceae > Ralstonia. Next base: position 1,817 of record CBJMVH010000107.1, read on the forward strand.
CCCGAGGCCTCGCTGCAGGCGCTTGCGGACCCCGTCAAACTCGACCTGCCAGCTCTGCGCGCGCATAGCTGGCTGCTGCTCGTCAACGCCATCAGTGCCCAGAGCGGATGGGCTGAGTACAGCGGAGTCGTGAAACGCTTGATTGAGCTGGGAGCCGACCCTGATGTCGTCGATCAGGAGTCCGGCCTCACGCCACGGGCGCTGGCCCAGAGCATGGGCTATCCATTGGTCTGAAATGACACGCGATGACTTCGTGATTCCAGCCATCATTCCTCCTCTTATCGGTCGCCACGCGGCTGACGCTGCGTTCTACTGGTTGCAGCTCGATCAGTCCGTCGGCTCGTTCCAACTCACGCCGACCCGTCTCCGGCTATTCAATAGCCGCCTTGAAGCCCACCTCGAAGGACTGGAGATCGCCGGTGCCGACGCAGTGCAGCCTGCGTTTGCCGCGCTAGAGCGCTGGAAGAAACCTGGCGAAGCCTTCGTCTGTACATGGCTTGTCAGTCAACACCCGGATGAAGCGTGGCTAGGTCGCTTGACGAGCTATTTGAACGAGCAGCCCGATACGCTGCTGCGGGGCGGTATCTCCGCGCTCGCTTGGCTGCCGGAGGGTGCGGCGCATCCATTGATAGAGCGTTGGAGCCACCAGCAAGCGGCGGCGGCGCTCCAGGTCGCAGCGTTGCGCGCCACCGCATTGCGTGCTCCGGAAACCATTGGAACGCTGGCGCTGCCCTTGTCGGAATATCTGGCTTCGCCCGTTCCGTATGTACGGGCCGCAGCTTGCCGAGCGCTGTGCAAACAGCCACCGGAATCTGCCGCGCCCATGTTGCGTGGCGCACTCAAAGACGACGACATGGTGGTACGCGCGGAAGCTGCCATCGCGTTGTCGGCCATGCCGGGAACCGATGATGCTGGCGCGGTGCTCTGGCATTGTGTCGCGGCTCAGGCCGCGATTCACGCTCAGGCGACAGGCTGGTACCGCATGCAGGCGATGCGCCGTCTGAATCGTTGGACGCGCTACCTCGCCTGGCTCGCGCCACTGGGCCACCCTGATCTGCCAACGCTGTTTGAGCATTTGCCGCCGCGTGTCGGCCTGGCCTTTGCGCTCTACCATGGTGACGGTGCGCATCTCAGCCGTGTGGTTTCAACCCTGACGAGTCCTGAAACGACCCGCTATGCCGGGTGGGTTTGGCAATCGCTGACGGGTATCGATTTGGAGGCCGCAGGCCTCACCTTGCCCGAGCCGGACAAAGTACCCACTAGTGGTCCGATTACCGACGCGCAACTGGACGCCGATAACGGCCTACCCCTGCCAGACGCGGCCGCGATCGCCAGTCATACGGTGCAGACGGTGGCAGGTAAACGTTGCCTTCTTGGGCGCGAACTCACCGCGTCTGAAGCCATTCGTTTGCTGGCAGAGGCGCCTCAAGCTATCCGCAGCGTCGCAGCGCTGTCGTTACGAACGACCCTGCCGCGCTTAGCGCCTAACATCCGGGCCAGCATGCGCGTCCAGCAGGCGCAACTGACCGCGCTCCGAGCCGCGGTGCAAGCATGACGGTGCAACTTGACCCTTGGACTCACGCACGCGAGATCGCCGAACGGCTTGCGCAGCCCTCGGCCCGCCTGGTGATTGTGTTGGGTGCGGAAAGCTGGTGCGAGAAGTGCCGCGTTTTCCGAGCGGTTTTTGACGACTGGGCGATCCAAGCCGAGCCGCCTGAAATCAGGCTTTGGCTTGACCTGGAAGAACATGCTGAGTTCATCGGTGCCTATTTGCCACCCAGCCTGCCGATGTTGTTCGCATACGAGGGTGGCCGACTCTCGCACGCAGAGGTGCTGGAGCCCGGAGTCACTATAGACAGCGTGCTGGTCGGTGAGCGGGCACCGAACAATTTTGCCGATCCAGGAATTCTCGAACGTCTGTTGCAAGCGGATTGGGCGATGTAGTGAAGCGACCCTGCGGCCGGTGTCCTTCTATTCATCCGATGCGGTAGAAATTGCACGATGCAGACAATTACCATTCGCCGTGAACTTTGGTCCTTTCAGGATCCGTTGGTCAACGCGGCGGTGACCAAGTCGGTTGCGGCGTTGTCATCTGCGTTCAAGCATTTGCCCGCACCAGTGCGTATTCGGGCCAGCGGAGCACTTCGTGCGTGGGACCTTCTGTGCGAGCGCGACGCGCGGGCGGCGAAGGCACGCCGAATCGTCAGCGATCCCGGCACGTCGTTTCACACCGCATTCATCACGCTGATGGACGCGATAACGCCTAGCATTGTCCTCTCCAAGGTGGACCGTGCAGGCGCCGCTGAAGATCTCCGTGGCAAGATGAGCGCGATCATGATGCCACTGACCTTTTGGTGGCGGCGTGGCGCACTGTATGAGCCCACGTTGTCGCTGGGAACCCTACTGAGCGGAAGCGATATCGCATCTGACCTGCCTGCGCAGTTGCTGGTGCTGCCACCGCACCCGCTGTGCATCATCCCGCCCTGGCAACACCGTCACTATTGCGGTGGCTCGCATGCCATCTTCCTGTTCGAGTCCGCCAGCGCAGCCGCGTCATCTTCCGCGGGCAGGGTCCTGACGATGTCGAGCTTCGGGGCATCGGACGAGGGTAACCTCACTGCTGAAGGCTTCGGCATTACGATCGACGACGAGCGCGCGCCGCTGCTCCCCATAGTCGACCGGGAACTGGATAGGCAATGCTGCAGCGCTAAAACGACATGGGCGTTGGCGAAGATTCATGAGTCCCGTGCCCTCTGGAAGCAGCGCCTGGACTATGTCACCAAGACTTTGCTGTATCTGCGCTCGGACGGCGCCGACTTGCGGCATTTTCAACCTTACAGCGCGGCTCCCAAGGAGTTTCCCGGGCTCGGCCGACGCAAACGCGAGGAGAAGCTGGCAGAGGTTGAGCAACTCTATGACCGCTACATTGTCGGCCCAACTTCGCTCGACGGCTTCAATGCGACGGGATACGGCGAGCGTCTGACGCCAGGGCAGGAGGTGCCTCCGCACTGGAGGCGGGGACATTTCCGCCTGCAACCTCATGGCCCGCAGTCATCACTGCGCAAGGTCATTTTTGTCGCACCCCTCATTGTTCGGGCAGACAAGCTTTCGCCAGCAATTTGACTGTACATCACGGCTTTGCAGCAGCAGATGAGCGAAAGTACCGATGATGGCATCTCCGCCCAGTACAGTTACTTGAAGATCTGGTCCAGAATACGCAGGAACGGCTAGTAGAAATTAGCGAAGGCAGGATTGAACGTGAACCCGAAGTGATCGGGAGCGGTGGTGGTGCGAGTTGCTGCACTGCGTGCGCGTGAGGCGTGTGAAACCGTATGGCGACAAGCCCGGCACCGCGACTTCCCAGTACGCAGCCAGTGCGCAAGGAGATTGCTCCGAGGTCATCCGCCTTTCCTTTTTCATGCAAGTCGATTGGGGCCTCTCGATGGTTCCGTGAAAATTGCTGACGAGCACTCACCCCAAAGATTGCTTCCGGTGGGTCGATTGTTGCGGCCCTCAGTGGTTGTGGCTCTACAGTGAAAGACCTCTACTGCGGCTCGGTTCGCTGGGCTTCGAGCGCGTTCAGCAGGATATTGGTCTGCTCCAGCAGGGCATCGTGATACTCGGTTGGCACCGCAATGTCGTCGGTGAGGGACAGGACGTCGTCGACGCTTGCACGCAGCCGCTTCGCGATTTCGATTCGCTGTACGGCATCCAGTTGCGACATAACTGCAGTCGCAAATTTGTACAGTACGGCCAATCGCCCACCAAAGCGGGAGATCGCTTCAGCATTTGAAGCGATCATTTGTTTGTACGTTTCTGTGTCAAGTGTGTCGGCGTTCTGTTTTTTTGTTGGCATGGTGCTTCTGAAGGAGGAATTTTGCGGGCGCGATGGAAGGAGCGAGAGGTCAACCCGCGTGCGTTGACCCTGGCCGCCGAATGCTGCTACGTGCTCAAGATGCCCTGTAGACGGCGACGGCATCGATCAGCCTACGCGTGCGCTGCTCCAGTCCAGTTGCGGTATTGCCGGACTGCTGCACCAGCGCCGCGTTCTGCTGCGTCGTTTCGTCCAACTGCGCGACGGCAGCGTTGATCTGGCCGATACCGTTGGCTTGTTCTTGCGTAGCGGAACTGATTTCGCCGATGAGACCCGTGACCCGGGACACCTGCTCGACGATGTTGTGCATGACAGTGCCTGCCCGGTTGACGAGTTCGCTGCCGCCCTCGATCTTCTCCACGCTATCGTTGATCAACGTAGCGATTTCCTTGGCTGCACTGGCACTGCGCTGTGCAAGCGAACGGACTTCACCTGCCACCACCGCAAAGCCGCGACCGTGCTCCCCGGCACGCGCCGCCTCGACGGCCGCATTGAGCGCGAGAATGTTCGTCTGAAATGCGATACCGTCAATCACGCTGATGATCTCGCGAATCTTCTGGCTGGATGTGGTGATGGCACCCATGGTGCCAATGACTTCGCCCACCACCGAACCGCCCGATCCGGCAGCTTCACTGGCGGCACTGGCGATTTGGCTCGCCTGCTGCGCGGTGTCGGCGTTGTTCTTGACGGTTGCTGTCATTTGCTCGATCGATGCTGCAGTTTCTTCAAGGCTTGCCGCGGCTTGCTCACTGCGGGCGCTGAGGTCGCTGTTACCCGCGGCAATGTTCTCGCTGGCCGCTGAAAGACCAGCGAGTTGCTCGCTCACATCATCAACCAACGAGCGCAGATTCAGGCCGGACTGATTGACCGCCCGCAGGATCATGCCGATCTCGTCGACCCGATTGAGGTGGGCGTTTTCGCCAGCCTGCCCGGCAGCCACAGCCAGCGCCTGATCAAGTACTCGCTGAAGCGGGCGCGCAATCTGGGTTTCCAGCCATAGCGTTGCCAATACGGCGGCCCCAGCGGCGCACGTGAAGAATTCACCCAGCATCGCATCGCGCAGACCGAACGCGAATCCGGCGATGCCGCACAAGGCGAGCATCGCAAATACACCCGTGCGGATGCGCCAGCGGACCGGCATCGTTTGCAGTAGTGACATCCAGGCAAGCCAACCAGTACGGATGATCAGCCCCTGGTGGAATCGCCGACTGCCGGCCTTGTTCTCGCGGAAGTCGCGATAGAGCGCCTCGGTCGTAGCGACTTCATCTCGAGTCGGTTTGGTACGCACCGACATATAGCCGACCAGCGCACCATTGCGCATCACCGGGGTGGCGTTTGCCCGTACCCAGTAGTGATCTCCGTTCTTGCGGCGGTTTTTCACCAGCGCAGTCCATGAGCGACCAGCCTTCAGTGTCGACCACATGTCAGCGAACGCTTGCGTGGGCATGTCAGGATGCCGCACAAGATTGTGCGGCTGTCCCATGATTTCATCGCTGTCAAAGCCGCTCACCTGAATGAACGCGGCGTTTGCGTAGGTAATGTAGCTTTGCGTGTCGGTTGTCGACATCAGGGTGGCGTCGGCAGGGAATTCGTATTCACGCTGCGTAATGGGCTGGTTATTGCGCATGGCTTTATGTTGGGTGCGGTACCCAAGTTGGGGGCGTTGAAAAATGGGCCGAAGAGTGGCCGGCAATGGCGTGCGCGTCTCGAATGCCTGCTACAAGTTCAGGCAATGGGGCAACTCTGTGCGTAAGCGCGTTTGTCTCCGGGGACGCTATTCGACTGCCGTTGCTGAGGGTGGCGGTGTTTGCGCGACAGGGGCGCGCCCCGTCTTGAGCTTTGAAGCGCGCGCGTGAAATGTTCCGCGTGCATCGTTGGGCGTATGCGTGTCCATGGTGAATCTCCCCGTCAAGTGGTCGACTTTTTCTTGATTTTCTGGACCTGTGCATCGAGCGGCACGCTCTCATGGAGCGTGTGGATGCAGGCTGCGCGATTGCCTTATGGGGCGCCGCTTTCTCAAGCAATCGGCCTCAATTCGGCAACCTGAAGTCAGAAATGACCGATCTGAGGAAGAGTGAGTATTGGAGGTGTGGCGAACATCACGTGGTGGCCCATCCGGCCACTATGAGGAACCTGTCTGTTAGCGCCGATGTAAAACTGACCCACCCGCCGAAGTAAACCTGACCCACCTG
>CBJMVH010000108.1:0-7323 GCA_966433195.1 uncultured Ralstonia sp.
GCGGGCAGGAACCACCGACTCTGTTCTCGCTGTGCGATAGGTGCGCCACCAGGGTGGGCAGTCGCCGGCTGCGTCACTGGCGGCATCATCCGCGGCGGGATCGCGCGATACCGCAGGCGCGGCAGCAAGCCATCGAAGTGCTGCTCGGCAGCGACTGGCAAACGCTGCGCGCAACGCTGCGCACGTTGTCGGATGTGGAGCGCATTACCGGCCGGCTGGCGCTACTGTCGGCTCGCCCGCGCGATCTGTCGTCGCTGCGCGATACGCTCGCGCGCCTGCCCGAGATCCGCGAAGAGTTGCCGCAGAGCGACGCTGCACCGCTGCTCGCCGAGCTGTACGCCGCGCTCACCCTACCCGAAGACGCTCACGCCCTGCTCCAGCGCGCCGTCATGGCCGAGCCCGCCGCCATGGTGCGCGACGGCGGTGTCATTGCCCGCGGCTACGATGCCGACCTCGACGAGCTGCGCGACATCTCCGAAAACTGCGGCCAGTTCCTCGTCGATCTGGAAGCCCGCGAGCGCGAGCGCACCGGCATCGCAAACCTGCGTGTGGAATACAACCGCGTGCACGGCTTCTACATCGAAGTCACCAACGGCCAGGCGGCCAAGGTGCCTGATGATTACCGCCGCCGCCAGACGCTCAAGAACGCCGAGCGCTACATTACGCCCGAGCTGAAGGCGTTTGAGGACAAGGCCCTCTCCGCACAAGACCGCGCGTTGTCGCGTGAAAAGGTGCTCTACGAAGAGCTGCTGCAAAAGCTGCTACCGCATCTGGCCGAATTCAAGCGTATTGCAGCGGCGCTGGCGCAGGCCGACGTGCTGGCTACTCTGGCCGAACGTGCGCACGCGCTGTCGTGGGCGCGCCCGACGCTGACAGACGCCCCCGGCATTGAACTGATGCGCGCGCGGCATCCGGTGGTCGAACAGCAGGTCGAACAGTTCGTCGCCAATGACTGCGTGCTGCAAGACACTCGCAAGCTGCTGCTGATCACCGGCCCCAACATGGGCGGTAAATCAACGTTCATGCGGCAAACCGCATTGGTCGTTCTACTGGCCTACGTGGGTGCCTTCGTGCCGGCAGAAGCCGCCACCATCGGCCCGATCGACCGCATCTTCACGCGTATCGGCGCAGCGGATGACCTGGCGGGCGGGCGTTCGACGTTCATGGTCGAGATGACGGAAGCCGCCGCCATTCTTCACCGCGCCACGCCCAACAGCCTGGTGCTAATGGATGAAATCGGTCGCGGCACCAGCACGTTCGATGGCCTGGCGCTGGCCTGGGCGATTGCGCGTCACTTGCTGTCGCACAACCGCAGTCACACGCTGTTCGCCACGCACTACTTTGAACTGACGCAACTGCCACAGGAGTTCGCGCAGGCGGCCAACGTGCATCTCTCAGCGGTGGAACACGGCGATGGCATCGTCTTTCTGCATGCCGTGCAGGAGGGGCCGGCCAGCCAGAGCTACGGCCTGCAGGTGGCGCAACTCGCCGGCGTACCGCAGCCCGTCATCCGCGCCGCGCGCAAGCGCCTCGCATGGCTTGAGCAGCATTCCGCCGACACCGGCGCCACGCCGCAGCTCGACCTCTTCGCACTCGCCGCCGACACGCCCATCGACGACGAAGACGACGCCCCGGCGGAGCCGCCCAACAGCGCGCTCGCCGACGCCCTCGCCGGTATCAACCCCGACGACCTGACGCCGCGCGAAGCCCTCGATGCGCTGTACCGGCTCAAGGCGCTGTCGAATCCCGCTGCCTAATGAAGCGCCTCCGGCTCGTGCCTCGCTGGCTCCCATGCATCGCCATCGCCCTGGCGATGCTGGCGGGCGGCGTGGTGCACGCTGCATCTGCTAACCGGGCAGGCCCAGCAAATGGATTCAGCTTCGCGGTCATCGGCAACGTCCCCGAACGCGCGGAGGATGTCGGCGCCGCGCGTGCCTTGCTCGACGCCATCGACGCCGAGCACCCGGCCTTCGTCGTGCATCTCGGCAACATCAAGGGCCGCGACGAGTCGTGCGCCGATACGCTGCTGGAAGCGCGCCATGATCTGCTCGACAGCCTGATCTCGCCGGTCATCTACATCCCCGGCGACCACGACTGGAGCGATTGCCAGCGCCCCGCCGCCGGCGGTTTTGACCCCATCGAGCGGCTGCTGCGCATACGCGAACTGTTCTACCCCGATGACAACACGCTCGGCCAGCGCACCATGACAGTGATGCGCCAGTCCGACCAGGCCAAGTTCCGCAGCTATCGCGAAAACACGCGCTGGGAAACCGGCGGCGTGCTCTTCGTCACGCTCAACGTGCCCGGCGACAACAACAACTACAAGACCGCCGGCGGGCGCAACGGCGAATACGAAGATCGCCTGGAAGCCAATCGCCAGTGGTTGGCACGCGCCTTCAGCGTGGCCCGCCAACGCAAACTGGCTGGGGTGGCGATCATGATGCAGGCCGATCCGCTGTTCGAAGATGGCTGGGAGCGGCGTCGCGCGCCAAACCTGCTCGATGGCCTGCTGCGGCGCCGCTCGCACGACGGCTACCTGGCGCTGAAACGCCAGCTGCGCGCACTCACACGCGAATACGATGGCGCAGTGCTGCTCATCCATGGCGCCAGCCAGACCTTCATGCTCGACCGCCCACTCAAGGATGAGGATGGGCGCCCCGATCCGCATGTCATGCGCGCACGCACCTACGGCTCGCCTGTGCTTGATCGTTGGCTGGAGGTATCCGTCACGCCGGGCCGCACGCCGCTTTTTCACATTCGCAGCCGCCGTCTCGACAACGCCCCTGCCCCGGCACCGGAAATCTCGCCCGCGCCGATGCAATGAAAAACGGGAGCCGAAGCTCCCGTTCTCATGTATGCATCAGACGATCAGTGCAGCGTGTGCGGCTTGTCGTCGTCTTCGTCCTCATCCACCACTTCGAGGCCGTTTTCAGCGTGCACGTGGCCGTGCTCGATCTCTTCGGCCGTGGCTTCACGCACGTCCGTCACCTTCAAATCAAAACGCAGCGCCATGCCGGCCAGCGGATGATTGCCGTCCAGCACCACCTTGTCTTCCGCCACGTCCGTGACGGTGTAGACGATGGCATCCTCCTCATCGCCATCTTCCGGCACACCCTCGAACTGCATGCCGACTTCGAGCGGCTCGGGAAAGCGGTCACGCGGCTCGATCTTGATCAGTTCCTGATCGTAATCGCCGAAAGCATCGTCCGGCTCAAGCTGGAGCTTCGTCTCGAAGCCTTGCTCATGGCCGTCCAGCGCTTCCTCGATCTTGGGGAACGTGCCATCATAGCCGCCGTGCAAATACACCATCGGCTCATCGGATTCCTCGATGACGTTGCCCTGCGCGTCGGACAGTTTGTAAGCCACCGACACCACCGTATTCTTCGCGATTTTCAATTGCGCACTCCATGAACGAAGTCCCATTATACGCTGCCGATGGCGGCGTCCAAGGCAGTGTCCAAACTGCGCTTCCAGTGAGCCAGCCCGCACAGTTGCTGGGCGGCTTGTCGCCACGCGAATTCATGCGCACGCACTGGCAGAAAAAGCCTCTGCTGATCCGGCAAGCACTCTCGCCGGAAGAGATGCGTGCGCTGCACTTTCCGCTGTCGCCGGAGCGCGTGCTGGCGTTGGCTGAACGCCCCGATGTGGAGTCGCGCCTGATCGCGCAATCGCGCGGGCGCTGGTCGTTCAATCACGGCCCCTTCGGCGAACGCCCGCTCCCCTCGCGCAAGACACGCAACTGGTCCGTGCTCGTGCAGGGCGTGAATCTCGTCGAACCCGCCGTTGAAGCGCTCATGCATCGCTTTCGCTTCATCCCGGACGCACGCCTCGACGACGTGATGATCAGCTTTGCCACCGACGGCGGTGGCGTCGGCCCGCACTTCGATTCGTACGATGTGTTCCTGCTGCAGGCCCATGGCAAACGTCGCTGGCGGATTTCCGCGCAAGACGACCTCACCCTGGTGCCGGATCTGCCGCTGAAAATCCTTGCCAACTTCCAACCCGAAGAAGAGTTTGTGCTGGAGCCTGGCGACATGCTGTACCTGCCCCCGCACTACGCGCACGACGGCGTTGCGGAGGGCGATTGCATGACGTACTCGATCGGCTTTCGCTCACCGTCGTACCGCGAACTGGCGGGCCACTTCCTCGGCTTTCTTTCGCAGACGCTGGAGGACGACCCCAACTTTGAAGGCCGCTACGCCGACCCCGACCAGAAACCCACGGAGCGCCCCGGCGAGCTGCCTGCCGCCATGGTCAAGGCCCTCGCGCAAAAGCTGAACGCGCTGCGCTGGACCCCGGAGCTGGTGGGCGAATTCCTCGGCGCCTATCTCTCCGAGCCCAAGGACCACGTCGACTTCGTTACGCAGCCGCGGCTGCCGTTGTCGCGCTTCACTGCACGCGCGCGCAAGGAGGGCATCGTGCTCGACGCCCGTACGCAAGCGCTGTATGACGCTCAACGCTTCTGGATCAACGGCGACACGTTCGAACCGTCGGGAACACTGCTTGCGTGGCTTTCCGCGTTGGCAGACCAGCGCCGCGCAAGTGCGGCATCAGTCGATGCGGCCGCCGATTTGCCCGATCTGATGGACACATTGCACGCTTGGTATGAAGAAGGCTGGGTACGGTTGGCAGGCCCAGCACAGCGCTGAATTTCATTGAAACAGATGGTTACAAAAGCGCGCAAATCGAGCGTGCGTCAGGCCCCACTCAGCTACACAGGGTAGTCAAAGGCCGCTATAATCCGGCGTTAGCTTGCTGCCAAGGCGTCCTGTGCGGGTTGGCAGCCAGCACAGAAGAAGTGTCGTACCCAGAGCGATAATTACCGGTAATTATTCATCGCACTTTCTGTTGTTCGCTTTCCATATTCAGTTTAAGGATCGAAAAAATGAAAAAGTCTCTCCTGATCGCCTCGCTGATGGCTGCTGTGGCTCTGGCTGCTTGCGGTAAGAAGGAAGAAGCCGCTGCTCCGGCTGCTGCTCCGGAAGCTTCGGCTCCGGCCGCTGCTGCTCCGGCTGCTTCGGAAGCTGCTGCTCCGGCTGCTGCCGCTTCGGACGCTGCTGCTTCGGCTCCGGCTGCCGCTTCGGACGCTGCTGCTTCGGCTCCGGCTGCTGACGCTTCGGCTCCGGCCGCTAAGCAATAATCGCGTTTCTCGCGAGACGAAAAAGCCGACCTCTGGGTCGGCTTTTTTCATGGGCGCACGCTAGAAAACATCTCTGCCGCCCGACTGCCAATTCAAGTTGTTTCTGAATCTTACAAAGCACCAGAGGCAACCCTTACACGGGGTGCCAAGGCAGCCCCTCTTCCTGATCCGCGATCGGCACATCGCTGGCCTCGATGCCCAGCGCGACTGCGACAGCCTCTCCCGCCAACAGCGGCGTATTGTTCTGCTTGGACAAGTGCGCGGCGATCACCGTATGCAAGGCTTCGTGCCGAATCCGCGAGAGGATCGCCGTGGCAATGTCGTTGGCCAAGTGGCCAAAATCCCCGCCGATGCGCTGCTTCAATGACCACGGATATGGCGAGTTGGCCAGCATCTCGCGGTCGTGATTGCACTCCAGCACGAGCGCGTGCAAGCCTTCCAGATGCGCACACAGATATTCCGTCGACATGCCCGCATCCGTCAGCACGCCTAGGCGCCGCGCCCCGTCGTTGAAGACAAACTGCAGAGGCTCGCGCGCATCATGCGGCACGGTATAGGGCAGGATCTGCAAGTCCCCGACGCTGAATACATCATCGGCTCGGCAAAAGCGCACGGCGGCACGATCCGCACCGCGCAATTTTTCAGTCGCGCGATAGGTGCCGTGGCTTGTCCAGACGGGGATATTGAATTTGGCGGCAACGGCATAGGCGCTGCCGACATGGTCGCCGTGCTCGTGCGTGACGAGGATGGCGTTGAGCGACTCCGGCGCACAACCAAGCCGCTCTAGCCGGCGCACGGTTTCGCGGATACCGAATCCGCAATCGAGCAGGATGCGCGTGCACGTCGTTCCATCGGTGGATTCGACGAGCAGCGCATTGCCTTCACTGCCGCTGCCAAGGCTGGCGAATCGAAGGGTCATCGCTCAGCCCACACAGCAGCGGTACTGCATCACGCTGATCAGCGCAGTTGCTCGTCGAGCAGCGACAGGATGCGCTTGCCGATGTCGCCAGTCTGTGCGGAGCCGTCGTCGTTCTGCACGGTGACGGTCGATGCGTTGCCGGCATCCTTGACCACCACGCGATAGCGCTTGGCGCGCTTGAGGTCTTCGATCTTGGTGCCCGAGAACAGGCGCGAGAAGAAGCCCGGCGCATTGGCCTCTGCCTTGGTGTCGGCATAGCGCACGAAGTACACGCCTTGCGCACGATCGCGATCGTCCACAGTGAAGTTCACGCGATCGAGGGCCAGACCCACGGTACGCCACGCGCGGTCAAAAGGCTCCGGCACGTTCAGCACCGGCTGACCATTTGCCTGTGCCAGTAGCGACGGTCCGGCAGCGCGGGGAGCCTGGACGCCTTCCGTCGCCTTTGCGCCCGCTTCCACCGGATGCGCTGCCTGCGTTTGCGCGAGCTTCTGCTGCGCGGCTTCCTTGCTGGCGCCCAGACGCTGCATCAGGCGCGAGAGGAATTCGGCTTCGAGTTCAGGGTCTGCGGGGCGCGGCGTCCACACGGTCTGGTCCTTGGACGAACCCACCAGTTGTTCCTGCGCGCCGCGGTGCGAGATGTAGACCTCGACCGTGCCGTTCGGACCCTTCTCGATGCGGGTGCGGAACTTGTCACGCTCACCCGTCGAATACAGGCCGTCGAATACCTTGCCGATCGTGCGGCGGAGGATGTCCTGCGGAATCTTGGCGCGGTTCTCAGCCCAGTCGGTTTCCATGATGCCGGTCTCGGGCGAGTCGATCACGAGCAGGAAGCCGAGCTCTTGCCAGAACGTGCGCAGTTGCGGCCACAGAGCATCGGGCGTGGTCTTGACGACCAGCCAACGCTGATTGCCATCGCGCTCGATGCGCATGTCGGACACGGCCGGCAGCACGTTGTCCGTGCCCGAACCCGGCGTGGTGACCTTCGGCGCCGTCGAGGTGTAGGCCGACAACGTGGTCGTGCCCGTGTCCGGCGCGGCATAACGGCGATCGGCCTGGACGCTGGTCAGGTCGGGCGGCACTTCTAGCGTCGGGCCCTTCTTGGCCTGCGATTTGTAATCGATGCGGTCCGGCTGCATCACCTCATTGACGGTATCGCAACCGGAAATCAGGGCAACCGACAGCGCGGCCAGCAACAGGTGAGCAGACGTCGCCACAGCCCCGCGACGGGTTTGGTGCAGTTTCATTGACTTGCGATCCTTCA
>CBJMVH010000109.1:0-7201 GCA_966433195.1 uncultured Ralstonia sp.
CCTTGAGCTTGTTCGACAGCGTGATCGCCTGGCCGTTGTTGTTGAGCGTCATCAGCACGGCCATGTCCTTCTTCGGCCCGCCGATGCCGAGTTGCACGCCGTAGATCAACCCGTAAAGCACGTGCGCCGCATCCAGATCGCCCGACACCAGCTTGTCGCGCACGCCCGCCCACGAGGCTTCTTTCGACGGCGTGATCTTGATGCCGTACTTCTTGTCGATGCCCAGCGTGGACGCCATCACCACCGAAGCGCAGTCCGTGAGCGGGATAAAGCCGACCTTCAGTTCGGTCTTCTCGGGCGCATCGGAGCCCGCGGCCCAAGCACCGGCACGCACCAGCGGATCAATCAAGGCCACGGCACTACCTCCTGCAAGAGTCGCCGCAGCCTTGATGACGCTGCGGCGCTTCGGGTTGAGCGGTTTGACGACGATGTCGGTCTTGTCTGGCGCGGCCATCCATGGCTCCAAAGAAAAAGCGCCCCGACGCACGGCGTCCGCCTCCGCAGGGTTGCGGGCAGACATGCGTTGCCGTGCATCGGGACGCCGTTGTCCCTTGCCGATACCCACGTTGGCACCGGCTTCGCTGCGTGACTTGCAAGGGGTATGCCAACTTTGCGGTTCAGAACACCGCGCATCGGGTTCTGAACACCACGCGTGAGGCTTTTTGCTCGACGGTTGGAGCTCATAGCTCGACGCGCGAGGCTTTTTGCTCGGCAGTCGGAGTTCGGAACTCGGCGCGCCGAGATTTTTTCTCGGCGGTCCGAGCTCAGAACTCGGCGCGCGGAGCTTTTTTCTCGGCAGTCCGAGCCCAGAACTCGACGCGCCGAGCTTTTTTCTCGGCGCTTGGTGTTTCGAGCTCCGTGCGTGAAGTTGGGAACGCGGTGTTTTGCGTTCAGAACCCCGCGTGCGAGGGGTGGAGGCGGGGTAGCACGGCGCGCGTGGCGGCGCGTGACTGGTGCATCCGTGGTACCGGACTTGTGCGTCGCACCAAAACTGGGCGGTGCGCCGTAGGCCTAGCCGGCCATCACGTCAATCACGCGCTGGGCGGCTTCCACGAGCTTGATGTTGCGGTCCATCGCCATCTTGCGCAGGCGCTTGAAGGCGTCGTCTTCCGACAGGTTCATCTGCTTCATCAGCAGGCCCTTGGCACGCTCAAGCACCTTGCGCTCGGCCAGTTGCGTCTTGGCGGTATCCAGCTCGGCGCGCAGCTCGCGTTCGTGCTCGAAGCGCGCGTAGGCGACGTCCAGCACGGCCTTGACGCGCGTGGGCTTGATGCCATCGACGATGTAGGCGGTAATGCCTGCGGCAAACGCTGATTTGATGCGTGCCGCGTCGTCGTTGTCGGTGAACAGCACGATGGGGCGCGGCGCGTGCTGGGTGGCCACGCACACGTGTTCGATGGTGTCCCGCGCGGCGGATTCCGACGCGACGATGACCATGTCCGGCTGCGTCTGGGCGATGCGGTCAGGCAGCGTCAGATCGGCGTCGGCCAAGCCCACGTCGATGAAGCCCGCTTCGGCCAATCCGGCGCGGATCAGCTCCAGGTTGATCTGCTCGGCATCCAACGGATCGCGTACCAACAGCACGCGCATCGGCGCAGCCGGGTGATGTGCGGCGGGCGGGGCGGATGGAGTGGGCGGTTTCGCTTGCATGGTGCAAAGTGGGGCGTTGTGCACGGCACTCATGCAAGAACCGCGCCGGGCCGGTGCGGGTGTATGCTCGCAGCTCGGTCGCCGGGGGGCGGTGGCCGTGTCCCCACGAGTTCATTCAAGCGTATTTCCAGGAGACCCGCATGACCGATTTCGTCGTCACCCCGCCCGCCGTCAACGGCATTCCCGTGCGCAGCGGGCAAGGCCAGTTTCCGGTGCGCCGCGTGTACTGCGTCGGCCGCAACTACGCCGCCCATGCCCGCGAGATGGGTTCCGACCCCGACCGTGAACCGCCGTTCTTCTTTTGCAAGCCGGCCGACGCCGTGCGCTACGTCCCCGACGGCGAAACCGGCCAGTTTGTCTACCCGACCGAAACGAAGGATTGCCACTACGAGATCGAACTCGTGGTCGCCATCGGCACGGGCGGGCGTGACATCGCCGTGGAAACGGCGGCCAACCACATCTACGGTTACGCCATCGGCCTGGACATGACGCGCCGCGACCTGCAGAACGCCGCCAAGAAGGGCGGCCGCCCGTGGGAAACCGGCAAGGCGTTTGATGGCTCCGCACCCATCGGCCCGATCATCCCCGTCAAGGATGTTGGTCACCCGAGCAAGGGCGCGATCACGCTGTCGGTCAACGGCAAGGAGCATCAACGCGGCGACCTGTCGGACCTGATCTGGTCGGTGCCGGAAACCATTGCGTATCTGTCGCGCCTGTTCGAGCTGCGCCCCGGCGATCTGATCTATACCGGTACGCCCGAGGGTGTCGGCCCGGTGGTGGTGGGCGACTTGATGGTCGGCAAGATCGACGGTGTGGGCGAGCTGCACGTCAAGGTCATCTGAGCAGAGAGTCAAAAGCCATGTCGATCAAGTTGTACAACTACTTCCGCAGTTCGGCCTCGTTTCGCGTGCGTATCGCACTGGAGATCAAGGGCCTGCCGTATGACTACGCGCCGGTGCACCTGCTCAAGGGCGAGCAAATGGCGCCCGACTTCGTCAAGCTGAACCCCGATGCGCTGGTGCCCGTGCTGTGCGATGGCACCGACGTGCTGAACCAGTCATTGGCGATCGTCGAATACTTGGAAGAGACGCACCCGGAGCCCACGTTGCTGCCGGGCTCGCCCAGCAACCGCGCGCACATCCGCGCGATTGCGCTGGCGATTGCGTGCGAGATCCATCCGCTCAACAACCCGCGCGTGCTGAAGTACCTCAAGAACACGTTCAACGTGGAAGAGGAAGCGCGCAACGACTGGTATCGCCACTGGGTGAAGCTGGGCTTTGCGGCGTTGGAGACGCGGCTGTCGGCATCCCCATTGACCGGTGCCTACTGCGTGGGTGATACGCCGACGCTGGCCGATGTGTGCCTGGTGCCGCAAGTGTTCAACGGCAAGCGGTTTGATGTGGCGGTGGAGGATTACCCGACGCTCGCGCGCATCTTTGAACACTGCATGGCGCAGGCGACGTTTCAGAGAGCGGCGCCTGCGGCGCAGCCGGATGCGGCGTGATGGGCGGGGGCGTTGCCCCGTTTTTTTGTCTCAATCTCAAGGCATGGGGAGGCCGAGGTCTTTGACCTTATGGGTTGGTAGGTCACAGCACCCGTGCGGGCAAGCTGGGACGAATTCGATATCAACTCCTCCCGGTACGATGTGGCCGTCTGAGTCAACTGCCGCAACCGCCCGGCCGAGATGCACGCGCTCAGGTGAGAAACCTCGCTGGATCAGAAACTGATAGACCGTTTCCGATCGCTGGGTGGCCAATGCTATGTCTGCGGGTTTGTTCGAGTCCGCGAGCCCAACGATAGCGAAGTCGCTGTAGTTCGGAAAACGGACTTTCAGATCGGCTAGCCGGTTGCCGAACCGGAACGCGCCTGTTGTGTCCAGCGCAGCGGAGTGGTCGGGGAAAGCGACGTTGAGTTGCTGTACTGGGCGACAGGCGAGAGCGGTGGTTGTGGCGAGCGCGATGGAGATTGCCAATAGCTTGTCAAAAATGCGGGGCATGGTCTGGTATTTTGGAAAACGAGAAAGCCCTGCGGGCGCCGGCTAGAGGGATTGGGCTCCCCGTTGTCGATGGATTCAGGCGAGGCGATATGGGTGCGGGCGTGAGAACCAGAGGCAGTTTCTGCAGCACCCGCCAACTGTTGAGCATCACCAGTCGACTGGCGTGTTGGATGGTGCCTGTGCCCAATCCGCGTAGCGTGTTGTCGCTGTATTGAGGTGGATTCGATGCAGTGAGACGCGTTCTATGTGCGCATCGCTGGACGGCTCATAGCCGCTTCTATGTGTCATGCGGCCCTTTACGCTGTTGCGAGAAATCGTGCCGATAAACTCGAAAATGTCCCGTGACGGACGACCCTGAGAGCCAGAGTCTCGAGTGAATTCGGTGCCGGTCGATAATTTCGCTCGAAACGTGATGGCACCCGTCGATGACTGAATCTTTGCTTCATCGATGATGCCGCAGGGCGTTTCGATTCCGGTGGATACGCACAACTTACCGAAGACCCGTTGCCCTTCTCGATAGATATCCACGGAATAACCTTCCGTGTGTGGGTCATCGCTACTTCCCACTGTCCGCTGATTGGAAAAGAAACCGAGATGCTGTGCGCTCGGCGGGGCAGCCGTGGAAGCGGTGGCTACAAGCAGGAGCGCGGAGAATAGGAGCCTGCGCATTTCAGTGTCCGTCTGTTGACCAGTGAGGTTTGTCCGAGGCGCCACCAACAAACTTGATCACGCCGTAACTTTGGCCGACTTGCTTCAGCATGGCATTCATGCCAGTACGTGGTGTCGATGCTATTGCGATCATTTCCCCAGAGGCGTTTCTGATCTCAAGGGTGCCCGCCCAACTAATCGTCATATCGATTGCCTTGCGTTGGGTATGCCGGCTAATCAGAGCTGCGGGTATCTGAAGGTTCTGCATTCCATATGCATTAACCATATTTCGGGCGGCGCTGACAGACGCCTCCAGCGTCGGATGTGTCCATTCGATGTTGACTCCGTCCATTGGCGGGACGGAAGAGGGAGGGGTTCCGTGGGCGATCTTCCACGACCAATGCATCAAGTACGCACGTTCTGGCGGTCGGTACGTTGCGGAAACTGTGATCGTAGCGCCGGCATTCCGCATCGCTTCTATGAACTGATCCACCGACTGCCGGAATTCTGGCACTAGAGCCGACGTGCTATTGCTGCCAGGAAACCTCGCGACCCATTGCGAGCCGCTTAGCTCATTGCCCCCGCTAACAACCACAGGGCTCTGGTTCGCTTGAGGTGTCAGTTGTGCTGTCGTCATAGTAGGGAAGCTCGATTCGTGCGATCTGCGCTGTATTCGCGGAAACCTTTTGCGTATAGCCGTTCTCGTCAGTCAGCCCGATAAATTGACGGCCGTCTTCGAGGCTGATCTTGTAGCGAACGTGGCATAAGTCTTTTCCGGTTCTTTCATGTTTTGCATGGAAGAACAAGTCGTAGCGCTCAGGTGGAGACTCGCGCTGCGGTACGTAGACAGGCGTCAGCGGCGCGCTCATTCGCCCCAGCTCCTCGCTCGTGAACATCATCCGCATACTGCGCACGGCATAAAAGACCGGCGGTGGGTTACACCCACAAACATTGATGTCACCGCTCAACGCCCATGGTTTGCCGTTGGGCCCCGTGCCGGCGTGGCGCGGGCCCTTCGGTGCAATGAATCCTTCTCGCTTGCATGCCGTGCAGTACGTTTTCATGTACAGCGTGGCGATGTGCACGCTTGGGGGCGGATTGGCGCAGGTGACGTTCGGCAACCCCTCTACGATGGTCGCGCTGCCGGCTCGGTCGCCTCGGGCGAGGAAGTACCGGATCATGTCGCCAGCTCTTCGGGGGTGGCCGGCCGCTGTTTTATTCGTCGGGAATGCGTTCGGAACTCTTGCATTGGGTGTCTCCGATTAAAGAATGAAGAACGAAACACCCGCCATCTTTGCCTAAGGGCGTATGCAAGAAAGTCAATATCGATTGAAGCCTCGCTCATCCTCGATGTGCGCTCGCAATTTCGAGGCGATATCCGATGCGCGACGGAGAATGCGGGCACAAATGAAAACGCCCTGAACCAGTCAGGGCGTTTCTATACAGAAAGGTTTCGCGGGTTTTACCCCAACAACGCATCCGCAAATTCCCGCGCCGAGAACGGCTGCAGATCCTCCACCTGCTCGCCCACGCCGATGAAGTACACCGGCACCGGTCGCTGCCGCGCAATGGCCGCCAGGATGCCGCCCTTGGCCGTGCCGTCCAGCTTGGTGACGATCAGGCCGGTGAGGCCGAGCGCATCGTCAAACGCCTTCAGTTGCGCCAGGGCGTTCTGCCCGGTGTTGCCGTCAATCACCAACAGCGTTTCGTGTGGCGCGGTCGCCATCGCCTTGCCGATCACGCGGCGCACCTTCTTCAACTCTTCCATCAGGTGCAACTGCGTGGGCAGGCGGCCGGCGGTGTCGGCCATGACGATGTCGATGCCGCGTGCGCGTGCGGCGTTCACTGCGTCGTAAATGACTGCGGCGGGGTCGCCCGACTCCTGCGCGACCACCGTCACGTTGTTGCGCTGGCCCCAGATCACGAGCTGCTCGCGCGCGGCCGCGCGGAAGGTGTCGCCCGCGGCCAGCAGCACCGATTGGCCGTAGGTCTGGAAGTGCTTGCACAGCTTGCCGATGCTGGTCGTCTTGCCGGCGCCGTTGACGCCCGCAATCATGATGACCATCGGCTGCTCGCGGCCGAGCACCATGGTTTTTTCCAGCGGGTGCAGCAGTTCGACCAGCAGATCGCGCAGAGCGGTCTTCACGCCCTCGGCGGTTTCGATGCGCTCGGCCTTGATACGGCGGCGCAGTTCGCCCAGCAGGTATTCGGTGGCGTCGACACCGGCATCGGCCATCAGCAGCGCGGTTTCGAGTTCTTCGAACAGCGCTTCGTCCACCTTCACGCCAACGAACAGCGTGGTGAGGTTCTTGCTGGTCTTCGACAAACCGGAGCGCAGGCGCGACATCCAGCCCTTGCGCCCCTCTTCGATGATGGCCGGGGTGGGCACGGTTTCGATGTCGTCGGCCTGCATGTCGAGCGCGGTGGGCTCGGGGGGCGTGTCCGGTACGGCAATCGACGCGGGCGGCGCCACCGGTGCCACTGGCGCCGGAGCCGGTGTGGGAGCCGGGCTTTCAGCCGGCGCTGGCGCGGCGGTCGCTACCGGATCGGCGGCGGCGTTGGCCATGGGCTCGGGTGCAGGGGCGGGCGCAGGCGCTTGCGGAGCGGTCGGCTCGGGCGTGGCGCCTCCGCCGAAGCCCAGGCGCGACAACCAGCCGGGCCGCGCCGTTTCTGCTGCGGCAGGCGTGGATGCGCCGGCGCTCGCGTCGGAGGGGGGCGCTACGTCCGGGGCGTCGGATGCAACCGAAGGTGTGGGGGCAACCGGGGCCGGTGCGGTTTCAGGCGCGGCGGCCGGCGGTGTGGGTTCGGCGGCCGGTTGCGGCTCTGCCTTGCGCTTCTTCCAGAAACTAAACATCGTAAAAGGCAGTCTATTTCGCCGTTAGAATCAAGCGTCGAATTTTATCAGAC
>CBJMVH010000110.1:0-6898 GCA_966433195.1 uncultured Ralstonia sp.
GGAAGCAATGACTGATTCCGTGTTGCAGAAGATCGTCTCCCGCATTGCCGTTGAACTGGCAGTGAAGCCGCAGCAGGTTGCGGCAGCCGTGCAACTGCTGGACGAAGGCGCCACCGTGCCCTTCATCGCGCGTTACCGCAAGGAAGTGACGGGCAATCTGGACGACACGCAACTGCGCAATCTGGAAGAGCGCTTGCTGTACCTGCGCGAGCTGGAAGACCGCCGCGCCGCCATCCTGGCTTCCATTGAAGAGCAAGGCAAGCTGACCGACGCCCTGCGCACCGCCATCGAGGCGGCCGAGACTAAGCAGGTGCTGGAAGACCTCTACCTGCCCTACAAGCCCAAGCGCCGCACGCGCGCGCAGATCGCCCGCGAATGCGGCCTGGAGCCGCTGGCCCAGGCGCTGCTGGCCGACCCGACGCTCGATCCGCAAGCCGAGGCCGCCAAGTACGTCAACGGCAACCAGACCGCCGATGGCGGAGTGCCCGACGTGAAGGCTGCGCTGGACGGCGCACGCGACATCCTCTCCGAGCAGTTTGGCGAAACGGCGGAACTGCTCGGCAAGGTGCGCGAGCACTTGTGGAACCACGGCTTGGTCTCGTCGACGGTGGTGGAAGGCAAGGAAACTGCCGAGGAAGAGAAATTCCGCGATTACTACGCCTACAGCGAGCCCATCCGCAACGTGCCGTCGCACCGCGCGCTGGCGCTGTTCCGTGGCCGCAATGCGGGCGTGCTGTTCGTCAAGCTGGGCCTGGGCGAGGAGCAGGACGCGATGAGCCCGCACCCGTGCGAAACCATGATCGCGCGCCATGTCGGCATCGAAAACAAAGGCCGCGCGGCTGACAAATGGCTGTCGGACGTGTGCCGCTGGTGCTGGCGCGTCAAGGTGCAGCCGCATATCGAGACCGAACTGCTGACGCAACTGCGCGAATCGGCTGAAGCCGAAGCCATCAAGATCTTCGGCCGCAACCTGCACGACCTGCTGCTGGCCGCGCCGGCCGGTCCGAAGGCCGTGATGGGCGTCGACCCGGGTATCCGCACGGGCTGCAAGATCGCGGTGGTGGACCACACCGGCAAGCTGCTGGAAACCGCTACCATCTACCCGCACGAGCCGCGCCGCGACTGGAATGGCTCGCTCGCGACGATGGCGCGCTTGGCCAAGCAGCACAACGTGTCGCTGGTCTCCATCGGCAACGGCACTGCCAGCCGCGAGACCGACAAGCTCGTGCAAGACCTGATGCGCAACATGCCTGAGCTCAAGCTGACCAAGATCGTGGTGAGCGAGGCCGGCGCGTCGGTGTATTCGGCGTCGGAACTGGCGGCCAAGGAATTCCCGGAACTGGATGTGTCGCTGCGCGGCGCGGTGTCGATTGCCCGCCGTCTGCAGGATCCGCTGGCCGAACTCGTGAAGATCGATCCGAAATCGATCGGCGTTGGCCAATACCAGCACGACGTGAACCAGCGCGAGCTGGCCCGCGCGCTGGATGCCGTCGTGGAGGATTGCGTAAACGCGGTCGGCGTGGATGTGAATACCGCCTCTGCGCCGCTGCTGGCACGCGTGTCGGGTCTGAATTCGATTCTCGCCAAAAACATCGTCGAATACCGCGATGCCAATGGCGCGTTTGCCAACCGCGATGCCCTGAAGAAGGTGCCGCGCCTGGGCGACAAGACGTTCGAGCAAGCAGCAGGCTTCCTGCGCATCAATGACGGCGACAACCCGCTCGATCGTTCGTCGGTGCACCCGGAGGCGTATCCGGTGGTCAAGCGCATCCTGGACAGCATCAAGAAGGGTATCGGCGATGTGCTCGGCAACCGCGAGGCACTGCGTGGCCTGACCGCACGCGACTTCACCGACGAGAAGTTCGGCCTGCCCACCGTGGTCGATATCCTGTCGGAACTGGAAAAGCCGGGCCGCGACCCGCGCCCCGAGTTCAAGACCGCAACGTTCCAGGACGGCGTGGAAGACATCAAGGACCTGCAGCCCGGCATGGTGCTCGAAGGCGTGGTGACGAACGTGGCCGCGTTTGGCGCGTTCATCGACATCGGCGTGCATCAGGATGGTCTGGTGCACGTGTCGGCGCTGTCGACCAAGTTCGTGCGAGACCCGCACGAGGTGGTCAAGCCCGGCCAAATCGTCAAGGTCAAGGTGATGGAGGTGGATGTGAAGCGCAACCGCATCGGCCTGACGATGCGCCTGTCGGACGAGCCGGGCCAGACACCTGCACGCGCCGGCGGCGGAGATCGCCCGAACGGGGCCGGCAACCGCCAAGGTGGCCAGCAGCGTCGCGAGGCAGCACCGGCCGGCGGCGCGATGGCCGCGGCTTTTGCCAAGCTCAAGCGCTGACGCACGTTCCGCGCAGGTAAAACCCGCCCTGTCTTCGGACCCGGCGGGTTTTTTCATGGCCTGACGCGACTGTTACAAGCCCTTACGAGCACAGAACTTTCCTAACACTCGTGCGTCGTCGGCACGTCTTTTCGGCCCGTTAAGGAGGCACAGGCAACCACCGCCTGGCACCCACGAGGAGAACACCATGAAGACAAGCCACACCCTGATCGCCGCCCTGCTTGCTGTTGCCGGTACCGCTGCCTTCGCGCAAACCACGCCAGTTCAGCAAGTCCAGCAAGACAATCAGCAGATCCGGCAGGACAACCGTGATATCCGTCACGACAACCGCGACATTCGCCATGATCGGGCTGACATCGGCGCCGACAAGGCTGCGCTGAACGCCGACCGCGCCGCACGCAACGCCGATCAACGCCGCGAAGACCGCGACCTGGCCAAGGGCAACGTCCAGGGTGCTGAATACTGGAACAAGAAGCGCGCCGAAGAGCAGCACGAAGTCAACGCCGAGCGCCGCGACCTGCACCACGATCGCAAAGACCTGCGCCACGACATCAAAGACCGCAACCACGACGTGCACGCGCGCAACGACGAAGTCCGCGAGCGCAATCACGCCGCTGCGAAGATGTAATTGCGGCGCGGCCCCAGCGAAGAAAACGGCCCGTGCGTCTCTCTCGCACGGGCCGTTTTGCTATGCAGCGATACCGGTCGATCAGATCTCGACCTTGGTCCCCAGTTCCACCACGCGGTTGGCGGGAATGTGGAAGAAGTCTGAAGGCTTGGCGCCGTTCTGATGCATCCAAGCGAACAAGCGCTCGCGCCACATCGACATGCCCGGCAGCTTGGACGGCACCACCGATTCACGCGCGATGAAGAACGAGGTGTCCATCAGCTCGCAGCGCGTACCGATCTGCGGCTGGCCAAGTTCCAACACGCGGTACACGTCCGGCGTTTCCTTGAAGCCGTATTCGGCCTTGACGATGTAGATACCGCTGCCCAGATCACGCACGTTGACGCGATGTTTGTCGTCCACATAAGGAATATCGCGCGTGACAAAGCTGATGAAGATCACGCGCTCGTGCAGCACACGATTGTGCTTCAGGTTATGCAGCAGCGACACCGGCACGTATTCCGTATTGCCGGTCAGGAACACCGCCGTGCCTTCCACGCGATGCGGCGGATGCGCCAGCAAGCCGGCCAGGAACGGCTCCAGCGGAATGCCGTCTTCCAGGCTACGCGCACGCACCAGCTTTTTGCCCTTGTACCAGGTCATCAACAGGAAGAAGACGAAGGCCCCCAGGGTGAGCGGGAACCAGCCGCCATCGCGGATCTTCAACAGGTTGGCCGAGAAGAACGCCACATCGACGACCAAAAAGCCCAGGCTCACCAGGGTCACCAAGGCTGGGTGCCAGCGCCATACCGAGCGCATCACCACGGCGGCCAGCACGGTCGTGATAACCATCGTGGTCGTCACCGCAATACCGTAAGCGGCCGCCAGGTTGTCGGATTTCTTGAACGCCAACACCACGCCGATCACCAGAATCAGCAGCATCCAATTGACCACCGGCACGTAGATCTGACCGATCTCCACTTCCGACGTGTAGCGAATGCGCATGCGCGGCACAAAGCCGAGCTGGATGGCCTGGCTCGTCAGCGAAAACGCCCCCGAGATCACGGCCTGCGAGGCGATGACGGTGGCCGCCGCAGCCAGCACCACCATCGGTAGCTGCAGCGCTTCGGGCACGGCGCGGTAGAACGGGTTCTCGATGGTGCTCGGGTCGGTCAGCAGCATCGCGCCCTGACCGAAGTAGTTCAGCAACAGGCTCGGCGCCACGATAAAGAACCACGCCCAGCGGATCGGGCGCGCGCCAAAGTGGCCCATGTCTGCGTACAGCGCTTCGGCGCCGGTCAGCACCAGAAACACCGAGCCCAGCACGATAAACGCCTGCAGCGCATGCTGATGCAGGAACGAAATCGCATACACCGGATTGACGGCCGCCAGGATCTGCGGCGCCTTCACGAGGTTCATCAAGCCGAGCGCGGCCAGTGCGGCAAACCACACCAGCATCACCGGCCCGAAGAGCTTGCCGACCACTGACGTACCACTGCGCTGGATCAGGAACAGCGCCGCCAGGATGACGATCGTCACCGGTAGCACGAACGGCGACAATGCCGGCGCGGCGATCTCCAAGCCCTCCATGGCCGACAGCACCGAGATGGCCGGCGTGATGACCGCGTCCCCATAAAACATGCACGCGCCAAACACGCCCAGCATCATCAGCAGCGACATGCGTTTGGAGTTCGCGCTAGCGGTGCGTAGCGACAACGCCATCAGCGCCAGGATGCCGCCCTCGCCGTTGTTATCGGCGCGCATGACGAAGAGCACGTACTTGAGCGACACCACAATCACCATCGCCCAGAACAGCATGGAAATGATGCCCAGCACCGCGGCGCTGGAAAACGGAATGCCATGCTCGGGGCTGAAGCACTCCTTGAGCGCATATAGTGGGCTGGTGCCGATATCGCCGAACACCACACCGACGGCGCCCACGACCAGGGCGCGCAGATTCACATTGGACTGGGGAGACCCCGTTGCTGTGAGAGCTTGACTCATGAACTGGAAGTCAGCCGAATTGCCGGCTGGTCAAAAAATAGTGCAATGCACAATGAAGGCGGATTGTACTCGCCGCCTTTTTTACGCCAACCCCCTCCAACCAACTTTCGTTGCCGTGTCGCATCACGCCAAATGTCGCTTGTGATCATGGCAAAAGAGATGCATAGATCATATTTCCAACGAACGCTTGTTCAATTTACCGAGCCACGCCTGGACTATTCCGGAAGCGCGTCCAAGGCCTACGCGTCCGCCTCCGCCAAAAGTAGGACTGTCGCTGACAGAACTTTGTAGGAGAATTCCTGACAAACCAGGATTGCAAATTTTTGTCGCACACCACCCGGATGACGGCGCGGCAATCCCTGAACAAGGACGTCGTGTTGTCCGACTCTTCCTTTCGCGCCTGGGCACGGGCTCAAACGTCGCTGGCTGCGCTAGTTGTGCTGCTGGTCGTCGCGGGCGTCTTGGTGGCCATCCCCAGGGTGATCCTGCCGTGGGCGCAAGCCGCGTTCGCGCAGCGGCTCGACCCTGCCATCTGGGCGGACTACGCCGGCCCGTTTGATCTGGCGGCCACGGTCGTGGCCGCAGCCGCCGTTGTCATCTACGTGATCCGGCACTAGCGCAAGCGCGGCTCAGCGCGCCAATGCACGCGCGCATTCCGCCACCAGCGAAGGGCCGCGATAGATCAGCCCAGTATACAGCTGCACGAGCTGCGCGCCGGCGTCGATCTTTTCACGGGCATGCTCGCCCGACAGAATGCCGCCCACGCCGACAATGGGCACAGCGTCGCCCAGCAGGCCATGCAGGGCGCGAATCACGCGGGTCGAGCCCTCACGCACCGGCTGCCCCGACAGACCGCCCGCCTCTTCCGCATGCGCCAAGCCTGCCACCGCTTCCCGACGGATCGTCGTATTCGTGGCGATCACGCCGTCCATCTTGTGGCGCAGCAGCGCATCGGCAATGTTGGCGATCTGATCGTCATCCAGATCCGGAGCGATCTTCAGTACCACCGGCACATAACGCTTGTGCTGGTCAGCCAGCCGATGCTGGGCATCGCGCAACGTGCCGAGTAGGCTATCGAGCTCGCTGGCGCCCTGCAGCTGACGCAGGTTCTTGGTGTTCGGCGACGAAATATTGACGGTCACATAGCTCGCATGCGGGTACACGCGCTCCAGGCAGTACAAGTAATCGTCGACGGCGCGTTCGATGGGCGTATCTGCGTTTTTGCCAATATTGAGGCCCAGCACGCCGCCGGCCTCACGCCACTTCGATGCCTTCACATTGCTGATGAAGGCATCGACACCGCCGTTGTTGAAACCCATGCGGTTAATCAGCGCATTCGCCGCAGGCAGGCGGAACATGCGCGGACGCGGATTACCCGGCTGCGCCCGCGGCGTGACCGTGCCGACTTCGATAAAGCCAAAGCCCAACGCACCGAGTGCATCGATATAGGCGCCATCCTTGTCCAGCCCGGCTGCCAGCCCTACCGGGTTCGGAAACGTGACCCCCATCACCGTGCGCGGCGCGGGAGCAACGCGGGCGCCGATGCAGCCGGAGAGTCCCATCGCGTGCGCCCGCTTGAGCTGATTCAACGTGAAGTGATGCGCGTCTTCAGGGTCCATCGAAAACAGCAGCGGGCGGGCAAGTGGGTACAGGGCAGACAGGACGTTGGGCACGGTCGGAATTAGGAGAAAAACGCGAAAGGCGGCATTGTAAACGTCGCAGGCGCCGCGATGCATCGTACGCACCGCTTTCGAACGTCGAGCCGCGCGACGCGTCTAAATGTGAGTCCGCGCTTGGATTGTCGGCCCGTCACGCGCGCATTGCGCACCATCAAGATGCAGTTCGCGCCAGAAAGGTGTTGCATCGCCACAAAGGTTTCGCTATACTCTTTTATTCGACGGACGCGGGGTGGAGCAGTCTGGCAGCTCGTCGGGCTCATAACC
>CBJMVH010000111.1:0-6369 GCA_966433195.1 uncultured Ralstonia sp.
CGTCTTGCCGACGCCGCCCTTGCCGGAGGTGACTACGATGATCTTGGTCATGGCTCGTAACTCTGTGGGTTAAATCGCTCGGCGCACGGGGTGCGTCACTTCATCCGCAACGGTTCGAAAACCAGCGTGTTATCCGCGAGCCGGACCTGCGCAGGCTTGCTGGCGTAGGGCTCTGGCCACGGGGTTTCGCCGGTGCGGTAGATGCCGGCGATGGAAATCAGTTGGGGCTCCAGGCACGTGCAAAAGATGCGCGCATCCAGATTGCCCTTCACGCCCGCAAGCGCCCGTCCGCGCAGCGAGGCATACACGTAGATGTTGCCCTCGGCGATCACTTCGGCGCCGTCGCTCACGATGTCCAGCACAACCAGATCGCCACGCGCGTAGATGCGCTGGCCGGAACGCAGGGGGCGGTCGATGACCATCGTGCCGGGCTGCGTGGCTACGGCATCGACGGGGGCGGGAGTTGCGGCAGGCGAGGGCGCTTCGGCGGGCTGGGCGTGCTCAGGCGCGGCCTGGTCGTCCTTCGCCTCTTTCTCGCCGCGCGGGCGGCGGCCGTGGCTCTCCAGCAGCGGCAGACCAAAGGCTTGCGCCCACTCGGCCTGTTCGGGGCTCGCCACCACGCCGATCGCGCGGGCGCGCAGCGTGGTGAGGGTCTCCACCAAACGGTCGATGGGCAGGCGCTCGTCTTCAGCCAGGCGGCGCACGTCGATGGCGATCACGTCGTTGGAGAAAAACTCCGGCGTGTCGGCAAAGCGTCGCGTGAGTTCGGCGGCCAGGGCGTCCATGTCGGCGGTGCGCGGCGACAGCAGCAGGGCATCGACGGAGCCGCTGCGGATCTCGAACAGCGGCGCTTTCTTCTGGGACATAGAACGGCTACGCGGAAAAATGGGCTCATTCTAACGTTGTTGACGAAACGCCTTGGATTTTTTGGGCCCACCGATCAACCGGCCGATGGAGATGCGCTTCGGGCGCGCATCTTGCGGCGCGGACGGCAATCCATGCGCCCTGCGCAAAGCGGTCCGCATGCGATTCAACACTGCCCTGCAGCGCATGCAGATCGGCGTACCGCTGCAGGACATCGGGCAAGGGCGCAGACGTCATGAAAACGGTTTGGTGGATCGTGGCAGGCGCGGCACTGGTTGCCGGGATTGGCGTGTATACGGCGAAGGCCGACCGGGCTCCACAGGCCGCACCGGCAGTGGTGACACAGACGCCGCCGACAACCGTCGCGCATCCGCCGGCGGCACTGCCGCAGCCGGGCACGGCAGGCGCGATGGGCAACAACCGCGTTGACCCGGCCGCCGCCGCATATGAACGCTTCCGCACCGAACTGACCAGCTACACCGCCGCCCGCAACACACTGTCCGCCACCGAGCGCGAACGCCGCGCCCGTGCGCTACTGCAAGCGCTGCCGGCGCGGTTGCACGATGACCAGATCCTGCCCGCTGAAGCCCTGCTACTCGCCGGCGTGCTGGCGCAAGACGCCAGCGCCAACACGGCTGCGCGCGAAGCCCTCATCGCCGGCATGCGCGCGCAAGTGGAGCAATACGCGGCGCAGCGTGTGGGGCCGTCTCCGGCAGACGACCCCCGTCACGCCCGCTATGCGCAGGAAAGCGCGCGGATTGCCACCGAAGTCGAACAGCGTGTGCCGGCACCGCAGCGGCAAGCGGTGTTGAGCACGCGTTTGCAGCAACTGCGCGCGCAGTTGTACGACGGCGCACCGGCCACGCCTTGAAGTGCGCTACCGCGTGCGTTCCCACCCTTCCTTCAAGCAGACACGGAGACGATGATGCGACGGCACATGAATCTGCGGCTGGCACTCTTGTGGACGGCGGCCATGCTGGCCAGCAGCGCGGCGACCGCTGCGGCTTACCGATGGGAAGAAATCACACTGCCTGCGGCCTCGGGAGCCACCTGCGGTAACGGCACCCCCTACCGGTTCTATGTCAATCGCGCACCAGCACCCAACGACCGTAACCTGCTCATCGCCTATGAATTTGGCGGCGCATGTACGGATTACGGTAGCTGCACAGGCGAGGGCGGTGCCATCAGCGCCAAGAACCCGGACGGCATCCCGTCAGGTTATCTGTGGTCCATTCCAGCGCAAGGGTGGATCAACCAGATCGCCTCGCCGGTCATGAGCGCAATCACCGGCAACATTGGCTGGCTGGCCGGGTCGAGCGATGGCAAGCTGCCGCCCACCGCCAACTGGACCAAAGTCTTCCTGCCCTATTGCACGGGCGACGTCCATGCCGGCAGCGCGATCCGCAGCTATGTTTCAGCCGACGGTAGCCACACATTGCTGCAGCACTTCGCGGGGTTGGCCAACACACGTGCCGCACTGGCCTGGATGCGCAGCAACGGCCTGGACCAGCCCGACAGGATGCTCGCCTGGGGCCTGAGCGCGGGCGGCTATGGCGCCATGGCCAACTACGCCTTCCTGCGCAGCGCGCTGCAGCCCCGGCAGAGTGCGTTGCTGGATGACGGCGGCCCATTGTTCCCCGTGAACCTGGACGGCGACGGCACCGACAGCTACGCGTACCGGATGTACTCGGTGGCCTTCCAGGACTGGGGCGTGCTGGAGCCCGACGGGCTGCTGGACCGTCTGCAACGCGACACGCCCGTCGGCAGCTCGAGCGGCAATCTGCGCAACCTCGGTCACCTGTACGGCGCGCTCGCGCGGGCCTTTCCGCAGGATCGGCTCGGCCTGTCCGACACGTTGCATGACGCCACCATTGCGCGGTTCACCTATGCCGGCCGCTACCCCGAGGTGGATGCACTGCCCGCCGCGCAACGCGATGCGATGCGCATGGCCATGTTCCAGCACGACAGCCAGGCGCTCCTCACGACCCTGCGCGGACAATCCCCCAACCTGGGCTATTTCTTCTCGTGGGATCACTACGGCATCGCCAGCGACCACACGGCCACCGCGGTGACGTTTCTCGGCACCGAAATCGACAACACCGGCATCAACGTGGGGGCGTTCTTGACCGACCTGGTCTCTGGTGATGATCCGGCGCAGCGGCCCGTGATGCAGATGTCTGCGACACAGCCACCACCGCTTTCGGTGGCGGCGGCCATTGCCGAGCAGATCAAGGCCATCGTCCAGGCGGTCCGGCAGTTCGTTGGTGCAGACACATAGCGGCTGTATAGGTGTCGAACGGCGGGCACGTCACTGAGCGCACGCAACTGTCATCCGACCGTCACAGCATCGTCACGCGCGCTTTTGATACTGCTCTGCTTCTGAGCCCCCCGGCCCAGTCGGCAGTTCTCTCGCGTTGCGCAAACGGTTACCCACGTGTTCACACACGCACGCGTACACGCGTCTCGGCAGTTCGCTCGGTAGTTCGTTGTCTGCAGTCCGCAGTTCGCATACCAAAAAAGATCTCAGGGAGAAGTTCATGCGAGTCCGACCGTTGTGCTCGGCGGCGTTGCCGCTTGCTGTGTTGTTGTCGATGTCATTGGCTGCCTGTGGCGGCGGTGACGATTCCACGACCACCGGTTCAACCGGTAACACGACCCCTGCGGCCGCCACGCCCACGGGCACCAAGGCCACGCTGGCCGTGCTGGAGACGACTGACCTGCACACCAACGTGCTGTCATACGACTACTTCAAGCTCGCGGCCGACAACTCGCTCGGCTTTGAGCGCGTGGCGACGCTGATCAACCAGGCGCGCGCGCAGTTCCCGAACACGCTGCTGCTGGATAACGGCGACACCATCCAGGGCACCGCGCTGTCGGATTACCAGGCGATGGTGAGCCCCATCCCGTGC
The DNA here is from genome assembly GCA_966433195.1 of uncultured Ralstonia sp. Lineage (GTDB taxonomy): Bacteria > Pseudomonadota > Gammaproteobacteria > Burkholderiales > Burkholderiaceae > Ralstonia. Next base: position 3,774 of record CBJMVH010000111.1, read on the forward strand.
AATCAGACGTTGGCGATCTACAAGGTGATGAACGCGGCCAAGTATGACGGTGGTGGTATCGGCAACCACGAGTTCAACTACGGCCTGCCGTACCTGTCGCAAGTCACGGGCAACACGTTCAACGTCACGGGCATGCCTGATCCGTCTGCGCAAACCAAATGCGCAGGGCCGAACTTCCCTCAGGTGCTGGCCAACGTGATGAGCGCAAAGACCAACGCGCCGCTGTTCCAGCCCTACACGATCATCACGAAGACGGTGACGGCCACGGCACCGGATGGCAGCACCGTCAGCGCGCCGGTCAAGGTCGGCATCATCAGCTTTACGCCGCCCACCATCACGAGTTGGGATAAGCGCTGGCTCGATGGCAAGGTCTACACGGTGGGCATCAAGGAAACGGCCGCCAAGTACATCCCCGAGATGCGCGCGAAGGGCGCCGACCTGGTGGTCGCCATCTCGCACGGTGGGTTGGACAACTCGACGTATTCGCCGACGATGGAAAACGGCAGCTGGTGGCTCTCCACCGTACCGGGCATCGATGCCATGCTGATCGGCCACTCACACCAGCTCTTTCCGGATGCGAAGAGCACCGTGAGCCAGTTCAACCTGCCGGGCGTGGATAAAGTGGCCGGCACCGTGAATGGCGTGCCGACTGTGATGGCCAACTATTGGGGCAAGCACCTGGGCGTGATCAAGCTGGGCCTCACGTACAACGGCACCAACTGGACCGTCGACAAGACGCAGACCACGGTGGAAGCGCGTTCGATCCAGAACGCCGACAAGACCTACGTGGCGGCGGACCCGACTGTCTCGGCTGCGATCGCCACCGAGCACCAGGCGACGATCAATTACGTGAAGACGCCGGTGGGCAGCACCGACTTCAACATGAGCACGTACTTTGCCGACGTGGGCGACCCGGGTGCCATCGAGATCGTCAACCAAGCGCAGGCGGATTACGTGTCGGCCTACATTCAGGCGAACCTGCCGCAGTACGCATCGCTGCCGGTGTTGTCGGTGAGCGCACCGTTCAAGAGCGGCTTTGGTGGCGGCACGGACTTCACCGACGTGGCAGCCGGCCCGCTGGCGATCAACAACGCAGCCGACCTATATCTGTATCCGAACACGGTCTACGCGGTGAAGGTGGCGGGCTCCGACATCAAGAACTGGCTGGAAACGGCAGCCAAGCGCTTCAACACCATCGACCCGACCAGCGCGACGGTGCAGAAGCTGGTGAGCACGTTCCCGGGCTACAACTTCGACATGTTCACTGACCCGAACCTAACGTATGAGATTGACGTCACGCAGCCGGTCGGCAGCCGCATCAAGAACCTGCAGTACAAGGGTGCGCCGATCGATCCGGCAGGCCAGTTCATCGTGGCCACCAACAACTACCGTGCAAGCGGCGGCGGCAACTTCCCGGGGCTGGATGGCAGCAAGACGATCTACGCCTCGCCGGATGCCAACCGCGATGTGCTGATCAGCTACATCAAGAAGCTCGGCACCGTCACGCGCAACACCAACGGCTCGCAGCGCAGCTGGCGCTTTACCAAGCTGGCGAGCTCGGTGGCGCAGGTGCAATTCACGTCGGCGCCCAACAAGCTGGCCAACGCCACGGCAGCGGGCATCACCAACGTCACGCAAGTGGCAGCGGATGATGGATCGGGCAAGGGCCTGGCGGTGTACCAGATCGACCTGACGCAATAAGCAGGAGCCAGCAATGCCATCTCTTCGTTCCGCATGGGCTGGGTTGGATGCACCGGCCATGGAATCGCCGCGTCAGTCGGTGCCGATGCTCACGGTGGCGGCCGCGTTGGCGATCATCGTGACGGCCGGCGGTTGGTTGTCGCATGCGCGTCAAGCGCCCACGGTGGATGCCACGCAGCTGGAATCGTGGCGCGCGATGGTCGTGCAGGCGATGGAGCCCGAGGCGCTGCAACAGTTGCGTCAGTTGGCACGCAGCGGTTCAGTGCCGGCGCAATCGGCACTGGGCGAGGCCTTGCTCGGCGCCCGCGACGGCGCATTGCGTAACGAAGGGATGCGCTGGCTGGAAACCGCGGCACCGAGCGATGCGCGCGCGCAGTTGTCGCTCGGCAAGGCGTTGCTGCTCGGTACCGGCGGCGTGGAACGCGACTACCCGCGCGCGTTGCGCCTGCTGCGTCAGTCAGCCGACAAGGGCGATGCGGCTGCCGCGTACTACCTGGGCCTGATGTACCGCAGCGGCTACGGCACGGCCATCGACACGGTACAGGCTGCGCATTGGTTCGATCGCGCCGCACGTCACGAGATTCCGGCCGCGATGTTCATGCTGGCCAATGCGTACCGCGAAGGCGATGGGGTGCCGCGCGATGAAGCCCGCGCGCTCGCGCTATACCAGGACGCTGCCGAGCACGAACTACCCGAAGCCGTGCAAGCCCTGGCGATGGCCTATCAAAACGGCGAACTCGGCCTCAAGCGCGACGATGCCGCGTATCACCAGCAGTGGATTGAAACGGCGCATGCGCTGAAGCATCCAGCACTCGCGCCGTAATACGAGCGATCTTTCAGTAGAGTCCTCGGGTCTGGGCGTGCAAGCGCACCAGACCCAGCAGGGCATCAATCT
>CBJMVH010000112.1:0-6269 GCA_966433195.1 uncultured Ralstonia sp.
GAGCAGTTCAAACCAAAACCAAGGAGTGAGACATGAAGAAGTGTTCTGTGCTGGCGGTGGTGGCAGCAACCTGCGCATTGTTCTCTGCTTATGCGCAAGCAGCGGGTGGTGAAATTGCCGTGGTCGTCAAATCGGCCAACTCCAACTTCTGGCAAAACGTGCAGAAAGGCGCCACGGCCGCCATGGCCAACGCGAAGGGCTACACGATGACCTTTCAAGGTCCTGCCGCCGAATCCGCCATTGCCGACGAAGTGAACATGGTCGAAAACGCGGTCAACCGGAAGGTGGCGGGCATCGTGCTTGCACCGTCCGACCCCGACGCGCTGGTGCCGGCAATCAAGAAAGCATGGGAGGCCCACATTCCCGTGGTGCTGATCGACTCGCTGGTATCCGATTCGGGCAAGCAGTATTACCAGTCGTTCCTGGCGACGGACAACACCAAGGCTGGCGAGTTGTGCGCGAAGGCGATGATCGATGCCGTAGGCCAGACCGGCAAGATCGCCATCATGTCTTACGTGCCGGGTGCGGGGTCAGAAATCGGCCGCGTGGGCGGCTTCAAGAAGTACATCGAGGCGCATTCGAAGCTGCAAATCGTCGGGCCCTTCTATTCGCAATCGCAGATGGCCACGGCGCTGAACCAGACGACCGACGTGCTGGCCGCCAACCCTGACCTCAAGGGCATCTTCGGTGCCAACGAGCCGACGGCCGTCGGGATGGGCCGCGCGCTGCAGCAATCGGGCAAGAGCGGCAAGGTGGTGGCCATCGGCTTTGACGGCAACCAGGATCTGCAGGGCTTCGTGCGCGACGGCACGATCCGTGCCATCGCCGTCCAGAGTTCGTACCAGATGGGCTACAAGGGCATTGAGACGGTCGTCAGCGTGATCGAGAAGAAGCCCGTGCAGAAGCAGGTCGATACCGGCGTGATGATGGTCAACAAGCAGAACCTCGATTCGCCTGAAGCGAAGAACGTTCTGTACTGACGCGCCGCATTTCAATGTGGGCAATGAGGGGTGTGGCGGAGGTGGTTGCCTACCGCCATGCCGGTGCAGTGTTCTAACCCAATGGCAGACACGGGCCGGTGTTGACCGGCCCACGTCAGCACGCAGACGCAATGAGACTCCAAGGAAAACGCATCCTCGTCACCGCGGCGGGGCAGGGCATCGGCCGGGCCAGCGCGATGATGTTTGCAAAAGAGGGCGCGCAGGTGCTCGCCACCGACGTCAACATCGAGGCGCTGGCCTCATTGGCAGAGACCGCCGGCATCCGCACCCTGCGCCTGGATGTGACGGACGCCAACGCCATCACGGTGCTGGCGCGTGAAGAAGCCGCCTTTGATGCGCTGTTCAACTGCGCTGGCTTCGTGCACCACGGCAGCATCCTCGAATGTTCGGATGAGGACTGGGCGTTCTCGTGGCAGCTCAACGTGACGTCGATGTACCGGCTCACGCGTGCGCTGCTGCCCAAGATGCTGGACAACGGCGGCGCCTCGATCATCAACATGGCCTCTGCCGCATCCAGCGTGAAGGGCGTGCCCAACCGCTTTGTGTACGGCGCCACCAAGGCCGCCGTGATTGGCATGACCAAGGCCATTGCCGCCGATTTTGTGGCGCGCGGCATTCGCTGCAACGCCATCTGCCCCGGTACGGTGGAATCGCCTTCGCTTGAGCAGCGCATCGCCACGCAGGCGCAGCAGCAGAACGTATCCATCGAGACCGTGCGCGCGGCCTTCGTGGCGCGCCAGCCGATGGGCCGCGTCGGCACGGCAGACGAAATTGCCGCGCTGGCCACCTACCTTGCTTCGGATGAGTCCCGCTTCACGACCGGCACCTGCTGCGTGATCGACGGCGGCTGGTCCAACTGATTGTTTGCTTGATCGCAGTCCACAACAGTCCATAACGATAGCGCTATGAAACTCCTCCGCTACGGCCCCAAGGGCCATGAAAAGCCCGGTCTTCTCGACGCACAAGGGCAAGTGCGCGACCTGTCCGCAGTGATTGACGACGTGGCCGGCGCCGCGCTGCTGCCGGAAAGCCTGGCCCGGCTGCGCGAGCTCGATATCAATCGTTTGCCGGTTGTGGATGGCACGCCGCAAGCCGGGCTGAGGCTGGGGCCTTGCGTGGGCAATGTCGGCAAGTTCATCTGCATTGGCCTGAACTACTCCGACCACGCCGCCGAAACCGGTGCCGAGGTGCCAGCCGAGCCGGTGGTCTTCAGCAAGTGGACGAGTGCCATCAGCGGCCCCGACGATGACGTGGAAATTCCGCGGGGCTCGGTCAAGACGGATTGGGAAGTGGAACTCGGCGTCGTGATCGGCACGGGCGGCCGCTACATCAGCGAGGCCGATGCGCTTTCGCATGTGGCGGGCTACTGCGTCATCAACGATGTATCGGAGCGCGAGTATCAGCTCGAACGCGGCGGCACGTGGGACAAGGGCAAGGGCTGCGACACCTTCGGCCCGATCGGCCCCTGGCTGGTGACGGCTGACGAGGTGCCCAACCCGCAGGCGCTGCACCTCTGGCTGGAGGTGGATGGGCATCGTTACCAGAACGGATCGACGTCGACCATGGTGTTTGGCGTGGCGCATCTGGTGAGTTACCTGAGCCGGTTCATGAGCCTGCAGCCGGGCGACGTGATTTCCACCGGCACGCCGCCGGGCGTGGGGCTGGGGCAGAAGCCGCCGGTCTACCTGCGCGCGGGTCAGACCATGCGCCTGGGTATCGAGGGCCTGGGGGAGCAGCGCCAGCGCACCGTGGACGCGCAGGGCTGAAGGCACGCATTCCGCATTCCAGAACACAACACACATGACCATCATCCGATCTCTGCGCGTGCTGGACGTGCGCTTTCCGACTTCGCAGCATCTCGACGGTTCCGACGCGATGAACCCGGACCCGGACTACTCGGCCGCGTATGTGATTCTGGAAACGGATCAGCCCGGCCTGGAGGGCCACGGACTGACCTTCACCATCGGCCGCGGCAACGAGGTGTGCTGCGCTGCCATCGAGGCGATGCGCCATTTGGTGGAGGGACTGGACCTCGACTGGATTCGCGAAGACATGGGCCGCTTCTGGCGGCATGTCACCTCGGATAGCCAGTTGCGCTGGATCGGTCCGGACAAGGGCGCCATTCACTTGGCGACCGGTGCTGTCGTCAATGCCGCGTGGGACTTGTGGGCCAAGGCCGAAGGCAAGCCCTTGTGGCGTCTGGTGGCCGATTTCACGCCCGAAGAATTCGTGCGCTGCATCGACTTCCGCTACATCACCGATGGCATCACGCCCGCAGAAGCGCTGGAACTGCTGCACAAGCAGGCGCCCGGCAAGGCAGCGCGCATCCGCACGCTCGAGGCGGAAGGCTACCCGTGCTACACCACCTCGGCCGGCTGGCTCGGCTATGACGACGACAAGCTGCGCCGCCTTTGCCGAGAGGCCGTCGACAGTGGTTTTCGCCACATCAAGCTCAAGGTGGGGCGCGATCTGAAGGACGATATCCGCCGTGTTTCCATCGCGCGCGAGGTGCTCGGGCCGGACCGCGAGCTGATGATCGATGCCAACCAGGTCTGGGAGGTGAGCGAGGCCATCGACTGGGTGCGCGAACTCGGTTTCGCTAAGCCGTGGTTCATTGAAGAGCCGACCAGCCCGGATGACGTGGAAGGCCACCGCGCCGTGCGCAAGGCCATTGCCCCCGTGAAGGTGGCGACGGGGGAGATGTGCCAGAACCGCATCCTCTTCAAGCAGTTCATCATGCGCGGCGCGATTGACGTGGTGCAGATCGATGCGTGCCGGCTCGGTGGCGTGAACGAGATCCTCGCCGTGCTGCTGTTGGCTGCCAAATATGGCTTGCCGGTGTGCCCGCATGCCGGTGGCGTGGGCCTGTGCGAGTACGTGCAGCACCTGTCGATGATCGACTACATCTGCGTATCGGGCACGCGCGAAGGCCGCGTGGTCGAGTACGTGGACCACCTGCACGAGCACTTTGTCGACCCCTGTGTGGTACGCAACGCGGCCTATCTGCCGCCGCAGGCGCCGGGCTTCTCGATCACGATGAAGCCGGCATCGCTCGAGCAGTACCGCTTCCGGGGCTGACTCGATGACGACGTTCCGCATCGACGCTCATCAGCACTTCTGGCGTTACCGGCCCGAGGCTTACCGATGGATTGGGCCCGGCATGGAAGCGCTCGCCACCGACCGCTTGCCCGCCGATCTGCTGCCCGAACTGCGGGCGCAGCGGCTCGACGCCACAATCGCCGTGCAGGCGCGCTGCGAGCGTGAAGAGACAGACTTTCTGCTCGAACTGGCCAAGGCGCACGACTGGATTGTGGGCGTGGTCGGCTGGGAAGATTTGCATGCCACCGATCTGGAGGCACGCCTGGAGGTACGGAGTGGCGAACGCCAGCTCGTGGGCTTCCGGCATACCGTGCAAGACGAGCCGGATGTCGAGGCGTTTCTGTCGGCCCCAGCGTTTGAACGCGGCGTCTCGCTACTGCAGCTGTGGGGTTACACGTATGACGTGCTGGTGTATGGCCATCAGCTGAAACCTGCCGTGGACTTCTGTGGTCGGCAGGATCGCCACTGGCTCGTGCTCGACCATCTCGGCAAACCACCGCTTGAAGCGTTCGAGCGGGACCCGCAGGCCATGGCGCGCTGGCGGGCCGCTCTCGCTCCGCTCAAGGACATGCCACATGTGGTCTGCAAGCTCTCCGGCCTTCTGACCGAAGCCGATTGGCGCAAAGGCGTGACCGTGCGCGACGTGCACCACGCGCGGCAATGCTTGGATGTGGCCCTCGATGTCTTCGGCCCGCAGCGCCTGATGTTCGGTTCGGATTGGCCCGTATGCCTGTTGGCCGCGTCGTACGGCACCGTGTACGACGTGTTGCACGTCTGGGCCGAAGAGCGCCTGAGCGCTACCGAACGTGCTGACCTCTGGGGCGGCACCGCTATCCGCTGCTACAACCTGCAACTCAAGGAAGGTAAGGCCTGAGCCATGGATCTGCATTTGCAAGACAAAGTCGTGATCGTGACGGGCGGGGCGGCCGGTATTGGCGCAGCCATCTCGCTGCAGCTGGCTGCTGAGGGCGCCATTCCGGTCATCTGCGGGAAGAGCGCGATGGCCCCGGCGTTCGAGGCCGAACTGATGCGCCGCCAGCCTAAGGCGCGCTTCTTCCAGTTCGATCTGGAAAGCGAGGTCGACTGTCGCGGCATGGTGGACGAAACGGCGCGCACATTCGGGCGCATTGATGGACTCGTGAACAACGCGGGCGTCAACGACAGCGTGGGCCTGGACGCAGGCCGAGATGCCTTCGTGCGTTCCCTGGAAAAGAACCTGATCCATTACTACGTCATGGCACATCTGTGCCTGCCGCACCTGAAAGCGAGCCGAGGGGCCATCGTCAACATCTCGTCGAAAACGGCGGTGACGGGGCAAGGCAATACGAGCGGGTACACCGCCGCGAAGGGTGCACAACTGTCGCTCACACGCGAATGGGCGGCATCGCTGGCGCCGGATGGCGTGCGTGTCAACGCGGTGATTCCGGCTGAGGTGCTCACGCCGCTGTACGAGCGCTGGATCGCCACATTCGACGATCCGGACGCAAAGCTCGCGGCCATTACATCCAAGATCCCGCTCGGCCAGCGCATGACGACGGCGGATGAGATTGCGAGCACGACGGTATTTCTGCTCTCTGCGCAGGCGTCGCACACGACTGGGCAGTGGGTGTTTGTCGACGGTGGCTACACGCACCTCGACCGCGCGCTGACGTGAGGCGGCCATGCGTTATTGCCTCGCTCTCGATTTGAAGGACGACGCGGCGCTCATTGCCACGTATGAGGCGCATCACCAGCGCATCTGGCCGGAAGTCGCGCAGCACCTCCGTGTACACGGCGTGACTGGCATGGAGATCTACCGGCTCGGCACACGCATGGTGATGATCATGGAGACCGACGACGCCATCTACGACGCCGAACGGATGGCCCACGCTACCGAAACGGACCCCAAGATCCGCGAATGGGAAGCGTTGATGTGGCGGTTTCAGGCGCCGACGCCCTGGACGCCTGCGGGGCAGAAGTGGACGCCAATGACGCGCATTTTTGATTTGCAGCAGCAGTGAGAACCCCGGCCCCGGCCGGTACGACACGAGAGAGAGGAGACGATAGTGAAGCATCGAGCAACCTGGCCGCTTGCTGCGGCCGTTCTGTGCACCGCCGCCGCCACGGCGCATGCGCAAACCAACGTCACGCTATACGGCCGGGTAGTTTCCGGCATCGACTACCAGAACA
>CBJMVH010000113.1:0-6235 GCA_966433195.1 uncultured Ralstonia sp.
CCCTGCCCCGGCGGCTCGATCTTGATGACCTGCGCGCCAAAGTCGGCGAGCGTCTTGGCGGCAAACGGCCCGGCAATGAGTTGCCCGAGCTCGAGCACGCGAATGTCCTGCAAAACCTGTGTCGGCATGGCGATAGGGAAAACGTTGAATTCAGGGATTCAGAGTGCGGCGGGGTTGCCGAGCAGATGCGTCATCAATAGGCGCGCGGAGCTGGTCAGCGCATCCGGGTCGCGCACGCCCACCAGCAAGCGGCGATGCGCCCATTCGTCTTGCAGCGGCACCAGCGCGAGGCCGGCGCCCGGCAGGCTCGATACATGCCCTTGCGCGGCAATGCACGGCAGCACACCGACGCCCAGGCCGGAAGCGACCATGCGGCAAACGGCCTCGAAGCTGCGCACCTGGATGCGCAAACGCAGCGGCTTGCCCAGGCGCTGGCTTTCTTCGAGCAGTTGCGCGGCCAGCGACGTGCCCGGCGGCAGGCTGACAAAATCGAAATCCACTGCGTCGGCAAAGCTCACCTGTTTCCGGCCGGCGAGCGGATGGCCGCGCGGCGTGACCAGGGCGAGGTCGTCCTCGCGGTAATCGAACGATTGCAGCCCCTCGCATGGGGTGCCGGCCGCGAAGATGCCGAGATCCGCGCGGTTCTCGCGCAGCGCGGCCACGATATCGCCACTGTCCTGCTCTTCCAGGGCGATGCGGATGGCCGGATTGGCCAGCATGAAGGCGGCCAGGTCATCGGCCAGGAACTGCGTAATCGACGAGGTGTTGGCCCACACACGCACCAGCCCGCGCGTGCCGGCGGCAAAGTCCGACAGCGCGCCCGCCATGCGCTCGACATCCTGGAGGATGCCCACGGCGTGGCGGAAGCAAGCCTGCCCCGCCTCGGTCAGCTCCACGCCGGCAGCGTGGCGATATAGCAGCGGCGCACCCACGGCGGCTTCGAGATCGGAAATCCGCTTGCTGGCTGCGGCCACCGCCAGGTTCGACTGCCGCGCGCCGGCCGAGATGCTGCCCAGCCGGGCCACCGCCACAAACAGGCCAAGGGTGACAAGATCGAAGCGGGCGAGGTTCATCGTGGGCGAAGGTGGGAAATACGCAACATCCAATGCGGCATCGGGGCACGTTCCGTGCGTGTTTCATCGGACCTTCACCCGCCCACGGTTACCATGGCGGACTTTTGGCCGTCCCGATCCGAAAAACGGATTCTAACGGCCTTCGCCCCGCTTGCCGCCGCTTGTCGTCATGATGCTGCCGTTCCGCCCTCTCCTGTCTCGCCTGACCGCCCTGTCGCCCGTCTTTGCCCTGATGCTGTGCACCGGGCACGCCCTGGCGGAGGACAATGCATCCAGCTGGGCGATCAACGATCCGGACCGCTTTGCCGTGCACGGCCAGGCTACCTATGTGTGGCAGCACGACTTGTCGTTCCACTCGCCATACAGCGGCCCGAACAGCCTTTCTGGGCGATCCACCACCAGCTATTCAGTCACCACCACGCTCGACCTTGGTATGCGCCTGTGGCAAGGCGCGGAGGTGCATATCAACCCGGAAGTCGCCTTCGGCAAGGCGTTCTCGGAATTGCACGGCCTGGGCGGCTTTACCAACGGTGAGTTGGCCAAGACAGCGGGCGCCAACCCCACCCTCTATCGCGCACGCGCCTTTTTCCGCCAGACGGTCGGCCTGGGCGGCGGCACGGAAGACCGGGAAGCCGAGATGAACCAGTTTGCCGGCCCGGTCGACAAGCGCCGCCTCGTCTTTACGGCAGGCAACTTTTCGGTGCTGGACGTCTTCGATAGCGTGACCTACGCACACGACCCGCGCACGCAGTTCCTGAACTGGTCGTTCCTCACGCACGGCGCATTCGACTACGCCGCCGACGCACGCGGCTACACCTGGGGTGCCGCGCTGGAGTATTACGACGGCGACTGGGCCTATCGCCTTGGCCGCTTCATCCAGCCGGTCGAATCCAACGGACTGGAGCTGGATACCCGCGTCATCCGCCACTACGGTGACGTCTTTGAAGTCGAGCACAGCCATACACTCGCAGGCCAACCCGGCAAGCTACGCGTCATGCTCTTCCGCAACAAGACCAATATGGGGCGCTATGACGATGCGCTCGCGCTTGGCCAATCCACCGGCAATACCCCGGACATCAGCCTCGTGCGGCGTGAAAACACCAAAGTGGGCATCGGCATTGGCGGCGAACAGCAGGTCTATGACGACATCGGGCTCTTCGCGCGCGCGTCGTGGGCAGATGGCAAGACAGAGACGTATGCCTTCACGGAAATCGACCGTTCAGTATCGTTGGGTGCGCTGGTCAAGGGCAGCAAGTGGGGCCGCTCGGAAGACACCGTCGGGCTAGCGGCAGCCATCAACATGCTGTCGCCGGACCACCGTCGCTATCTGCAGCAAGGTGGCATGGGCGTCTTCCTGGGGGATGGCAGGCTCAACTACGCGCCTGAGCAGATCGTCGAGGCGTTCTACAACCTGCAGGCCGCCAAGCATCTGTGGGTCAGCGCCGACGTGCAATGGATTCGCAACCCCGGCTACAACGCGGATCGCGGCCCCGCCGTGTTCTTCGGTACGCGCCTGCATACCGAATTCTGACGATCCGACGCCGGCACCGCGAGCACCAACTTAAAGCTGGCGCCGATCCAGCACCGCGCGGGCGATGGTGCCCGCATCCACATATTCCAGCTCGCCGCCTACGGGTACACCGCGCGCCAGACGCGTCGCCTTGATGCCGCGCGCCTTGAGCATCTCGCCGATGTAGTGGGCAGTCGCCTCGCCTTCGCTGGTGAAGTTGGTGGCCAGGATGACCTCGGCGCACGGCCCGCCAAGCTCCGGGCTGGTCGCACGCGCCAGCAGGCGTTCGAGGTGAATCTCTTTCGGGCCGATGTTGTCCAGCGGCGAGAGCCGCCCCATCAGCACAAAATACTGGCCGCGATAGGTCAGCGTCTGCTCGATCATCATCTGATCGGCCGGTGTTTCCACCACGCACAGCACCGACGCATCACGACGCGGGTCGAGGCACGTTTCGCAGACTTCCTGCTCGGTGAAGGTATTGCAGCGGCTGCAATGCTGGATGGACTCGGTAGCCTCGCCCAGCGCCTGCGCCAGCCGCGCCGCGCCCTCGCGATCATGTTGCAGGAGGTGATACGCCATGCGCTGCGCAGACTTCGGGCCGACGCCCGGCAGCACACGCAGGGCCTCGACCAACATTTGCAGCGCCGATGGCGTGCCAGGGCCGTTGCGCATCAGGGGTGCTCCGCAACGGCGGTGTAGTGCAGCACTTCCGGCATCGGCTCATAGAAGTGGTGCAACAGGGCGCGCCAGCGCTGGTATTCCGCCGATTGCCGGAAACCCACGGTGTGGTCTTCCAGCGTCTGCCATTGCACGAGCAGCAGGTAGTCGCTGGGCTTTTCCACGCAGCGCGACAGCGTCAGCGAGATAAAGCCCCGCATCGCACCGATGATGTGACGTGCCTCGCCAAAGGCAGCCTCGAACGCGGCCTCTTCGCCTGGCTTGATATGCAGCAACGCGGATTCCAGCACCATGGCGTGATCCTGATTCAGATGCCGCGTAATTTAGAACGGCAGCTTGAAGCCCGGCGGCAGCATGCTCGCCATGCCGCCCAGGCCCGAGGTCAGCGAGCCCATCTTCTCTTGCGTGGTGGCCTCGGCCTTGCGCACGGCGTCATTGAAAGCGGCGGCGACGAGGTCTTCCAGCAGTTCCTTGTCTTCGCCCTCGGCCACGAGGCTCGGGTCGATCGACACGCGCTTCACATCGTTCTTGCAGGTCATCACCACCTTCACGAGGCCGGCGCCAGACACGCCTTCCACCTCGATCTGCGCGAGCTGCTCCTGCGCCTTCTTCATGTTTTCCTGCATCTGCTGGGCTTGCTTCATCAGCCCGGCGATCTGGCCTTTCATCATGGTCATTGCTCCTTGGAATGGGTCATACAAAGCGCGCCGCTCGTGTGGGCGCGCTGGCGTTCAATGTTCAGACGTGGGGACGATTCAGTGGGCGTGCGGCTGGATCGAACCAGGGACGACCTGCGCAGCAAAGTCCCGCACCAGCGCCTGCACAAACGGGTTCGCGGCGATGGCATCTTCGGCATCGCGCTGGCGCTGTGCCCGCAGCTCGGCATCCACGGCAGCGGCCGTCGCGCGGGCCGCACCGATATCGCACGCCACGCGCACAGGCGTACCGAAATGTTCCGTCAGCGCGGCTTCCAGCCGTTCAACGACACCAGCTTCGGTCAACGCCGGCAGCGGCACGCGCAAACGCATCGTCGCGCCTTCCACGGCCACCAGCTCACTCTGGTGTGCCAACTGCTGGGCAAGACCACGCATTGGCAAGCGAGCTGCCAGCGTGGGCCAATCACCATCGAATGTGGTGAGGCTGCTGGCGCTCAAGTCGGGCGGCGTTGCCGGGGTCACAGGCTCCGGCGCGGCGGTCTTGGCAGGCGCAGGCACCACAACAGCCGGCGCCTCGATCTGCGCAGGACGTGCTGCCGGTTCCGACGTGCCAGGGCGCGTGCTTGAAGCGGAATCCCAGCCAGCAAATGCGGCGTCGATCTCTTCAAGCGAAGGCGAAGCAAACTCGCCCGGCATTTCGTCCCAGGGCGGCGGGCCATCATCGGCAGGCGCAGCAACCGCTACCGGCGGCTCACGGCGCAGGGGCGCGGATGCCGGTGCGGCAATGGGATTCGCGGTACTCGCGAGATTCGGGCGCGGCCCAGCAGCGGGAGCAGCAGGACGGGCCACAGGCGCAGGCGCTGCGATTGGTGCAGTTGCAGGGGCCGTAGCACCGCCACGGCCACGGCTCGACGCCTGACGCGCGGCAGCCAGTGCCTCCATGGCTGGCGAACGGCGTACCGGCGCAGCCGGCGTTGCCGCAGGCGCCTCGGCACCCGCTGCAACCGCCGCGGGTGTTGTCGGGCTTGCCTGGTACGTTGCGCGCGGCGTCTCAACCACCGGTACCGGGCGCACTGCCACCGGCGCAGTCTGGGCGACTGGCGCCGCCACAGATGCAGCCGCCGTTGCCGCCGGACGCGTCGACGCAGCGGGCGTTGCTGCCAGCGGCATCGCACGCTTGCCGCCACCACCCGAAGGCGGTGTCGCATCCCCGCCCGACTGACCGGGCTGGAATGCCAGCATGCGCAGCAGCGTCATGGTGAAGCCGGCGTACTCGTCCGGCGCAAGCGCCAGTTCGTTGCGGCCCAGATTGGCGAATTGGTAAAACAGTTGCACCGACTGCGCATCGAAACGCTCGGCCAGGCGGCGCACATCGTCGGCCTCGGGCCAATCGTGCTGCACGGCAGCGGGCACGACCTGCGCCAGCGCAATCTTCTGCAGCAGCGACGCCAGATCCTGCAACGCCCCCGAGAAACTCAGGCTACGCCCCGCCATCTCGTCAGCAACCTCAATGAGCGCCGCGCCGTTCTCGTCGGCCAGCGCGTCGAGCAGACGCACGAGGTAGCTCTGATCAATCGCGCCGAGCATGCCGCGCACCGCGGCCTCGCTCACCTCGCCGGCGCTGTACGCGATGGCCTGATCCGTGAGCGACAGCGCATCACGCATCGAGCCCTGTGCTGCGGCCGCCAGCAGACGCAGCGCGTTCGGCTCATGGGCGATCCCCTCTTCACCGAGAATGCGGTCGAGGTGGGACACGATGTGCCCCGGCGGCATCTGCTTGAGGTTGAACTGCAGGCAGCGCGAGAGCACCGTCACCGGAATCTTCTGCGGGTCGGTGGTCGCGAGGATGAACTTGACGTGCTCGGGCGGCTCTTCCAGCGTCTTCAGCATCGCGTTGAAGGCGTGGTTGGTGAGCATGTGCACTTCATCGATCATGTAGACCTTGAAGCGGCCGGCCGTCGGTGCGTAGACCGCGCGGTCGAGCAACTGCGCCATCTCATCGACGCCGCGATTGGAGGCGGCGTCCATCTCGATGTAATCGACAAAGCGCCCGGCATCGATTTCGGTGCACGCCCGGCACACGCCGCACGGCTGCGCGGTGATGCCGCCCTGCCCGTCCGCGCCCACGCAATTGAGCGATTTGGCCAGGATGCGCGACAGCGTGGTCTTGCCGACACCTCGCGTGCCCGTGAACAGGTATGCGTGATGCAGGCGCTGCTGTTCGAGCGCATGCGTGAGCGCTTTCACCACGTGTTCTTGACCAACCAGCGTGGTGAAATCGCGAGGGCGCCACTTGCGGGCGAGCACTTGATAACTCA
>CBJMVH010000114.1:0-5708 GCA_966433195.1 uncultured Ralstonia sp.
TTGCTGCAACAGCTGTTGCGGCGTTTGCGCGGCAAGGCCGGCGAGCGCTGAATTCCCCGTGGCGCTTTGCGTGGCGGGGCGGTTTGCGGCCTGTTGCGCGAGCCATGCCGAACTCAGCGCTTGCGGGCCGCCGGCGTGCGCCGGCATGGCGGCCATCGCCAGTACGGATGCAATCGCATAGGCCAGGGGATGCCTGGTGGCCGCGGTGCGCATGGAACGGAAATGCTTGCCTGAACCGACCGGAGTGATCACGAACGCTTCCCCTGGGTGTCTCTGTGCACGTCGTTAAGTAGACCGCCGGGTGGATGACGGACTGAACCGTGTCATCAAAATTTCATGGGGAATGTCGCGGGGGCTTCACGCGAAGGAAATGTTTGGGGCGCAAACACCCGACGTTCTTACGTATGAGACATGGCGGTGTTGGAGTTTGCACCCCAACCTACGGGTGTGTCGGCGCGCCAAACAGCGGGGGTGGCGATACGGGCGGTGGCCGTTGCGGCGTCACCGATCTGCCCAGGCTGTTGCCCATTTGATGGCTGAAGGCGGAAAAATTGAATTGCCCGACTTGCTGATTGCTGGGCGCATGCGCCACCGCGTCGAGTTGAGGTTGCGGCTGCGATGGCGGATGCGTGGACGACGCCAGGTGTTGATTCAAACAGGCATAGGACAGGGCCGGCCGATCATTGACGCTGACGTCGACGCACGAAGGCGAAGCCGTTTGCGCGCATGCAACCGCCTGCACCATGACGGCTGCAGACGCTACAAGCCACAGTACAAGTGATTGCACGCGCATGGCTCATGACCGGTTTACTGCTGCGCGCCGCCCGACGCGCCGCTGCTGGCCGGAACCTGCTCCAGATTGAATGAAATGGTCGTGATCTTGGCGTCCAGGCCCTGCACCACCAACGGCGTAAGATCGTTGCCCATGTTGCCGCCCAGCACCGCGTTGCGGTCCAGCAGCAGGCCGCAGTTCTTGCTGCGGTAGGTTTCGGCGATCACCGGCTGCGCGTATTGCGCAATCTGTCCCATCGCCTTCACGCGGGTGGCTTCCAGTTGGCGGGCGCGCTGGTTCTGGTCCGTCTGCACTTTCTGCATACGCTGCGACAGCGCCTGTTCGCGTGTTTGACGCTGCTCGGCGGAAAGCGAGGCCGCCTGCGCGCGATACGCCTGCACGTCGGCATCGACCGGCTTGCGTTCCGCGTCTATCTCGCCCTGTGCCTGGTCAGCCAGCTGCTTCAGGCGCGCGGAAGCGGCCTTGCCGACCTTGGCGTTGGCGAAGATCGCTTCGCGCGAGAGCAGGCAGACGCCGGAAACGGTCGGACCGCCCAGCGGCGGGTTGCCGTCGCTCGATTGAGCAAATGCGGCAGAGCCGGGAACGATGGCAAGAACGAAAGCGGCTAGAGCAAATGGCGTGCGATCAATGCGCATGGAGAGGTCCTTGGGATGGTGGAAAGGGCTTCAAGCTACGCCAATTGCGCAGAGATTGCAGCAGTTCCGCAGGTTGGGGTGCAAACCCCGACATCGGCATCCTGATCAACGTGGCAATGTTGGGGTTTGCACCCCAACCTACGGCTTCTTGGCGCGCGGGTCGTACCGCTGCTCATACATGCGGTCACCGTATGCCTGCGCCGCATTCTCCAGCTTCACCCGCTCCGAGGCCGCGAACGGTTCGCGGCTGGCGATCACGCGGCCGATGCTCATGTGGCTATAGGCATCCAGGATCTCGTTGCCGATCTGGTAGAGCTGCTGGTTCTTGGCCGTGCAGGTGGTGACCTGCGTCTGTGCGTCATGCAGTTGTCCGGCGAGTTCACCATCCTGTTGTTCCTGCGCGTGCGCCTTGGCGTTGGCGTCCGCCACTTCTTTTTGCAGGCGTTGTACCTGCGCTTCGGCCTGCTCGCGCGCGGTGCGCTCGGCGGCAAGCGCTGAGGCATCCGCGGTCGAGGTCGGGCGAGGTTTGCCCAAAACGGCCTTGGCGGCGTCGGCCTCCTTGCGCGCCGCGTCGCGCTCCTGTTCGAGCTTGGCTTTCTCCGCTTGCCATTGCGCCTGCTGGCCTTGCAGATCCTGCAACTGGCTGCGGGCATCGGCCAGTTGCGAGCGCAGTTGCTGTTCCAGCGTCTGCGCATGCGCGCCTGCGGTGAGCAGGATGAAAAGCAAGAGGGCGATCGCTGCGCGTTTCATCATGCACCTCAGAATTTCGTGTTGACTTCGAACTGCACCACGTCGATGGTGAACGGCGGTCCGTACACCTGCTTGGCGGCGAAGTAACGCGCGGACAGCCACGTGCGCTGCGCGATGCCGTAGTCGGCGGTGAGGATGAAGCCCTTGGCGTTGGTGCCGCCGAGGTGGAAGTTCTGGTCGGTGAGGCCATCGAGCATCGCATCGGGTTGCAGGTATTTGTAACCCAGCGCGATGTTCCATTCGTTCAAGGCCATTGGATGCGGGTTGCCGATGATGCCGCGCAGCAGCCAGCCCACCGGGCCGCTCTTGTAGGGGCCATTGGAACCATCGCTGCTGCCCTGGTAGTTGTTCACCGGCATACCCAAACCATTTGGATAGCGGTTGAAGGCATTGCGCGCGTGATAGGCCATGTTTCGCTCGTATTCGGCCTGAAGCTCGATCGGCGTTTCGCCCACCTTGAAATCGACCTTATTGACCAGGTCGGCAACGTGGTAGTCGTAGGACAGGCCTACGAACTGCGGCTGCGCGTAGTTGGTTGGCGATGATGGGTCGGGCACGATATCGCGCAGCAGGAACAGCGTGTTGCCCCATTGCATGTAAGCGGGCGCAGTGTAATCCGTGCTGCAGTAGTTGATGCCGGTGTAGAGCTGGCATGGCTGCGAAAGCTGGCCGCGCATGCCCTGGAAGTAGTAGTAGGCCAGCGCAGCCTGCCATTGCGCATCTTCGGCGAACTTCCATGTGAAGCCCAACTGCGTGGACCACAGCCACTTGTCGGTAGCGCCGTATTTCTTGTCGCCGTAAGCCTGTGCGGGATCGTTGTTGCCGGTGTACTGGATCGGAATCGCACCCGCGGTAACGAAGGTCTTCAGGTCATCGGTGAAGGGAAAATCACCATGACCGACCACGCCATCAAAGTTCAACTCGGGCGAGAAAATGAGATCCGTCTGCACGAACGGCGTGGGCATGCGGCCGGCGGTGATCGAGTAATACTGGTTCGGCTGCCAGCGCACCCACGCCTGGTCCAGCCACAGGTTCTTCTTGACCAGGCCCCCACCCAGCGTCTGCGTGGTGGATACCGGGTTGTTGTCGTTGCCCGAGCCGATACGCACGCCCGCGGTGACGGTATCGCCCAGCTTCACGTTGATGCCGATGTGCGCCTGCAGGCGCAGCATGTTCAGCCGGTCCTGCGTGGAATTGAGAAGCGGCGGGCGCACGCCTTGCGAGAGACTGTTGGTGTCGTAGGGGCCGGTCTGATTGAGCGCCGCATAGTTGATGAAATCATTGACGTTCTTGCGGCTGTAATACCAGGACTCGTCACGCACCCGCACGTCACCATACCAGCTGATGCGATCCAGCCATTCCGGCAGCGCATTCGGCTCGGCCCAGTGCTCCGACTTGGCCTGCGCAATCACTTCCTGCTTCACCTGCTCGCGAATCTCGTTGCGCACGTTCTGCGGCACGTAGACGGCGCGAACGTCGCCAGGTTGGGCGCCGTCGGCTGGTGTCGCTGCAATGGCCGTGCGCGCTTGCGTGGCTTCGTCATTGGCTTGCTTGATCAGGCCATCGGCTTCGCCTTCTGTGATAAGGCCTTTTTTCACCATCAAGCGGATCAGGTTGATGGTGGCGTTGGTCGATGGTGCTGCGTCCTGCGCGAAGGCTGTGACGGCTTGTGTGCCCAGCAGCAAAGCTACGGCGAGGCATAACGTGCTCTTGCGCAATCGGCTCCCTCTCCCCTCCGGGGAGAGGGTTGGGGTGAGGGGCCGGCCTTGCGAGAGTTCGAGGCAAGTGCGGCCCCTCACCCTAGCCCTCTCCCCGGAGGGGAGAGGGGATGCGTCCGTCGCACCGTAAAACATTGCAGCCAAAGACTTCATCACGCTCTCCAAGAAAAAATTCGATAACTCATCCAGGCCGATATCCACGCATCGCCACACGCACCGGCATGCTCAAGCTCGCCGGCGGCGGCGTATCGATATGCACGCCTTGCAGCACGTCGATCAGCGCGCGATCGGTGGTTTGCACGCCGCTGGGTTTCACCAGTTCCGCGCGCGTGATGTTGCCGCTGGGCGAAAGCCACAGATTCACGCGCACTTCGAAGACGAGGCGGCGTGTGCGGTCATCGCGTTGAATGGCTTCCTGCAGCGCATAGCTCAGGTATTGCTCGTAAGAGGAACCACCCACGCCGCTGCCGCCGCCGCTGCCCACCATGCCGCCGCCTTCGCCCGCGCCGATGTTGAAGGCGTCGTTGCCGGCTTGAGCTGCACTGTTGATGGTGATCTGCTTGGCGAGGTCGGGCGCCTTGGGCGCCTGCACCGGTTTCGCCGGCTCGGGCTTGGGTACTTCCTGTTTGACCTCTTCCACCTTCTTCGGCTCCGGCGGCTTTTCCTTCGGCGGCGGAGGCGGCGGCGGCAACGGCGTGATGGTGGCGATGCGCGGGGCCGAGCGGCGCACGCCCACTTCGTGTCCCGCAAGCATCCATACCAGCCATGCCGCGGCAAGCAGCAGCACGAGCACGATGATGCGCCCGCGCCAGCGCTGCCATCGTGTCTGCTCGGGGTAAGCGGGCTCGAACATCGCGTGGGTTCTCAGCTCGCTTGCTTGCCGGTCACCAGACCGACCTGCGTGAGTTCAAGACGGCGCAGCAGGTCGAGCACGTCGACCACCTTTTGATACTGCACGTTGGAATCGCCCTTCACGATTACCGGGAAATCGGGCGAAAGCGCTTTCTGTTCGCGCAGCCGTTGTTCCAGTTCGCCCATCGTCACCGGGAAGGCGTCGAGGAAAACCTGCCCCGTATCCGAAACAGTGATCGCCTTGGTCTGCGGCTTGGCCAGGCTCACCGACGCGCTGGCCTTGGGCAGGTTCACCTTGATGCCCTGCACCGCCGCGGTGGTCATGATGATGAAGATCACCAGCAGCACGTACGCCAGGTCCAGCATCGGCGTGATGTTGATGTCGTCGTAGGGCTTGTCTTCGTCGTGGGCTCGCATGGCGCTCTCCTCAGCTTTCCACCGTGGAGAGATCCATCGCGCGATGCAGTTCGGCCAGGCGCGTCACGAACTCGTCGACGAACACCTGCATGTTCGCGGTGACCGCCTTGTTGCGCGTCAGCAGGTAGTTGTAGCCGAACAACGCGGGAATCGCGACGGCGAGGCCGGCGACGGTGGCGAGCAGCGCGGCGGAAATGCCCGGTGCGATCGCGTTGATGTTCACGTCGCCGGCGGCGGCGATCGCGGCGAAGGTGATCATCACACCCACCACCGTGCCGAGCAGGCCGAGGAACGGGCCACCGGAAATGGCGATTGTCAGCATCACCATCGAGCGCGACAGCGCCTGGTTTTCGCGTACCAGGGTGGAATCCATCACCGCGCGGATCGCTTCGATCGATTCGGAAGCGATCACCAGGCGGCCGTCTTCATCGCGGCGGCGCCAGACTTCCTTTGCACCGGTTTCGTACAGGCGATAGAGCGAGGAACGGGCCAGCTCCTGCTTGATCGCCGGCGAGGCATGCTTGCCGGAAAGGCCGAGCAGGT
>CBJMVH010000115.1:0-4854 GCA_966433195.1 uncultured Ralstonia sp.
CCGTGAAGGCGGCCGTACCGTCGGCGCCGGCGTCGTCGCTAAGATCATCGAGTAAGTTGCTGTAACTCTTCCGTGCGGCTGCCAACCGGCCGCACGTGAAGTGCCAGAGTGGGGTTGACCGAATGGCAACCCCAATGCTGTTTTAGGGGTATAGCTCAACTGGCAGAGCGTCGGTCTCCAAAACCGAAGGTTGGGGGTTCGATTCCCTCTGCCCCTGCCAAAATTTCAGCGCGTCATGCGCGCGTTAAGGTGTTATGGCGAATCCTTCCGTCGAAGTTGTGGATACATCCAGCGACAAACTGATGCTGATCGCGGGCGTACTGCTGGTCGTGGCCGGATTCGTGGGATTCTTCTGGCTCAACGGCCAGGAATGGTATGTGCGCGGCGCGGCCCTTGTGGTTGGCGTAGTCGCGGGTGTTGTGGTCGGTCTCCTCTCCTCCCCCGGTAAGGGTTTTATCGCGTTCGCCAAGGACTCCTACAAGGAAGTCCGCAAGGTGGTCTGGCCGACTCGCAAGGAAGCGTCGCAGACCACGCTTGTCGTGTTCGGCTTCGTGCTCGTGATGGCGGTGCTTCTTTGGATCAGCGATAAGTCCATCGAGTGGGTCATTTTCTCGGTGATTCTGGGTTGGAAATGATATGAGTGGCGATACTCCGGCATCTCCGAGCGGTAAACGTTGGTACGTCGTGCACGCCTACTCCGGCATGGAGAAGAGCGTGCAGCGCGCGCTTCAGGAGCGCATCGAGCGCGCAGGTATGCAGGACAAGTTCGGCCAGATTCTCGTGCCGACGGAAGAAGTCGTCGAAGTAAAGGGTGGCCATAAGTCGGTCACCGAGCGGCGTTTCTTCCCCGGCTACGTGCTCGTCGAAATGGAAATGAC
The DNA here is from genome assembly GCA_966433195.1 of uncultured Ralstonia sp. GTDB lineage: Bacteria > Pseudomonadota > Gammaproteobacteria > Burkholderiales > Burkholderiaceae > Ralstonia. Next base: position 879 of record CBJMVH010000115.1, read on the forward strand.
CGACGAAACGTGGCACCTCGTGAAGAACACGGCAAAGGTTACGGGTTTCGTTGGCGGTGCGCGTAATCGGCCGAGCCCGATTTCGCCGCGCGAAGTCGAAAAGATCATGTCGCAGATGCAAGAGGGCGTCGAAAAGCCGCGCCCCAAGACATTGTTCGAGGTCGGCGAAATGGTCCGCGTCAAGGAAGGTCCGTTCACGGACTTCAATGGCACGGTCGAAGAAGTGAATTACGAGAAGTCGCGCGTCCGTGTATCCGTTACGATCTTCGGGCGCGCCACACCTGTCGAACTCGAATTCGGCCAGGTCGAGAAGCTGTAATCGAATATCGACGGATCGCTCGTTCGCGGGCGATCCGTCTTTCCGCGCTTACGGTCCGCGTCATGACCGTTGAGGAGCGTCAGTAGCCAGTGGATTGATCGGCGAACGCGCGTTACTACTCACCGAACGCAGCATCCGGGCGTTCCAACGAGGTTGTCGAAATGGCAAAGAAAATTATCGGCTTTATCAAGCTGCAGATCCCTGCAGGTAAAGCCAATCCGTCGCCGCCGGTCGGTCCGGCACTGGGTCAGCGCGGTCTGAACATCATGGAGTTCTGCAAGGCGTTCAACGCGCAGACTCAAGGTATGGAACCGGGCCTGCCGGTGCCGGTGGTGATCACCGCCTTCGCCGACAAGAGCTTCACCTTCGTGATGAAGTCGCCGCCGGCGACCGTGCTCATCAAGAAGGCTGCCGGTATCCAGAAGGGTTCGGCCAAGCCGCACACCGACAAGGTCGGCAAGATCACCCGCGCCCAGGCTGAAGAAATCGCCAAGGCAAAGAACGCTGACCTGACCGCAGCTGATCTGGACGCCGCAGTGCGTACGATCGCCGGTAGCGCCCGTTCGATGGGTATCACGGTGGAGGGCCTGTAATCATGGCAAAGATTTCGAAGCGCGTGGCCGCGAACAAGGCCAAGGTTGAGCGCACCAAGTTCTACCCGATCGACGAAGCGCTGAGCCTCGTTAAGGAATGCGCCAGCGCCAAGTTCGATGAGTCCATCGACGTGGCCGTGCAACTGGGCATCGATGCGAAGAAGTCGGACCAAGTGGTTCGCGGCTCGGTCGTGCTGCCCGCTGGTACCGGCAAGTCGGTGCGTGTGGCCGTGTTCGCCCAAGGCGACAAGGCCGAGCAAGCCAAGGCAGCTGGCGCTGAGATCGTCGGCATGGAAGACCTGGCCGAGCAAATCAAGGCTGGCAACATGGACTTCGACGTCGTGATCGCTTCGCCGGACACGATGCGCGTGGTCGGTACGCTGGGTCAGATCCTGGGCCCGCGTGGCCTGATGCCGAACCCGAAGGTCGGCACCGTGACGCCGGACGTCGCCACGGCTGTGAAGAACGCCAAGGCCGGTCAGGTGCAATTCCGCGTCGACAAGGCCGGTATCATCCACGCCACCATCGGCCGCCGTTCGTTCGAACCGGCAGCGCTGAAGAGCAACTTGGCTGCGCTGCTGGACGCGCTGACCAAGGCCAAGCCGGCATCGAGCAAGGGCGTGTACCTGCGCAAGGTCGCCGTGTCGTCGACGATGGGTGTTGGCGTGCGCGTGGACCAAGCCTCGCTGGCAGCCTGATCGTTCTCGATCATTCGCGCCGGGTGGCCCGATAACCACCCCGGCGTTTGCAGTTTTTCCTCGCGTGGCTTCGGCCACGCGTCCCCTCGAACCTTGAGGGCAGAACTTTGGGCAGTGGTAGAGGTGCGCGCAAGCGTGCCGATGCCACTGGTTATCAAAGACCGTTGGCGGTGAAGGGTTCGTAGAACCGACGCCTTAATCGCGCGCCCTCCGGCAACGGGGATGGCGGCAGCCAACGCAGATGGCGCCCCCGAAGGGAATAAGTGACTTTGGTATTGCCGAAGTGATTTGTGCCAATCGGACGCCGTACTTTTGGACTGACCGAGGTGACCGCAGCATCTGCGGAAGCCGAAGTCGTTTTGGAGCTTAACCGTGGCACTCAATCTCGAAGATAAGAAGGCCGTCGTGGCCGAGGTAACGGCGCAAGTCGCCAAGGCCTCGACCATCGTCGTTGCTGAATATCGCGGTATCACGGTTGGCGATCTGACCAAGCTGCGCGCGCAAGCGCGCCAGCAAGGCGTCTACCTGCGCGTTCTGAAGAACACGCTGGCACGCCGCGCTGTGGAAGGCACGCCGTTTGCCGAACTCGCCGAGCAACTGACCGGCCCGCTGATCTACGGTATTTCCGAAGACGCAGTGGCCCCGGCCAAGGTGCTGAACGATTTCGCCAAGGGCAATGACAAGCTGGTGCTGCGCGCCGGTTCGTACGATGGCAAGGTGCTCGACGTCAACGCCGTGAAGGCGCTGGCAACGATCCCGAGCCGCGAAGAACTGCTCAGCAAGCTGCTGTTCGTCATGCAGGCACCGGTGTCGGGCTTCGCCCGCGCCCTGGGTGCTCTGGCTGCCAAGCAAGGCGAAGGCGAGGCCGCTGCAGCCTAATTGGCCGCGGCACCTCGTACAGATCGCACGATCGATACCGAATCACATTCTGGAGTTATTCAAATGGCAATCACCAAAGACGACATCCTGGAAGCCGTTGGCGCGATGTCCGTGATGGAACTGAACGACCTGGTCAAGGCGTTCGAAGAGAAGTTTGGCGTGTCGGCAGCTGCTGTGGCAGTGGCTGGCCCGGCTGCTGGCGGCGCTGGCGCTGCTGCTGCTGAAGAGCAAACCGAATTCACCGTGACGCTGAAGAGCGCCGGCGCGAACAAGGTTGGCGTCATCAAGGCCGTGCGTGAAATCACCGGCCTGGGCCTGAAGGAAGCCAAGGACCTGGTCGATGGCGCACCGAAGCCCGTGAAGGAAGGCGTCGACAAGAAGACCGCCGACGAGCTGGTGAAGAAGCTGGTGGAAGCCGGCGCGGAAGCCGAAGCCAAGTAAGTGCAGGTCTCGCGTGCCGTGCTCGGTACGCGATAGAGGCTGGCAAAGGGAGATTTCCCGGCGCCAGCCTTTTTGCGCTTGTGGGACCGGTTCTTGAGCGATCCCGCAATCACGCAGTCATGACGTAGTAAGTATCGTTGTCGTCTCTTTTGCCGGATTTTCCGGCAGCCGGCCAAGGCAAGGCCAGCAGAGGCCAAACATCAGTGGCACACTAAGCAGTTCGCAGTCCGCTGATGTTTGTCTTCTGAACCGACTGCAGAAGGCAAGTTTGGTCGGGTACTCCCCCGTCCGTGGCATGGGCTCCATGGGCCCATGTGCGGGCGGCGCGCGCAGTACCGTCAGCCAGAGGTTGGTAGCGGCCAACCGCCAAATCCCGTCACCAGTCGCTGAACACCTCAAGTGTCAGACGTGGCTTTTCGCCCAGCCCCGTTGCAAGCACTTGCGATGATTCGGAGATCCCATGGCGTACAGCTTTACCGAGAAAAAGCGTATTCGCAAGAGTTTCGCGAAGCGCGCAACGGTTCATCAGGTTCCCTTCCTGCTTGCTACCCAGATTCAATCGTATACCCAGTTCTTGCAGGAAAACGTGCCCGTGGCACAACGCAAGAGCGAAGGTCTGCAAGCGGCGTTCAACGCCATTTTCCCCATCGTGTCGCACAACGGGCTGGCACGCATGGAGTTCGTGTCGTACCACCTGTCCCACCCGCCGTTTGACGTCAAGGAATGTCAGCAGCGTGGTCTGACCTTCCACTCGGCGCTGCGCGCAAAAGTGCGCTTGATCATCAACGACCGCGAGAACCCCACCAAGGTCAAGGAGATCAAGGAGCAGGAAGTGTACATGGGCGAAATTCCGCTCATGACCTCCACCGGTTCGTTCGTGATCAACGGTACGGAACGTGTGATCGTGTCCCAGCTGCACCGTTCGCCGGGCGTGTTCTTCGAGCACGACAAGGGCAAGACGCACAGCTCGGGCAAGCTGCTGTTCTCGGCGCGGATCATTCCGTACCGCGGCTCGTGGCTCGACTTCGAATTCGATCCGAAGGACA
>CBJMVH010000116.1:0-4565 GCA_966433195.1 uncultured Ralstonia sp.
ATCGGGCGCGCCTTTCTTTGCTTACTTTCTTTGGCAAGACAAAGAAAGTGAGTCGCCCCCGGCAGGGGGTGAAAAGGAAGTGCACCACCAAGAAAAACTAGAAAGCAAAAGCACAAAACAAAACGCCCCTCAGAGGAAACCCTCCGAGAGGCGTTCCTTCACGCAAGAGACTAGTTAAGCAGCGCGAGCAGCATCCGCGCCATGCACGTGTTTGCCGGCCGGTTTGACGATGGCCAGCGTGGCCACCAGCCCGCACAGCGCTGCGAACGACACCCACACGCCCGGCATCGCCTTGTTGCCCGTCTCGTGGATGAGCCAGGTGGCAATCGCCGGGGTGAAGCCGCCGAAGATGGCCGTAGCCAGGCTGTACGCCAGCGAGAAGCCGGTGGTGCGCACTTCCGGCGGCATGATCTCGGTGAGCGTAACGACCATCGCGCCGTTGTAGCTGCCGTACAGGAACGACAGCCACAGCAGCACGGTCAGCATGCGGGCGAACGACGGTGCGCTCACCAGCCACTGCATAGCAGGGTAGGCCGTCACCAGCATCAGCACGGTGAAGAGGATCAGCAGCGGGCGGCGGCCGACACGGTCAGACACCGAGCCCATCACCGGCAGCCAGAAGAAGTTGGAGGCGCCCACGCACAGCGTGACGATCAGGCTGTCCATGTCCGACAGGTGCAGCACGCTCTTGCCGAAGGTCGGCGTGTAGGCGGTGATCAGGTAGAACGACACCGTGGTCATCACCACCATCAGCGTGCCGGCGCCTACCAGGCGCCAGTTCTGGCCCATCGAGCGAAACACGGCGGCCAGGTCGGGGCGGTGCTTGCGCTTCTGGAACTCTTCCGTCTCTTGCAGCGAGCGGCGGATGATGAACAGGAACGGCACGATCAGGCAGCCGACCAGGAACGGCACGCGCCAGCCCCACGCGCTCATCTCAGACGGCGGCAGCAGCGACGACATCAGCACGCCCAGCAGCGCGGCAAACATCACCGCCACCTGCTGACTGGCCGATTGCCAGCTCACGAAGAAGCCCTTCTTGCCCGGCGTGGAAATCTCCGCCAGGTAGACCGACACCCCGCCCAGCTCCACACCGGCCGAGAAGCCCTGCAGCAGCCGGCCGATCAGCACCAGCAGCGGCGCCGCCAGCCCGATGGTGGCATAGCCCGGTACCAGCGCGATCAGCAAGGTGCCGCACGCCATCAGCGCCAGCGTGACGATCAGGCCCACGCGACGGCCGTGGCGGTCGATATAGGCGCCCAGGAAGATCGCGCCCAGCGGCCGCATCAGGAAGCCGGCGCCAAACGTCACCAGCGACAGCATCAGCGAGAGGAACTCGTTGCCGGCCGGGAAGAAGGTGTCGGCAATGGCCTTGGCGTAATAGCCGTAGACCATGAAGTCGTACATCTCCAGGAAGTTACCGCTGACCACCCGGAAGATGGCGCGGGCCTTGGATTCGTTGGGGTTGTGGTTATGCATGATGTGTCTCACTCAACAGCTTGGGTATTGCATGAAGATGAGGCGGACAGCGTTGCGCGGGCCGCCTCATAGAACGTGGTGATGTGGTACGGCGTGCTCGATGGCATGTCTGTGCGGAGGCGCTGGCCCGTGGCGTCGATGACTTCATTCCAACCGTGTGCGTGCAGGAAGCGCGCCGACCAGGCCGGCAGCAGGCGCGCGACCATGGTGCCCTGCGTTTCGGTGCACAGCGCGAGTGCGCGGCCGTATTCGGTCTGGGCCCAGATGCGCTGGGTGGCGTCGCGCGGTGTGCCGTCCAGGTTCAGCGACAGGCAGACGCCTTGCGTTTCGGCATCCACGCCCAGGCGGCAGGCGGCATCCACCGCCCGGCCGAGGGTGTCGGCTAGTTGGCGCCCGGCCTCCGAGCGGGTGAACACATCGGCATGTGCGCGCACGAGGTAGAACCACTCGAACTGGTGGCCGGGCTCGATCCGGTTGTCTGCGCTGGGCTCGTCGACGGGCAATTCGGTGATGCTGCCCGTGCGCGGGTCGATAAAGCGCGCCAGGATGCCCTCGGCCAGCGTGCGCACGCCGGTTTCGGCCCAGGCGGGTGGTTCGTCCAGTGCGGCGGCGGCCAGGTAGGCCTCGGTCAGGTGCATCACCGGGTTTTGCGCGACACCCGACAGGGTCTCGGTGAAGGTACCGTCCATGGCGGCCACGGGCAGCGGTGTGGTGCCCGATTCGCCGGCGGTACGCGTGAAGCGGTGCGCGATCACGTCGTGTGCATCGTGCATCAGCGCGGCGGCGCGCGGGTCGTCGCTCACCGCCAGCCAGTGCACGGCGGCAAACAGCACGAAGGCGTGTGTGTAGAGGTCTTTGCTGGTGTCTTGCGGTGCCAGGGCGCTGTCGATCGAAAACACCCAGCCGCCGTGGAGCGTGTCGCGAAAGCGCGTGTCCAGCGCATGGCACAGCGCGGCGGCGCGCTCGGCGCAGAGATCCCGGTGCTTGGCGGACAACTGCGTCGCACGGGCAAAGGTGTACAGCTGGCGGGCGCAGGCCATCGCCCGGTAGCGGGCCGTGGAGGCGGGCACCAGCGCGTTGTTTTCAACGACGAGCGCCTCGTAGCAGAGACCGGCCTGCGCGTTCCAGCCCGGTCCAAGCCACATGGGCAGCAGGACGTCGTCGTAATAGTGGGCAAACGCCTCCAGGGCCGTGGCCGCCGCGGTCGCGGGAGACGGTTCGGCAACGCCGGCAAGCGGTAGCGTGGAAGACAGTGGAAACATGTGCGCCGTGAGGATCGTGGCGGAGTGGCCGGAATCTGGGCCCCCGGGCCCGGTAGGGCGTAGATTGTGCGCCAATTGAAGGATAGGCGCCACGCGGGGTACACGGAATCCCAATTGCGCCGCAGGGTTGTGGGTCCAATGAAAGCTTTCTGTCGGATGCTGCCCGGGCGAGGCTTGTGCCAAACTGCATGGACTCTGGCTCCGCCCTGATCCATGCATCGTCGCGACCTGCTCAAGCAGTTGGCCGCCGGGCTGCTCGCCCTGGCGCCCGGTGTCCCCTATAGCGCCACACCCGGCGCCACGCCCGGCGCGCCGGAACCCTTTGATGAGGCCCGCCTGCTGGCGCGCGCCCGCGCCCTGGCGGACCGGCCCTATCGCCGCCGCAGCGCGCAGTTGCCGCCATCGCTGGCCACGCTTGACTGGGACGGCTACCAATCCATCGGCTACCGCGCCGATCACGCTTTGTGGGCCGGGCAGCACCTGCCGTTCGAGGCCCGCTTTTTCCACCTGGGGTTGTTTTTCAAATCGCCGGTGCGCATGCACGAAGTCGTGGACGGGCAGGCCCGCCTGATCGCCTACGACCCCGCCATGTTCGACTACGGCCGCAGCGGGCTGGACCACCAGTCGCTGCCAGCCGATCTCGGCTTTGCCGGCTTCCGGCTGACCACCCGGGCCGACCCGACACGCGACGTGGCGGCGTTTCTGGGGGCGAGCTACTTCCGTGCGGTGGGCGGGCAGTGGCAATACGGCATGTCGGCGCGCGGGCTGGCGATCGACACCGGCCTGCCGCGCGCGGAGGAGTTTCCCGATTTCACCGAATTCTGGCTGGTGCGCCCGTCGGCGGACGCCGAAGTGTTGCGCGTCTACGCCTTGCTCGATTCCCCCAGCGTGGCGGGCGTCTACCGCTTTGACATCCGCCCCGGCGACACGCTGGTGATGGACATCCGCACTACGCTCTATGTGCGCAAGCCGATCGAGCGGCTGGGCATCGCGCCGCTCACCAGCATGTTCCTCTATGGCGAAAACGACCGCGCCGACCGGGCCGGCGACCGGCGCAGCGCCGCCCGACGCTGGCATGCGTCGGACTGGCGCCCGGAGATTCACGATTCCGATGGCCTCGCTATCTGGCGTGGCTCGGGTGAGTGGATCTGGCGGCCGCTGGTCAACCCGCCCGTGCTGCGCAGCCAGCGTTTTGCCGATGACAGCCCGCGCGGTTTTGGCCTGCTGCAGCGCGACCGCAATCCCGATCACTATCAGGACGACGGCGTGTTCTACGAGAAGCGCCCAAGCGTGTGGGTCGAGCCCACGCACGACTGGGGGGAGGGGGCGGTCGAGCTGGTTGAACTGTCGGCCAATGACGAGACCTTCGACAACATCGTTGCGTTCTGGCGGCCGGCGGTGGCGCCGCGTGCGGGGCAGGAACTGGCGTTCGGCTATCGGCTGACGTGGGGCGCGCAGCCGGCTGCGGCTTCACCGCTGGCACGTGTTGTCGCCACGCGCACGGGGATCGGCGGCGTTGTCGGGCAGCCGCGGAAATATTTTTCCTGGCGGTTTGTGGTCGATTTTGCCGGTGGGGAGTTGTCGCGCCTGGGGCGCAGTACGGCGGGGTCGACCGTCGAACCCGTCATCCGCGCTTCGCGGGGGCGGGTGGAGATTGCTTCGGCGCGGCCGCTGGCCAGTATTGATGGCGTGCGGGCGATGTTTGATGTGGTGCCGGATGCGGGCAATGCGCCGATTGAGCTGTCTCTGACGTTGCAGTCGGGGGAGAGGCTGCTGTCGGAGACTTGGGTGTATCAGTGGACGCCGCCGGGGGATCGGGCGGTTTGA
>CBJMVH010000117.1:0-4529 GCA_966433195.1 uncultured Ralstonia sp.
TTCACATATCCGCAAGTCCTTGATGGGGCGGCTGAAAACGTGGGGAAACCTCAGGCTCTGACCCCTTAGTTGGAGTTCACTTCCTACTTAAAACTCTGGAGTGACGATTTCTTTTATCTTTTCTCGTTCATCACTGAAACCAACATGGCTTGAACATCCATGGGCAAAGATTTACCGGACCATCCCAGCGGATCTTTCTTAATTTTTAAGTCAAGCCACGAAAAATCGCCACGCAACAAGTCCTGGCATCGGTTTTTAAGCGCATAAATTATAGCGCTTGCGGACGCCTCTAGTTGCGCATCAAGTCCAACTGGGTCTTTGCGATCCGTCTGACTGTGCGCTGCACGCTCAGCCAGCAACTGGTTTGCAGAGTGCCACATGTAGCGCTTCGATTTTTCGTCGTACCGCACCATTCCGAGCAACGCATAATCTCTATCCAGAGAGATAGACAATGCATACCCCTTGCCAACAATAAAAACTGCATCGTTACCTCCACGGATCATGGTTAAACCATATTTGGAGATAAAGTCGGCTAACGCGGTAGCTAATGTTTCGAAAAGATCAAACATAAATCATGGCCCTTTCTTTACCATAAGGCCGGTATTGGCGTCATAGCTATACCCATTCTGCTTTAGGTAAAGATACTCTCTACCAAACCCACTCAACTCAAGTTGACCCGAGCTATTCGTTCTAAAAAGTAGCGAGTTAGGACCGTATTCCGGATTGGTAGCCATCTTAATAACATCTCCTCTTGCTACAGCGGCCTCCAGCCAGGGTTCGTTGTACTGCAACCAGAACTGCAGTGGAGTTACGTAAAGGCTATCCGGCACATTGAGGATGTTGAAGTTGCCAGGCTTTCCCCCAAAGTCCAGTGACTTAACGTTACCCGTCTCGGCAATTATGTATTGCATGTCTTGCCTGTAGTTGCCAAGGATAGTCGTAGTTTGACCAGCAGTGGCATCGAGGATTGTTCCTGAGCTTGGCTGATATATCAGGCTGTGGTTTGACCATCCGCCTGCTTCACCGTCCACGTCATTGATCAGAGACGGGCGAGTAGTGAACTCAGTGCTCGCGTTGGTTGGGTTCGAAGTAGTTTGCACACCTGTATCAGAACCAATTCCTTCTCCTGCCACCATCCACAGCATCTGACCAATCTGCTGTCCCGCCGCATATCCTTGCTGCACGCCGGCAGGTTGCCCGGTCATCGACGTCGGCGCTGACTGACCTGGCTGGAATGGAAAGAAAGGATTGTCCGGATTTGGCCCCTCATTCTGATTGATAAACGGAGCCACCGTAGCAGCAACGCCTTGTAGTTCGCCCGATGCGATTTGTCCTGCTGTAGGTGGCTGATAGGAGCCGGCCTGAAGCTGGTAGTAGCTTGCTTTCAGGTCTTGCCACGTGCTGAAACCGCTGGTCCCAAAATAGTCTGCCGACACCAAGGCTCGATCCGTCTGCTGTAGCCCGTTTAGTACCGATGGAACACTATTGTCTTCAGAGAACGCATAGATGGCCCCCAGTCCTTGAGAACATGTAGAACTATTTGAGTCGGCGCAATCGAGCTTTAATTTCAGGTCGTTCTGCAACGATTGCGCTTTTGCGACATCCAGTGCCTGCTTGCAACTGGATGTGTTCGAGCCTCCCTGACAAGCCGCGTAAACTGCGTCGATCTGAGGATGTGTCAGATAGTTGTATTGCGCCCCCGCCAACGCGGTTGCCGCACCCGACCCACCGCCTACCGCCGCCCCGATCAACGTCGTTCCCGCTAACACTCCCAGTGGACCGGACTGCTGCAAGTAGGGAATGCCTGCTTCACTCAAACCCGCACCCGCCGCCCCTTGCAGCACATTGCCGCCACCCAGCGCAGCCATGGCGCCACCGACAACCGTGTGCAACACAACAGCACCTTCGCTGCCATTCTTCATCCCGGTAGCTTGCTCGATGTCGCCAGCAGCGGTCATACCAACCTGCCCCGCCAACATGCCCAACTGCTGATTCTCTGCAATCTTCTGCGGATCGAAGTTATTGCTGATCCCATTCGCGTCGCTGAGGCTCGCATTGCGACTCAGCCCGCTCAAATCCTGATCGGGATCATTACGGACAACAATGGCGCCCTGCGCGATGGCCGCATCCGTCGTGCTGCTGGAACTGCCGCTCTGCGGAACTGCCAGGCCGGTTGGCGCAACACTGAAAGAGCTTCCGCTGCCTGAGCCCCCCACGCCAAAACTGCTGGCGCTGTAATGAGACTGGTTTTGGATATTGCTGTACGTAAGGCTGGCGGTATCGAGAATGTTCTTGTCCGCGCTTGCGCTGCTGGCGATCACGGCGCCCTTCAGATCGGTGTTGCCGCCAACCTGGATATCGAAGCCACCGCTTCCTGCGCCAATGCCGCTCATCTGCGTGACGCTGGCGTAGTTGGATTTCGCGTTGCTCTGGCTGTAGCTGAAACTGCCGCCGCCGCCCATGCCGAACATCACCGTGCCGCCGGCTTGCCATTGCTTGCTGGCGTAATCGTTGGTGTCCTGTTCGCTGGTGATGGTCAGGTTGTGGCCGATATCGGCCAGCACCGTTTTGCCGGTCGCTTGCGCACCTTTGATAGTGGTGTCGTTGCCGGAGAGCAGGCTTAGCGTATTGCCGGCGGTCACGCTGGTATCGGTATGGGTTTCGCCATTGCCATGGGCGTTGGCCTTACCCATCGAGGCTTGCACGTAGACATTGAAGCCGTTGGTACCGATGCTGACGCCAACGCCAGCGCTCGCATTGCTGCTGGTCTGGCTCTGCGTATGCTGCTCCGCCTGGCTGAGCAGATTGATGTCGTGCGTCGCCGACAATGCAACGTTGTTGCCCGAGATGGTGCTGCCAACTACGTTGAGGTCGCCACCGGTGGCGGCGATGTTGACGTCGCCTGCGCTCTTGATGGCGCTGCCATATGTGATGTCGTCATGCGTGTGTTGCTTCTGCGACGCCGTGCTGCCCGTCAGGCCGATCTGCAGGTTGACGCCGCTGCTGTCGCCCGACTTGCCGCCATTGCCGTTGGCCCCCGAGGCGGCGAGATGCGGGTCTTCAATCGCACCTTGGATGGCGCTCGCACCCGTCTGCCCGGGTGCCAGACCCATGCCATAGCCGGCTCCAGGCGAGAACAAGCTCTCCGCCGCCTGCATCGCATACAGCGCTTGCAAGCGCGAGTCATGGCTTTGGCTGATGCCTTGCGCGGCACCGTACACGCTTTGCGCTGCCGAGATCGCGCCACCACTCAGGCCGACATGGATACCGCCCTGATGGATCGTCTGCGTCTGCGTAATATCCTGACTCCCCACCGCCGCATCGATGGTCACGTTCTTGCCGACGATATTCGTCGCCGTCTGGCTCAGCACATCACTCCCTGTGATATGCACGTTGTTGCCCGCCGTCAGCGTCACCGCGCCGTTGGTGCTGCCCACCAGGCTGCCGGTGTAGCTCACCTCGTTGTCGGTGTAGGTGGTCTTGGTGGACTTGTTGCCGATCAGCACGCTGAAGCCGCCGCCGTTCATCAGGCCGGTGTGACTGGTGCCGGAGGATTGGGTTTCGGTGTAGGTGTCCTGGCCGGCGTTGAGGGTGAGGTTGTTGCCGGCAGCGAGCGTGACGTCATGCGTGCCGGCGATCTGCACGGCGGTGCCGGTGAGGTCGTGGCCGGCGGCAACGGTTACTGTGTCGCCGGAGAGGGTGCTGCCGACGCTGGTGGTCTGGTGGATGGTGGTGCTGCTGCTGTTGCTGCGCCATTCCGGGTCGACCGAGCCGAAGCGCTTGGTGCTGTCGCTGAAGAAGTTGAAGCTGCTGTGCTGATAGTCGTGTTCTTCGCTGTGGGTATCCTGGCCGGCGCCGAGGGTGACGTTGTTGACGGCGCTCAGGCTCAGCGCGTTGTTGGCGGTGAGCTGGGCGGCGGTGGTGCTGAGGTTGTTGCCGGCGGCCAGCGTGACGTTGTTGCCGCGGATAGCCGTGCCGATGGCGTAGCTGTCGTCGGTGGCGTCGTGGGTCTTGGTGCTGTCGCTGGAGAACAAGCCGCTGTGATGCGTGCTGGTGTCGCGGTAGCTGCTGTGGTCTTCCTGCGCGGCATTGAGCGTGAGGTTGTTGCCGGCGCCCAGTGTCACGTTGCCGTTGGCGCTGTTGAGATTGCCGGCGGTGATGGTGAGGTCGTGGCTCGCTGCCACGCTGATGCCATCGCTGCCGTTGAGCGTGGTGCCGCGTACGCTCTGGTCGCTCTGTCCGGTACTGGTCTCGGTGTGGTGCGCGAAGCTGTCGGTGCTGCGCGTGGTGGTGTCGGTCACGGCTTGCAGGTTCACGTCGTGACCGGCGCCCAAGCTCACGGTGCTGCCGGTGAGCTGCGCGCCCTGGCTGAGCAGATCCTGCCCGGCGATCAAGGCCACGCCACCGCCGGCCTGCAGTGTGCTCACCGTGTGCGTGACCGATTCCACGCCATTGCGCTGCGTACCTTCGTGCGTGGTGGTGCCGGTGGCGAGCAGGCTGAGGTCGCGGCCGGCCAGCAGTTGTGCGCT
>CBJMVH010000118.1:0-4154 GCA_966433195.1 uncultured Ralstonia sp.
ACGCCTGCCGAACGGCTTCCGGCAACACATGTTCTTCGATGGCGATGATCTTCATCGCAAAACTGACTCCGGTTTGAAACCCCGCCCTTCAGGGCGGTGAGCTGGGACCCCGGCCTGAAGGCCGGTTGTGGACAGTTGCTGTCAGGCCGTTGCCGTGAGTTGCTTGACCACCGCTTCGCCCACGCCGTGTGCCGAAGCCGGGTTCTGGCCGGTTATCAGGCGACCATCCACCACCACGTTGGCCGTCCAGTTGGGCGCAGGCTGGTGCAGCGCGCCACGCTGCGTGAGTGTCGTTGCCAGAAGGTAGGGCACGACGTTGGTGTACTTGACCTCGGCCTCTTCCTCGTCGGTGAAGGCGGCGACCTTCTTGCCGGCAACGAGATGGCTGCCATCCGACAGCGTGGCATTGACCAATGCAGCCGGGCCATGACAGACGGCCGAGACGATGCCGCCGGCTTCATAGATGGTACGAATCACGCGCTGCACAGCGGGACTGTCGGCAAAGTCCCACATGGTGCCGTGGCCGCCTGCAAAGAACACGGCAGAGTACTGCGATGGGTCCACCTCGCCGAGCACGCGCGAACGCGCAAGTGCCTCCCGGAACGTTGCGTCATGCCAGAAGCGATCGTTGATCGGATCGCTCAGATCGAAGAAGTCGATAGGCGGGTGTCCGCCGCGGATCGATGCGATCTCGGTCGGAATGCCGGCCTCGCGAAAGACAGCCAGCGGATGCGTGAGCTCAACCATGGCAAAGCCGGTGGGCTCACCGCTATCGCCGCGGACCGGGTGGCTTGTGACAACGCACAGCACAGGCTTGACGGTTGCGCTCATGCAGAGGCTCCTGGTTGTTTGAGCGAGGCCATATCGATGACGAAGCGATACTTCACGTCGCTCTTCACCAGGCGCTCGTACGCTTCGTCTATCTGTTCGATGGCAATGACTTCAACGTCGGCGACGATGCCGTGCTGCCCGCAGAAGTCGAGCATCTGCTGGGTTTCCGGCACGCCGCCAATGAAGGAGCCGGAAATGGCTCGGCGTCCACGCACCACACCCGCTGCATTTACCGGTGCGCCGAGCGGGCCCAGGTAGCCCACTAGCACCAGCACGCCTTCGAGGGCCAACGTCGGCATATAAGGGTTGACGTCGTGGTCGTAGGGCACCGTGTCGATGATCACGTCGAACTGGTTCGCCACGGCCGCCATCTGCGCCGGATCGTTCGACAGCACAACATGATCGGCGCCAAGCCGGAAGGCATCGTCCTCCTTGCCGGGCGAGCGCGTGAACAGCGACACATCGGCGCCCAGCGCCTTCGCCAGCTTCAACGCCATGTGCCCGAGCCCGCCCAGGCCGATCACCGCGACCGTGCTACCCGGGCCCACATTCCAGCGATGCAGCGGCGACCACGTGGTGATGCCCGCGCACAGCAGTGGCGCCGCGCCGGCGGGGTCTAGCCCATCCGGAACTGACAGCACAAATTTGTCTCGGACGACGATCGAATCCGAATAGCCGCCGTACGTCACGGAGCCGTCATGCCGGTCCACGCCGTTGTAGGTGAAGGTGGGGCCTTCGGCACAATCCTGCTCCCAGCCCTTGAGGCAAGGCTGGCAATGCTGGCACGAATCGACCATGCAGCCGACGCCAACCATGTCGCCCGCCTTGAATCGGCTCACCTCGCTACCTACCTGCCGGACCCTGCCGATAATCTCGTGGCCCGGCACGATGGGATACGTTGTGAAGCCGCCGTGATTGCGCGCCAGATGCAGATCCGTGTGGCACACCCCGCAGAACAGGATGTCGATGACAACATCATCCGTGTGGGGCGCTCGCCGCTCGAAAGTGAAGGGCGCGAGACCGCTGGTGGCCGATGATGCGGCGTAGCCTGAAACGTTCATGGGGACTCCGAAGGAAACGTCAGGGGTTGTCCGGTGCGAAGAGCAGTCTCCAGCCTGTGAAGGGGCCGAGCGGAATCACGTCCCAGCCGATCAGGCCGGCCTTGGCGAGCGGAAATTCGTTCAGCGCTGCGCGTGCGGCTTCCACCGAGTCGGCCTCGGCGATCAGGGCGACGCCGGGGCGGTCCTGACGGAAATAGAAGTCGCGCACGATACCGCCGGTATAGAGCTGCCATGCATGACGGGTTTCGTCATGCATGTGCGGCTGGTATTGCTCCAAGGTGGCACCGTGCTGTGGAATGTCGAGGCAGAGGAATTTCATGGAAGAGGGTCCTGTGGCAGATAAGGCGGAGCATCAAGCCGGCTGCAGCCGGCGCAGCGTCTCGGCCACGCGCTGCCCAAGGTAGGCGGCGGTGTCGAGATCGCTCTGAATGGGGGTGTCGTCCGGACCCTGGTCGCCATTGGATTGCGCCATTGCGCCGAGCCAACTACCCAGGCGGTTGAGGTCATGTACCGTGCCGCTGCTGCTGTCGTTGCCCGGCTTCAGGTCGAGCCCCACCCACAACATGCCGTGCTGCGCGGCAAACAGCGCCATCGAGATCAGCGAGTGCAGCTTGTCGCCGTTCTGCGCGCCTGAATTGGTGAAGCCGGCTGCGACCTTGTTGCGCCACTTCATATCGACCCAGGCGCGCTTGGTCGAGTCTTCACAAAACAGTTTGAAGCGCGCGCTGGGAGCACCGTTGTAGGTAGGGGCGCCAAAGATGATCGCGTCGCTGGCTTCGAGCGCGTCCCAGGGGACGGGGTTTCCCGTGACGGGGATCAACTGTGCTTGGGCACCAGCGATACGGCGTGCGCCGTCTGCCACGCTGTGGGCTTGCCGCGCGGTGTGGCCATAGCCGCTGTCATAGACGATAGAAATCTGCATCGGGATATCGTTCCAGGGAGAGCACGAGAGATAAAGAGGTCCCGGCAAGCGCCACGCTTCGGGATAGAGACGATGCTACTGTTGAAGCGCATGCGCTGGTGGCGACGGTTTTTCCCGTCTTTGTAGAACTGGCCGCTACCAAGAAAGCGCTTTCGTCGGTTATGTTTGGAACATGTATGTCAAGAGCACGCATGCAATTCTTGAACGGGGAGTGGGCTCATGAAATCCGACATGCGCGGCCGGCTGGATGGCGTTGCCGTCTTCGTGGAAGCGGTGGAGGCCGGCGGCTTTGCGCGTGCTGCCGAACGGCTTGCGCTCTCACGCTCTGCTGTGGGCAAAGCGATTGCACGGCTGGAAACGCGCCTCGGCGTGCGGCTTTTCCACCGCACGACACGCACCCAGAACCTGACGGAGGACGGGCAGATCTACTACGAGCGTTGCCTGCGCGCGATCGAGGAACTGCGCGCGGCGGAATCCCTGCTCGACTCGGGTAAGCAGGAAGTGGCCGGACGGCTGCGGGTGACGATGCCGGTGCTGTTCGGCCGCTATTGCGTTGCGCCGATCCTGCTGGAGTTCGCCCGCCAACATCCCAAGCTCGAGCTCGAACTGAGCCTCAGCGACAGGCCTGTCGACATGATTGCGGAGGGTTTCGATCTGGGCATTCGCAACGGCGCGCTGGACGAGGCCACCGGGCTGTGTGCCCGCCCGCTCGCCACCCAGCTGAAAGTCTTGTGCGCCGCACCCGCATACATCGAGGCGCATGGGGAACCGGATACGATTGAAGCCTTGGCCACGCATGACGTATTGATTCACTGGCGCACGGGCCATCCGTATCCTTGGTTGCTGCCCGATACCGATGGCCGGCTGACCGAAGTCCGGCTTGCGTCGCGCCTGCGGTTCGACGATCTGGAGGTGACGGCCGACGCGGCGGTGGCCGGCATGGGCATCGCGTGGCTGCCGCATTGGCTGGTGTGCGACCGGATTCGGGCGGGAGCGCTGACGGTGCTGTGGGAGGAACGCCCGGCCGCCTCGATGGACACACATGCCATTTGGCCGGCAACCGACTACATGCCGCTGCGTGTGCGCCTGACCATCGACACGCTGGTGGAGAACCTGCCGCGCGCCACGGGCGTGCAAGCGCCCATCGTGCATCCTGGGTGGCAGGCGCAACGACGTGTTACAGCGGGCCGGGCCTCGTCTTCAGGCCGGGGCAAGCGTCGTATGCGCTGATGTTGGCGGGGCGGGTGTCCGCATTCGAACTGCTTGATCCTTATTTTTCGGTCGCGTGGCTATGACTTCGGCTCGAACGGCGTCTGGGCCATGCCGGCCGGCGCGACGCA
>CBJMVH010000119.1:0-4084 GCA_966433195.1 uncultured Ralstonia sp.
CGCTCGTTGGCGATTTCCGAGATGTGCAGCAGACCGTCCTTGCCCGGCAGGATGTTCACAATCGCGCCGAAGTCCAGCAGCTTGAGCACGGTGCCGTTGTAGATCTTGCCCACTTCGGCTTCGGCCGTGATGCCCTCGATGCGACGCTTGGCCTCCGCCATGCCTTCCGACGAGGTCGACGCGATGGTGATCGTGCCGTCTTCCTGGATGTCGATCGTGCAGCCGGTTTCCTTGGTCAGCGCCTGGATGGTCGAGCCGCCCTTGCCGATCACGTCGCGGATCTTCTCCGGGTTGATCTTGACGGTAATCATGCGCGGTGCGTGCTCCGACAGCTCGGCACGTGCGCCGCCCATGGCAGCCTGCATCTTGCCCAGGATGTGCAGACGGCCTTCCTTGGCTTGCGCCAGGGCAACCTGCATGATTTCCTTGGTGATGCCCTGCACCTTGATGTCCATCTGCAGCGCGGTGATACCAGCGTCGGTACCCGCCACCTTGAAGTCCATGTCGCCCAGGTGATCTTCGTCACCCAGGATGTCGGTCAGCACGGCGAACTTGTTCCCTTCCAGGATCAGACCCATGGCCACGCCAGCCACGTGCGCCTTGATGGGCACGCCAGCGTCCATCAGTGCCAGCGAGCCGCCGCACACCGAAGCCATCGACGACGAGCCGTTCGACTCGGTGATTTCCGACACCAGACGGATCGTGTAACCGAATTCGTCAGCCGCCGGCAGCACCGGGATCAGTGCGCGCTTGGCCAGACGGCCGTGGCCGATTTCGCGGCGCTTCGGGCTGCCCACGCGGCCGGTTTCGCCCGTGGCGAACGGCGGCATGTTGTAGTGGAGCATGAAGCGGTCACGGTACTCGCCTTGCAGCGCGTCGATGATCTGCTCGTCGCTCTTGGTGCCCAGAGCGGCCACCACCAGCGCTTGCGTTTCACCACGCGTGAACAGTGCCGAGCCGTGCGCACGCGGCAGCACCGACGAGCGGATCTCGATCGGGCGCACCGTGCGGGTGTCGCGACCGTCGATACGCGGTTCGCCGTTCAGGATCTGGCCGCGCACGATCTTCGATTCGAGCTCGAACAGGATGTTGTCGACTTCCACGCCGTCGGCTTCCACGCCGGCTTCAGCCAGCTTCTCGGCGACCGACTTGTAGACTTCCTTCAGCTTCTGGCTGCGGGCCGACTTCTGGCGCAGTTGGTAAGCGGCTTGCAGATCGGCCAGGCCCAATTCGGACACCTTGGCGACCAGCGCTTCGTTCTTCGGCGCAGCTTGCCAGTCCCACTCCGGCTTACCGCCTTCGCGCACCAGATCGTGGATCGCGTTGATGGCGATCTGCATCTGCTCGTGGCCGTACACCACGGCGCCCAGCATGACTTCTTCCGACAGCTGGTTGGCTTCGGATTCGACCATCAGCACGGCACGCTCGGTACCGGCAACCACCAAGTCCAGCTCCGAATGCGCGAGTTGTGCGCGGTTCGGGTTCAGCAGGTACTGGCCATCCTTGTAACCCACGCGGGCAGCGCCCACCGGGCCGTTGAACGGCAGACCCGACACAGCCAGCGCAGCCGAAGCGGCGACCAGCGCCGGAATGTCAGCCGGCACTTCCGGGTTGATCGACAGCACGTGCACGACGACCTGGACTTCGTTGTAGAAGCCTTCCGGGAACAGCGGACGCAGCGGACGATCGATCAGGCGCGAGGTCAGCGTTTCGTTTTCCGACGGACGGCCTTCACGCTTGAAGAAGCCACCCGGGATCTTGCCGGCGGCGTAGGTCTTTTCGAGGTAATCAACCGTCAGCGGGAAGAAATCCTGGCCCGGCTTGGCGTTCTTGGCGCCCACCACGGTGGCGAGCACGACGGTGTCTTCCATGTCGAGCAGCACGGCGCCGCTCGCTTGGCGGGCGATTTCACCCGTTTCCATGCGGACCTTGTGGCCGCCCCATTGGAATTCTTTGACGACCTTATTGAACATGGTCATAGCATCTCCTGTTCGATATTCGCGGCGCGCTTCGTTACGCGCCGCCGCGACAAACACGTTCCGGAAGACGGTACGGTTGCAGAAGTGTGTTTATGCCATTCCAGCGCAGCGCTGCCGCTCAACGTCGCGCTGGAATGACACAAGACCTGCTTCCTGCCGCCTCCGGTCCTAACAATCGGCGATCTCACCGACTGCCATCATTGCCGGTTGCCCGGCGCGGCCACAAATGCGGCCGCCAAAAACAAAATGCCTGCATCAGCATGCTGACGCAGGCACTTTTCGTCACGCGCAGTGCGTGAAACCCACCATTACTTACGCAGACCCAGCTTGGCAACCAGCGCGGTGTAACGGTCAGCGTCCTTGCTCTTGAGGTAGTCCAGCAGACGACGACGACGGCTCACCATCTTGAGCAGGCCGCGACGGCTGTGGTGATCCTTCATGTGCGCCTTGAAGTGCGGCTGCAGTTCGTTGATGCGAGCGGTCAGCAGTGCAACTTGCACTTCCGGGCTGCCCGTGTCGTTGGCGCTGCGGCCGTTATCTTTGACGATGTCTTGCTTCTTGATGTCAGCGACGGACATTTTGATTCCTTTGACTTGCGGACACTGCAGCGCTTGAATGACCGCCGCGGGTGCCGTGTTAAACAAAATCTTGCCACCCAAATCCGGACAGCAAGACCGCGATTATAGCCTAAAAGCCCACCCGGACGACAGTTCTGTGTCAGAGCGGTCAATAGCGGGCCATCTTGCACGTCGTCGGCAGTGCCGTTTGCGCCGCCGGAATCACTTTCAGCGTGCGAAAACCATAGCCCGAGCCCTCGATATCGAACGGCGCACCAGGCGTGCCTGCCCGCTCCATCTGCGTGACGATGAGCGGCTGGATGGCCTGATGGTCCTCCGCGCGCAACGTAATACGGTGAAAGCCGTTATCCAGCGAAGCGCCTTCCAGCGCACGTGCCACGGCGCCCGCCTCCGTGGTGCCGGCGCGTTCGATGGCGGCAGTGAGCATGTCGATCATCATCTGGTCGCGCAGCACGGGGTAATCATCGGCCGGCGCCGGATAGCGCGCGCGGAACGCCTTGTAGAATGCGTTCGACTTGGCGCCACCCAGGTTCGGATGCCACTCGGCCACCGCCACCACGCGCCCGACGCCCGCCTCCCCCATCGCGCCCGGCGCACCTAGCGAGTTGCCATAGAACGTGAAGAAGCGCGCCTTGAGCCCGGCATCGCGCGCGGCCTTCACCAGCAGCGTCAGGTCATTGCCCCAGTTCCCCGTGATGACCGTATCCGCGCCCGACGCCGCAATGCGCGCCACGTACGGCGCAAAATCCTTCACCTTGCCGATCGGGTGCAGCACCTCGCCAACGATGGCCACGTCCGGTCGTTTCTCACCCAACTGCTGGCGCGCAGACTGCGCCACCTGACGGCCGAACGTGTAGTCCTGCCCGATCAGGTAGACCTTCTTGACGGACTTGTCCGCGCGGATGACTTCGGTCAGCGCATGCATGCGCATGTCGGCGGATGCGTCGAAGCGGAAATGCCAGAAGCTGCACGCCTCGTTGGTGAGCGCGGGGTCGACGGCGGCGTAGTTGAGGAACAGCACGCGGCTGTCTGGATGGCGCTCGTTGTAGCGTGAAATCGACGTGGACAGCGCCGCTGCAGCCGCCGAGCTATTGCCCTGCAGGACGTATCGAATGCCCGCGTCCGTCGCGGCTTGCAATTGCAGCAAGGACTCATCGACGGTGTTCTTGCTATCAAAGCGCACGAGCGCCAGTGGATGGCGCCCATCGGGCAGCTTCACCCCGCCGCGGGCGTTCACGCCTTCGATCGCAATACGCAGATTGCGATCCACCGCCTCACCGGCATTGGCGAACGGCCCCGACAGACCCTCGATCAACGCCAGCCGAATCGGCGCTGCTTCAGGCTGGGCGCTCGCAGTACCACACAACCCCACGGCCGCCAGCGCGGCCACGAACCAACGAAACACCATGGCAAATCTCCGAGAAGCGCGGATGGTAAAGCGGCTGCGCGGTCCAACACAAAGGACGCGCAGACGCACCTGGCGCATGGGGTCGTTTCCACGGCAAAATCCACGCGAGGCGCCTCACC
>CBJMVH010000120.1:0-4057 GCA_966433195.1 uncultured Ralstonia sp.
GACTCCGTTTATCTAGGTTCGAATCCTAGTCTCCCAGCCACATTAAGCCCCTGCATTTGCAGGGGTTTTTTGTTTTTGCGGTACAGCTTCACGCGGCGCACCGTAAAATTAGCCGTAAAATTCAGACGCCTTTGGGCGTTGTTACGATCGGAACACTGAGGTCGTAGACGTCCATCATCTGCTCTTCTTTGTGGCCACTCGCCTCTCGTTTGTCGTGTCGTGTGCCTTCCGTATCGGTCACGCCTCGCCGTTTCAAGTCATGTAACCCGAAGCGCTGGTCTTTTGATAAGACGCCATCTTTGACCGCTTTGCGCATGATCCGTTGCCAGGCGGAATCCAGCGCCGACTTCTTTAACGGGTAGCCGTCCAGTCCCACGACAAGGACGCGCTTTTGAGGAGCAAGTGGGACCGGAACGCGTTGCTCATTCCAGATCCTGTTGCGTACGGCGGCGAGCCAATCCCACGCGGCTCTTAAGCGAGGTGTCCATGCCACGATGACATCACGCGATCCTTTTCGCCGATTGGTTAGCAAGCCTTCGTCCAGCGCATTGGCATCCGTAAGCGTTACAACCTCAATGCCGCGCAACCGGCAAAGATAAGCAATATCGGCTACGGCCCATAAATAGGGCGGGCAACTCCCCTTGCTCTTGGTTGGCAGCTGTCCGCATTCTGCTGCCAGTTGAATGATCTTGGTCATCGCTTGCGGCTCGGGCAATCGCCGCAGCTTACGTTCTTTGGCTTGGGCCACCCCTTTAACAGGATTGCGAGTGATGTATCCACGACGAACCGCCCACGAATAGACCAATCGAAGATAGCGCGCTAAGTGGTTTGCCTTTGTCGGCGTGCCATTGCTGGCGATAACGTCGACAATCTTTTGAAAATGGTGAGTTTCGAGGCGTGCATAGTCGAGTTTCCCAAGCGGCTGACCAAGCTTCGTCGGGAGCAATTGCGCAATCTGTCTCTGAGCCTCGTAGTCCTTTTGCGTGCGCTCTGCGAGAGCCTTAAACACATGGCTGGAGTGATACTGCTCGCATAACCATTCGAGGGATTTGTGGTTGATGCCTCGCACCTCTTCCATGGCTCGGTGTAGATCCGAGAGCATGGCATCAGCGTTGAAGAGTTTTTGTCGCTTCGCTTTGGTTCCCTGCAGAATGGTGTACCAGACGCGATCACGTTTGTCCCAATAGCACCCCACAGGCAACTTCTTCTGATCGATGTGCGCCGGCATTGAAGAATCGTGTTTGCGCTTCCTGCCACGAGTCATAGGATGTCTCCACTGTAAGCGCCATCGTTGCTTGCTGCGTTGATCCCCAACGAAGCGTTTAGGGCGTGGATTGTGGTCCACGGCCCATTGGCGCCATCTTTGATCGCAATGCCCTGTCGGCGCGCCCATCTGCGCACTGCGGCTTCCGTGCGTTTGCCCGAAAGCACGCGCAACAGCTCAGCATCCACGATATGGTGGTTTTTGCTCATAAGGCCTTTGCTCCCTTTTTGCTTTTTTTTGGTGTTTACGTGTGCGCCGATGCAGTCTGCTGTTCATTCGGGCCACGCTGGAAGACCCAGCATTTGACGGTGCGACCGCGGGATTCGTCGGTGTTGTCGTGAAGCCAGATGGCGCTGTTGACGGCCTTCATGTCCACGAATTTGCGTGAGCGCGAGCTGCGCAGGTGCTTCTTGAGATCAGACAATGACGGTACTTCGAGCCGGTGATGTGCCGCGATCTGCTCAAAGTGGTTGAGGTTGACCGCGATCTCGCGCGGATTGCGGCTGTGATTGAGCGAGTGCGCCGCCGCGTTCCAGGCGTCGAGGTAATCGAAGCGCTCCCAGAAGATTTGCACCACCTTGTGATCGCTGCTGATCGACGCCTGACGTTCGATGGCCATGCCCCGTACTTCCTGCAGCACCGCGTCCTTTTGCTCGTCCGTGAGTGTGACGACGTGCGACAGCGCATCGAACACCGCGAGCAACTGGCCGTGGTTCTTGGCGATACGCGTGGTCTTGATCTCCGGGTGCTCCAGCAGCGCGTGCTCGTGCTGGGGTGCGTTGGCCAGGATGGTCTCCATCACCTTGGCTTCCGCACGCGTGGCCATCAGCAGGAAGTGGCTCACCGCATCCACCGGGGTCTGTTCCAGCTTGAGCGCCGCCGCACGCGTCTGTGCGGTATGCGCCGAGCGGTCCACGGTGATATGGCAGATGCGCTGCATGATCGCCTCGCTGGCCTCCACCTTGGCGTTCTGTGAAATCACCACCGTGGCCCGGAAGGGCGGCTCGCGCGTTTCGTTGCCGGAGTTCTTGACGCCCGTGGCGCGGACGCTGCGGCCGTTGTAGGCGGTCTTAAGTTCATCCCAGTCGAACCGTTTCTTGGCGTCGTCGTCGCGGTCGCTCTCGATCAGCACCACCGGCAGGTTCGAGACCTGTGCGAAGTTGCGTGCACGGGCGGCATGCGTAGACTTCGATGGGTCAAAGCCTTCGTAGTCGCGCCGCCCAAAGAGCTTCCACATGAATTCGATCAGGGTGGACTTGCCGGCGCCGGCCTCGCCGACCAGTTCCAGGAAGGGGTAGCTCTTTTGCGCCTGGCGGATTTGCTCGGCAAACAAGCTCCCGAACCAGAAGGCCAGGGCGACCAGGCCCTTGGCGCCAAAGCACTGCCACACCAGATCCAGCCACTCCGGGCGGTACTCGCGGCGGTCGCGGTTGATCGTGAGCTGCGGTGACTGGCTCAGCGTCTTGAGGTTGAGCTTGCCCAGCTCGAAATAGTCCTCGTCGTTGAGCGTGTGCACCACGCCGTCTTTAATGGCGAGGTCACCCATGACGTAGACGCCGTGCTCCTTGCTGTAGCCCACGAAATCAATCGTCTCGACCGTTTTGATGTTGAACAGCTGCCGCTGGATGATACGGTCGAGCTGCTGGCTGGTACCGGTGAACACCGCGCCTGGTGCAATGCTCAAGAGGCGCTTCTTGAACTCGCTCGCGCTGGCCAGGCTGCTGCCGGCGAAGGTGTTCTTCACCGCGCCGCCGCCGTGCGGAAAGGTGACGCGGTAGTAGTACCAGGACTCGTCGGTGACGGTGTTGGCCTGGTAGTACAGCGGCTGCGGGTTGCAGTTGGCGATTTCCACGTTCTCGCAGGCCTCCACCAGTGCTTGGTCGCGGCGTTCCTGCTCGTCCTGGTCGGGGTCTTTTTCCTCGAGCTGCTGCATCGCCTTGTCGAGTGCTCGGATGTCCAGATCGAACCAGTACAGGCGATCGGCGAAGTCGTAGAAGAACGTCGCCATGCCGGTACGGCGGTAGATCAGCCGCGCCTTGTCGGCGTGATTGCGCGCAATGAGCAGCGAACCCTGGTACCGGTATTCGTCGATGTCGCTGGGTGTGAGCTTGTCGGCCAGGTGCAGGTCGTTCCAGTCCTGCTTGGCCTTGGCGGTCTGCGGAATCGTCGCGGCCTCGCACTTCCAGCCGTCCTTGCGGGCACGCTTGACCCAGCGCTGCGTGTAGTCGCGGCCGGCGGCATCACCGTCCAAGGCCCACACCAGGGTCGGCAGGGAACCACCACGCTGCGCCCGCAGCTTGGCTAGGAACGCGTCGGGGTAGTTGTTGCAGCTCATGGCCGATACCGCGTCGATACCGTGATGACCGACCGCGACGGCATCGAAGATCCCCTCCACGATCCATAGCGTGTCGAGTGTGGCCAGTTTCTCGGCCGGGACGGTCGGCGGCATCCACACCTCGCCCGCGTAGCGCTTGCCCGGTGCAAAGCGCGCTTTCATCTTGCCGAAGCGGTGCGCGCGATCGATCAGGCGTTCCCAGTAGCCGCCGCCGGGCAGCGCAAAGCGGACGGTGGCGGAGGTTGCGCCGCTGTCCAGGTCCTTGAACCATTCCTGCGTGTACGTGCCTTGCACGCGCGCCAGGTTGAAACCGCGCGCATTCTTCAGATAAGCATCCGCCGCGGCGTGCGGGTGGTCGTCGGTCTTGCTGTAGCGCTCGGACCAGTCTTCGAAGAGATCGGGAAACAGGTCTTTCACCGAGGCTTCGTAACCGCAGTTCTTCAAGCGGCCGCAGCGAA
>CBJMVH010000121.1:0-3970 GCA_966433195.1 uncultured Ralstonia sp.
TCCGCGCGCAAACAGCACCATGCAGATATGCGGTGCCGGCACGGCATTGGCGCGCCCCGCCACGGCGCCCGGCTTGATGTTCTCGAAGCGATAGACACCCGTGTCGAAATCCGCGCCGGCGCGGCCCCAGCCACGGAAGGCCGGGTCGACGGGCTTGTCTTGCCGATCGGCCGGATGCGCGTACTTGCCATCCGCATTGGCTTGCCAGATCTCGATCAGCACATCGCGCAGCAGGGAACCCGAACCATCGTAGACGCGCCCTTCCAGCGCGATACGCTCGCCGCGCGTGGCCGGCGTCACCAGCACATTGCCGAACTCTTTCTCGTAGATGTCGAAGCCGGCCTGGCGCGGGGCGAGGCCGATGTGCACGTACGGGCCACCGGTCTGCGAGGCCGTCTCGTTGAAGTGCACAAACGGCGGTGTCGTCGCCGCTGCAGCTGCCTGAGCGCGTTCGAGCGATGCTTGAAGCGTGGTCGTCGTCATCACTTGGCTCCTTGCAGGGCGGGAATGGCGTTCTCGAAATGCGTGGCGCGGCGGCCGCGCAGCGTGATGTCAAACCGGTAGCAGCGGCTATCCAGCGGCACATGGTTGGCCGTGTCATGCAGGGCAATCAGGCCGCGCACCTGCTCTTCGCTGGGGATGGTCTTGATGATCGGGCACTGCGCGATCATCGGGTCACCCTCGAAGTACATCTGCGTGATCAGGCGCTGTGCCCAGCCATCGCCCGAGAGCGAGTAATGGATGTGCGACGGCCGCCAGTCGTTGATGCGGTTGCGCCATGGGTACGGGCCCGGCTTGATGGTGCGATACACGTAGTAGCCGTTGGCATCCGTCAGCATGCGGCCGCAGCCGCCGAAGTTCGGGTCGATCGGCGCGATGTACTGGTCTTTCTTGTGGCGGTAACGGCCGCCAGCATTCGCTTGCCACACCTCTACCAACGCATTCGGCACCGGGCGGCCGAATTCGTCGCGCACATAGCCGTGGACGATGATGCGTTCGCCAATCGGCAAGCCTTCCTTGGCGTAGTTGAGGATGAGGTCGTTGTCGAGCGCGCCGAGGTCATCGGCCGTGAACACCGGCGCAGTGGTTTCCGACAGCGTATTGAGCGTGGAGATCAACGCATTGCGCGGCGAGCGCAGCACGCTGGTCTTGTAGCCGGGGGTCAATGCGGGCGGATGCTGCGCGGTGTCGCGCTGGGCGAATTCGCCGGTGCCGGCAAGTGGCAGGGTCATGGGGCGTCTCCTGTTGTATTGAACGCGTGCGATGGACTGTATCTCCGCCAAAAAGTGAAGTAAATTGACTTCTGATCGAATATTCAATAACCGGAAGTTATGGAAAGTGCGTTTTCTGGCGAGCCACCCTCCCGCATCCGTTTTCGGCACCTGAGCTGCTTTGTCGCCATTGCGCAGGAGCGCAACCTGCGGCGCGCGGCCGAGCGCCTGCATCTGAGCCAGCCGGCGGTGTCCAAGACGCTGGGCGAACTTGAAGCCCTGGCCGGCGTGCAGCTTGTCGAGCGTGGTCGCCACGGGGCGCGGCTGACCGCGGCCGGCGAACAGTTCTTGCGGCACGCGGTGGGCGTGACGCAGGCACTGGAATCCGCCACGGCCGCGCTGATGGGCTCGGGCGATGCGTCTGCGCCGGTTGTGCAAGTCGGCGCCTTGCCTACGGTGGCGAGTGGCCTGCTGCCCCAGGCGATTGCCACGCTACACGCGCAACGGCCGCATGCCGGAGTACGGCTGCGTACCGGCACCAATATCGAATTGCTGTCGGCGCTCAAGGCGGGGGAGCTCGATTTCATCATTGGGCGCATGGCAGAGCCCGATGCCATGCAGGGGCTGTCGTTTGAGCTGCTATACGCGGAGCCGCTTGCGCTGGTGGTGCGCCCGGGGCATCCGCTGCTGGCGCAGCCCGGGGCATCGGCATCTTTGCAGGCGGTGCTGGATTACCCGCTCGTGATTGCCACACAAGGTACGGTGCCGCGCCACCATACCGATGCGCTGTTTCAGACACATGGGCTGCGCCTGCCGGCCGGCGTGACGGAAACGCTCTCCGTATCGGTCGCGCGCTTGCTGGCGTGCCGCTCCGATGCGGTGTGGATTACGCCGGAGCGGGCCGCGCAGGACGATGTGGCCCATGGTCAGCTTGTCCACTTGGACATCGCCACCTCCGGCACGAAGGAACCGGTCGGGTTGCTGCGCCGAAGCACTCAGGCACCGACGGAACTGGCCAGCGCCTTCATGGAACTGCTGACGGACCTTGCCCAAGCGCCCAGCTGACGCGCAAAAAAAATGCCGACCATAAGGCCGGCATTCTTTCTTTCCGTGTCGCCAATCACCGATGCACCAACTCCGCTTCCTCCTCCGCATCGAAGACACGTCGATCGGTCTGCCGCAGCAGTTGGCTGGTGATCGTCCCGGCGGTCATCGAGCCGTTGACGTTGAGCGCTGTGCGGCCCATGTCGATGAGCGGTTCGATGGAGATCAACAGCGCCACGAGCGTGACCGGCAGCCCCATGGCGGGCAGCACGATCAACGCGGCAAAGGTGGCGCCACCGCCCACGCCCGCCACGCCGACGGAGCTGAGGGTGACGACGGCAACCAGCGTGGCGATCCATGTCGGGTCCAGCGGGTTGATGCCGACCGTAGGCGCCACCATCACGGCCAGCATGGCGGGATACAAGCCAGCGCAGCCGTTCTGCCCAATCGTGGTACCAAACGATGCCGCGAAGCTGGCGATCGACTCCGGTACGCCGATGCGCCGCGTCTGTGCCTCGATGCTCAGCGGAATGGTCGCAGCACTCGACCGGCTGGTGAAGGCAAATGACAGCGCCGGCCAGACCTTGCGGAAAAAGCGGATCGGGTGGATGCCGTTGAGCGCTAGCAGCACGGCATGCACGCCAAACATGATCGCCAGCCCCAGATACGAAGCCACAACGAAGCCGCCGAGCTTGATGATGTCCTGCACGTTGGAGGTGGCAACCACGTTGGTCATCAGCGCGAGCACGCCATAGGGCGTCAAGCGGATTACGAGGCGCACCAGCTTCATCACCCAGGCCTGCGCGGTGTCGATCGCAACGAGCCCACGCTCGCCCTTGGCCGCGTCATCTTTGAGCAGATGCAGCGCCGCCACGCCCAGGAACGCCGCAAAGATCACCACGCTGATGATGGATGTGGGTTTGGCGCCGGTCAGTTCAGCAAACGGGTTCTTCGGCAAGAACGACTGCAGCAACTGCGGCACCGTCAGCTCCGCCACCTTGCCCACGTAGTTATCCTGGATGGCGGTCAGGCGAGCGGTTTCCTGCGCGCCCTGCACCAACCCTTGCGCCGTCAGCCCAAACAGGTTGGTGACAAACACACCGACCAGGGCGGAGATCAGTGTCGTCAGCAACAACGTGCCGATCGTCAGCACGCTGATCCTACCCAGCGACGAAGCGTTGTTCAGCTTGGCCACCGAGTTCAGCACCGACACCAGCACAAGCGGCATGACGATCATCTGCAGCAACTGGATGTAGCCGCCGCCCACGATGCTGAACCACGCGATCGATTGTTTGAGCGTCGCGCTGTCGTCACCGTAGATGAGGTGCAGTGCCAGGCCAAACACGATGCCGAGCGCCATGCCCAGCAGCACGCGTTTGGCCAGACTCCAGTTCGGTTTCAAATGTGCGCAATAGCGCAGCGCTGCCAATATGACGACAAAGGCGGCGATGTTGAGGATCAGCGGGAAGTTCATGTTTCTAAGGGCCTTGCTTGGATCGCGGCATCTTACGACAGACATGCACAACGCGTTGTAGCAATGCGTGCGCCAAAGCCGATGGCGCTGCACGGTCCTGACAAAAAAAGAGCCCGCACGAGTGCGGGCGAGACAAGGAAATCAGGAGCCCTGCGATCAGAAAGTCATGCTGCTCAGAACGAATGAACGATACCGGTGTACGCACCCAACTGGTTCTTACCCGGCGCCGGATTGTTGTTGG
>CBJMVH010000122.1:0-3936 GCA_966433195.1 uncultured Ralstonia sp.
AGAGCCCACCATGACCCTCCAAACCTGGCTGGCCTTCATCGGCGCCAGCATCATCATCCTGTTGATCCCTGGCCCGACCATCCTGCTGGTGATTGGTGATTCGCTGGCCAACCGTGGCCGCTCGGCGTGGAGCACGGTGGCGGGCGTGGCCGCAGGCGACACCACGGCGATGGCCGTCTCGCTGGCGGGTGCAGGCGCATTGCTCGCCGCATCGGCCACGGCGTTCACGGCCCTCAAGCTCATCGGCGGTTCGTACCTCGTCTATCTGGGCATCAAGTCCATCCTCTCGGCCCGCCGCCTGCGCGACGACGCACCCGAGGCGACCATCCCCGTGCAGCAAAAGTCCGCCGGCCGACGTTTCCTGTCCGCCTGGACGGTCACGGCGCTGAACCCCAAGAGCATCGTCTTCTTCGTCGCCTTTGTGCCGCAGTTCATGTCGGCGGAGCAGACCTTCCTGTCGCAGAGCGCGATCCTGCTGCCGACCTTCGTCATCCTGGCGGCCGCCAATGCATCGATGTACGCGCTGGCCGCCAAGCTGCTCGCCAAGCGCCTGACCAGCGTGGCCGCGCAGCGCCGCTTCGGCTACACCGGCGGCGCGGTCATGGTAGGCGCCGGCACGCTCACGCTGGGCATGCAAGCCTGACCACAGACCCTTCCGATGCCCCGTAGCTACCTCCGCGCCGCGCCCGCCACCTCCAACGGCGCCCACGGCCACCACCGTGTCACCAACATCGAGCTGTTCTTCGACCTCGTGTTCGTGTTTGCGGTGACGCAGCTCTCGCACCTGCTCATCGGCAACTTCACGCTCGAAGGCGGTGCGCAGGCGCTGCTGCTGATGCTGGCGGTGTGGTGGGTGTGGATCTTCACGTCGTGGGTGACGAACTGGCTCGACCCGGAGAAGCTCGCCATCCGCATGCTGATGCTGGTGCTGATGACGGCGGGGCTGCTGCTGTCCGCATCGTTGCCGCAGGCGTTCGGCTCGCGCGGGCTGGCGTTTGCGCTGGCCTATGTGTTCATGCAGTTCGGGCGCACGGTGTTCTTCCTGTGGGCGGTGCGGCACGAGTCGCTCTCCATGCGGCGCAATTTCCAGCGCATTGCCACGTGGCTCGGCGTCTCGGCGGTGCTGTGGCTGGTGGGCGGGCTGTCCGACGTGCCCGTGCGCTGGGTGTGCTGGATCATCGCGCTCGCCATCGAATGGCTGGGGCCCTCGATGGGTTTCTACACCCCGGGCCTGGGCCGCTCCACCACCGACGACTGGAACGTCGAAGGCGGCCACATGGCCGAGCGCTGTTCGTTGTTCATCATCATCGCGCTGGGGGAATCGGTGCTGGTGACGGGCTCGACGTTTGCCGGGCTCGAATGGAACGCCGCCAACATTGTCGCGATGGCGATGTCGTTCATCGGCAGCCTGGCGATGTGGTGGCTGTATTTCGACACCATCGCCGAGCGCGGGGCGCAGACGATTTCCCACTCGGCCGACCCTGGCCGGCTGGCGCGGCTGGCCTACACCTACATCCACGTGGTGCTGGTGGCGGGCATCATCGTGGGGGCGGTAGCTGACGAGTTTGTGCTGGCGCACCCGGTGGGCCACGCCCATGCGGGCACGGCGCTGGCGGTGATGGGCAGCGCGATGCTGTACCTGCTCGGCAACCTGCTCTTCAAGTGGGCCATCTTTGGGCGGATTCGCCCAGCGCACGTGGTGGGGCTGGTGGTGCTGGGCGGTGCGTGGCTGCTGGCCGGCGATCTGCCCGCGCTGGTGGTGTCCGCCCTGGCGACCGGCGTGCTGTGCGGCACGGCCGCGTGGGAGTGGTACGCACGCGCTTGCGAGACCCCGCAGACGCCAGAGCGCGCGCAAGTGCACGGGCACTGAGTGGCCACCTCGGGCCTCCAAGTGGCTACCCGAATTTTCCCATTTTTGGCAATTACAAAAGGCCACTCTCACGCCTAATCTGTCAACCAACATGACAGAACACGAGGCCCCCGCCATGATCGACCTCTACACCTGCGCCACGCCCAACGGCCTGAAGATGGCGTTGTTCTTTGCCGAGACCGGCTTGCCGCACCACGTCATCCCCGTCGATATCAGCCGTGGGGACCAGTTCAAGCCGGAATTTCTCGCCATCTCGCCCAACAACAAGATCCCGGCCATGGTCGATCACGACCCAGCCGAGGGCACCGAGCCCGTGGTGCTGTTCGAATCAGGGGCCATGCTGTTCTACCTGGCCGAGAAGACCGGCCAGTTGATGCCCGCCGATCTGCACGGCCGCATGGAAGTGCTCAAGTGGCTGTTCTGGCAGGTGGGCGGGCTGGGCCCGATGGCCGGGCAGATCGGCCACTTCAACGTGTATGCGCCCGAGCCTGTGCCCTACGCCATCGACCGCTACACCAAAGAGACCAACCGCCTGTACGGCGTGCTCAACCGCCGCCTGGCCGATCGCCCGTACATTGCCGGCAACGACTACACGATTGCCGACATCGCGGCCTACCCGTGGATCGTGCCGCACGCCGGGCACGGGCAAGACCTGAACGACTTCCCGCACCTGCAACGCTGGTTTGAAGCCGTTGGCGCACGCCCGGCCACCCAGCGCGCGTATGCCGGGGTCGAACGCGCCTACTCGCGCCGCCGCGAAGATATCTCCGCCGACGAGCGCGCCGTGCTGTTTGGCCAGACCGCCAGCTCCACCGCGGGCTGATCCTTGCGGGGCCCACGCGCCTCGCCTCCCTTTTCGCTTGCCTCTTCTGACAGGAGCCGACCATGCCGGCATCGCTGTGGTGGTTGTGCCTGGGCGCGTTCGCCATCGGCACCGAAGGTTTCATGATTGCCGGCCTGTTGCCGGTGCTGGCCGCCGACCTGGGCGTGAGCGTGCCCGCGGCGGGGCAGCTCGTGACTGTGTTTGCGGTGACGTACGCCGTGGGTTCGCCCGTCATGGCGACGCTGCTCGGCAATGTCGACCGGCGCCGTGTGCTGATCGGCGCGCTGGCCATCTTTGCGGCGGGCAACCTGCTGGCGGCGGGGGCGCATAGCTTCGGGCAACTGATGGCGGCGCGGGTGCTGCTGGCGCTGGCGGCTGGCGTGTTCCTGCCGACGGCCAATGCGGTGGCCACCTGTCTGGTGCCGGCGGCGCGCAGCGGCTCGGCGCTGGCCATCATCACGGGCGGCGGTACGGTGGCGGTGGCATTGGGCGTGCCGCTGGGCGCATGGATCGCCGCGCAGGGCGACTGGCGTTCGACCTTCGTGGCGTGCGGCGTACTGTCTGCGCTGGCCACGGCGGGCCTCGCCTTCGGCTTGCCGCGCGCCCTACCGCATAGCGTGACCACGCTGGCGCAGCGCCTGCGCGTGGCACGCCGACCCGGCATGCTTGGTGCGCTGGCGGTGTCGGCCTTGTGGGCTGCTGGTGGCTTCACGTTCTACACCTATGTCGCACCGTTCTTCGTGCAGGGGTTGGGCTTTGCGCCGCAGCATGTCGGGATCGTGCTGTTTCTGGTCGGCAGCTTTGCGGCGGTCGGCACCGGCCTGGGCGGACACATGACCGACCGTGCGGGCGTGGCACGTGTGCTGGCGGTCAGCAGCGCGGGGATCGTGCTGGCGTTCTCGGTGCTCTCGCTGTCAGTGCAGGTGCTGCACGGTGCCACGGCGGGCGCCATCGCCATCGGCGCGGTCGTGCTGTGGGGCATGGCGGGCTGGGGCTTTGGCCCGGCGCAGGCGACGCGGCTGATCCGCCTGGCGCCCGAGGTGTCGCCGATCACGCTGTCGCTGCATGCATCGGCGGTGTATGTGGGGATTGCGCTGGGCTCGACCGTCGGGGCGCTGGCCCTGGCCCATGGCGGGCCGGGCATGCTGGGCTGGGCCGCAGCGGCGTGTCATGTGGTGGCGGTGGTGCTGTGGCGCAGCGGCCTCCGCCACGAGCCCGCGCCGGCCACTGAACCGCCGGCCAC
>CBJMVH010000123.1:0-3889 GCA_966433195.1 uncultured Ralstonia sp.
AGAACGGGCAGCGGCGCGTGCACTTGTCGCCCATGATCATGAACGTGGCCGTGCCCTTGCCGAAGCACTCGCCGATGTTCGGGCAACTCGCCTCTTCGCACACCGTCACGAGGTTGTTGGCGCGCAGGATGTCCTTGATCTCGTAGAAGCGCGAATTGCCGGTGGCGGCGCGCACGCGAATCCAATCCGGCTTCTTGAGCTTCTCGGCCGGCACGATTTTGATGGGAATGCGCGCGGTCTTGTCGAGCGACTTCTGCTTGGCCGTGGCGTCGTACGGCTTGTTCGACGGGGCAGAGGTGACGGCGTTTTCAACAGCGCCGGTGGCGGAATCGGTCATCGTGTTCTCCGCGTGCGCTTGTGGCACACGCTTAGGTCTACTGCGTGCCGGCTGCTAGGCGGTAGCGGCCTCGGCGGGTTGCGCTTGCGCGCGTTGCTGCAATTGGGCGACCAGCGCATTGGCCAGGTCGCGGGAAACGGTTTGCCAGTCTTCGGCGCTCACGGCGCGCCCAGACGCATCACGGGCGCCGGCAGTCACCATATCGACGGTTTCCAGGCCGGCATAGCCACACGGGTTGATCTGCGTGAAGGGCGACAGGTCCATCGCCAAGTTCAGGCTCACGCCGTGGTAGCTGCAGCCGTTGCGGATCTTCAGCCCCAGCGCGGCGATCTTTGCGCCTTGATGCGGCCCGCTCGACAGGTAGATGCCGGGGGCGCCAGCCTTGCGTTCGGAGGCGACATTATACGTGGCGAGCGTCTCGATGACGGCCGCCTCGATGGCGTCGACCAGGGCTTTCACGAACAACCCACGGCGGCGCAAATCGAGCAAAAGGTAGGCGACGACTTGGCCGGGGCCGTGGTAAGTGATCTGTCCGCCACGGTCGACTTTCACCAGCGGGATGTTGCCCGGGGCCAACAGATGCGCCGGATCGCCCGCCAAGCCGAGCGTGAACACCGGCGGGTGTTCGACCAGCCAGATCGTGTCGGGGGTATCGGGACCGCCGGGTTTGTTGCGGTTGGCGGTGAAGGTCTGCATTTCGTCGAAGCAGGCGGCGTAGTCCTGCAAACCGCGTTCGACGATGTCAATCGGAATCATGCCCGCGAGTGTAGCGCAGGGCTGCCCACATCGCCCCGACGCCTTTGCCCGCTTCGCTTGAAGGGTTGCGCAAAAAACGACGCCGGCACGATGGCAGGCATCGTACCGGCATCGGACTTTTGCGACAGGTGCCGCAAAAGGAGGCAAAAAACAGGTTGAGCGCTCAGGTGGCCAGTTCAGGCGGCCACGACGGGCGTTTCGGCGTGCTCGTTCCAGCCGAGCGCGGCCAGCGTATGGCGCCAGCCATCGGTGACGTGCCACGGCTTGCGCGGCATGTGGCCGTCGGTAGCTTCCACCGCCAGCGAGACGGGGCCGATGGCTTTCGGGTCCACCGAGACGACGATTTCCTCGCCGCGCTTCACGGCAACACTGCCGCCTGCGTGCAGCCATTCATCGCCGGCTTTGTTCTCGTGAGTGACCCATACGTCGCGCCCGTGAGCTTCTTCGACGCGCAGATTCTGGTTGGCCGGCATACGCAATGCCACCACTTCGCCGGGCTGCAGAGTGAATACAATTTTTGTTAGTACAGCTTTCATGATCGGCTCCTTCACGGCAGTGGGATGGGGCCTTGCCGTTGAAGGAAGTCTAGGCGCTTGGTTGCCTAGTACCAAACGATATATATTGGTGTTCTTGATAGTGTTGCTCACATAAGAAAACACGCGGCACTACGAAAATCCGGAGGGAAACATGACGGAAATCCGCGAACCGATGCGCCTGCCTTCACTTGGCGCGTTGCGCGTATTCGAGGCGGCCGCCCGCTATGAGAGTTTTTCGCGCGCGGCGACGGAGTTGTTCGTCACGCACGGTGCGGTCAGTCATCAGATGCGCACGCTGGAAGAGGAGTTGGGCGTGCCGCTGTTCGAGCGGCGCGGCAAGCGGGTCGTGCTCACGCACGCGGGCCGCACTTATGCCGAACGCGTGCGCGAGGCGCTCGACCAGATCGCCCAAGCCACGCACCAACTGCGCGCCGGCAACCGCGACAACCGCCTGGCCATCAGCACGATGCCCTCGTTTGCTGCGCGCTGGCTCACGCCGCACATTGGCACCTTCATCGAGAAGCATCCGGAGCTGGAGGTGGAGCTGTTCTCCAGCCCCGCGCTGGTCGACTTTGCGCGCGAAGAGATGGATGTGGCGCTGCGCATGGGTTCCGGCAACTATCCGGGGCTGTACGTGGAAAAGCTGCTCGACGACGTGTTCTTTCCGATCTGCAGCCCATCGTTCAATGGCGGGCGCCTGCCGCGCACGGTGGCCGAGATGGCAACCATGACGTTGCTGCGCAGCGAGGGGGAAGACTGGCAGCCGTGGTTCGAGGCAGCCGGCGTGCCGGGGTTTGTGGAGCCGCGCGGCGGGCTGATGTTCCAGGATTCGTCATTGCTGCTGCAAGCGGCGGCAGCCGGGCAGGGCATTGCGCTGATCCGCCCGACCTTGGCGTTCAATGATCTGATGACGGGCCGCGTGGTGCGCCTGTTCGAGACGAAGATCCCGTGCCCGTGGAACTACTACTTCGTCTGCCCGCACAGCGCGCTGCAGACGCCGAAGATGCAGGCGTTCCGCGCGTGGCTGCTGCCGGAGATCGCGGCATTCAAACTCAAGCTCGAACGCTTGATGCGCGACAACACCGTCTGCCTGGGGCACGTCGCCAAGGGTTGATGTTGTCTCCGCGTATCAAAGAAAACGCCCCGGATGTGCCGGGGCGTTTTTGCGTTGCGTGCGCGGTGCGTTACAGCACGATCTTGACCATCGGATGGCTCGTCAGCGCCTGGTACAGCGCGTCGAGCTGCGCACGGCTGGTCGCGCGCACGATTACCGTCAGGCCCAGATAGTTGCCACTGGAAGACGGGCGCTTTTCCAGGCGTCCCTCGTGGAATTCGGGGTCGTGCTGGCGCACCACCTCGATGATGGTCGCGGCAAAGTCGTCGTGCATCGGCCCCATCACCTTGATGGGGAAATCGCTCGGATATTCGATGAGCGACTGTTCGGGCGGGATGTGGCCCGGCGGGGGGGTGTGAGAGGAGGTCATGTCGAAGTAAATGGGGACGATTACTTCTTTTTAAACCACAGCTTGACTGCGTCGATCGTACGGCCGATGAAGCCGGCCTCGGGCACGCCTTCCAGCGCCACCACCGGGAATTCCGACACCACGGTCGAACCGTCCATCACCTTGACCGTGCCCAGTTGCTGGCCTTGCGCGATCGGGGCGAGCAGCGGGTCCTTGCGCTCCAGCACCGGCTTCAGGCGGGCGCCGGCACCCTTGGGCACGGTGATCCACTTGTCTTCCAGCACGCCGAGTTTCACGCTCTTGGCCTGGCCCTTGTACACGTCTGGCGTCTGCAGCGCTTCCTTGGCTTGGTACAGGCGCACGGTATCGAAGAACTGGTAGCCGTAGTTCAGCACCTTCAGGCTTTCCTGGGTGCGGACCTGATCGCTCTTGGTGCCGATGATGACCGACAGCAGGCGGCGGCTGGCACCCGGCACATCCGGCAGCGGGCGGTTGGCCGACGTGACGAGGCAGTAACCGGCCGACTTGGTGTGCCCCGTCTTGCCGCCATCAACGGTCGGGTCCAGCCACAGCAGGCGGTTGCGGTTGGGCTGCTTGATGTTGTTATAGGTGAAATCCTTCTGCGAATAGAACTTGTAGTCCTGAGGGAAGTTCTTGATCAGCGCCGACGTCAGGATCGACAGATCGCGTGCAGTGGAATAGTGGTTCGGGTCGGGCAGGCCGGCGGCATTGGCGAAGTGCGTGTTCTTCATGCCCAGGCGCTCGGCTTCGCGGTTCATCAGCATCACGAAGTTGGT
>CBJMVH010000124.1:0-3776 GCA_966433195.1 uncultured Ralstonia sp.
ACAAAACCCCCATGCCACACCTTCGACAGGGGTGGGGGTGAAGTTGTTTTCTCTCCCCACCCCACCCCCCCCCCGGCCGCACTTGACGCATGGGATCGTTTCAACGGCAACATCCACGCGAGGCGCATCACCTGGCGTGGACGTTCGGGTCGGCCATGCCGTGGATCGCACGGACATCGCTCTCAAAGACAGCCGGCATGGCACACGCTCCTGGCGTGTCCGGTGCCGCTGCACCCGCTTCGCGATCCGGTGGGTAACCGGTAGCGCGCTCTGTGGTGATCGTGTTGGGGTCTGGGCCGACTCCTGCGTGTGTTCGTTAAAACCCGCGATCAAATCTGCGGGTTGAGCTTTTCGCTGCTCTTATCCTGCAGCTTGTTCAGTGCAGCCAGGTAGGCCTTGGCGGATGCAGCCACGATGTCCGGATCGGTGCCCACGCCATTGACGATGCGGCCCGACTTGGACAGACGCACAGTCACCTCGCCCTGCGCCTGCGTGCCAGTGGTGATGGCGTTGACCGAGTACAGAAGCTGCTCAGCACCGCTGGCCACCTTGCTTTCGATCGCATTGAGCGTGGCGTCGACCGGGCCATTGCCCTCCGCCTCGCCCGTCACTTCCTTGCCATCGGCAACGAAGACGATGCGCGCATGCGGACGCTCGCCGGTTTCCGAACGCTGCGCGAGCGACACAAAGCGGAAGTGCTCGCCCTCGCTGTGCTGTGCTTCGTTCGAGACGATGGCAACGATGTCTTCGTCGAAGATCTCGGCCTTCTGATCGGCCAGTTCCTTGAAACGCGTGAAGGCGGCGTTCAACTCAGCTTCGGAGTCCAGCTCGATACCCAGCTCCTGCAGGCGCTGCTTGAATGCGTTGCGGCCCGAAAGCTTGCCCAGGACGATCTTGTTGGCCGTCCAGCCCACATCTTCGGCGCGCATGATTTCGTAGGTATCCCGCGCCTTGAGCACGCCGTCCTGGTGGATGCCCGAAGCATGCGCGAAGGCGTTGGCGCCGACCACAGCCTTGTTGGGCTGCACGACGAAACCGGTGATCTGCGAAACCAGCTTGGAAGCCGGCACGATCTGCGTGGTATCGACACCGACATCAAGGTTGAAGTAGTCGCGACGGGTCTTCACTGCCATCACCACCTCTTCGAGGCTGGTGTTACCGGCGCGCTCGCCCAGGCCGTTGATCGTGCATTCGATCTGGCGTGCGCCGCCCAACTGGACAGCAGTCAGCGAATTGGCAACGGCCATTCCCAGATCGTCATGGCAATGCACAGACCAGATCGCCTTATCCGAATTCGGCACACGCTCGCGCACCGAGCGGATCAGCGCAGCGTAGCCTTCCGGCACCGCGTAACCCACCGTATCCGGCAGGTTGATGGTGGTGGCGCCCTCGGCAATCACACCTTCCAGCACGCGGCAGAGGAAATCCATGTCGGAGCGGCTACCGTCTTCCGGCGAGAACTCGATGTCATCCGTGAACTGGCGAGCGAAGCGCACAGCCAAACGCGCCTGCTCGTACACCTGATCCGGCGTCATGCGCAGCTTCTTCTCCATGTGCAGCGCCGACGTGGCGATGAACGTGTGGATACGGAATTGGCCGGCCGGCTTGAGCGCCTCGGCAGCGCGGGAGATGTCACGGTCATTCGCACGGGCCAGCGAGCAGATGCGCGAATCCTTGACCGACTGGGCAATCGCGCGGATCGCCTCGAAGTCACCATTGGAGCTGGCCGCGAAGCCGGCTTCGATCACGTCCACCTTGAGCCGCTCGAGCTGCTTGGCGATGCGGATCTTCTCTTCCTTGGTCATCGACGCACCAGGGGACTGCTCGCCGTCTCGCAAGGTGGTGTCGAAAATAATCAGTTTGTCGCTCATGGCGGCTCCTTGGTGGGGTGACGTTTTTGGCGTCGGTCTTGGTGGTGTCTCGAATACTTGGATTTTGGCGGCGCAGAATGCAAAACGCCCCGGCGTGCATGGTTGCAGGCCGGGGCGCTGTTGAATCCTGGTTCGCGAAAACTTGGCGGTTTCTGCTTGCCTTGTCTTGCGATTTCCTACGCGCGTGTCCCGACCTGACGACCTAGTAGGCCATCAATCGAGACTAGCGTAATCAGAATGGAAATCGGGCGCGAAAGCATGCGGACGACTATAGACGAATTCAAAAATTGACGCAAGCGCACAATGGTGCAGCGGATCGGTCACCCATGTGCGTCGTCCGTGGCCTGCTTCGGCAGGCGCGGGCTGCCCTGCTGGCCATGCAGCGTGCGCCAGCCCCACAGCAAATAGCCCGACACTGCGTAGCCCACAAACAGGCCGAACAGAGCCACCGGCGGGTCGCTCGATATCACCACGAACAGCACCAGCACGAGCACCATGACGCCAAACGGCACTCGATGCCGCACGTCGAGCGCCTTGCCGCTGTAGAACGGTGCGTTGGAGACCATCGACAGCCCCGCGTACAGCGTCAGCCCGAACGCCACCCACGGCATCCACACTTCCTTGACCGGCAGCTTGTTGTCAATCGCCAGCCAGACGAAACCGGCGATCAGCGCAGCTGCAGCCGGACTCGGCATGCCTTGGAAGAAACGCTTGTCCACTGCGCCGATGTTCGTGTTGAAGCGCGCCAGACGCAGCGCCGCCCCCGCGCAATACACAAACGCAGCGAGCCAGCCCCACTTGCCGAGATCGCGCAGGATCCACTCGTACATCACCAGCGCGGGCGCAACACCAAACGACACCATGTCAGACAACGAGTCGTACTGCTCACCGAACGCGCTCTGCGTGTTGGTGATCCGCGCGACGCGGCCGTCCATGCCGTCGAGCACCATCGCCGCGAAGATGGCAATGGCTGCTGTCTCGAAGTTCAGGTTCATCGCCTGCACGATGGCGAAAAAGCCTGCGAACAGCGCGGCCGTCGTGAAGGCGTTGGGCAGCAAGTAAATGCCGCGGCGGCGCGGGCGGATGACTTCCAGATCGTCATCCTCGCGCGGCTGGTTGTGACGCAGCGGACGCAAATGCGTGACGTTGCTGGCGGTAAAACGCTTCTTGCGTCGGTTGAACGCGGGCATGGCGGCCTCCGGATCAGTCCAGCTCGGCAAGCACCGTGAGCGTGGCGGATACCTTTTCGCCGATCGTCACGCGCGGGCGAGCCGTCAGCGGCAGGTACACGTCGACACGCGAGCCAAAGCGGATGAACCCATAACGCTGGCCGCGCGCGAGCGTCTCGCCTGCTCTGGTATAGCAAAGGATGCGCCGCGCAATCAAACCCGCGACCTGCACCGACGTGACCACCTGGCCGTCCGCACGGCGCAGCACAACCGCGTTGCGCTCGTTTTCGAGCGAAGCCTTGTCCAGATCGGCATTGACGAATTTGCCCGGGAAATACTGGACCTGCTGCACCGTGCCATCCACCGGCGCGCGGTTCGAGTGCACGTTGAAGACGTTCATGAACACACTGATCTTCAGTGCATCACGATCAGCGTACGGGTCACGCACTTGCTCGACGGCAACGATGCGGCCATCGGCCGGCGACAGGATCGCATTCGCTTGCGTGGGCACGGCACGCGCCGGGTCGCGGAAAAATTGCAGCACAAACAGCGTCAGCACCCAGAACGGCCACGCCCAGCCGAAACCGGCAGCCATTTGTACGATGAGCGAGACGATGAAAATCGCGCCCAGATACGGCCAGCCCTCGCGGGCGATGATGGGATGCGGATACGTGTTGTTCAAATCAGACCTCGACAGCGTCTTGAAGGAAATGCGGCATTCTAGCCGACACGGGGC
>CBJMVH010000125.1:0-3519 GCA_966433195.1 uncultured Ralstonia sp.
AAGCCGATCAGCATGATGACCGTGCCCGTCACCACGCGCGGGAACAGGCCCAGCAGCCGGCCCATCAACGGCGCAATGGCAATACCGAACACGCCCGAAACGATCGACGCCCCAAAGATACCGGGCAACCCCATGCCGGGGTCCATACCGATGGCGATCATGGGTGCAACCGCAGCAAACGTCACCCCCATCATCACCGGCAGACGGATCCCGAAGATCAGGAAGCCGAGCGACTGGATGAGCGTGCCGACGCCTGCCGCAAACAAGTCGCAGTTGACCAGGTAGGAGAGATCGCTTTTCGACAGGCCAAGCGCATTGCCGACAATCAGCGGCACGGCGATTGCGCCGGCGTACATCACCAGCAGGTGCTGCAGGCCCAGCGCGAACAGGCGCGGCAGTGGCAAGCGCTCGTTGACAGGGTCCTCGCAAGTGCTGGACGCGGGCGAAAGGTGGCCGGGGGATGGGCGCATGTCTTGTCTCCGGATGCCGCCTCCGAATACGTGCCGGAAGCGTGCTTGGGCAGGCCGCGTAAGGCGCATCGGCTGCCAACATGTGTGTGGCGTGATGCCCCACATTTGCCGGCCATCTTGGAGACCGATGTTGCATCTGTCAACAATTCACCGCGTTTTTTGTGTACATATTTTGCGTTCATACACGCGTGTGCGCTTCGAACATTCCCACGCCCTGGTAGAACACACCCAGGTCGAGCCGCAGCTTGTACAGGATGACGCATCGCAACATACCTGTCTCGGCCACGACCGGGGTGAGGGTGTAGGTGTTGCCGCCAAACGGGCTGCCGCCTTGGCTGGCGACACCGATGGCAGGCTGGTAATGGCGGATGGGCAAGGCGGCTTGTGCGCCGTTGACGCGCACCTCCACGCTGCCTACCAGCCGGAGGGTGCCGTCCTGCCAGACCATGTCGAGGCTGCCGTGCGCTTGACCAATGGGGCCGCGACCACCAGCCACGGTGGGCGACGTGAAGATGCCCTGGCACCCGAGTGCAGTATGCCGACGCAGCAGCGCCGCACTGTGCTCGACCACGGCGTAGTGGCATTCGCCCGCGTCGCCGCCGATATGCCGGATATACCGACCCAGGCGCGCCTGGCCATGCGTCCAGCGCCCGTGCATATAACCGCCTAGATGGAAGACGTCAGCCACTTCGGCGGTCTCGCCAACCAGTTGATAGTCGTTGATGCTGACGATGGCACCCGAAGGAAGTTGAGCCAGCCGCGCGACGCTGCCGCCGGTCTGTCGCGCCGGCCCGCCCAGCACGAACCGTAACGGCGCACTCGGATGCGCAAGCGATGATCGGGGAGAAAACGTGGCAACCCGGGCGTCGGCCAGACGGATGAGGTGTCCGCCCTGCCCCGGTTTCTGACAACCTGTTAAGCCGCAAACGGCCCCCCTTTTTGATGCGCGGCCTGCGCATCCGAAACATCAAATTGACCGGCCGAGTAAGTATCTGAATGCATGCGGGTTCTATGAGGAAGGGTTGGCTGCCGCGCTCCACCTGGAATGTGTTGTGGAGCGCGCCTCAGCGAGGCGGTTTCAGCCTAGGCAGTCGCCCATCCGAAGTTCAAAAACCAACAGAAGTTGATATTCCTTGATATTCGAGCCGCTTCCCTCACTTGGGTGGCTCGTCCACCCCCTGCGACGCCATGGCCAACCTGCACTACGACCCATCCAAGCCCCACCACACCCCAGACGGATTCCGCAACCGCTATCCGCACCCCCACACCGGCGGCAATTTCTGGAAGTGGCAGCAGGAACGCCGCCGCCTCAAGCTCCCCAAGCCGCCCACGCAAGACCTGTCCTGTGTTGCGCCCAATCTGACTGCCGTGCACCAGCCGCCCGCCGTGCCGCAACTCACTTGGATCGGCCATGAAACGCTGCTGCTGCAGATCGGCGGCCTGAACGTGCTCACCGACCCCGTGTTCTCCAAGCGCGCCTCGCCGCTGCCCTTTGCCGGGCCGCGCCGGCACCAGCCGCCGGGGCTGTCGCTCAAGCAATTGCCGCATATCGACCTGGTGCTGATCTCGCACAACCATTACGACCACCTGGACAAAGCCAGCGTGCGCGCGCTCATGCGCCAGCCCGGCGGCGCACCGATGTTCTTCGTCCCGCTGGGGATTGACCACTGGTTTGTGCGCAACGTACGTGGCACGCGCCTGTCGGGTGACAACGCCAACGTGCGCGCCTTCGACTGGGACGACGAGGCGCAATTTGGCCCCTTCACCGTCCATTTCTGCGCCGTACAGCACTGGTCCGCACGCGGCCTGTATGACCGCAATCACACGCTATGGGGTAGTTGGGCGGTGCTGCATCCGCAGTTGCGTTTCTGGTTCTCTGGGGATTTGGGGTATTCGCAAGACACGCGCGACATTGGCGCACGTTTCGGCCACTTTGATGTGGCGGCGATTGCCGTGGGGGCTTACGAGCCACGCTGGTTCATGAAGGCCCAGCACATTGACCCGGCCGAAGCCGTGCAGGTCATGCATGACATCGGCGCGCGGCAGGCGGTGGGCATCCACTGGGGCACATTTCCGCTGACGGACGAGGCGCTCGACCAGCCGATCACCGACCTGGCGAACGCGTTGGAAGCGGCTGACGTGCCGGCTGAGCGCTTCCTGCTGTTCCGCCATGGAGAGACCCGCGTGTGGGATGCCGCCACGGCCCGCCTCGTCACCGAACTGCCCAAAGAAAATGCGCGGCCGCGAGGTGACTCGCTGGCCGCGCAGTAGAACTCTCGCAGCGTAAAGCCGGGCCGATATCAGGTCGGCGTGGGCAGCCACGCGCGATCGCGCAGCTTGGCGCGAATGCGGGCAATGGCCTGGCTGTGGATCTGGCACACGCGCGATTCCGACACGCCCATCACGGCGCCGATTTCACGCAGGTTCAGGTCCTGCTCGTAGTAGAGGCTCATCATGAGCTTTTCGCGCTCGGGCAGGCCTTCGATGGCGGCCACGACGGATTCACGCAGGTCGTGGTCCAGCAGTTGGTCCAGCGGCGTGGCGTCATTCTCGGCGGCGCGGTTTTCGATGAAGGCGTCAGCGTCTTCGCGGTCGAAATCTTCGTAGTACAGCAGTTGGCTGCCTTGCAGGTCGACCAGTTGCTTCTGGTATTCGGCCAGCGACATGCCCAGCGCAGCCGCAATCTCGGTCTCCGTGGGCGCGCGGCCCTTCTGCTGCTGCAGCTTCTGGATCGCCTGCTCGATCGTGCGGGCATTGCGGCGCAGCCCGCGCGGCAGCCAGTCGGAGCCGCGCAGTTCGTCCAAGATCGCACCGCGAATACGCTGGGCCGCGTAGAACTCGAACTGCACGCCCTGCGTTTCTTCGTAGCGCGACAGCGCGTCGAGCAAGCCCATCATGCCGGCCTGGATGAGGTCGTCCAGCTCTACGCTGGCCGGCAGCTTCACCATCATCTGGTTGGCAATGCGGCGCACCAGCGGTGCGTATGCGGCCATTTCGTCGGACTTGGTCTTGCGACCGGTTGCGGTGTACATATCCATGCCTGCCTTTG
>CBJMVH010000126.1:0-2218 GCA_966433195.1 uncultured Ralstonia sp.
CGCCTACAGCTCCGACAGGCCAAAGAGCCGCAGCCGCTCAAGGTCGGTCACGCGGATGGTCTGGTACGACAGCGCGATCATTCCGCCTTCGGCCAGCCGTTGCAGCGCGCGGTTCACGCGCTGGCGCGACAGCCCCGTCAGCAGTCCGATCTCTTCCTGCGACAGTTCCAGCACGGTGCTCGTGCGCGGGTACAGGGCGGG
The DNA here is from genome assembly GCA_966433195.1 of uncultured Ralstonia sp. GTDB lineage: Bacteria > Pseudomonadota > Gammaproteobacteria > Burkholderiales > Burkholderiaceae > Ralstonia. The sequence continues at coordinate 202 of CBJMVH010000126.1, forward strand.
GTGGAACAACTGCGCAATCGCTTGCGCCACGCGCGCATCGGCGCTCAGCAGGCGATCGTTCTGTACGGTGGCGATGAACTGGCCCATGCGTTCGTTGAGCTGGCGCACCACAAAGCTGGCAAACGGCAGGCTCTGCGCGAGCAGCGTATTGAACACGGGTTCGGGCACCAACAGCACGTGCGAGGCGCGAATGGCGATCACGTCGTAGCGGCGGTCTTCGCGCTTGATGACGCTGCCCTCGCCGCACCACCCGCCCGCGGGCACGCCGGAGAACGTGCAGCCGCGCCCGTCGGAGGTGTACACGGCCAGCTTGATGAGGCCGGTGTCGACGCCGATCCAGTAGCGGGACGGCTCGCCGCGGCGGGCAATGAAGGCGCCGGGCTCGAAGGCCTGCAGCAGGGTTTCTCGCGCGGCCAGGGCCTGGTGTTCAGGCGCAAGCGCGGTGAACCACGCATGGCCTTGCAGTTGCGTGGCGGGCGTCGGAGCACGGGGTGTCGTCATGGCAGGCGTGGGCACACGGTCAAGGGTGGCGGGGGCGCGTGGGGCTCTGCCTTCGCTTTGTAAGAAACCCGTCAGCCTTTAAGTGGCGCGGGTTTTCGGGCGGTTTGTCATCCGGGTGACAGAGTGCGGGAGCCGGCCGATGATAGCGTTGCCCAACAAAAAGCAACAGCGCCCGGCGCACGGAGACACAGCAATGCCCACGGATTTTGATAGCGGTCTGGCCCGCAACGCGGCCAACTTCGTCCCGCTCACACCCATCGAGTTTCTTGCCCGCGCGGCAGACGTGTATGGCGATCGCCTGGCCATCGTGCACGGGCCGGTGCGCCAGAACTGGCGCGACACCTACGTGCGTGCGCGGCGCCTGGCCAGTGCGCTGTCGCTGGCCGGCGTGGGCCGGGGCGACACGGTGGCGGCGCTGCTGCCCAACACGCCTGCCATGGTGGAGGCGCATTTCGGGGTGCCGATGGCGGGCGGCGTGCTCAACGCCCTGAACATCCGCCTGGATGCCGCCAACCTGGTCTTCATGCTGCGCCATGGCGAGGCCCGCGTGCTGCTGGCCGACACCGAGTTTGCCGACGTGGCCCGCCAGATGGCGCTGGAGATTCCCGGCCTGAAGGTGATTGCCGTGAACGATGCCCTGGGCCCGCAGGCCGAGCCGTTTGGCGACACCGATTACGAAACGTTCCTCGCCTCGGGCGACCCGCACTACGCCTGGCAGATGCCGGCTGACGAGTGGGATGCAATTGCGCTCAACTACACCTCGGGCACCACGGGCGACCCGAAAGGCGTGGTCTACCACCATCGCGGCGCGACCATCAATGCGGTATCGAACATCCTGGAGTGGGATCTGCCCAAGCACCCGGTCTACTTGTGGACGCTGCCGATGTTCCACTGCAACGGCTGGTGCTTCCCGTGGACGATCGCGGCACGCGCGGGCGTGAATGTCTGCCTGCGCAAGTTCGAGCCGAAGCTGGTGTTCGACCTCATGCGCGACGAGGGCGTGACGCACTACTGCGCAGCGCCCATCGTGCACACCGCGCTGGTGAACGCGCCGCCGTCGTGGCGCGAAGGACTGCGCGGGCCGGTGCGCGGCATGGTGGCAGGTGCGCCGCCCCCGGCCGCCGTGCTCGCGCAGATGGAAGCCATGGGCTTTGAGCTGACGCACGTCTACGGCCTGACCGAGGTGTACGGCCCCGCCGCCGTCTGTGCCGAGCAGGACGAGTGGCGCACGCTGCCCGAGCACGATCGCGCCACGATGAAGGCGCGCCAGGGGGTGCGGTATCACCTGCAATCGCAGGTGGCGGTGCTCGATCCGGAAACCATGCAGCTGGTGCCGGCCGATGGCGAGACCATTGGCGAAATCATGTTCCGCGGCAACATCTGCATGAAGGGCTACCTCAAGAACGAGAAGGCCACGCGCGAGGCCTTTGCCGGCGGGTGGTTCCATACCGGCGACCTGGGCGTCTGCATGCCCGACGGCTACATCAAGATCAAGGACCGCAGCAAGGACATCATC